>JBEWQA010000040.1:0-15458 GCA_047689515.1 Candidatus Sulfurimonas kebritensis
GTAAAACGTAAACGTAAACCGTAACCGTCTGAAGTCTTTGAGGCGATCAGCTTTGTAGAACCCGGTGTCACCGCTACGATCTGTGTATAGCCAAGAAGCGGTGTAATTGTAAGTGATTTTAGGTATTTTGAATTGACCTTTTTTACTTTTGTAGATTCTATAGAGGTGTTTTCAAGTTTTAAAAGGGTTTTTGATCTCCCTTTACTCTGTTTGATCACGCCTGTGTAGGGGGTATCAAAAGTGATCATCACATCGGCGCGGTCTGTACGCTCATAGATATTGTAACTTAAGATTTTTGATCCAAAAAGTGAAAGCGGGAGTAAAAACAGCAGAAAGTATCTGATCATATCTTCTCTTTTGAAAGGTAGTATAAAACAGCTGAGGAGTCTAACACTTCGTTGATACGGATAGCGAGATTCTTCTCATACACCATCACCTCACCTTTTCCTAAGATACGGCCGTTTACATAAGACTCGACACTCTCACCCGCAGGTTTTTCAAGGTCTATAATAGAACCTTTTTCAAGCTTGAGTATATCTCTAAGAGGGATCTCCGTCTCGCCGAGCTCTGCCAAAAACTCCACCTCCATATCTAAAATACCGGAATAATCCATCCATGCCAGATCACTCTTAGCATCAAATTTTTTATGAGGCATCTAAATCCTTAATCGCTATTGTTATCTCACTATCCCCGACTATGAGTGTTTTCGCGTCATCACACTGACAGTCAAATTCGCCGATTTTCTCAAAAAAAGGCGTATTTATCGTATACGGGGAGTCGTTTTGCTCTTCTGCAATCACTTTAGCACTTCCTATAATAAGGTTTGCAGTCTCTAAAGTCATATCACAGAGAGTCTCTTCGTCACTCTCATCCTCTTCTAAGAAAAGTTTTGAAACCTTTTGCATAAACCCTTGATCAGAAGCTATATACGCTCTATATCTTTTCCCGCCTTGGGCATCTAGATCGATATAAGCAATAAATGTTCTCTTTTTTGTGATCCCATCTGAAAGTGTATGATCCTCACCGATTTGATGGATGCAAAAATTGATCGCAGCCTCTTCTATAGTATTTAACATATTAACCACCGTAACTTTAGTTATTGGGTGATTATACTTGATCAAAACACAAACAAAAATTAAATTCTCCTATATTTCGTTATAATTGCGCTTATGATTGAATTATTGACGGCTGGGGTCCTTACGGGGGTTCTCTCAGGCTTTTTCGGTATAGGGGGAGGGACAATTTTGGTCCCCCTTTTGTTGATGCTCGGGGTTGAGACAAAAAGTGCAATCGGGATCTCTGTTGTGCAGATGGTTTTCGGATCGATATTTGGAAGTTATCTCAATTACAAAAAAGGGACTCTGGATGTAGCGATGATCACCACTATAGGTCTTGGAGGCTTTTTAGGTGCTTTGCTTAGCGGTTATATAACATCCGTATTTAGTGACAGAACTTTAGAGATAATTTTCCTCCTTTTTGCTACATTTGCACTTATAAGACTTTTTATCCCTATCAAAGAGGATGCAAAGGAGAAAGAAGCGGCTAAGATCTGGCTCTTTTTGATCGGTGTGTTTATAGGGACTGTAAGTATAACCATCGGTGTCGGCGGGAGTTTGATACTGGTACCTTTACTTGTTGGTTTTTTTCATGTAGAGTTGAAAAAAGCGATCTCGGCAGGTCTGTTTTTTGTTGTCTTTTCATCGATATCGGGTTTTATATCCCACTCGATCAAGGGGCATATAGACTATACACAAGGTATCCTTATCGGTTTAGTATCGCTTATAGGGGTGTATATAGGGATAATTTTAAAAGATAAAGTAGATGCAAAAATGCAAAAAAAGCTGATAGTGCTTTTTTATATATTAGTAGTGACATATTTAATGAAGAGAGTATTTATAAATGGGTAAACAAGATCTTATAACGATAACAGGTGCTAGGGAAAATAATTTAAAAGATATAAATTTGTCGATCCCTAAAAACAAACTAATAGTGATGACGGGTCTGAGTGGAAGCGGAAAATCGACACTTGCTTTTGATACTTTGTATGCAGAGGGGCAGCGCCGCTATATGGAATCGTTGTCCTCCTATGCAAGACAGTTTTTGGATCGTGTCGGCAAACCCGATGTAGATAAGATCGAAGGACTCACTCCCGCAATTGCAATTGATCAAAAAACTACCTCCAAAAACCCTCGCTCAACCGTAGGGACCATTACAGAGATCTACGACTACTTCAGACTTCTTTTTGCTCGTGTCGGTGTACAGTATTGTCATAAGTGCGGCAAAAAGATCTCCCAGATGTCTGCATCAGACATTATCGCAGAGGTGGCAAAACTTCCGCAAGGTGCGAAGCTTGTGATGATGGCGCCGCTTGTGCGTGACAATAAAGGTTCTTACGCTGATCTGATCGAATCACTCGTACACAAAGGGTATGTGCGTGCAATGATCGACGGTGTGATGGTACGCCTTGATGATGAGATAGAGCTTTCCAAAACGAAAAAACATACGATCAAAGTTGTCGTTGACCGTGTAGTGGTCAAGGAGGAGAACAAAGACCGTATAGCATCCTCTGTAGAAAAAGCACTCAAAGAGAGTTACGGTGAACTTGAGATCGATGTTTTAAACCATGAGGATGTGGACTGCAAAGAGCATATACACTACTCTGAACACAATGCCTGTTTTGATTGTAAGATCAGTTTCGATCCATTAGAACCGCTCAGTTTTTCATTTAACTCCCCAAAGGGTGCATGTTCTGAGTGTGACGGTTTGGGACTGCGTTACACGCTTGATATCGAGAAGATTGTAGATCCCGATCTCAGTATCGAAAAGGGTGCTATCAAGATCGTATACGGTTTTAACAAGGGATACTATTTTACATTTTTAAAAGGGTTCTGTGCCGCAAACGATATAGATATCACGATCCCTTATTCTGAGCTTGAACCACATCAACAAAAAGCGATCCTCCACGGCAATATCGGTGAGGTTGAATTTCTCTGGAAGAAACATAAAGTAAAACGGATCTGGCCGGGGATCATCCGTATAGCTTACGACATGTTCAAAGATGAAAAAGAGTTAGGCGACTATATGAGTGAGAAGGTGTGTGACGTATGTGGCGGGCACAGGCTCAAGAGAGAATCATTGGCTGTAAAAGTATCTGATAAAAAGATCCCTGAGCTTTTAGATATGCCTATCTCAAAAACGTACGAGTGGTTTGCCGAAGAAGATAACTTTACTTATCTGAATAAGCAAGATACGATGGTGGCAGCTCCGATCCTAAATGAGATCCGTGAACGCCTCTTTTTCTTACACGACGTAGGGCTCGGTTATATCACTCTTGGACGTGATGCTCGTACGATTAGCGGCGGTGAAGCGCAGCGTATCCGTATCGCTTCTCAGATAGGTTCAGGACTGACCGGTGTGATGTATGTGCTTGATGAACCGAGTATCGGTCTGCATGAGCGTGATACTCTGAAACTTATAAAAACACTTCGTAACCTTCAAGAAAAAGGCAACACCGTGATCGTAGTTGAACACGATAAAGAGACGATCGAACATGCCGACTTTATCGTAGATATCGGTGAGGGTGCCGGAAAATTCGGCGGTGAAGTGGTTTTTTCCGGGACACTTGCGAAACTGAAAAAAGCAAAAACAACTACGGCTGATTATCTTTTTGGAAGAAAACAGATCGAGTATTTTTACAGACGTGAACAAGAGAAGTTTATAGAGATCAAAAACGTAAACCTCAATAATATCGAAGACTTAAGCGTGAAGATCCCGCTCAATAACTTTGTATGTATCACAGGGGTGAGCGGAAGCGGTAAAAGTTCACTAATCTTGCAGACACTTTTACCTACTGCACGAGAGCTTCTAAACCATGCCAGAAAAGTAAATAAAGTAGCGGGTGTAGAGATCAACGGACTTGAACATGTTGATAAGGTAATCTACCTCGATCAAAGCCCGATCGGACGAACACCGCGTTCAAACCCTGCAACTTATACAGGTGTGATGGATGAGATCAGAAACCTTTTTGCACAGACAAAAGAGTCGCAGATCCGCGGTTATACCGCTTCACGCTTTTCGTTTAACGTTAAAGGCGGTCGTTGTGAGAAGTGTCAAGGTGAGGGTGAGATCAAGATAGAGATGCATTTTTTACCCGATATCATGGTCAAATGTGACAGCTGTAAAGGGAAGAGATATAACCAGCAGACACTCGAGGTATACTATAAAGGAAAAACGATCGCCGATGTGCTTGCTATGTCGGTAGATGAAGCGTATGAGTTTTTCAAACCGATTCCGAAAATTCATCAAAAACTCAAAACTCTTGTCGATGTGGGGCTTGGGTATATTACACTCGGACAAAACGCCGTCACACTCTCAGGCGGTGAAGCACAGCGTATCAAACTTTCCAAAGAACTCAGCCGTAAAGATACGGGGAAAACTCTTTATATCCTCGATGAACCGACTACGGGTCTGCATTTTGCCGATGTCGATCGCCTTACAGGGGTACTGCATAAATTTGTAGAACTCGGTAACTCCGTACTTATTATTGAACACAATCTAGATATGGTAAAAAATGCCGATTATATAGTAGATATGGGTCCTGAAGGGGGTTCAGGCGGTGGTGAGATCATCGATGCAGGTACCCCTGAAGAGCTCGCAAAAAACTATAAAAAAAGTGGTTCCTATACGGGAGAATACTTAGAAAAAGAGCTTGCTTTACATAAATAGTGTTATAATATAACAAAACAAAGCAATGTGGAGATCGACGTGCAGGGTAATATCTTAGTAGTTGACGATGTAAGTGACAATATACAGGTAGCAGTGAGTATTTTAGAGAGTGACGGTTACAATTTCTCTTATGCACTCAGCGGGCACGAAGCGATAGAGATCCTTAAAAAGAAGCGGTTTGATCTTATATTGCTAGATATTATGATGCCTGTCATTGACGGTTTTCAGCTTTGTAAAATTATCAAAAATACACCGGCACTCAAAGATGTCCCGATTATCTTTTTAACGGCAAAAGTTGATGCCGCATCGATCGAACACGGCTTCAAACTCGGTGCGGTTGACTACATAACCAAACCTTTCCATCCAAATGAACTCAAAGCAAGAGTGAAAAATCAGCTTGAACTTTATAGCTACAGAAAAGCACTTAAAAGCGATAATAAGCAGCTTCACAGTGAGATAGATCATGTCAAACAGCTCTATTTAACAGAGATGGAGAGTGCTCAAAATGAGATGATACACCTCCTCTCATCAATCATAGAATCGGACAGCTGCCGGCTGGGTACTCATGTAAAAAGGGTGGCGGAGATCTCTAAACAGCTGGCAATCTTAGAGGGAAATATGTCACATGAGGAGATAAAAACTCTCTATCTTGCGGCACCGCTTCACGATATGGGAAAGATTTTTATAGATCATAATATTTTGCAAAAACCGGGAAAACTTACAACGGATGAGTTTGAAGTTATGAAAACACACCCCGCACTTGCAAAAAAAGTGTTGAGCCAATCAAGCAGAGAGCTAATCAAAGCTGCAGCGATCCTTGCATATGAACATCATGAAAATTATGACGGAACAGGTTATCCAAGAGGCTTAAAGGGTGAGCAGATCCATATCTACGGCAGGATCGTAGCGATTGCGGATGTATTGGATGCTTTGCTGGAAAAAAGAACTTATAAAGAGCCATGGCCTTTTGAGAAAGCGGCAGAGTATATTATCTCTGAAAAGGGGAAAAAGTTCGATCCCCGCTTAGTGTCGCTTTTTGAGGAGAATATGGAGGCGTTTAAGGAGATTGCCGAGGGAGTTTCCTATTGATAGTAGATAATTTTTTAATTTTCATTTTTATTGCAGTTTTTGTTGTAGTGCTGATTGTTTTTCTTTTTATGCGCAGCAACCACAAAAAAGATCGTTTGATCTCTGATCTGAAAAAAGAGAACGGAGACCTTCGGGGTGCGCTGGGCGTTGCTAAAGAATCGACACCGAAAAAATCCTACGACGGGATGAAAACGAGTTTGATCTCTGAACAGTTAAATAAGATAGAGATGCTTGAAAATGAAGTAGAGCGGCAAAAACAAAAGGTCGAAGATGCACAAGAGATCTCAAAAGAAGCTGTAAAAGTCAAGTATGAGTTTTTATCCAATATCAGACACGAGATCCGCACACCCTTAAACTCAATCATCGCTTTTGCTACACTTTTGGTAGAAAATATAGATAATCCAAAACTCCAAAGTTATGCCAAAAAGATCTTTAATTCGGGAAATAAACTGTTGTCGCTAATTGACAGTATTATAGAACTTTCAAAAATCGAAGCAGGAAAATTTGATATTCAAGAGAGGGCTGTAGATATAGACTTTTTTATGAGAGGGATAGTGAGTCAGTATCATAGCAGTGCTTTGCAAAAAGGTTTGCAGTTTCATCTTGATATCGATCACTCTCTTCCGGAATCGATCATCATCGACGGCGACAAGGTAAAGTTTATCATTGAAGACCTTATTAGCAATGCGATCAAGTTTACGACAAAAGGGTATGTCAATGTTTACCTCAAGCCAAACGGAAAAAATGTCGCTAACAATACAGTAAATTTACAGATCATTGTCGAAGACAGCGGTATAGGGATCAAAAAAGATCAGCAGGAAAAAGTTTTTGAGATGTTTGAAAATGTCGTTGATGATGAAAATAGAGATTCTCACTCTTTGGGACTGGGACTGACGATCGATAAAAAGATAGCGCAGATGATGCAGGGTGATCTCACTTTTTACAGCGAGTATGCAAAAGGGACTACATTTATACTCTCACTTAACGATGTCGAGATCGTGCTTCCGAGTGCCGAAGAAAATGTTGATGATGAGCAGATAGATTTTTCCCTTATCCGTCCTGAGGGTGCTTCGGTTATGGTGATCGATACAGATGACGAGAGTAGAGATATGTTCAGGAAGTCTTTTTTAGAAAGTCATGTGAAGGTAGATACCTACAGTAACGCTAGAGAAGCGATAGAGGCGCTAAAACAAGACAGTTATGATCTGATCTTTATCGATATAAGGATACTGACAGGGGAGGACAATGCCGTCTCAAAAGTGATAGCCAAGATCTCTGAGGCTTCTGTAGTGACCTTAACAAGCAGCAGTTTAAAAGGTGTGAAGTTTGCTAAAAATGGTGCAAAAGTGGTGGGACACCTGAAAAAACCTATCTCTAAACACCAACTCTTTAAAACATCGATGAATGTACTTAACTCTACAAATGTTTTAGAGCTGCAGCAAATTCATATGCAGATACACGAAGATCTTTTTGCAGATCTTGAACCAAAAGAGGCAGAAGCCTTTTTAGAACAACACAATGAGAAACTTCAAAAGCTTTTTGAAGGTGCAAAAGCGAGTAATGATCTCAAAGATGCCAAAGCGTTTGCAAGTGCTCTATATGCGATCGCATCAAAGTTACAGATCTACTACTTTACCGAATTTGCAAAAAAACTGCTCCGGGCAATTGATATCATCGATATTGACGGAATTGAAGAAGCCCTTTCAGAATATGAGCTTGTTTTAAATAAGCTAGAAAATTTATAAATGATAGTGTATAATTCGAAAAAAAATTAAAGGCTTAATTTATGTCAGTATATGCATTTGGACACAAAAATCCGGATAGTGACTCAATTGTAGGTGCAATATCACTATCATACTTAAAAAACCAGGTAGAAGATGAGGAGTATATCCCGGCTCGTCAAGGTGATATTTCTGCTGAAACACAATTTATTTTAGATACATTCGGTTATGCAGACAGAGTTCCTGAGTTAAAAACTTCGGTAGCGGGTGAGAAAGTATTTATTATTGACTCAACTGATAAGCCACACTTTCAAGATGATATCGATGACGCTACAATTGTAGGGATTGCCGATCACCATAAGCTGGGTGATCTTATCACGGATGCACCGCTTGAAGCTTGGATCAGACCGATCGGGTGTTCAAATACAGTTATCTATGAGATGTACAAATCGTACGGTATTGATATCCCAAAAGATATCGCAGGGATGATGATGCTTGCAATCCTTAGTGACACTGTTATCTTCCGCTCACCGACCTGTACAAAAGTAGATACGAAAGCGGTAAAAGCATTAAGTGAGATCTGCGGGGTAGAGGATTATAAAAAACTAGCTATGGATATGTTTATTGCAAAATCTGCAGTAGAGGGTGCATCGGCTCGCAACTTAAACACACGTGACTATAAAGAGTTTGACATGAACGGTACAAAAGTCGGTATTGGTCAGCTGGAGATGGTAGATATCTCTGTTTTAGAGTCTCGCGAAGATGAACTTATGGAAGATATGCAAAAGATGAAAGAGGAGGGTGGTATGCACACTGTTCTTATCCTTTTGACAGACATCATCAAAGAGGGGTCAAAACTGCTTGTTGTTTCTGATGATGCAAGTAAGATCGAAGCTGCATTTGAGACAAAACTAGAGAACAACAAAGCTTGGTTAGACGGAGTACTCAGTCGTAAGAAACAAGTTGTCCCTTTCGTACAGCCTCAATTTAAATAATTTTTTAAAACGCTACTCTGCATAAAGATAGCGTTTTATCTTCTTCGTCGGCGTTTTTACAAACGGTTCGATCTGCTCGATAAATTTCGTTATTTTAGAATATGATGCCATTTTAGTGTTTACTTCACCTCTTAGATCTTCCAAGTACTCGGCAATCTTCTGTTTTACAACATCATCAGGTGTATTGTGCGCGTTAAACATTTTGTCGATCAGTTCATAATCAAGGTGCACCCTTGCTACGAGTTTTTCATTTTGTTGCATAACGAGAGAGTCAAGCACCGCTTCTCCTTCATTGATGATTGATTCGATCTGTTCAGGATAGATATTTTCTCCGCTTGGGCCCAGGACCATGTTTTTGCTTCTACCGCTTATAAAAAGGTAGCCGTCATCATCTATATAGCCGAGATCTCCCGTACGAAAATAACCATCTTCATCAAACACCTCTTTGGTCTTCTCCTCATCTTTGTAGTACCCTAACATTACACTTGGGGATTTCGCAACTATCTCCCCCTCACCGCTGTTTGGATTGGGAGATTTGATCTTGAGTTCAACTCCCGGCATTGCCAGACCGGTAGAGCCTCTTTTATGAGGCATCCCCATGCGGGTCCCGGCAAGTAAGGGAGCGGTTTCTGTCAGGCCGTAACCTACAAGGTAAGGGAAGTCAGAATCGATAAGAAACTGCTCTACATAAGAAGCAAGAGGTGCTCCGCCGACTGCAAACATTCTGAGTCTGCCGCCAAAAGTCTCCAACAGTTTTTTTCCTGCCAGCTGATGAAGCGTTTTACGGATAAACGGAACTTTGTAGAGATGTTTTAAAACAAATGAGTGCTGGAATTTTGCAAGAATTTTGTTTTTAAAGATCTTCTCAATGATTAGCGGTACTGACAGTATCATTGTCGGGCGAACAACACTAAGTGCTTTTACCAGTACACTCGGTGTGGGTACTTTGTCTATATAAACGACACTCGCACCGTGGACCATAGGGATAAGCATCCCTACCGTACATTCAAATGTATGTGCAAGAGGGAGAATCGATAAAAATATGTCATCATCTGTGATCGTGATATTTTTATACGACGTGAGTGCATTGGTGACCAGGTTTTTATGGGTTAGCATCACACCTTTTGAGTGTCCCGTTGTCCCGGATGTGTATAAAATGGCAGCAAGATCATCCTCCTCGGGCAGCGGCAGCTCTTTGTGATTTGAGAGTTTTTGTTTGAGAAGTTCCATATAGGAGTGGTTTGTAAGATGATCTGCTAGTTTGAGATTGTCGAGCTCTATCACAAACTTGAGTTTAGAATGTTCGAAATCTTCGATCGTTGAGAGATGCTTTTGGGAAACAAATGCCGCTTTTGCTTCGGAGTGACGTAATATATGGTGCACATCGGATGGATTGAAATCGGGCAGGATAGGGACCACTACAGCACCAAAGTATGTAATAGCAAGGTAGGCTATGACCCAGTTTGGCATATTTTCACTTAAAAGGGCTACCTTATCACCCTTATGGACCCCTTTTTCATGCAAGAGCTTTACCATCGCTTTGACTTTTTCGTCAAGTTCGCGATATTTCAAAGCTTTTTTCCCGACGTGTGAGAAGGCATCTTTATTGTTGTAAAGTTCGGCTGAGCGTTCAAGAAGGCTTTTGAGTGTAAAGTTTTCTAGCTTATCATAAGGGTACATCATCTATAATCTTTTCAGTAAATTTATAAATTATTATACAAAAAAATTTGAGATTTCAAGTATAATAGCAAAAAAAGTTACTAAGGGAAATAGAGATGCTTCTACTGATTACGGTCTTATTATTGATTATATTGCTTTCACGCTTGACCGAGGAGGTGACGAAAATTCCCGCGACTTTGGCAATTATCTTTTATGTTTTTCTCCTCTCAATCTATTTTCCCCACTATATCCATATCAGCAAGCAGGAGTTTAATGAGATCCTCTACTTGATGCTGCCTGTTATTTTATTGCCCGATATATTAAACATATCACTCAAGGAGCTGAAAAGTTACGCAAAAGAGATCTTCTATCTTGCGGTGATAGCAGTTGTTATCTCTATATCCTTGGCAGTTTTTATAACGCCTTATCTATTGCCTGAGTATAGTTTTACTGTCGGGATGCTTTTAGCGCTGTTTACGATGTTAATGGCTACTGATGCGATCACTGTCGGTGCGATAATGTCTCGGTTCTCTTTGCCGCAGCGCTTAAAGATCTATGCAGAATCTGAATCTCTTTTTAATGATGTTACGGCATTGATCCTTTACTATTTTGTAGCTTTGCCGCTTCTGCAAGGGGGACCGGTCGATCTCCTCTCTATCAATGTCACCGTTGTAAAAGTTTTACTGCTTTCTAGTTTCATCGGTGCATCAAGTGCATCTTTAGGGTTTCTGGCTCTAAAAGTGCTGCGTAATCCGTTTGATCAGTTTTTGATCATTTACCTTATCGTAATTAGTTCGTTTTTATTGGCGGAATACTTCCACATTGCAGGGATCTTATCGATAGTAGTCGCCGTGATCACCTTTAAGCTCTTAGTACAGCGCGAAAGCTCTCTGCACCCTAAAACCTCCGATCTGAGTAATAATGGAAATATTTACAGTAAATATATAGAACTGCTGCAACATATACCTGCCATTACAAAACATGAGTTTCGTGAGTATAAAAAAGAGGCAATGTTTATCGGAATATTTGCCAATGCGGTTGTTTTTGTTGTTATTGCAAATATCATTGATCTCTCCCTGCTATGGAGTTATATTTATGAGATTTTAGTTGTATTTGCTCTTACGACACTGATCAGGTTTGGAAGTATTAGTACCTTGGTAGTTAGTTCCAAGCTGCCATTTTATTGGACATATGCACTCACCCTTTCGGGGATGAAAGGTGCACTCGCTATCATTATGATGCACTCACTGCCAAAAGAGTTTATATACTACGATCTTTTTACTGCTATCGTCCTTGGAAATGTACTGATAAGTACTTTTCTTTACACTTTTGTTTTGATGTTTCATATCAAAAGATATACGAAGCTATATGAACATGACTCTTCAATAGATGGAGAAAAAGACCAAAAGTTCTCTTCACTTTCGAAAGAGCTTGTTGAAGTTCTTGAAAAAGATCCCGTCTCTAAAGCTTATAACCGCACATTTATGGAGGAGATACTTCTTCGGGAGATTGCAAGGGTGCAACGCTACAAAGTGGAGCTCTCCGTTATAGGTTTGGAGTTTGAACTCAATAGTAGTTCAGAACAAGAGAAAAAACGCTTTTTGCGTCAGGCGGGTAAAATTATCCAAAAAGCTATTCGTCAGCATGACTACTTTGGTAAAATTGATGAGGAGCGTTTTATGATTTTGGCAAGCAATACTTCACTCGGAGGTGCACACCTAATGGCGGAAAAGCTTGTCAAAAGATTTGCACAAGCACTTGAAGAAGGGACGAAATACTATTTTGGAGTAACAGACCTGAGTGAGACGGATGATCTTGAAACACTTTTTGACAAAATCGACGATGCAATCGATAAAAGTATGGAAAATAAACAAACAATAGAGATCGAAGTATAATTTTTTCTATACCAAAATTAAAGCATGAACATTGTATGATACGAAAAATTAACACCCCTAGGTAAAGACTTTGAGCAGACGCAGAAAAAATAATAATCAAAACAGAGATACAGTAACTTTTAAAGCTAAGGATTTCTTGCCGACTACACGTGAGGAGATGGAAGTTCGCGGCTGGGATCAGTGTGATGTGATCCTTGTAAGCGGTGATGCCTATATAGACTCTCCGTTTATCGGTGTAGCGATGGTTGGCAGAATGCTCGAGCGTATGGGGTATCGTGTCGGGATCATCGGTCAGCCCGATATAAAAAGTGACGTAGATATCAAACGTCTCGGTGAACCGCGTCTCTACTGGGGTGTAAGCGGCGGAAGTGTTGATTCTATGGTCTCAAACTATACGGCGACAAAGAAGTTTCGTAATTCAGATGACTATACACCCGGCGGTGTCAACAACAAACGCCCCGATCGTGCGGTACTTGTTTATACAAACCTGATCAGACGTTTTTTTAAAAATACGGCTCCGATCGTCCTTGGCGGGATTGAAGCTTCACTGCGACGCATCACACACTACGACTACTGGCAAAACAAACTCAAAAAACCGGTACTTTTTGACTCAAAAGCAGATATTTTGGTCTACGGTATGGGGGAGATCGCGATCGAACAGCTCACCCGTGCACTTGACGAAGGGCGTGACTACAGAGATATCCGAGGGATCTGCTATATCGCAAAAGAGCCAAAGTATGAGTATATACAACTCCCTTCACATCAAGAGTGTTTGGACAATAAAGAGAAGTATATAGATATGTTTGATGCGTTTTACGACAACAACGATCCTATTTCCGCAAACGGACTCTGTGAACCGGTTGACAGCCGCTTTTTGATCCAAAACCCTCCATGTGACTACCTCAATGAGGAGGAGATGGATGCCAATGCCAAACTGCCGTTTACAAGAGAACTGCATCCCTATCATAGAAAAGAGGGCAAAGTAAAATGTTTGGAGACTATTAAGTTCTCGATCATGACCCACCACGGATGCTGGGGTGAATGTAACTTCTGTGCTATCGGTGTCCATCAGGGGCGTACTATAAGAACCCGTTCAGAAGAGAGTATACTCTCAGAAGCAAAAGAGTTTAACAAGTATAAAGACTATAAGGGAATCATCTCCGATGTAGGGGGGCCTACGGCAAATATGTACGGCTATGAGTGTAATAAAAAGCTCAAGCTCGGAACCTGTGCTCACCAACGCTGTGTCGATGCAAACCACTTGTGCAGCTCTATGAAAGTAGACCACAGCAGAAACATAAACCTGCTTCGTCAGGTACGCCAAGTTGAGGGTGTAAGAAAAGCGTTTGTAGCCTCAGGTGTGCGTTACGATCTGATCAATGCCGATAAAAAGCATGGCTACAGCTACCTTAAAGAGATGGTAAAACACCATATCTCGGGGCAGATGAAAGTAGCACCCGAGCATACGGATCAGCGCGTCCTTGAACTGATGGGAAAACCGGGAAAACAGGAGCTGATAGACTTTAAAAAGATGTATGACAAGTTAAATAAGGAAGAGGGGAAGAAGCAGTTTTTAACCTACTACCTTATAGCAGCCCACCCGGGGTGTAAAGAGAGTGACATGCATGAGCTCAAACGCTTTACAAGAGATGAACTGCAGATGAATCCCGAACAAGCGCAGGTATTCACTCCGACTCCCGGGACATATTCAGCTGTGATGTACTACACGGAACTCGACCCGAACACCCGTAAGAAGATCTTTGTAGAGAAAGATACACGAAGAAAAGAGAAGCAAAAAGAGATCGTGGTGAAAAAAGACAACTTTAGATCGGGATTTGCTTCATAAAAGAAAAAAAATTATTTTTTTTCTTTTAATTCAGCTCTCATAGTAAGGCGAATGTTTTTTCTTTTGGCATGGTACTCTTCTGAGTCTCCAAACTCAAGGTAGTTGTCATATCTTTCATGCTCAAAGCCCAATTTTTTAGCATGTTTGATCGGACACCAGAACTCTTCGGTTCTAGCGGCAATCTCTGAAACATACTGCATTATGCCGTTAAAGTATCCGCAATAGACACAAAAGAACTTCTCCATAAAGTTGAGATAACTCAGAGCATGTCTGTCAATAACTATATACTTTTTTCTCTCTACCAAAGGGATCTCGTAAGCTTTAAAATTTATTATTTGATAGAGTGTTGCCATCATGTCTAAAATAAATGCAGGTATTACCATAATGACAATAGTCGGTATTGTAATTAAAAAGCCAAATCTGGCTCTTGCGAAGAATTTGTATGAAAATACACCTATATTTGGTTTTTGAGAGTTTTTAATCATCTCTTCCCTTTTTAATAAAATCGAATGATTATATAAGTATTTGATTAATCAAGCACTATCTTCTCTTTAAAGCCCACTATATGTGCATCTATATTGAGCTCTTTTTTGAGGGTTTCTTTAAAGGCATTTTGACTCTCTATCTCCCCATGAACCAAAAATACTTTTTGCAGGTTTTTTATCCCGGAGATCCATCTGATCATACCGTCACGATCAGCATGAGCAGAAAAACCGTTAATAGTATGGATCGAAGCTTTTACAATGATATCCTCCCCTAACACATTGATCCATTTTGCACCTTCAACTATCTCACGTCCGAGAGTCTTTTCTGCTTGAAAACCTACAAAGATTACTGCATTTTTCTCATTCCAGATACGGTGTTTAAAATGGTGTACGATCCTACCGCCGTTACACATCCCGGCACCTGCAATGATGATCGCTCCTTTTTCAACATTATTGATGTTCTTTGAAGCTTCGGGAGTCTCTGTAAATACAAGTCCGTTAAAGTCAAAATTGTTGCACTTGTCTGTTAGCTCATAATTGTAGCTTTCATAGACTTCTGTTGCCCGTGTTGCCATTGGAGAGTCCAAAAACACTTGCGATCTTTTCGGAAGCTCATCGTTTTCAAACATCTCTTTTAAGATACACAGTATCTCTTGTGTACGCTCTACGGCAAAAGATGGGATCAGTACATTACCACCCCTCTCCAGCGTAGTCAGCAAGGTCTCTTTAAACTCCTGAAGTGTTGCTTCTATGGGTTGATGGTCCCTGTCTCCATAAGTTGTCTCTGTATAAAGATAGTCTGCTCTTTCACATTGTGTCAAATTGGGTAAAACTAGCTCATTGTTGTTGCCGATATCCCCTGTAAAAACGATAGAGCGTGAATCGTTATCGTCCATATAAGAGACCTCGATAAAAGCGGAACCTAAAATATGTCCTGCATTTTTAAAAACAAAACTAATCCCTTCACAGAGATCGTAGTAGTTGTCATATTCGGGGTGTACCCACTTGATCATTTTAAAAGTTTGCTCCACATCTAAAGGAGT
>JBEWQA010000093.1:0-2632 GCA_047689515.1 Candidatus Sulfurimonas kebritensis
GTCGTTACGGGGCAAAATATCTGCCGAAAAATGCTAAAGTATATACAAAAAAAGCCAAAGGTGCCCAGGAGGCCCACGAGGCGATCCGCCCAACTATGTTGCAGTTCACTCCTGAAGTTGCGGCGAAGTTTTTAAAAGCGGATGAGATAAAACTTTATCGTTTAATCTATGAGCGTTTTATGGCATGTCAGATGGAAGACGCCGTATTTGAACAACAATCGATCATCTTCAGTGGGAATGAGAACGAGTATCGTGCAAGCGGGAGAAAACTGATCTTTGACGGTTTTTATAAAGTTACGGGAACCGATGACAAAGACAAACTGCTTCCAACACTCAAAGAGGGTGATAAAGCAGAGATAGAAAAAGTTAAACCTGAGCAACACTTTACCGAACCGCCTTCAAGATACTCAGAAGCAAGCCTCATCAAAAAACTTGAATCTGAAGGGGTTGGTCGTCCGTCAACATATGCGCCGACAATTGCGACGCTTACAAACAGAACCTACGTAAACATTGAGAAAAAACAGATCGTACCGACGGAGATCGCTTTTACCGTTACCGAGATCTTAGAGAAACATTTTGCCAACATTGTCGACATCAACTTTACAGCGAATATGGAAGAAAAACTCGATGAGATCGCTGATGGTGATGTAGACTGGGAAAAACTGCTGATCGATTTTTATGATGAGTTTATGGCTAAGATCGCAGAGGGAAAAGAGAAGATAGTATCACTGAAAATGGCAAAACCTCTAGGGCGTAATTGTCCAAAATGTGGCAGTGAACTCCTCCTTCGCTCTGGTCGTTTCGGTCAGTTTGTCGCATGTAGCGGTTTTCCGAAATGTAAATACACCGAACAGGTGGATGAAGATGGGAACAAAGTGGAGAAAAAAGAGGAGGTCGCTGACGAAAAATGTGAAAAATGTGGCGGCGATATGGTTGTGAAAAATGGCCGTAACGGGCAGTTTTTAGCATGTTCAAACTATCCTGATTGTAAAAATACCAAAAGTATTCAGGTTGAGGAGAAGGTGAGTGAAACACCTTGTCCGGACTGCGGTGGAAAACTGAGCCTCAAAAACTCAAGACGCGGACCGTTCTGGGGATGTGAAAACTATCCTGACTGTAAATTTATCTCAAAATTTGAACCAACTACGATAAAATGTAAAGAGGAAGGGTGTGACGGCGTACTCGCACCAAGAACGTTTAGAAACAAAGAGGTATATGAGTGTGTTAAATGTAAAACAAAAACGCCTCGTGAAGAGATTGACGAGAAATAAAACTCCGAAACAATCTATAAAAATCGGAGTGATCTCCGACTCACACACAAAAACAAACAGGGCGATCAAAGCGATCGAGATGTTAAAAGAGCAAGGGGCTGAATTTTTTATCCATGCGGGTGATATTGTAGAGCCTGACGTTCTGGAGTATCTCAAACAAAATACTCCGCGTTATGTAGCGGTGTATGGGAACAACGATGCGCACCTGGTCTCTTTACATAACAAGTACAACTTAGTGCAGGAACCAAACTACTTTAAACTGGCAAATACGAGTTTTAAGCTGATGCACCTCCCTTTTTATATGTCCAACGATACCGAAGTGGTTATATTTGGTCATACGCACAAGTTTAGTGTAGAATACAAAGGGGAAACACTTTACCTGAATCCGGGTGAAGTTTGTGCAAGGAACAAAGCTCTTTCGGAGTGTGCTCTTTTGGAGATCACTCCCAAACAGTTTGATGTGAAATACTTTACAAGGAAGAAAAAAAAGGAGTTTAAACTCACAAAAGAGTACTCCTTTCAAAGAAAGTAACATATGTCTAAAAAAATATTTTTATGCTCGATCTGTAATATCAACAGCGGTACATGTAAAGAGGATTGTAAATTTTGTTCCCAAAGTGTCCGCTACAAAGCAGATATAGAGCGCTACAAACAAAAACCGATAGATCAGATCAAAGCTGAAGCGATTGCAGCTCGTGATAGCGGTGCACTTGGATTTTGTCTTGTGACTGCCGATAAAGGGCTCAATGATAAAACTTTAGAGTTTGTCTGCTCTACAGCCAAAGAGGTGCAAAAAGTGGCACCCGAGCTTCGTCTGATCGCCTGCAACGGTACCGCTTCGATCGAGCAGCTTAAAGAGCTGAAAAAAGCCAGTATAAAAGCGTATAACCACAACTTAGAGACGAGTGAAGCGTTTTATCCGCAGATCTGTACGACACACCCCTGGAGTGAACGTTTTGAGACCTGTCAAAATGTCAATGAAGTTGGAATGGTACTTATAAGCGGCGGAATTTTCGGGCTTGGAGAGACGCAGGAGGACAGAGTGAGCATGTTAAATTCTCTCAAAGAGCTAAACCCCACAAGTGTGCCTATCAATTTCTACCACCATAACCCGGCACTCGAACTACAACCAAATCCTCTTACGACCGATGAGGCCTTGGAGCTTATCAAACTCACACGCCAAACGCTTCCTGATGCCGAACGTATCATGGTCGCAGGGGGACGTGAACTGATGTTCGGTGAGCGTCAAAGTGAGATCTTTGAGTATGGTGCGAACTCTATCGTTATCGGAAACTATCTCACAACGGCAGGGCGTGAGACAAACAGAGATTTAGAGATGTTAAAGTCACTGAGTCTAGATG
>JBEWQA010000094.1:0-2621 GCA_047689515.1 Candidatus Sulfurimonas kebritensis
TTTTGCACTTGAGGTTACGATCGACAGTGCAAAAGATGACTTCAATAGATACGCTACACTTAATATAAACGACAAAACACAATTTACCTGTAAAGAGTTTAAAAACGAGTTTTATGAGGTAGAAAAAATAGTATGTGCATTTTCAAAAAAATCATCTAAAGAGTTAAAACATCTCGAGGATGAGTTTTTTAAAGTGGACACATTTGTTCAAAAAGGGACCTATTTTCTCAAAGTGGAGCCGAAGTACAAGATGAAGCTCTATCCAAATATCTTCGATCTCTCCCGTGAACCACAGACCTTTATTGCCGATGTAGATCTGAGTGACTCTTGGTTTGTTGTAGGCTACAAAAAGAAACTCCCGCTGATCAAAGAAGACCAACGCTCTCCATTAGCTCTGAACTTTCCTTTCTCTATGGATAAAGATAAACTCCCTTATGTTGGAAGTCTGGACATACAGGGTAATCCCGTAGCTATCAAAAGGGTGGAGGATGTCTCAGAGTACATTAAAGTAAAACAGTATTATCAAGAGAAAGATTACGAACGATGTTTGGAGATCACTAAGGATATATTAAAACGTTATCCCAACACACTCTTTAAAGCAGAGCTGCTCTACTACCAGATCAAGATATATGCCAAACTGAAAGATTACGACAATGTTATTGCAAATGCAAAAATATTTTTACGGGAATATTCGGCTGATGAGAATGTTGCCGAAGTGCTCTCTTTGATCGCTTATTCATACTCCAAAATAGATATGAATTCCGATGCCGACTATTTCTTTGACAGACTATTTAGTGAACATGCCGGAAGCAAATACGCAAAACAGGGGTATATCTACAAAGGTGAGAGCTATGAGGATGCGGGGGGTGCATCGCAAGCTGAAAAAGCGTATAAAAAAGCACTTTATGATACTAAAGATGTAGATGTGGCAGTTCAGGCAGCGTACCATTTGGCAAACCTGCTCTTTCAAAAATCGCCTGCAAAAGCAAGTACATATATAGAGAAGATCGTAAATGCCAAACCGTACTTTTTTATGGAGGATGTTATAGGCTCTTTAGACCTGATCACTAGACTCAAGGACAAGAATCAATACCAAGCCGCTGCAGATGTTGCCAAAGCACTCCTAGAAGGGCTTAATCCAACGTATGACGAGTATGAGGAGGCCTTGGCGCAGGTTGGATTGAACCTGGCATATACCGAGCATAAAAGAGAGGCTCTTGATGCACTTAACAGCTATATAAAAAAATTCCCGGACGGTGATTTTATAGGGCAGATTGAGTTTGAAAAGGATCAGCTCTTTTTT
Source organism: Candidatus Sulfurimonas kebritensis (assembly GCA_047689515.1). Lineage (GTDB taxonomy): Bacteria > Campylobacterota > Campylobacteria > Campylobacterales > Sulfurimonadaceae > Sulfurimonas > Sulfurimonas kebritensis. The sequence continues at coordinate 1,304 of JBEWQA010000094.1, forward strand.
GATGTAGATGATATGAACAGCTCTACAAAACTTGCAGAGTTTAACAAACTGATAGAGGAGTACCAAAGCGACTCTATAGGTTTAAAAGCACTTTATGAAAAAGCGAAACTCCTCAACAGTTTAGGCAGATATGATGATGTATTGTCTCTTAAATCTCAGCTGATGAATTTAGATGTTACAAACTATCCTGATGTGGAGGCGATTATCAAAGAGGCTGCGATCGGTGCTATGAAAAACTCTTTGGAGAATAAAAACTGCGAAGGTGTACTTATCATCTCAAGTGAGCATAACGTAACGCTCTCAAGCAAGTGGGATGACGGTATATATGAGTGTGCTATGATGGGTGGGGACTATCAGCTTGCTAAACAAATGACGCAGAAAAATATCGATGCCGATAATCTCAAAGAGAAAGAGATGTGGCTATACAGATATATAAAAGTTGATTTTGCAACGGGGAACTACCAAGATCTGCTCCAAGCGGCAAAAGATCTTATCAAACTTATAGAGCTTGATAAACAGAGCAAGTATCTCGATGTCTATAGAATCCTCTTTGACACCTATAACAGGCTTGAAAAAGAGGATGAGATGATCAAGGCTATCGTTAAGGTGGAAGAGACTTTTAAAGACAGCTATAAAGATATAGATCGTTATGCCAATATGGTCGCCGTAGGTGTCTTGAAAAAAGATGATAACATGGTCATCAAATACGGCAAAAAGATTTACGATATACAGCAAAAGACAGATGCTCACCCGCAAACTCCTTATGTGGAGTTCTCTTTATACCGGGCGTATATGAATAAAGAAGATTATAAAGCTGCCTTAGAGGTGATCAAATCACTTGACAGTGCTACACTACCGCCTCAGGAAAGAGCAAGACAAAAGTACCTGCTTGGTTCTGTATATGAAAAATTGTGGCAGGATGAAGAGGCTGAAAAAGCGTATGATGCAGCGATAAAAGCAGAGGAAAACTCTGCTTGGGCGAAGTTAGCGCAAAGCGCTAAAAAGTTTTAGTCCAACTCCAAACAGTCAGATATAGAGTAGAGTCCGGCCTCTTTGTCGGCTAACCATTTTCCTGCACGGATAGCCCCTTGTGAGAAGGTATTTCTACTAGTAGCTGTATGGTTGAGCTCGATAAACTCTCCGTCGTTATAAAATCCGACAGTGTGGCGACCTACAATATCCCCGCCGCGCAGTGCCATTACGGCTATCTCATCGCTTGTTCTTTCACCAATATTGCCGTCTCGCCCACTTACTCGTACTTTCTCAATATCTACACCGCGACCTGCTGCAGCAGATTCACTTAGAGTAAGGGCAGTTC
>JBEWQA010000095.1:0-2493 GCA_047689515.1 Candidatus Sulfurimonas kebritensis
AAAGATCATAAAGAGTAGAAAAATGAAAAAAATAATAGTAACAATTTTAATCCTTCTAACAAGTTTAAATGCTATAGATATAGATGTCGCACCCAAAGGTGTAGAGGCAAATGCAACAGTGATGCAAGAGAGCAAAAAAGTGTTTGGTTTTCGTCTGTTTAACGGCTCATTCGCCCAAAATAAGCAACACCGCTACAACCCTAACTATCTGATCAACATCGGTGATGTAGTAAACATCCGACTATGGGGTGCATTTGATTTTAACGCCAGCATCCCTGTGGACTCTCAAGGAAATATATTTTTGCCGAAAGTTGGTACGATCAAGCTTGTAGGGCTTAAAAATGAGGAGCTTTCAAAAACATTGGAGCATAAGATCAAGAGTGTGTTTAAGAAAAATGTATATGTATATGCAGATCTCGGAAACTACCAGCCTGTCAGTGTATTTGTGACAGGGGCTGTAAACAAACCGGGACTCTATGAGGGGCTCTCATCCGACTCTATCATACAGTTTTTAGATAAAGCTCGAGGGGTTGAGAATGAGTACGGCAGTTATCGAAACATCACCGTGCTTCGACACAACAAAGTGCTCAAGTCGTTTGATCTTTACAAATTTTTGTTAGACGGTCAGCTCGATGTATTTCAGTTTCAAAACGGGGATGTGGTTAATGTTGAGAGTGTCAAGAACTATGTAGAGATCACAGGAGATGTAAAGCGTCCGTATAGATTTGAGATGACAAACGATACAGTAAAGCTAAGTAAGATACTTAAAGCTTCTCTTCCAAACCCGACTGCGACAAACTTCACAGTGACGAAGTGGAACCAAGATAATGAACAAACAGTGAAGATCTACAGCATAAAAGAGCACAAAGACCTCTTGCTGCATAGCGGTGAAGTGGTAGAGTTCCTTCCTGATCACAATGCAAAAAGTATATCGGTCAAGATCACCGGAGAGCACTTGAGTCTGCACAACATAGTGGTGCCCAAAGGGACGACACTTGCAGAGGTGTTTAGTATGATAAAACCCTCACCACTTTCAGATATGGACTCATTTCAGCTGTATAGAAAAAGTATAGCCGAGGAGCAAAAAAAGCTGCTCGATGCACAACTCAACGATCTCGAGGCAAAAACACTCACAACTGGCTCTATGAGTACAGAGGAAGCGATCATCCGAAAACAGGAAGCGCAGCTTGTGATGAACTTTATAGAGCGGGCAAAGCAGGTGGAACTCAAAGGGAAAGTGGTGATCAACAAAGACTCAAACCTCTCTCAAGTAACCCTAGAGGACCAAGATGAGATCTATATCCCGAAAAAGAGCCATATGGTGATCGTACAAGGGGAGGTGATGCTCCCCGGTGCGCAAAGCTATGTACAAAATATGTGTTTTGATGATTATATAAACTCATGCGGCGGGTATAGCTTCAGAGCAAATACTGACAATATACTCATTATCAAGAAAAATGGACAAGTGATAAACTACAAAGCTGAGAGTTCATTTGGAAGTGAGTATAAAGTCCAGCCCGGGGATTCGATCCTAGTAATGGGTGAAGTAGATACGAAGTACTTACAAGTGATCAAAGATATCACACAGATCGTCTACCAGATCGCTGTCGGTGCAGCTGTAGTTTTAAGATATTAAAATGTTAAATAATAAGCATCGATTTTATGGACGAACAAAACAAATAAGCTTGGAAGAACTACAACAAGCTTTTTCTTCGCAAGAATTGGCGTACATAGATATAGCTTTACTTTTTGGTAGCCGTGCGATTGGTACACAACATGCAAGAAGTGATTATGATTTTGCAATTTTAGTAACAGATGACAGTGTTGATGATGGTTGGGGAGTATACTCCAAAGTTTGGACGGATATTGGTGGAAAATTTGGTTTTGATGAAGTCGATTATGATGTTATAGACTTATCTAAAGCAACTCCAGAAATGCTTTCAAGTATTAAAAAAGGGTATGAAATTTTAAAAGGAAAAGAAGATGACATTTCAAGAATACTTGGAGAAAACTAAGCAGATAGCCCAAGAAGAAGCAGAGATTTTGGATCAAATGAGTAATAAAGAAAAATGGTCAAAGATCGAGATCAGAGCTGTTAAAAACTCTATGCAAGTGATCGTAGAAAATGCTATAGGAAAAGCAAAAAGAATTTTGAAACATTATAACTGTCCCGTTATCGCACAAAAAGGCTCAGATGCTTTTTCTTTTATGTATGAGATCGGACTTATAGATGATGATGTCTACTCTACAATGAAAAGTGCTATAGGGCTTAGAAATGCAATGATACATGACTATATGAACTTTAATGATGATATACTCATGCAAGTAGTACATAGAAAAAAATATAAGCTGGTTATCTCATTCTTATATTCAGATATAAGTTATACTGAAGTTCAACTCAAAAGAATTGAGAATTTCTTTTTGACATAAAGATCTCTAAGTCAAGCCCAAGGATGACGTTGCGTTCGTCATTCCCAACACCCACCGTCATTC
>JBEWQA010000041.1:0-14487 GCA_047689515.1 Candidatus Sulfurimonas kebritensis
GCTCCTAAAGTAACGGTATTGTGTAACTCTATACCTTGTACAACAGGAAATGATGCAAGCAATATACATAAAACAAAAGTGCTTATTTATAATGCAATCTACTGTAATCCTCGCGATCCGGGAATGGTATGTTCTCCTGGAAATACAGTGAATAACAATCTTCCTTTAGATGCGATTCAAACTAACGATATACGATGGTGGACAAACCCTTACCATGATATAAATATTACTACGGGAGGGGTTGTCCCTGATAAAGACGGTATTATAGGGACTGTATCTGAAGTTAATTACAATAAAGTCAGTGAAACAAACAGAATATATTCAAACAACTACACTTATGAAACACAATTGCGATACGACGGTACCAATTCATTACCGTACGATGCAATCATGCAGATGCAATCATCTCCTTGGTTGATATTTGATGAAAATAACGAAAGTGCGATCACAAATAAATTTACGGTTGAGTTTATGGGTAATAGCGGTTGGAGCGGATTGCATGAAGAAGACAGTACTACAGAGACGAAGATCGCACCAGCGACAAATAGGAGAATAATGTGGTAAGAAGAACTGCTTTTACAATGATCGAACTGATCTTCGCCATAGTTATTATGGGGATAGCAGTCGTATCATTACCGGTTATGACACAAACGACAGATAAAAATGTAGAAGCCAGCATAGTACAAGAGGCTATTTTTGCTTCAGAAACAATACTCAATGAAGCGATGGCATATTATTGGGATGAGAATTCACAATATGATGAAAGTACTTCCGGTGATTTATCCAGAGTCATTAACACTGCCGGATGTATAGCCGGTACTCCAAACAAAAGAATAGGGCACGTAAACAGAAGATGTTTAAGCGATATAACAGCTATAGGTGTTGCTAATAACAATGCAGTTGACAACACTTTGGACTACTTGGAAAACTACTGGAACAATAGAGATGTCATAACTGGTATTGCTTCTGCCGGAACTTACAAAGATGATAACCCTTATAAAGCAACAGTAACAGTTACACAATGTGATGGAGGTGGCTGTGTTGATTTTGGTACACTGAACAATGCCGATATAAAAGAGATTGAAGTTGTTATACAACAAGATGGTGCAATTATTACTTTACTTAGAGGATATAGTGCCAATATCGGTGATGTTGAGATAGCTAAAAGGATCTTACCATGATAAAAAAACGTTATGCATTTACGATGCTTGAACTTATCTTCGTTATAGTTGTAATGGGAATCCTTGGTAAATACGGGGTTGAATTGTTAGCAAGAGCATATGACAACTTTATAATGACTAAAGTAAACGACGATCTGCAATCGCGAAGCGGTGCTGCCGTAGAGTTTATCTCAAAACGTTTAGAGCATCGTTTAAAAAAATCTTCTCGTGGTATTAACACTGGTGTAGGAGCATGGGATTATGTACATGGTGGCACAAGTGATGACAGTGCCGATGTTTTAGAGTGGATTGCGGTAGATGATGACAGCTATAGAGGATCTACTACTCCTTTATGGAGCGGAGTACTCGATCTCAATAGCAGTACAGGAACTTCTCTTGTATCCCCGGGCAGTAACTTTGGTTCTGTCAATACAAATATTCAAGTGCTCTCAAACGGTGGATCAGATATGAATGATTCAGCGATCTTTTTTGTAGATTCACAGTTCTCATACACTAATCCTTGGGGTTATAATGGTGCGATTGCTAATCATAGTGAAACTATGCATCGAGTTCAAGTAACAACAAATGACACTTTAGCACCACTTGCAGGTACTGGAGATTTATCCGGAGTAGAAGCCTCAGAATATTACAAACTTTCATGGACGGCCAATGCAGTCGCAATGGAGAATCAACACGGTGATAATAATGAACTCTATGATTTATACTTTTACTATGATTATCAACCGTGGCGAGGGGAGACATACATTCCAAATGGAAAAAGAGTTTTATTAGCACAGGATATAAGTGCCTTTAGATTTCGTTCTGCAGGTTCTCTTATAAAGATCCAAGTATGTGCTAAAAGTGATCTTATTGCAAATGAGGAGTATGCGCTATGCAAAGAAAAAACAGTGTTTTAAAACGTAGCGGAATGGCTATGATTATGGCCATTATTGTCATTGTAATTGTTGCTACTGTCTTAGCTGTGTCTTTGCGTTTATCCACACAGGGTACACAACGAACAACTGATCTCTATTTGTATGAACAATCAACAATGCTTGCACGTTCAGCTACAGAATTTGCGATGTCTGAACTTTCAAATGTAAATCCATGTAATTTACGAAATATAGACTTTAGATATAACAATGCCTTTGATGTCAACATCAGTATGAGATATATAACATTTCCTGGAAGTGACTGCAATACCAATGCAATTGCCATTGGTGTTAATGAGGCAAATACTACTGCTATAGAATCAGATGGGACAGTAATCATGGATGTAACAGTAACAGCAAATCCAGCAGGGACAACTGAACCTATGCGATACTTTAGAAGAACTATCCAAAAACTCTAAGCCTCTCTTGGTTATTTCTAAACTTACAAATGTTATAATCCAATAAAAAAGGATTAGAGTATGAATATTTCTTTAACAGGTAGAGGTTTAGAGCTCACGGATACTATCAAAGAGCATATGAGAACTTCGATCGAAGCACTAAAAAAATACAATATGGATATCATCTCTGCAAACGCAGTAGCAAGCTCACAACACAAAAAAGGCAAAGAGCACTTCATCGTAGAGTTTGTTTTAAACTTACCGCAAAAGCATACTATAGTTATTACTCAAAAAGATGGTGATATGCATGCAGCTATCGATATCGCTTTAGAGCGTGCAGAAAAAGCACTGCGCCGCTTACACGATAAAGAGGTAGATCACCACAAAACAGGTCTTAACAGCATTAAAGCTGAAGATGTAGACGTAAAAGAAGCAGAAGCTGCAATCGAAGATGAGATCGTACCGGTTGAACTTGATCTGTATAAACCTCGTGAGGTTGAAGATGTACTCAACGATCTAAAAGAGTCTGGAAAGATGTTCGATATCTTTATCGACAACGAAGACAAAACTCGTGTTCTTTACAAAAGAAACGACGGTAAATTCGGTCTATATTAATCTTTAGATTATCGGGTCTAGCCCGATAATGACTTTATACTTCGAGGTCTTTCTTCACATTGGCAACTATATTTGCATCCTCGGCGAAGTCAAAGTACTTAAACTGACTTCCGCTCTGATTTGACCCTTTTAACAGATCCCCACTTTTTCTATACCGCAAGTCTAAGTTTGCTATATCAAAACCGTTTGTCGTAGTGCTAAACTCCTCTAAGCGTTTGGACTCTCTTGCATTTGTATAAAGGTAACAATACCCTTTAAGTCCCGTTCGACTCACCCGTCCCCGCAACTGATGCAGTGTTGAAAGCCCCAGACGCTCAGCTCCTACGATCACTACAGTTGTCAATCTCGGCAACGAGATCCCAACCTCCACAACCGTAGTAGCTATCAAGATATCTCCATGCTCTCGAAAATTAAGAAGCACCTCCTCTTTCTCTTTATCTTTTCCGTGCGTGACATACACATTCTCAAAGTTTTTTTCCCAGTATCCTCTCGCTTCGTCGATACTTTGATACTCTAAAGCCTCACTCTGCTCCACCAAGGGATAAACCAACAGTACCTGGTTGTTCTGTGCTATCTCATCTTTTATATGCCCTAGAAGCGCTTTAAAGTCCTGTTTATGGATTACCTTTGTATCTATATCTTTTTTATACGGCGTAGAGGTTATCAGACTCACATCTATATGAGAAGATTCGATCATCGCTTGCGTACGAGGGATGGGAGTAGCAGAGAACTGCAGGAAGTGGGGTTTTTTCTCACCTGAACTTACTAGCTTCTCTAGCATATTTCTCTGTTGTGTCCCGAAACGATGCTGCTCATCCACCATCACTAAAGCTGCTTCGGGAAGCTCTCTGTAGAGCAGTGCATGAGTCCCTATGATAAAGTCATATTCGTTCAAATCCACTTTTTTTGTTTTATTTGTTACAAGTACTGAGCGCACATCCAAAAACTTCTGTGCCTCTTCAAAAAGCTGATTTGCAAGGATAGTCGTAGGAGCCATCAATATACTTCTATTTGGCATCATCATATAAGCAGATGCCAGTATCACCATAGTTTTTCCACTCCCCACATCCCCTACGATCATGCGTCTGGCTGCAACATCTTTTGAATAGTCATCTCGGATATCTTCTATGGCATCTCTCTGCTCATCAGTCAGCTCAAACGGCAAAGTTTTGCTCCAGGATTTATACTCACTCTTTTTTGATATCAGGGTTTGAAAATATCTCCGTTTTGCACGAAGCTGTGAAAGGTAGATAAAAAGTTCCAGATACTTCAGTGCTTTTTGACTAGCATCACTGAGCTCTTTTGGAGGGAGTGTCGACGGGAAGTGCAAAGCCAGTATCTCTTGAGCGATACTCGGTTTTAACCCCTCTTGGGCCAAAGACTCTTCACTCAACAGTTCATTACAGAGTCTTTGCATCACATCGGTTCGGAGAGTTGTTTTGTACTTTGGAGTGATTTTCCCCACCTGTGTGATCTTTTTTGGCATACTCATAGAGCACTGTCCCATTTTACAGTCCACTTTACCGTAAAAATACTCCCTGCTGCCAACACTAAAAGCGTGCATCATATAGGGCTTGGGTTTAAAAACAACACCTTGAACAGTATGTCCGAAGTTATGTGCAAAAAAAGTGATCTGGAGTGAATTAGCAGCTCGGTAAACAGACTCGATCGTAGCATCGATCACTTGATGGGAGCCTGATTCTAAAGTAGATCGAAGTTGATAATCCTCATACGAAGCGGGTATTTTAAGAGCTAACTCCAAAAGGGAGTTAATACCGAGTTTTTTAAATTTTGCCTCTTGATCTTTTGTAAGATTCATTTCCTAACCCATTTTAATTTTGTAGGACAATGGTACTACAAAATAGATCAAAAAGCTTTAAAAAATTGCAAAATGCAATATTTAACCGTTTACTCTCTTGTTACGCTCTTCCTCTTGCTCTTTGTAAAGCTCTGCACAACCACGTGAGAGTTCACGAATCTTTAAGATGTAGTTTTGGCGTTCAGTTTGTGAGATCGCTTTTCTTGCATCGAGTACGTTAAATACATGTGAAGCCATCATACATAGGTCATATGCAGGTAATGGAAGCCCTGCTTCTAAAGTTTTTAAACACTCTTTGCTTTTGGCATTAAACTCTTCAAAAAGCATATCTGTATCGGCTACTTCAAAGTTGTATTTTGAGAACTCGATCTCGCTCTCTTTATGCACATCTTTGTAATAGGTTTTATTGCCGTTTTTATCGATGTTCCATACGATATCAAAAACAGTATCAACACCTTGAAGGTACATTGCCAAACGTTCAGTTCCGTATGTGATCTCGGCAGTGACAGGTTTGCATTCGATCCCGCCGACTTGTTGAAAGTAGGTAAACTGTGTCACTTCCATACCGTTTAACCAAACTTCCCAACCAAGTCCCCAAGCTCCGAGTGTCGGAGATTCCCAGTTATCTTCGATAAAACGGATATCGTGTTTTGCTACATCAAGACCAAGATACTCTAACGATTTTAGGTACAACTCCTGGATATTGTCCGGTGAGGGTTTGATGATCGCTTGAAACTGATAGTATGAGCCAAGACGGTTTGGATTTTCTCCGTATCTGCCATCTGTCGGGCGGCGAGAAGGTGCTACATATGCAGTAGCCCACGGAGTGGAATCGAGTGAGCGCAGAAAAGTCGCAGGGTGGAATGTCCCTGCCCCGGCTGGAATGTCGTAAGGCTGTACAATATTGCACCCCTCTTTCATCCAAAACTCTTGCAATTTCAATAACATCTCGCTAAATGTAATCATCTGTCTATCACCTCAAAATTAATTGTGAAATTATACTACGCTCTCGCTTTTTAATTTATAAATCTAGTAGTTAAATGTTACCCCTACTTTTACATACTGCTGATTGTCTGTACTTTTTGGTTCATAATACAGATATGCCCCTTGTAACACATAATCTGACTTTTTTATTTTTTGCTGTGCATAAGTATAAGCTGCAAAAACATCTATCTCTTCGTTGATGCTATAAGTCAGGGGGACACTTACTTCAAATGTATTCACACCGCCGAGTTCAAAATCTTCATCAATTGTATTTGCAACCATTTTAGGATCAATAGCATATTTATATTTAAGTGATGTTCCTACATTAAAACCGTCACTAATTTCTTTAGATACACCTATAATCGGTGTAATATAAAACCAACTATACAATTCGTTTTGATATGAAGACAATTCTCTATACCATGAGTGAAAACCAATACCCACACCATAGATAATATCTACACCCTTGTTTTCAACGTTTTGGATCATATCAAGACTGACATCATAAAGAGTATTTTTAGTTGTCGATTTCACACTGCCATACGGTTGTCCGCTACCAATATACGATCCTACATAATCTGTTTTACCGTCAAATGCCATAATCTTAAATTGTAACTCAGGACACCCATCCTCTGTACAGTCAAAATTCATACCATATCCAAGTTCAAAACCTGCGATTGAATCTTTTTTTTCACTGTCCAAAACTACATTTGCATCATTATACTCTGTATAATCATCTTCATATTTACAAAGGCAAGTGAATAACTCCCGCCCCCGTATAAACTGCTTGCCAAAACAAGCAACATCGAAAATTTTATGAAATTTTGCATACTATATCTCCTATATTTTTTCCTAAAGAATCAGCAACTACACCGCACTTCACTTTCAATAAAAAGCAAACATCCCCTCGGTGCGTTGGACTCATACACTCATAGTTCCCCATCCCTTTAGAGATAACAAGATCGGCATTGTCGAAAAGTTCCCGTGCATCTTTGGTAGCACGCTCATATGTAAACCCGGGAGTATTTACTCCGCTGTCAACCAAGTTGCATAACCTATCAAATCCCGCCTCTTGTGCTTCTTTGATCGTTACATCATTGATGATAGGATTACCGCGTACCATATAGGAAAACTCTACATCAGGGTAGAGCTCTTGCAATGTCTCAATAAAAAGATGATCAAATATGTGTTCACCCACATTGTCACCGATGATCAAAACATTTTTTGCCTCTTGGAGTTTATTTTGCAGCTTGTCAAAATCGTTATAGGCAAAGTCTATATGAAAGATGTTTTCCAGCTCATCATGGAGATCAAACTCCACCTCGGCAGCAAGATCGATTACATTGCCTGCTACGGCTATCTTTGTAGCTGTGAGAAGTTTATCATCACTCTCTTGAAGTTTTTGTTTTAAAAATGGAAGGAATTGGCGCGCTTTTTTTGTAGAGAGCTCTTTTACCTCATCATAAAGGTCAGTTTTCTCGGCAATGACTGCCATCTTTTCATAGACATCCGCAGCAATTTCAGGAGGAGTTTTCTCGTAAGAAAACTCTGTGCTCATCTGCTCTACAGTGTTTGTAAGTTTTTTAGAAAGTATTGTATCGGCACCTATAGCGTTAGCGACTTTTACGCTTTGGTTAATGATACAAGTGACACACGCTTCATCTATCTTCATTCAGAGGTGTGCTCATCTATCGCTTTGTTCCACATCAGCTTGTATTTTCTTCTCATAAACTCCACCTCTTGCTGGGAGAGTTTAAGTTGTTCTTGCAGTGTGTGGATCGTTTTTCTATCTTCATCATAAAGTTCTTGCAGTGAAGCCAAAGCCTCTCGTAAAAACTCATTTTCCGTTTTTATCGACTCGAGCGTTTCATCCTTGGCATCAAGAACTTTCTCATGAAGATTTATAATTGTCCCTATTGTTTTTTCTACAAACTCCGGTTGCACTACCATCTCGTGAGTATTTTTCTCCGAGAGCTCTTGGAGTTTTGCAGGAACGACAACTTCAGTGGCACCTTTTGAAGGGTCGATATAGCGTACACCATCCTCAACTTTAGCGCTCAATTTCCCACGTTCAATCAGATCATCGATCGCACTTACGTCAAGTCCGGTTAGTTTACTATACTCATCCTCTGGCATCCACTGCATCTTGTCTACTCCTGCATTTTTTTAGTCGATGATAGTCTCTATCTCTTGCGAGTCCATCTCAACTTTTTTCGCTTTGGCTATTCTATCTTCTTGAAGTTTGATAGCTAATTCCTCATTATCAAGAGCAAGTATCTGCATTGCTAGATACGCTGAGTTGATAGCACCCGCTTTTCCTATAGCTACTGTAGCAACTGGCATTCCAGCCGGCATCTGTACAGTAGATAAAAGAGCATCAATTCCGCTAAGTGCCGATGCCGACATCGGTACACCGATGATAGGTTTTACCGTTTTAGAAGATAAAACACCTGCTAAATGTGCAGCCATACCAGCAGCAGCGATAAATACCTGCGCACCTTTTTTTTCCGATTCGGCAATATACTCTTTAGTTCTCTCAGGAGATCTGTGAGCTGATGAGATGATCATCTCATAATTTACACCAAACGCCTCCAGGGTGTCTGAACATGACTTCATAACCTCATAATCACTCTTTGAGCCTATAACAATAGAAACAAATTTCATCTTACTTTCTTCCTTACATTTTTTGATGCAAAATTATATCAAAGTAAAAGAAATAGTTTCTTTAACTATCTCTTTGGATAAGTTCCCATATCGGGGTGTGAAGGGATTCTAAAAAAAGTAAAAGGGGGGAACTTTGTCGGAAGTTTAATAGGGTTTATATTTCCGCTGTGGACACTCTCCCAGATTTTGCCGTTTTGCGCCTGCAGTTTAGCAAAACTCATATAGACTCTGCCATCTCTCTCATAAGTTTTTCCAAACTCGTTTTCTGTAAGCTCGATCGACTTACCAAGAGGCATAACAACCTCCAGCTCGTCACCCGGAAGTGTTTTGTATTTACACATATAGTATTCACCGTCTTCAGTTGTCTCACCCGTCACCTGATGGGTCCCCAACTGCATAGTGAAGTCCAAACTTTGCGTATCATGCTTCTCAAAAGGGCGTGAGATCAGATAAGAATCCGTATAACCGCGATTTTGCAGGGATTCGAGCTCATACTGATACTTATCTATATCCTCTTTCCCCTCATAATAATCATCAATAGCCATTCTATAGGCTTTTGCCGTTACTGCCGCATAATAGGCTGTTTTTGTACGTCCTTCGATCTTTAGACTGTCAACAACACCGCTGTCAAGCACCTCTTTTATATGTGAGCCGAGGTTGAGATCTTTTGAGTTCATAATATATGTACCGATCCCCTCCTCCTCTTCAAGTTTGAAAAGTGTCCCCGTTTCAGGATTGGCAGCATAGATCTCATACGGAAAACGGCAGTCGTTTGCACAAGAACCACGGTTTGGTACACGCCCGCTTTGCAGTGTCGAGATCAGGCATCTTCCGCTGTAAGCAAAACACATACTTCCGTGAACAAACACCTCTAACTCCAGATCAGGCAGCTCCTGCTTGATCTCTTTGAGGTCTTTAAGGCTGATCTCACGTGCGGTGATAATACGCGTAGCTCCCATATCCGCATATACTTTTGCATCAAGCACATTCATAACATTTGCCTGTGTTGAGAGGTGCAGCGGCATATCAGGTGCAATCTCATGTGCGAGTTTCAGTACTCCGGGAGTTGCTACGATCAAAGCATCAGGCCCCATCGCTACCATTTTTTCTATATGTTTTTTTAAAAGATTTAACTGTGAGTTAAAAGGGAAACCGTTAATCGTTGCATATACTTTTTTCCCGCGCTCATGGGCATACTTGATCCCCTCTTCAAAATCCTCATAACTAAACTCTTTACCGCTTCTTATACGCAGGGAGAAGTGACTCACCCCGCCATAAACTGCATCTGCTCCAAAATCAAGAGCGATCTTTAACTTTTCCAGCGTCCCTGCCGGAGATAATAATTCTACTTTTTTCATACCTTCCCAAACTGCTCCAACAGAGCTTCTATATCTTCATTTGATGCGAGTTCCGGGTTTTCATCACCCTCTAAATGGGTAGCTGAGGAGACACGCATACTATCATCTATTTGTGATTCAAACAATGAACTCATATATTTAGAAAGAGTCCTCATCACATTGATAACCCTCTCGATCTTTTGTCGATGGATATCCTGATACTGCATAATATCCATCACCGTCATGATAGAATCCCCGGAATTTTGTAAACACTCAAGTGCTTTTTGCAAGTCGTTTAAAGCGTTTTCATTTTTCTCTAAATGTCCAGGGAAGGTTGCAACATCGGGAAATTTTGCAGCCAAAGTTTTAAAAAGTGTTACATTCGCTTCTAAAACTTCTGCAACGGCTCCAAGGTTTTCCTCTTTTTCCATTAAATCATTGCTAATATTTTCGATAATGTCAAAAATCTCTGTTGCTTTGGCTTCAGACTCTTTTGTTACATCATCGAGCTGATGGACTACTTTATTTTCATGTGTAGCAGGAGGTCCCCATGTACTAGGTTCTCTACCATCTTCCTCAAAAGAATCTTGCGATGCTTCAGTCTCCTCTTTTACTTCTGATTCTTGCTCAACAGCCTCATCTTCAATGCTGTCAAGGTCTACATCACCACCCATTAACGCATCTAGTTCTTCTTGAGTCATAAAAGATCTCCAAAATTGAATAATTTATTAATTAACACTATAATATCATAAAATAAATAATAAAGAGTAGCTATGATCGTTGATCTACACAACCATACACCCCTTTGCAACCATGCCGAAGGGGAAATTGATGAGTATATATTAGCAGCTGTTAAAGCGGGTACCAAAGTGTTTGGTTTTGCCGATCATGCTCCGATGAACTTCGATCAAACATACCGTATGCGTTTTGAAGATATGAAAAGCTATGAAGCGGATGTACTCGCTGCAAAAGAGAGATACAAAGATCGTATCAAAGTTCTACTCGGATATGAAGTGGATTATCTTGAAAACTATATCGATCCAAGGGTTATAAATGCAGATGTCGATTACCTGATAGGTTCTGTGCATTTTATCGACAAATGGGGATTTGACAATCCTGAGTTTATCGGTAAATATGAAGAGAAAGATATAGACGAGATCTGGGAAAAGTATTTCTCGGCGATCGAAGATATGGCAAAAACGAAACTATTTGACATTGTAGGGCACCTTGATCTTATCAAGATCTTTAAATTTATGCCGAAGAAAAAAGTAACCGATATCGCGAAAAATGCCCTGCTGGCGATCAAAGAAGCAGATATGACTTTGGAGCTAAATGTAGCGGGCTACAGAAAACCGATCGCTGAAGCCTACCCTTCTAAAGAGCTGCTTCAAGAAGCGTTCGTACTCGGTATTCCGATTACGTTTTGCTCCGATGCCCACAAGCCCGAACAGGTAAACCTCTATAACGAAGAGGTGGTGCAGCTTGCACGGGATGTCGGATATAAGGAGTGTGCCTACTATGAGAACAGAGAGCGAAAGTTCTTAACTTTCTAACTCTTTGTATTGACTAACCACATCGAAAATATATCGAGATAGTTCCAAAAAGACTCGATATACTCAGGTGTGATCCCCTCATCTACCAACTCTTCTAACAGTGGAATATAGAGTGACAACCAAGACACTCTTGCATGTTCATCTATACGAAATGGTGCGTGGCGCCCAACCATCTGGTGTTCACCGCGGGTTTGCGTAAAATAATCAGGTCCGCCGCTGATCTCGATCAGAAACGAAAAAGCGTGCTCTTTAGCATCTTCGAAATCCTCATCGTCAAATATAGGAAATAAAAAAGCTATATCACTTGTTTTTATCGCTTCGTAGTGATCATATACAAGTTTTTTAAATCTCTCCTCACCCACTTCATCTAAAAATCCGGGATGTGGTTTTGCTACGGGTGGTCTTACACCTATCTCTCCATCTGTAACTTTTAATTTCACAACTTTTTCCTTCTTTGTTTTTTGAAAATGATGATAAATTATACAGATTTATATTTATTATTAGTTGATTCAGATCAAAAATAGATAAAGTTCTTCAAATTTATAACAAATTTTCTCAATTTTAATCCCGGTTATATATTTTTAAATTATTAACAAAATTGTAAAAACAAATAGATAGTAGCAACCTAAAGTTAGCTTTAATATTTACGTATGTATAATACACCATACACAAACACGAAAAAGGAACTCCTAATGGGTAAATATATAGAATTAACAGGTGCAGATTTTGAATCAACAGTAGCAGAAGGTGTTACACTAGTAGACTTTTGGGCGCCATGGTGTGGTCCATGTCGTATGATCGCTCCAATCGTTGAAGAGTTAGCAGAAGAGTTTGACGGAAAAGCTAAAATTTGTAAAGTAAATACTGACGAAGAGCAAGATATCGCTGTAAAATTTGGTATCCGTTCAATTCCAACTATCCTTTTCTTCAAAGATGGTGAGATGGTTGAGCAGATGGTAGGTGCTGCTTCTAAACAAGCGTTTGCTGACAAACTAAACTCTCTTTTATAATAATGGCAGAAAACAGAGAGAGAAAAAAAGGGACATCTCTTTTTTCTCTCTCAACACTGCTTGCCTCATTTTTCGGTGCTGCTATGATAGCCGGTGCCTTTGCTTACTTTAACTACAAATTCGCAGAATATAAATTTATCAATTTTCACGAGTGGGTTTTTTACGAGAAAAACGATCTGTTTATTCCGAGTGAGGAGAGATACCTTGTAATCTTTTACTCGTCCAGACACAAAAACGCTATAAAGACACTCTCCAATCTAAAAGGTAACCTTTCTATTTTAGCAATAGACTACTATAATGAGGTGGATCAAAATACGCCAACGACTACTTTTTTACGTGCAGGGACAAGGACCAGTTTACAGTTTATCCAGAGATTCAATATTTATAAAACACCATCTATTTTTTTTATAAAGAAACAGAAAGATTCTCTTTATAAACAAGATAGTATGATTCATAAACTCGATAATTTAGAAGAGCTATCAAAAAAAATAAAACAGTTATAAAGGATTTAAACATGGTACTAGATTGTGCAATTATCGGTGGCGGCCCGGCTGGTCTGACTGCCGGACTTTACACTACTCGCGGTGGTTTAGAGAATGTTGTGATGTACGAAAAAGGGATGCCCGGAGGTCAGATTACACAAAGTTCTGAGATCGAAAACTATCCCGGTGTAACAGGTGAAATAACAGGAATGGATCTGATGATGCCATGGCCCGAGCAGTGTCAAAAGTTTGGACTCAAACATGAGATGGTAGAGGTAAAAAGGATCACAAAAGAGGGCAATCTTTTTACTATCCATAAAGAGGATGGTTCAACCCAAGAGGCACACTCGGTGATCGTAGGTACAGGTTCTTCACCAAGACGCGCAGGTTTTAAAGGTGAGGATGAATACTTTGGTAAAGGTGTCAGTACTTGTGCTACCTGTGACGGATTTTTCTACAAGGGCAAAGAGGTGGCTGTTATCGGCGGTGGTGACACCGCTTTAGAAGAGGCACTTTATCTTGCTAAGATCTGTTCAAAAGTGTACCTTATCCACAGACGCGATAGTTTCCGTGCAGCTCCAAATACAGTAAAACGTGTTGAAAATGCAGAAAATATCGAACTCGTAACAAACGCAACACCCGATGAAGTGTATGGGGATGCTGCGGGCGTGACAGGTATACGTGTTGTCAATAAAGAGAACGAGACGAGAGAGATCGAGGTACCGGGTGTCTTTACTTTTGTAGGTAATGATGTAAACAATCAAGTACTTCTTCAAGAAGATGAGAGCTTTTTATGTGATTGTAACGATCAGGGGCAGGTACTTGTCGATCTAAGCATGAAAACTTCAGTTGCTGGACTGTTTGCAACAGGAGATATGCGTGTTGAGGCTCCTAAACAGGTTGTATCTGCTGCGGGAGACGGTGCAGTAGCAGCCCTCTCGGCGATAAGTTATGTTGATGAACTTTTAAACTAAGTGATGCTACTATTGCAAAAAACATTTGTGCAAAAGGATTAAAGATGATAAAAGTTGGTGTTTTCGGAGCAAGCGGTCGTGTCGGTAAACTACTCTTAGAGGATCTAAAAACCACTCCGAATATGAGTGTAAGTACCATTTTTGTAAGAAACGAATTGGAGTTTGCAGTCGATCCTTCAGTGCTTGTAACATCACAGATGCAGCCTTTTTTAAAAGCGTGTGACATCGTGATCGACTTTTCACTCCCTGAAGCGTGTGAAACACTGCTAGAAGCAGCGGTAGAGACGCCAAAACCACTCGTTATCGGGACAACAGGTTTAAATACCCATCAACTCAACCTTTTAAAGCAGGCAAGTGAACTTATGCCTGTTTTATACGCTACAAATATGAGTCTGGGAGTTGCCCTGCTTAACAAACTTGTATATCAAGCTGCCAAAACTTTGGAAGGATTTGATATAGAGATCGTTGAGATGCACCACAGACACAAAAAAGATGCACCAAGCGGAACTGCCCTTACTCTAAGTGAATCTGCTGCAGCAGGTCGCGGTGTAGATATTGA
>JBEWQA010000008.1:0-50689 GCA_047689515.1 Candidatus Sulfurimonas kebritensis
GCATAATAATAAAATTGAATTTTCAGAAATTGGATTAAAGTTGGCAAGTGTTTATAAAATTGATATTGTAGATAACAATATTTTAGTTACTGAAGAACATCCAGAGTTTGAGAAACAAGCTTTTTTACATGCTTTTGCTAAATATCAAAGAAAAAATCCCTTTGTTAGAGTATTGAATGATAATATTCCTATGATACTATTGATTGAAGTGATACAAAAATTAAATAATAATCCAAAATTTAATAATGCAGGTATATCAAAATTAGAATTACCATTAATTATTTTTTGGAAAAATAACGACTCACAAGAATTATATGAACGGATTGTCAAGCTTAGAAAAGATTATGGATATACACCAAGTTGGGAAATAATAATTGATATTTGTATTAAGGAAATAATGAATAATGGATTTAAAGCATTTAAACCAAAATCTATCATAAATGAATATCCTGACGAATTTATTAGAAAAATGAGGATAACCGGTCTTTTTTCTCTTAGAGGTGGAGGGAGATTTATAGATATCAATAAAAAAGAGCAAGATATAGTTAAATACATAATTGACAAATATTCAAAATATAAAATATATCGAGATGAAAAAGAATATTTTAACTATATGGCTACGGTTGATACTAAACTTATTTCATTTGAGAATAAAAAATTAACAATACAAGAAAACAATAAACTTTTAGACAAGTGGGTAAGATATTTTAATTGGAATACCTTGAAACAAGAACTTAAAATTTTAGAAAACAAATCTATTACTAAGAATGATATTCTAAAATATTTAAATAACCCGACAAGATTAGAGTTTTTAATTTCAATATCTATAAAATCAAAATTTCCACATATTGAAGTTATACCAAATTATCCATGTGATGATGAGGGTATTCCTACATCAACAGCTGCTGGGCAAGGTAATCAAGGAGATATAGAGTGTTTTGAGGACAGTAAAGGTATTTTAGTTGAGGTAACTATGTCAGAAGGTAGAACACAAACTATGATGGAGGTGTGGCCTATTACAAGGCATTTAGAAGAATTTAAGAAAAAAGCTTCTGACTCTATGTGTCATTTTATAGCTCCAAGTATTTTTAAAGATACGCAAAGACAAATTAAATTTGTTAAGCAGGAAGATGATTTAACAATTGTAGCGAATACAATTAGTGATTTTATTCAGTATATAGAAACAGAAGAATATTTATATACAAGTTAATATTACACACAACAAATCCTAGCACCGAACAGGTAAACCTGTCGGTTAACTCAACCGTTATACACAAAAGGGGTTAGTATGAAACAAGTCTTAGGCATAGGTTTGATTATATTGTCATTACCATTTTTTTTGGAGGCTTTAAACAACTTAATATTTTTAATGAGTGCTGAAGAGGGAAGTATAGTTACTGGCGCTATTCCACATGCAATTATCTATAGTGGAATTGGGCTTGTTCCTTTATCTTTTGGCATTATATTATTAAGAAAGCATTGTGCTAAAAATAAGTAATAAATTCGCTTTGTGATATAATACAAGTTTAATATATGAGGAGATCTGTATGATACAACTTTCGATAGAAGAACCAAAAATTGAAAAGTTTTTTAATAGTTCAAAAGATGAAATAATGAAAGCATTAAAATTTATCGTCGATAATGACATACACGATTTTTCTCAAATCAATAATACTTCTGAACTTAGCGAAGAACAAAAGAAAGAACTTGCTTCTAGAATAAATTCTTTTCACGAAAATCGTTCTATTGGTCGATCTTGGGATGATATCAAAAACGATCTAGAAAGATAGTTTTGATTTTAAAACTACATCCTCTTGCAGAAAATGATTTAAAAATCGCACTCAATTATTACTTCGATATAAGTCCAAAACTTGAAAAGAGATTTTTATCTCATATTGATAAAGATTTTAGCAACATCTTAAATTCTCCAAATTTATATAAATATGAAACTGAAACATCCCAAAAAGTTATCATGAAAAAATTTCCATATATCATAATATATGAACAATATGAAGACATAATAATGATTTTGGCTATTTTTCACACAAAGCAAAACCCAATAAAATTGTTGGATAGGTATAACAAAATATAGGAGCTAATAAATTACCCTACGGGCAATTCATCGGCTCATTTTAAACGTTATCTCGGACGCTTCGCATCCGAAGAGAGATGACTTCCTTAGAAGTCACCCATTGCAGCACGCTCTGGAACTTTTTCCATCGCTTCTTTTACTTTAAGAGCAGCTTCTAGCATCTCTTTAGGTAATGGTTTACCACCGTGGATCGCTAGAGTCATATCCATACTGGTTAGGTTCGCATGTCCGTCACCATACTCTATATACATGATTCTACAAGGCATAAAACCACCATACCATTGTGAATAGTTAAGGAAAACTTTTGCAGTAGTTAAGTTACATAGAGAGTAGATTCTCGCCTCTTTTACTTCATCAGGCTTTGCATCCTCTTTTGTATACATTTTCACATAACCTGTGAGTCTCATGTTGTACTCTTCAGTAAGCGCCTGAATTGATTCTTTTACTTCATCTCCGCTGATACCCTCTTCAACTGGCCATGTTTTCATCATAGCGCGAGCCGGGTCACCGTTTGTTAAAATGTTGTCAAACATTGCCATAAAAGCAGGCATTGCTTTTTCATCCAATGAAGCTACTTTTGAGCCAAATGCAGCATACATACCTATCATAGCTACTATTACAACAGCACCTATAAATGCCAGTAGATTTTTTATCATTCTACAATCCTTTGTTTGTTTTAAAGCGTGATCGTATCACATTTTATCCTTTAGAAAAATTAATCTTCAGACAAACCTACATTCAGAACTCTATTATGATTTTTTTTGTATAATCTGAACAATTTTTAGAATAGAGGAACTTAAAAGTATGGGTTTTTTAAAAGAGTTTGATGAAGAAGTATACAACTTATGTGAACAAGAGTTAGAGAGACAAACTGACCACTTAGAGATGATTGCATCTGAAAACTTTACACTTCCTGCAGTAATGGAAGCTATGGGAAGCATTTTTACAAATAAATATGCAGAGGGTTACCCTGCTAAAAGATACTACGGCGGATGTGAATATGCCGACGGTGTTGAGCAACTGGCAATCGACAGAGCTTGTAAACTTTTCGGTTGTAACTATGCAAATGTACAACCACACGCGGGAAGCCAAGCAAACGGTGCTGTATATGCTGCACTTTTAAAAGCGGGTGATAAGATTCTAGGAATGGACCTTAGCCACGGCGGACACCTTACACACGGTTCAAAACCTAGTTTTTCAGGGAAAAACTACCAGTCTTTCACTTACGGTGTAGAACTAGACGGTAGAATCAACTACGACAGAGTAATGGATATCGCTAAGATCACTCAGCCTAAGATCATCGTTTGTGGTGCATCTGCTTATGCTCGTGAGATCGACTTTAAAAAGTTCCGTGAAATTGCTGATGAAGTTGGTGCTATTTTATTTGCCGACATTGCACACATTGCAGGTTTAGTTGCTGCCGGTGAGCACCCAAGCCCATTCCCTTATGCTGATGTTGTTACAACTACGACACACAAAACTCTTGCGGGACCTCGCGGTGGTATGATCATGACAAATGATGAAGATATCGCTAAAAAAGTTAACTCGGCTATCTTCCCGGGGCTTCAAGGGGGACCTTTAGTACACGTAATCGCTGCTAAAGCAGTTGGTTTCAAACACAATCTAAGTGATGAGTGGAAAGAGTATGCAAAACAAGTGAAGAAAAATGCTTCTGTTTTAGCTGACGTACTTGTAAAAAGAGGTTACGATGTAGTTAGTGGCGGAACTGACAACCACCTTGTACTTGTAAGCTTTTTAAACAAAGATTTCAGCGGTAAAGATGCCGATGCTGCTCTTGGTAATGCAGGTATAACAGTAAACAAAAATACAGTTCCGGGTGAGACAAGAAGTCCGTTTGTAACCTCTGGGATCCGTGTAGGTTCGCCTGCTCTTACTTCTCGCGGTATGAAAGAGAAAGAGTTTGAAATCATCGCTAATAAAATGGCTGATGTTTTAGACGACATTAACAACACTGAGTTACAAGCAAAAGTAAAAGATGAATTAAAAGCTTTAGCTCAAAATTTTGTAATATATAACCAAGCAACATACTAGGTAATTATTATGACGGCGATGGATCTTAAACTTATAAAAATGGTAAACGACCACTACTGGATCAAAAGAGATACGGTAGTGAACAAAATCAACTTTAAAGGGCGTACTTTTTACAATAAATTTGAAAAAGTAAACGAGATGCTATCGCAATCGGTGATCAACAAACACCTAAGAGGTGAGATCACTGTTGCTCACTCCCTTGTCAACAAACACAACAAAGTTGAAAATATCGTTATCGACTATAACGGAAGAGATCCTGAACGCTTCTACCACAAAACACAACTACTACTTCGTGAAGAGGGTTTTATAAACTTTACAGCCTACAAAACAAAAACTGAAGGACATCTTCACGTGTATATCCATAAAGGGCATACTACTCTTGCTGAAGCTATACAACTCGGTAAAACGCTAAGTATGAAACTGGCGGCTAAACAACCAAAACAGTGGCGAATGTTTCCAAACAACGATATGCCTGATGAGTATAATATTTTGACACTGCCGTATGAAGTTTATGCTAAAGAGCGTGGAGCATCCTGGTCAAAGCATATGTAAGCTTTGCGAATTTATCCTATTTTTGGTATTATAAACCAATAAATCTATTGAGGTACAAATAATGAGTGAAAATAATGAACTAAGTGATATCGTTTTAAACAAAAACTCTTCATCAAGCTCCACTAAAAAAATGGTGCTTGCTATCGCAACGCTGGGAATCATCCTTATTGCAGTTGTAACAATTATGAAGTCTTGCGGGTCGGAAAGTGTTGACGGTGCACCTCAAGCTGTTATACCGCCAAAACCACAGCAAGAAGCATCCTCTTTGGTTGATGAAAGTGATGCTCCTAGTGAGGAACCGCTTTTTGAAGAGGTTGAAGTTGTAGAGGACGACAGCATCGATGATGCTGATCTTGACAAAATAGCACAAAAACTAAAAGCTGAGTCAAAAGAGGAACAAAGTGCTCCGACTCCTGCACCGAAGCCTGTCCAAAAAGTTGAGACAAAACAAGCACCTGTACAACAGAGTGCTCCAAAAACAACAAGCGGTATCGCATACTATGTACAAGTTGGTTCATTTTCAAAATATAAACCAAATAAACAGTTTTTGCAGTCGATCACTAAACTTGGATACAGTTATAAGTTTCACAAAGTTACAGTGAACTCAAAAACTTTAAATAAGGTTCTAGTAGGACCGTTTACAACAGAGAAAAAAGCTAGAGATGCGAGAGTGGTTCTGCGTTCAAAAGTTGAACCGGGTGCATTTTTAGTCAAATTAAAATAATTTTTTATAGGTTCAAATATTGATATATAACAGACAATTTACGCTCGATCAGCTAGCACCCATAGCTGTGTACTCAAAAATGAAAGAGAAATTTGAGGGTGAGATCACTTATCTTTTTGAAAGTGCAAGTCAAAGTGAGGGGAACTACTCTTTTATCTGTATAGGCGCTAGAGAAAGATTGCAATATATTGACAATAAAACAATCTATACCAATCAAAACGGTGAAAAACAGGTTCAGGATAAAAGCCCTTTTACCTTTTTAAAAGAGTATTACGCACAAGTTGATACAACATCATACAAAGAGGCTGCAAAAAATCTAAACATCGGTTATGTAGACGGATTTATAGGTTATATCGGCTACGATATGGTGAAAGTTTTTGAACCTGTGTTAAAGTCCTATATGGAAGATCTCGAAGATGAGCTTCATACTCCTGATCTCGATCTCATTTTACCAAAGATGATACTGGTCTACTCCCATAGAGACCACAAGATCACTCTTGTTTCTGCTTTAGAAGAGTTTTCGGAACAATTTGCTGAGCTCGAAGAGTATCTCAAATCAACATATGAGTATAAACACAAAATACCTAATATCGGTAACGACAAGGGAAGTTTTGCCCATACGAAAGAGGAATTTTTTGAGATGATCGAAAAATCCCGTGAGATGATCCGTTCCGGGGATGTTTTTCAGATCCTTATGACAAACCGTTTTACAAGAAACATCAAAGTAGACCCATTTAGTTTTTACCGTATTTTACGCTCAAAAAACCCGTCGCCATATATGTTTTTGATGGAGTATGAAGATTTCAGCATCGTTGGCTCTTCACCTGAGGTTATGGTACGTCTCACTGAAGGTGAACTTCTTTTACGCCCTATTGCAGGGACTAGAAAACGGGGAAAAACAAAAGAGCGTGACAAAGAGCTTGAAGAGGAACTGCTAGCCGATCCCAAAGAGTTGGCGGAGCACCTTATGCTTATCGATCTCGGGCGTAACGATGTCGGGCGTGTAGCTAAGACAGGCAGCGTAAAAGTGGAAGATATGATGCACATTGAGCGCTACTCACACGTTATGCATATAGTTTCTGACGTAGTTGCTGAACTTGAAGACGACAAAGATATGTTTGATCTCTTTATGGCTACATTTACGGCAGGGACGATGACGGGTGCTCCAAAAATTCGTGCTATGGAACTCATCGCCGAATTTGAAGGGCTTAAACGCGGTTTTTACAGCGGAAGTATCGCTTACTTTGGCTTTGACGGCAATATGGACAGTGCAATCACGATCAGAACGGCAATGGTAAAACCTGATAAAGTAGTACTGCAAGCTGGAGCCGGTGTCGTAGCCGACAGTGTAGATGAGCTTGAGTACCTAGAGGTAAAAAACAAACTTGGAGCACTGATCCACTCCCTAGAAGATCTGGATAAAAACTGATGCAGCTTTTCTCTATCTTCGGTGATCCTGTATCACACTCCCGCAGCCCCCTTATGCACAACTCTGTTTTTAAAAACCTTGGATATAAAGCATGTTATACGCGCACGCATCTTTTAGACGGAGAAAAACTCAAAGAGACCTTTTTCGATCTAAAACTAAGCGGTGCCAATGTCACCGTACCCCATAAAGAAGCAGCCTATAACGCTTGTGACGAAGTACGCGGTTTTGCAAAAAAAGTGGGTGTTGTAAATACCCTTGTAAATGAAAACGGCAAACTGATCGGCTACAACACAGATGCAGACGGTTTTCTTTACTCTATAGAGGAATTTAAAGCGATAAAAAAAGTACTGATTATCGGTGCCGGCGGTACTGCAAAAGCACTTGCGCAAAAGTTCCTGGAAGAGTCCTTTGAACTCTCTGTACTCAACCGCTCCGCTTCACGACTTACTTTTTTTCAGGAGATCGGAGCCGATACATATACATGGGATGATTTTAAAATGGAGGAGTATGATCTAGTCGTCAACACAACCAGTGCAGGTTTATCTGATGACAACCTCCCTGCTCCAAAAGAGCTTATTGAAAACATTTTAACTCATACACGTTTTGTAGCAGATGTGATCTACGGAAAAATGACACCTTTTTTAAAGCTTGCACAGCAAAAAGAACTTCCTCTCAAAGACGGTGCAGATATGCTCCTAGGGCAAGGTGTACTGGCAAATGAACTCTTTACCGAGAATCAACTTGCAAAAGAGGATATCAAAAAAGAGATGCAGAAAAGTTTCCTCTATTAACGCGAGAAGCTAAAACCGATAGAAAACTTGTTGACATGCTTGTCATAATCTATCAAAGTTTCTCCATAACCGCTAAAAAACTTTGTATAAAGATTTACAGAACGTCCTATTGGGTAAGAATAGGCAGCTTCAACAGAGCCTTTTTGGGTTGCAAGGTTACCCTTTGCATCTAAAGAGAGTACATGACCGTTATAAAAATATTTGACTTTTACTCCGTTATACCCAATATAATCCATTATATCACGGTTGTCCTCTAATGAGAAAATGGGATACCAAAACTTTAGATCTACATAGAGTTCTTCATACAAAAAAATAAAAGATGTATATAAAGTATTGATCCCTCTTGATATATTTTGTATCGGTTGACCGTCAACAGATGTAAATGTCGTATCCGGATTACCGTTAGATTGGTGTTCATAACCGATTTGCAGTGTTTTTAAACTTGGAACTTTTGTGCTTACTACATCATATCTGACAAATAGTTCCGGATTATACTTGTTCTCTCGAAACGGTTTAGAGTGTGCATATAATTGCCAAAATGCATGTTGTGTATACGATACATAATACTTACCTCCATAACCTAAAAGGTTATCTACGATATTGTATTTTACACTAAACTGTACTTCAACTTCTGCCTGTTCATATTTTGTATCTTTTAAATAGGAGATATATTTTTTATCGGTATACGATAATGGACAGATATAGTTCACTTTATACGCTTCAAGGCTTGAACCCTTAAACCAGGTTTCGGTTTTTTCTTCTGCTTGTGCAAATAATAAAATTGGTAACATCAACAAAACTATATATCTCATTTTACACCTTTACTCTATCCTCTAGTGCTCTTGTGAGGGAAAGCAGATCTATATTTTCCAAGCTTACACCCGTTGGCACACCCTGAGCGATCCGTGAGAAGTGAATGTTATATTGACTTAGTTTATCTTCTATATACAAGATAACCGCATCGTTTGCTATCGAAGGCGTCAGTGCAAAGAGGATCTCCTCCACACCATTTTGCACCATCAACTCAAGATGAGATATATCCAGTTCATCCAGTGAGTCAAGAACAAAATATTTCCCCTCAAAGAGTCCATTCTCCTCTAATAGCAAAATATCTTTTGCATTCTCAACCATACACAGCAGTGTGGAGTCTCTGTTTTCATCTGAGCATATGTGACAGATCTCATCTTCACTCATCCCTCCGCAAACTCTACACTTTTTAAGCGATCCGAGTGCATCCTCTATGGTGTGTGCTATTTTCATTCCGACATAGGTATCGTTCATAATCATATAGTATGCAAGTCGAGTTGCTGATTTTTTACCGATGGTTGGAAGCTCCTGCAATGCATCCACTAAACGGTTAAACTTCTCCAGTGAGCTATTCATCTTGAGCTTTTTCTCCCTCTTTCGGTACAAAGATCCATAGTTTTAGAGCTGCTTTTAAAGAGCCTGCTAAAAGCTCTGCCTCTTTGCCAAATCCCGTAAAAAAATCAGCACGAACCGAACCTTTGATGGCACCGCCCGTATCTTGGGCAAATACTACCCTGCTGATCTTTTTATCCTTTAATTCGGCGTCTAAGTATAGCATAGATCCAAGCTTTACATACCTTCGATCAACTGCTATTGAGCGCATCGGTGTAAGCTCTACTCCTAGAGCACCCACCGCTCCCCTGCTCCTTTGTTTAAAAAACACCATAGAGTTGTTGTAGTTAAGCACCTCATCGATCCTCTCAGGGTGATTATCAAGCCAAGTTCTAATGCTTTGCATCGAGATATCCTCTAACGCAATCTCCCCCTGATCGACTAAATAGCGCCCAATCGAGCGGTATTTATATCCGTTTTGATTATCGTAACCTATAAAAAAACTATCGTTATTATCAAGATACACTTTCCCCGAGCCTTGCACCTCTAAAAAAAACCTGTCTACCTTTGAGTCGCAATAGCATAAAACGGGTGCTTCTATTTTTGAGGCATTTTCTCTGTTATAGTAAGGGACAAGCTTACCACCTTTTAGACGTCCTCTAAGTCTGTAATGTTTCAATTCGGGATAGATCGAAGAGAGATCTACACTCACAAGATCGGACGGCGTTTCATAGATCGGATATCTGTACTTTGGAGTTTTTTCGAGTGAAGCGCGGATACTTGCGAGATAATACCCTGTCAATAACCCCACATCCGTATCATCTTTTTCATTATAGAGTTTATGTGCTTGGAAATTTTTGAGTATAAACTCTTTTGGATCTTTTACACTCTCTGCTTTTAAACAAAGATTCGGATACAGATCAAGTGCTTTTTTGGTTTGACAGTTTTTTTGAAAAAGCTCCAAAATTTCACCGAAATTTTCATGCTTAAAACGTTCAGGGAGCTCTGCCGTCGGTTTTTTAGTTGCACAACCGAAAAATAGTATACTGATTAAAATTAAAACTATCGCTCTTTTCATAAAAAAGATTATATCGTTATGCAACTTTAGTATCAATTTATCATTAGGAAAAAACGATATAATTCGAGAAACTGAAGAAGAAATAGGATAATAATGGAAGAATTAAGCTATTACGAGATTTTAGAAATTTCACAAAATGCAGATAAGGCAGAGATCAAAAAAGCTTATAGAAAGATGGCAAAAAAATACCATCCGGATAAAAATCCCGATGACAGTGAAGCGGAAAAGATGTTTAAGCTTTGTAATGAAGCTTACCAGTGTTTGAGTGACGATCAGCAAAGAAGTATCTACGACAGATTTGGTAAAGAAGGTCTCCAAGGTATGGGCGGAGGCGGCGGTGGCCGCTCTGCGGGAGGCTTTGACGATCTAGGTGCTATTTTTGAAGAGATGTTCAGCGGATTTGGCGGCGGTGGCGGTCGCTCCCGTAGACAAAACCCTGCAGATATGGACAAGTATCCTCTTGATATGAATGTAGATATGAGTATTACATTCCAAGAGGCTATTTTCGGATGTGAAAAAGAGATCAAATACTCATACAAAGATGCATGTAGCGACTGTAACGGTACAGGTGCCAAAGACGGAAAACTGGAGACTTGTCCACACTGTGGCGGGCAAGGCCAGGTATTTATGAAGCAAGGTTTTATGACCTTTTCTCAAACCTGTCCACATTGTAACGGGAACGGGACTGCTGCTACACAAAAATGTAGTACCTGTAAAGGGGATGGCTATAAAACAGTCAAAGAGACTCTATCGATCCAAGTACCAAAGGGGATCGACAGCGGCAACCGCCTGAGAGTTTCAGGCAAAGGTAACATCGGCAAAAAAGGGCATCGCGGTGATCTTTATGTCACTTTTGACGTCCAGCCCGATAAACACTTCATCCGTAACGACAACGACGTATATATCGAAATCCCTGTATTTTTCACGCAGGCGATCAAAGGGGATACACTTACTATCCCGTCACTTACCGGTGAACTGGAACTCAAGCTCGAAAACGGTACGCGTGATAAACAACGCTATACTTTCAGAGGCGAAGGGATCGAAGATGTACACGGCCATGGAAAAGGAAACCTGGTAGCCGTTATAAATCTTCAATATCCAAACAAGCTCAATGATGAACAGCTTGAACTTTTAGAGAAACTTCAAGAGTCGTTCGGTGTAGAATCAACACCGCATGAAGGCGTACTAGACTCCGTAATCGACAAAATGAAAAGCTGGTTTAAATAATAAGGAATAAGCGTGAATAAAGATCATCTCAAACGTAAACTCTCCTCTTTGTCTCTTTCTATGTTTAGAAAAGACTTCTTTGGGATCTATCACGGTTCCATCTCGGCAAAAACTGAATCGGGACGTTTTTTGATCAATACAAAAGAGGCTGTTTTTGATGATCTGGATCCTAGTGCCCTCATTGAACTCTATTTCAAAAAAGATTATCGCTGGCATCAGGCAAGTATCGATGCAGATATACACCACAATATCTACTCACAGATCTCCGATGCAAAATTTATCTGCTTTTCGATGCCTCAGTTTACTACTGCATACTCACTTTATCATAACGTGATCTCTCCCAAAGACTACTTTGGACATTCAGTTCTCGGAGATATCGAGATCTACGATCCAAAACAGTTTGATGACTGGTACGATAGAGCAAGAAGTGAGATCCCCTACTACCTCCAAACGAAAAAAACAAACATTATGGTGATTCGCGGCTATGGGGTATACGCTTACAATAGAGATATTCATGAGATGGCGAAAAAGCTTGCCATCTTGGAGAAGAGTTGCAGGTTGTTGATGCTTGACACCAACAACATGCTCGATTTAGAACTGAACTAAAGCGTTTGTATCGCTTCCTTGGCGATATCAAACATCTTGTCACACTCCTCTTTGGTTAAAATATACGGAGGCATAAAATAGACTACGTTTCCAAGCGGGCGTAATAGTACACCGTTTTTGAGTCCGTACTGGTACACTTTCAGACCTATACGATCTTCAGACTTGTACCCCTTGATGTCGAATGCACACACCATTCCTCTTTGGCGAATGTTTTCAACATTGTCAAACGCTTCGAATTCAGCTAAACGTTTCGCCATATACGCAGAGAGCTCTTTGTTTTTCTCGATTACGTTGTCATTTTCAAAAATATCAAGCGTTGCGTTTGCCGCTGCACAGGCAAGTGCATTTCCCGTATAGGAGTGGGAGTGTAAAAATGCTTTATGCTCGTTGTAGTCACAATAAAACTTCATGTAGATTTCATTGGATGTAAGCACAACTGAAAGTGGTAGATAACCGCCCGTTAACCCTTTTGAAAGCACGATAAAATCAGGTGTAATCTCTGCAATTTCACATGCAAACAGCTCCCCTGTTCGTCCAAAACCGACCATCACCTCATCAGCGATCATATGGATATCGTAACGGTTACAGATCTCACGAACCAGTACTAAAAACTCAGGATGATACATATGCATATAGCCCGCCCCTTGTATCAGCGGCTCTAAAATAATTGCACTGATCTCATCAGCTCTTTGTTCACATAACTCCTCAAAAGCTTTGGCAGCCTCTTGAGCCGCTTCGATCGTCATATCTTTTGGTACAGGGGTCTGAACCGACTGGATCAGAAGCGGTTTGTACGTGTCTTTGTAAAGTTCTACATCACCGACACTTAAAGCTCCAATTGTTTCTCCGTGGTAAGAGTTTGTCAAAGAGACAAAAAGTGGTTTATCTTTACCGTCATTAAGATTTGCATGATAGCTCATTTTCAAAGCCACCTCGATCGCAGAAGAACCGTTATCGGCATAAAAACATTTATCAAGTCCCTTTGGAGTGATCTTTACAAGGCGCTCAGAGAGTTTAATCACCGGCTCATGAGTAAAGCCTGCAAGGATCATATGCTCTAAAGTATCTAACTGCTCCTTTACCTTATCGTTGATATATTTGTTTGTATGTCCAAATATATTTACCCACCAAGAGCTTACTGCATCGATAAATTTATTTTCTTCAAAATCCTCGAGATAAACTCCATAAGCTTTTTTTATAGGTGTGAGAGGTAAAACCTCGTGATCTTTCATCTGTGTACACGGATGCCACAGTACGTCTAGGTCTCTATTTTTTAATTCTTCATTCTTCATGACAAAATTATATCGATGTGCTGTTTCTTTATCAAGTTTAAAGCTCAAATTACTTAAAATATCGCAAATTACACCAAGAGGGAATATTTTTTATGATTACATGGATGCAAAGACACAAAAAGTGGCTTATTATAACTATCTGGATATCAACCATCGCATTTGTTGGAGCAGGATTTGTCGGTTGGGGTCAGTACAGTTACGGAGATAAAGCCGGAGCAGTTGCAAAAGTTGGTGAAGTTGAGATCACTATGGGTGAGCTGCAAAAGAGTTATTCAAACCTCTACCAAAGATATGCACAGATGTTTCAAGGTAACTTCGACGAAGAGAGAGCAAAACAGTTTGGTCTGCAGCAACAAGCACTGCAACAGTTGATCAACCAGGCACTTTTGATCAACTTGGCAAAATCGTACTCTTTAAGTGTAAGTGACCAAGAGCTCTACGAGCAACTAAAACAAGATAACAATTTTTTCAAAAACGGTGTATTTGACAAAGACACTTATAAAGAGGTACTTTCACAAAACCGTCTAAGCATCCCTGAATATGAAAAAAGCTTAAAAAAACAGATCCTGATCCAAAAAACAATCAACCTGCTTAAAGTACAAACTAGTGCAAACGAAGCGTCTATATTAAACACTTTACTAAATATTTCCGATAAAATAGAGTATAAAGTGTTATCGCCTGAAGATATCACGGTAGCTGTCGACGAAAAAGATCTTCAAGATGTTTGGAAAGGTATGCAGGAGCGTTTTATGAATGAGATTAGTTATGATGTAAACTTTATCCAACATGATGCTGTTAATGACACTTACGATGATGCAACCGTATCTAAATACTACCAAGACAATAAGTTGCACTTCAAAGATGCAGAGGGGAAAATCCTGCCACTTGAAGATGCTAAAGAGCAAGTAGTGGCTGAGCTTAATGCAAAAGCGACAAAAAAAGCAGCTCTTCGCTCTTATGTTGACTTTAAAAACGGAAAAATTACGGACAAGTCGCTTATAAACTCTACAACCGTATCAAAATCGAAAAACCCGTTTAATTCAGAAGTATTAGAGAAGCTCTCTGCCGCAACAATGACAAAACCGTTTATCAAACCTGTTAATGTAAACGGAATTTACTATACCATAGAGCTTGTAAAAGTCAATCAGGCTACACCAAAAACATTTGCAGAGGCAAGAGCACAAGTGCTTCCGTTTTATATCGATCAGAAGAAAAAAGAGCAGATCCTAGAGCTTGCCAACAGCTCAGTAGAGGTTTTCAAAGGAAAACAGTCGAAGTTCTTGACGATCGAATCAACTGAAGAACTTGCACCTCTTAATGATGCGGAGAGAGCAGAGTTTTTACAAAAACTTTTCCTCTCGGATAAAAAACGAAGTTTCATAACACTAAGCAGTGGAAAAATAGTTCTTTATAATATTTTGGAACAGCAATTGCTTGAAAATCCAAACGATGATCAAGCTAACGTGGTAGCAAGATTGAAAAGCGGTATCTTTAGTGAAGGTCTTATGAAAAACCTGCAAAAAAGATACAAAACTGAGATTTTTATCGAAGGACTCTAAATTGAGTAGAACTGTTTTAGCCATTGATATTGGCTCAACAAAAATTTGTGCTATAACTGCAGATATAGCAAACGATAACTCTATCACTATCACGGGTGCGGGCACCACTAAAGCTCAAGGCTTAAAAAAGGGAAGCATAGTAAATATTGAACTTGCAGCCCGCAGTATCAAAACAGCTGTTGAAGATGCAAAACGGGTATCGGGTTCAACAGCTACAAGTGCTATCGTCTCTATCTCGGGTGCCTATACAAAAAGTTTAAACTCTAACGGGATCGTAAATATCCAGTCAAAAGAGATAAGCTTTGATGAGATCAAACGTGTAATGCACACATCTCTCTATAATGCAAATATCCCTAACGAATACGAAGTACTCCATGCACTTCCGTTTAATTTTAAAGTTGATGATCAGGATTTTATAGAGGATCCGCTTGGGATGAATGCAGCCCGTTTAGAGGTTGAAACGCATATCATCACTACACAAAAATCAAACCTTAACAACCTTAAAAAAGCAGTTCGCGGAGCTGGTGTAGAAGTAGAAAACATAGTGCTAAACTCTTACGCTTCGGCGATAGCTACACTCAACGATGATGAAAAAGAGCTCGGAGCTGCCGTGATCGATATGGGAGCAGAAACAAGCAATATCGCTATCTACTCAGGCAATGCCGTAAGATATAACGAATACCTCGGTGTAGGGAGCAAGCATGTTACAAGTGACCTCTCTATGGCACTACACACTCCGCTCAATGCAGCTGACAAAGTAAAACTAGACTTTGGTTCACTGCTGACTCCGAGCAACGATCTTATAGAGCTTCCGATAATCGGTGACGAAGACACTACACACGAAGTCTCTTTAGAGGTAGTACACAACGTTATCTTTGCAAGAGTGGAAGAGACTTTGATGATACTTGCCCAGTTTATAGAAAACAGCCACCTAAAAGATCAGATGGGTGCGGGGATTGTACTCACAGGCGGATTTTCCAAAATGGAAGGGATCAGAGACCTTGCTATTGCAACATTTGGTTCTATCCCTGTCCGTTTAGCAAAACCGATGCCTATGGACGGAGTATTTGACGGATTGATGGAACCTGAGTACTCAAGTGCTATCGGTCTTATAATCTTCTCGGCTGCGCCGTACACACCTTATGAGATAGATGTAAACAAAAGAGTAAGACATGCAAATGAGGAACCTAATACATCTGTCAATGTTGATTTTAATCAAACGATAAATGAGAGTGTCCCTGTAGCTGAGCAAGAGGAGGAGACAGCCAAGATGGTCAACCTGCAAGAGGCAAAAAAAGAGAAAAAGAGTGACGAGTCAAGTGCTGTTAGCAAATTTTGGAACTGGGCTACGCAGTTATTTTAAAGGAGTGAGATAATGGAACCATTTACAGTTGAAGAGGTACAAAACCCAAGCGGTGCAAGAATAATCTCTGTCGGTGTCGGCGGCGGCGGCGGAAATATGATCGGACATATGATCAATGAGGGTGTTAACGGTATCGAAATGATGCTTGTCAATACCGATGCGCAAGTACTCAATGAGAATCTGTCTGCAACAAAGATCCAGATCGGTGCGAACCTGACAAAAGGTCTGGGAGCTGGGATGAAACCGGAAGTTGGTCGTGATTCTGCATTAGAGAACTACGATGATATCAGAGCGGCTTTAGAGGGTGCAGATATTGTATTTATCTCTGCAGGTCTTGGCGGCGGTACAGGTACAGGGGCTGCACCGGTTGTTGCTCAAATTGCAAAAGAGATCGGAGCACTTACTATCTCAGTTGTGACAAAACCTTTCAAGTTTGAAGGGAAAAAGAGACTGCAACTTGCAGAGTCCGGTTTAGCGGAGCTGAAAAAAGAGAGTGATTCTATCGTTGTTATTCCAAACGACAAACTTCTCTCTATCATCGACAAAAAACTGGGGCTCAAAGAGAGCTTTAAGATCGTTGACAGTGTTTTAGCACAAGCAGTAAGCGGTACATCAGGTGTTATCCTCTCTAGCGGTGACAACGATATCAACCTTGACTTTGCCGATCTTAAAACAGTTATGAGCCATCAGGGCATGGCACTGATGGGTGTCGGTGAACACGACGGCGATAATGCTGCATACGAAGCGATCAAAGCGGCAATCGAGTCACCACTGCTGGACAACATGTCTATCAACGGTGCAATGGGTGTACTTGTACACTTTAAAATCCACCCTGACTTTTCATTTTTTGATATGTCTGAAGCTATGGAAGTGGTACATGAGAGTGCACACGATGAAGCTGACGTTATCTGGGGAACTTCAACAGATGAAAACCTTCCTGAAAACTATGTCAAGATCACTATCGTGGCAACAGGTTTTGAGAAAGAGGATGAGAAAAAATCTACAAACAATGCAGATTTTGCATCTGGAGAGCCTATCGCACAAAAAGTAAAAATGAATCCTCGTATGGTTGTAGGTGGCGAGATAGACGGCGACTACCTTGATATCCCTGCGTATATGAGAAAACAACAAGACTAAAACTCTTGAACTCCTTTGAAAAAATCATGAAGGCCAAATCACTCCTTGGTCTTCGTGAACAATCCTCCCTCCAAGAGATCAAACAAAAATACAAACTGCTGATGAAAAAATGGCATCCTGACAAACATAAGGATGATCCCGATCAAGCTACAAAGATGAGTATGCAGATAAATGAAGCGTATCAAACCATCTTAGAGTACTGTAATAACTACGAGTACCCTTTTGATGAAGAGAGCATTAAAAAAGCCACTTACACGCCGCAAGAGTGGTGGCATGACAAGTTTGGCAACCGTTAAAGCCACACCCCGTTTTTAAAATAATAACTTACTGGATAATAACTCACAAGTAAAAAGTAGATAGTGTTAAACGCTAGAGAGAGGATAAACCTTCTTTTTCTCTCCTGTTTATCAAACGCTAAAAATGCTAACGATATTCCATAAAACGTCCCGTAAAACAAAAAGATATATAAAATATACCCTATATAACCATACTCTTTTTGCAGAAGACAAAAGGGGCAATGGTGTGTCGGCAGCTCATAGATATAGGTGCCGAAAAACGAGATCAGAGAAAGCAGCGCTACAATGACAAAAGTGAGGTTAAGCAAACCAAAAACTACCTTCTGTTTTAAGAGATAAAAACCGATCATAAGTACAAAGTTTCCGTAAAAGAGTACAGTAAGCAAAAACTTATCTGCCATCAGTTCTGAGATATACGTTGCCTCATTTACAGAAAAGATCACCCCGCAACAATCTACGACACTCTCTATATCTATGCTAGAAAACATTACAATTTCAGTAACTATTTCAACGAGCAGTAAAACAAACGCTACCAAAAATAGGATAAATTTCAACCGAAAGTATCTTTGATTTTCATCTTTCATATCCTCGCCGTGCAGACTCAGCCAAAACGCAAAGAGGTAGAGGTTCAGCATCTTGAGTATAAGCAGTGGCGTACCATATTCCGTAGCATTTACAACTCCCGCTGCGCACATCGCTCCCACTAAGATATTTGAGAGTTTGTCGAGTGTAAAAACAAAAAATACAAACACCACTATCTTTACAAAAAGAATAAATTTTATAATGGTAGAGGTGAGATAACTTTTTTTCTCCAGATCGTATTGCAGCTGAGTATTGGAGTCGGGATCGTATTGCAGACTTATCTTCAGACTCAGATAAAATGCTATAGAGGCAAAAACTAAAAATACGACATCTAGAATATAGATCGTAAGTATTTCCGGTGTTAAATTCACGAGAGCACTTCCCCGTCTTTGATATTTACGATACGATCGACAAAATCAAGTTCAAAAAACAGTGGATCGTGTGTTGCGATGATGATAGTTTTGTTCTCAGACTTAAGCGCTTTAATACGTTCTATAAACTCCAAAGAGAGTTCTCTGTCGAGATTGGATGTCGGTTCATCTGCAAGGATGATTTTAGGATCGTTTATAATAGCTCTGGCTATAGCTGTGCGCTGCTGCTGTCCCCCTGAGAGTTTTTCGATCGAAGTATCTTTATACTCCTCTAACTTATAAAGCTTCAGCAGTTTTTGAACCCTTGCTTCAAGCTCACCGTGAGGAAGGTTTAAAGGTCGCAAGGGCAACAGGATATTGTCCGCTACACTCATATTTGGGATCAGGTTATAGCGCTGGAAGATAAAACCTATGTTATCGCGACGAAATTCACTTGCAAAATGATCGGCAATTTTGGAGAGTTTTTTTCCATCAACTATCACTTCCCCCGAACTCGGCTTTAGAAGTGCCGAGATCAAGGAGAGAATCGTTGTCTTACCGCTGCCGCTGATCCCTTTGAGGATCACCACCTCCCCTTCGTTAAACTTGAGGTTTATTGATCTTAGTGCTGTTTTTTCTTTATAGAACTTATTGATATTGATTAACTCGATCATCGCATCACCTCGTCTGCATCTCGTACTGCTACTCGCCAGGCAGGTACCAGTGTTGCTGCGATATAGATCGGTACACTAAGAAAGAACACTATCGCTAAAGCTTGGAAATTTACCACTATATCAAGTGCAGCTATCTCTTTAACCCCTATAATATTTAAAAATATATCCCGTATATAATAGCCGTCAAAGAGCACAAGATACAAAAATGCCAATACAAGTCCTAAAAGATATGAAAAGAGGGAAATTATACCCGCTTCATACAATTTCGCACGCAACACATCCTCTACCCTCCAGCCGAGAGCTTTAAGTATCCCTATCTCTTTTTTCTCCGCACTGCTCATCGCATTTGTTTTATCGAAGATGATCATAAAAAACGTAAAGATCGAGATAATAAAGAGGGAGATAAATACTCCGCTGTCATAATCAAAAAGCAGTTCCACTTTTGTCTGCTCATCCTCTTTTGTAATAATTTTTGCATTTGGATAGAGCTGCTGCAGTTTTGCAACCACCTGTAAGAGTTCATTTTGATTTGAGAGGTAGATCGCTATATCGCTAAACTCATCATCACCGTACCCAAACACCTCTTTTGCATCCGATTTTTCCATTACACAAAGGTAACGTTTATCGATCGAAGGGGATTCAAAACTGCTGAGAAATTCGATCTGTTTTGACTCTAGTGAGGGTTTTAAAAAGTTAAAATAGTGCTCATAATAGTGTAATGCAAATATTTTTTTCAAAGGCTTTGAAAGGTACATATGCCCTTGGGAAAGTGCCCCGTCTTTTAAGAGCTCTGCTGCGAAAGGCTCTTTTTGTATCTCAAAAGGATCGACACCGATAATGTTAAATACAAGATCGGCTTGTTTAAACTCATATTTCCCGTATACACGTGCAACAACATCACTCACTCCGTAGATCTCATAGATCTTCTCGAGCCCCTTTGAATTGATCGTAGTATCCTGCATCGCTTTTTGGTTTACAAGTACGATATCGGGAAGCAAGTCTGTTTTTTGATCCACCTTTGCTTTGATACTTGACTGGAGTATAAACAGTGTCGCTAAAAGCATCACAAGGATCGTATAGATGATCGTTATAAAGAGATTTTTTGAAAAAAAACGCAGAAGCGACTGCAATGCAAAAGAAAAAATTTGTGCATTAAAACTAATCATCTAAACCATACACCACATCTTCATCGATCTCGTCAAACTCCAGGATCTTTCTCCCTTTATGGTCGAGAAGAAACTTTTTTGCCGAGTCGAGTGTCTCAAATGCCAAGAACTCATTTCCCATCGGTCCGTATACATCACTTCCAATCACGAAAAAAGCTTTTTTTGCATCGAGTGTTTTTTGTGTGTAATAGTCCTGCACGAGGATATGTCTAATCTCCTTTTGGTGTTCAAAATAGTACTTGAACATATCTTTTATCCCGTCAAAAGCGAAGGTCTCTTTATTGTAGTGGATCTTTGCTATCCATGTCGGATATTTGTAGAGATACATTCCGCAAACCGGACATTTTTCATCTTTTGTAACTGTCAGTTTCTCAAAATGCTGCTGCTCTTTGTCGTTGCGCTTGATATCCCAAAGGTATATTGTAAGCGTTTCAAGATATTTTGGGCTGAGTTTTTGACACAGTTTGTCTGCACTGATAGCTTGGTGCAGTTCCTCATAAGAGTTGTACTTCTCTACATCGATTGTTTGACACTTCTGCTTGTAGATCTTTTCCCCCATAGGGTAGATCTTCTTCTCTTTGTAAGCATTAGAGTACTCCGGTGCACCAAAGAGTGCAGCGGTAAAAAATATGAAGATAAAAAGTTTGATAAAAGGCATCGTTCCTACCTGTTGTAAAGTAGGAAGATTGTAGCAAAAGAAGTGTTAATTATCCGTTAAGAGATGCGCAGCAACATCAATCGGCGAATAAATAAAATAAGCAGTGCTACTGCCAAAACCTTAAAGTCGATCTCGCTTGCCATATGGATGTTTTCAAAAGTATCACTCTGTGTAGCTTCAGCACCGAGAGCCTGCATAGCTAAAATTTTCGGGGAGTAAACAGCTGAAAAAAGCAGTGAACTCGCGATGGTTACAAAACCGCTTAAGAGTACTATAGTATCTCGTTGTCCCTGTTTATACATCATCGCTTCATAGATCACTACATAAGCTGCTAAAAAATAGACCCAGTAGGAAAATCTGTGAAAGATCTCTCCCATTATGATCCCTTCGTTGTAGTTATCAAGCATTGTACCCACAAGCATAGTATCTGTATGAAAAATCACCGGTGCTACTAATGCACCCAAAACTAAAACAGCGCCAAAACTTGCCGCTATAACTAATAAATAACTAAAATCCAAATATATATTTCTTTTTATCATTGTGGTACCTTTAGAGTAAAACCTCTGTCAAATTGACTTAGATCTTTGTAAAAATCTAAGCTTGTGTAATATTTGTTTTTCAAATAATTCTGTATTTTATCTTTTTGATCATAACCCATCTCACAACTAAAAAATTTAATTTTCCGTTTTAAGACTTCATCAAGAAGTTGCCTTATTATCTCATCTCCGATTTCACCCCCAAAAAGAGCATTTTGCGGTTCATAGGAGAGGTTTGATTCAAGCGAAGCATCCGCTGCTATATAAGGCGGATTTGAGACAAGATAGTCGATCTCTTCATCAACAGCATCCAGTAACGAACCGTGGCGCAACTCTATACGATCAGAAAGTTCAAACTTTTCGATATTGCGCTTGGCTACCCGAAGTGCTTCTTTTGAAATATCGACTGCTATAAACTTTGCATTTTTAAAATGTCTTGCCAACATGACGGAGATGATGCCGCTGCCCACTCCAACCTCTACAAAAGTAAAAGTTGCATCGGATGCAACCCTTTGGAGCACCTCATCGATTAGAAGTTCAGTCTCGGGTCGGGGAATCAATGCCCCCTCGTCTATATAAAACTCCTCGGAGTAAAAACTTACTCTGTTTGTTATATATTCCAACGGCTCATTTTTCGCTCTTCTATCAACTAAAACGAAAAAATCTTCATCGATTGTAATTTCACTATTTTGATTGGTGATAAGCCAGAGCTCGTCTTTGTCCAAATAAAAAAGCAGAAGAAGCTGCGCCTCCCTTTGGGGACGCTCTATATTTTCAAGTGTCTTTGTAACACTTTGAAGCAGATCTTTGACTAAATATCGACTTCGCATTTTGCCTCTAAAGCACTTTTATCTCCACCTTTGATATCCATTCCCAGCACTTTGAGACGCTCTATCACAGGCGGATGTGTATAATGAAAGAAGATATAGATCGGATGTGAAAGCGGAAAGCTTTTATTTTCCGATACAAGTTTTACCAGGGCATTGGCAAGTTCAATCTCCCCGCCCTTACCGCCGAGCTCACTCCCTTTTCTGTCTGCCGCATATTCATACTTGCGACTAACATAGCCTAAGATAGGCATCATAATAAAACTAAGCGGGCCCATCATAAGTAAAAAAAGTATCATCACTACATAAGGCTGCGGTGAGAGACCAAGTTCGAGGTAGAGACTCTCAGGGATATTTCCAAAAAGTGCAAACATCACAAAAAGGATGCCGCCCATCATCGCAATATTTTTATAGATATCACCGTGGGCAAAATGCCCAAGCTCATGCCCGAGTACTGCTAAAAGCTCTCTTGTAGAGAGTTTTTCGATCAGGGTGTCAAAAAGCACTACACGTTTTGATTTTCCAAAACCGCCGAAATAAGCATTAAGTCTTGCATCACGTTTGGATGCATCACTTACAAAAACACCTGAGCTGACAAAACCCGTCTCATCCATCAGTCTTGTGATCTCTGCATCTAAAACTTCATCTTGAAGCGGTGTAAGTTTGTCAAAAAACAGAGCTCGAAATGTCGGATAGAGCATATTTACCAATACAATTATTGCAAAGATAAAGAGAAAGCTCCACAACCACCAAAGTGTAAAGTTTGTAATGATTGCATACACACCCCATACAACAAGTGAGCCTAGAAGTATAGTCATCACAAACGAGATTAGGTTGTCTTTAATCCACTGCCCTTTTGTTGATTTGTTAAAGCCATACTCTTGATCGAGTACAAACTTTTCATAGTAGTTAAACGGAAGTGCGATAATGGAGTTGATCACGATAAAGCCCATAACAATAGCTATATTTTTAAATGCTTCATCTTGAAAAAAGTAAAATTCAGCCGCTAAAAATTTGATTCCAAAACCGATCCAGACTAAAAACATAAGATAATCGACAAAGTTGTTTGCAATAGAGAGCTTCTCTTTTGCAACAGCGTAATTACCCGCTTTTAAAAACTCACCGGGGGCTAAGAGTACAGCCTCTTGCCTTTTTGCTTGGTTGATATATCCTATCTGCATCACACTTGTGTAGATGGATAGAAGAATATAGAGGCTATATACCCCGATGATAAGTGTTAACATTTATATACCTTTTATTTTACGGGAATTGTTTTGATCTTCTCTTCAACTTGGATATTGTCACCCTCGTTTGTATAGATCTTCGATGCGATCACATAAGCTGCACCGATAATAAGTCCGGCAATGATCACAGCCCACACGATCTTTTTCTTTTCACCTTTTAAGGTGTTGTAGTCTTCGATTCCCTCTAAAGTAGGTTCACCTGAAACTTTACTCATAATATATTCCTTTATTCAATTTTTCATATATTACCACAAAAAATTGAAGGGACGGGAAACTTTTAAAAACTAACTTGACGGTTTAAGTCTATTTTTTAATTTGTTTTTTCGTCAACTCTACTCTAAAATATAATCAACTACTTTCGATTCGAGTGTCACCTCTTTGATCAGATCAACTACTTTAAGGTGTTCAGGGTGTCCTGCGTAAGTCTCCAAGTCCTCCTGATTTTCAAAGGTTGAGTAAAGGGAGAGATCCATCGCACGGTC
Organism: Candidatus Sulfurimonas kebritensis; assembly: GCA_047689515.1. Taxonomy (GTDB): domain Bacteria; phylum Campylobacterota; class Campylobacteria; order Campylobacterales; family Sulfurimonadaceae; genus Sulfurimonas; species Sulfurimonas kebritensis. The sequence goes on from JBEWQA010000008.1 coordinate 24,077, forward strand.
AGCCTCTGTAAAATTGATCCCTACTTCGATAGTTTTCAACTCATCGATAAGCTCTTCAAGTTTCTCCAGTTTTGCTTGTACCTTTGCCAAATTGCGTGCCTTGTTTTCCTCTTTAAACTTAAACATTACGATATGGACTACCATCTTTTATCCCTCTTGCTATTTTTTTTGATCTTAACAAATTTTACTTAAAAAAGATCCCTTTCCAGTAAAACTCCGCTACCATGACGATAAAAAAGATCCCCAACAAGTTAAGCACTATTCCGTAACGAAGCATATTTTTTACACGCACAGCACCGCTGCTCATTGCGATCGCATTTGGAGGTGTGGCAATCGGAAGCATAAATGCATACGATGCACAAAGGGTCGCTACCATCATAAACAGAGTTGTATTGATTCCCGATTGTTCCGAAACAGAATAAATCACAGGAAGCATGATCGATATCAGTGCCGTGTTTGAGGTGATCTCGGTAGAGAAAGTAATTAGAAAAGCTATACTAAACAGCAATACTAAAGGGGGAAGGTCTGTCATAGCCAATAGATAAGAGGCAAGCTCATCTGCCAGACCTGTCTCTACAAACCCTTTAGCGATTGAAAAACCTGCACCAAAAAGCATAATGATTCTATAAGGGATCTTCTTGTGATCCTCCTCCCACTCCAAGATATTAAACGGCGGAAGAAACAGCATCAGTCCAAAGGCAAGCAAAATGCCGCTTTCATTTAAACCCAAACCGTTCCAATACGGTTTTATGGGAGCATTTACAAAGAGTAAAACGATCAAAGAAACAAGTAAAAAGATCACCTTTTTTTGTGCATTTGAGAGTGTCGGCAGCTCTACATATCTCGATACTTTAAGATCATTGACCCCCAAACTGAGCAGCCAGCTCATTATAAAAACCATAATGACACTTAAAGGGGCAACCATCACTACCCATTGAAAAAACGGGATTGTCTCCATACTGTTGTTTTGCATAATTCCCAGCAGTATCAAGTTAGGAGGCGTACCGATAGGTGTAAGTATCCCCCCTATACTCGCACCGTATGCAATAGCAAGGGCAAAGCGGAGTTTGAGTTTTTCATTTTCGGTAATAAAAAGTGCTATAGATATAAGCAGCAATGTAGTGGTAGTGTTGGAAAGAATAGCACTTAAAACCCCTGCAGTGATCGCTAAAGAGAGGATCATAGCCCTTGGCGTATCGGGAAAGATATTGAGGATCTTATCTGCTATCCTGATATGTAATCCTGTTTTCTCTACCGCAATAGCGAGTAAAAATCCGCCTAAAAAAAGGTAAATAATAGGGTGTGCATAGTTGATCGTAGTTGCTTTGGTAGAGATGATACCAAAAGCGGGAAACAAAATAATAGGCATCAAAGAGACAACCCCGAGAGGAAGCCCTTCATTTGTCCAAAGTGTTACTAAAAAGGCAACTATCCCGAGCAATATACTTTGCTGTGTATTAAAAGCCTCTGTCCCCAAAAGTGAAACAAGCAAGCCAATAAAAACTGCTATTATGATTTTTTTAAATACTTTTTTTTCTTCACCCAAATTCACAACCTTTTATTTTCAGATTTTAGTGTATACACCGTTTATGTGGTGTGCACAACGAGATACCTTCAGATGATTCCACCTGTATAGTTGCATGTTCTATGTTAAAACGATCATGCAGTTCTATATTTAGCTGATGTAAAAAGTTATTGTCAAGCTCTTTATCATCTACAACAAGATGCACACTTAAGGCTGTTTCTGTAGTGCTTAGTGCCCAAATATGCAAATCATGAAGCGAATCCACCCGCTCATGCTCCAATAAAAACTGCTGAACCCCATAACTATCGATCCCTTTTGGGACAAAATCAAGTGCATACGCCGTAGACTCACGAAGCAGCCCCCAGGTAGCGACCAGGATTACGGCAACAATTACCAGGCTCACTAGCGGGTCTAACCAGTTCCACTCGGTATAGGTCATAACGATTCCGACAACTACTACTCCAAGCGATACTGCCGCATCTGCGGCCATATGTAAGAATGCGCCCCGAATATTGAGATCATCCTCCTGCCCTTTTAGAAATAACAATGCCGTCACTGCATTAATTACAAAACCTATCAATGCTACCACAATAACGGTAATAGTTGCAACCGGTCTCGGTTCTTGAAACCTTTGAACAGCCTCTATAGTTATCGATCCTAACGCCAATAGGAGTAAAACTGAACTAATTAAAGATGCAAAAATTGTTACTTTTCTAAACCCGTAGGTTCTCTTCAGTGTTGCAGCTTTCGCTGCTAAAAAACTTGCACCCCAGGCAAGCAGTAAACTGAGTACATCACTAAAATTATGTCCCGCATCTGCGATAAGAGCCAGCGAATCGGCATATAAACCATACACTATCTCAATAACAACAAATACCACATTTAAAAAGACACCTACTCCAAAAGCAAAATTGTAGTTTTTTACCTCGTGATGATCGTGTCCCATAAAAGTTCCTCTATTTACTTTGAAAGCAGATCGTGCAAGGACTCTAAAGGGCTTTTTCCCTCTAACATCTCATAAACTTCCCGGGCAATCGGCAAGTAAAGCTCATTTTTTTGAGCAATCTCATGCAGGGCATAGGCAGTCCCAATCCCTTCAGCAACTTCTCCCAACTCTTTGAGTATCTGCTCCTGTGATTTTCCTGCAGCTATTCCAAGACCTACACGGAAGTTTCGACTCATAGTTGATGATGCCGTTAAAAAAAGGTCCCCTGCTCCGCTAAGACCAAAAAAACTCTCCGTTTTCGCACCATAACTCTTCCCAAAACGCTCCATCTCCACAAGACCGCGCGAAATCAATGCCGCAGCTGCATTTTTTCCAAGTTCCAAACCTTCACAGATCCCAGCCGCAATTGCAATCACGTTTTTATAAGCTCCGGCGATCTCCGCACCCACTACATCAACAGATGTGTACCCTTTGATAAAGTCAGGAAAAGCTTCTGCAAACTCTTTAGCCAACTCTTGATTTGTTGCATTGACTACCAAAGCTGTCGGTAAAGACTGTATTACTTCTGCCGCAAAAGAAGGGCCCGATAAAAATGCGATATTTTCCTCGGGGACATACTCACTGTAGATCTCATTTAAAAATTTCCCCGTTGTAGCTTCGATCCCTTTTGCTACAACCAAAACTTTTTGACCTTTAAAAACAAAATTCTCTTTTAACCATGATGATACTTGTTGTGCAGGGATCGCTATAACCAAATAGTTACACGCAAGAGCTTCTTCTAATGAGACAAAGTTCTCTAAATCTCTAGGAGTTCTTGACGTTATAACCACTTCATTTTTTTGCGACAAAGCAAAAGCCAGAGCACTCCCCCATTTTCCTGCACCTATCACTGCTATCTTATTCATCCGCTTCACCTATAAATTTTTTAAATTCGCCAATATCAACCTCATATCCAACTACAACAAAAATATCACCGTTATTGATAATGTTATGTTTTGCTTTTGAGGAGTAGATAAACTCTTGAGAACCGTCTTGTCGAATGATCGAAAGTACAAGCACCCCGTGGTCCCTGCTCCAATTAATATCTGCCGGATATTTTCCGTGAAAAAATTCAGCATTTTTCACCTCCACCTCCATAATACGAAGGCGACCCTGTTCATATAAAATACCGTGTAAAACATTTGTCACAATTGGTTTCTTCAACATATCGGTGATAATATTTGCAGTCGTTTCCACAATAGGTATCACTTTAGTAGCCCCGGCCATATGAAGCTTGTTCGAGTCCTCGTCATTGTTTGCAAGAGCGATAATAGTAATATCCTCAAATGCTGATCGCAAAGAGATCGTTAAAAATATATTTTGCGCTTCATCTTTTAATGAACAAAAGATAATAGAGTTCTCCATATCATACGTATGACGCAAATGATCCCAGTTATCACTCAGATCGAAGCTCTCCAGTTTATAATCTGTGTCTGATGTATCTTCCACATTTTCAAGTGTAAAAACGGTGATATTTGAGTACTTATGTTGTACGTTCTTCGCGATCTCTAAGCCATATTCATTGTTTCCAAATACCAATACGCTGCTATTTTCCATCAGAACCCTTTTTTGATGATTTCATCATAAGGTGTTTTGCAAACTCTTGAATAAAGATGTAGTTTCCAATTACAAAGAGGACATCCCCCGCTTCTAAAAATGTAGAATCTATAGGATTAAAATAGAAACGCTGCGTCTCTTTTTTATAGATACCCAGTAGCACCACTCTAAAGTCAACGTTTCCCAGTTCTCCAACTAACGAAACATTTTCTACAATTCTTTGGGTGATCGCGATCTCCTCAATCTTAATAGTTGAGTCTTCAGCACGCAGGGCATGGATCACTTCAAATGCAACAGGCTGTCCCACATACTCACGTGCCACAAGTCCTACAAATTCTTTATCATCAAGTATCTCGTCAACACCTGAAAAAGTCAGTTTATTTCGGTTTGTACTGTTCATCAACAGCGACATAATCTTGACATTTTTATCGAGGGAACGAACTGTAAGTGCAGTATATACATTGGCTACATCATCCTCTTTTAGACACAAAATCGCTTTTACCTGTGTCGAGAGTTTTATATTGAGCCTTTTATAGCTGTCTATATTGCCCGGGTTATAGTTAAGTGCTTGCAGACCGTTACGTTTTGCCTCCTCTACCCTCTGTGGCGACTCATCCAAAACCAAGACGTTAAACTCTGTGCGTATCAGTTTTTTGGCAACCTCTTTTGCAATGTTTTCATAGCCGCAGATGATGTATGTACCATCTTGTTTCGATATATCCTGAATCACTTTTGACTCTTTAATATCCTCCAGTTTTTCTGTAAATGCCGAAACAAATAAAGAGGTTGTAAATGCTAAGACAGAGATACCTGTGAGGATAACGATAACAGCTACGAACTGCCCCTCTGATGAAACTGCTACTACATCCCCATATCCTACCGTAGATATAGTAACGATAGACCAGTAAAACGCTTCATACAAGGTATTAATCTTAGAATCAGGATTGTTAGCCTCCATCACGTAGATAAGTACCGAAGCTACAAAGATCACTATCGCTGCAAACATCGCCAAAGTAATAAATTCAAACCGTTTGCTTGCAAGTACCGATGCAAAAGTACTAAAACTTTTTGCATATCTGAAAATTTTAAAAACTCTAAAGAGAATAAAAACTCTTAAGAGTCTTAGCTCGTGGAAAAACGGCATGATTGCCAAGAGATCGATAATAGCCTTTAGAGATAAAATATACTCCATTTTATCTCTAAAAACTTTTTTAATTACGTAAAATAGATTAAAGTTACGTCCTAAGAGATCACTGTATTCATCTTGATTGATTATCACTTTTGAGATACTGCTGTATACCCATAATCGGAGCATATACTCTATAAAAAATATAATAGAAATCACATAAGCATTAAAGATGTTTAAAGTGTAATGCACGTCACTTTTAACTTCATATATCAAGATAAAAACACTTGAAATAATGAGAAACATCATAAAAATATCGAAATATTTTTTGTATCTGTACTCATCATTTTCAAGTAAGTTATAAAAAAATCGTCTTGTTCTCTGATAACTGTCAGAAGAGTTTAAGTAGTAGGCAAAATTAACTAAAAGACGATTAAACAGTTTCATCAGCCAAGCTTTTGTTTTAAGATCTCATTTACCGCTTGAGGATTTGCACTCCCTTTGCTCGCTTTCATAACCTGCCCTACAAAGAAACCGAAAAGCTTCTCTTTTCCGGCTTTATACTGCTCTACTTTATCACCGTTAGAATTGATAATCTCATCACACATCGCTTCAATAGCACCTGTATCTGTCACTTGTTTAAGACCAAGTTTTTCGATCGTTGCATCCACTTCAGCACTTTCATTTTCCATCATAAAGTCAAGAACTTCTTTAGCTGCTTTTCCTGAGATAGTCTTATCATCTATACGCTGTGCAATCTTTCCAAGCTTGAGTGCATCTACCGGAGAGTTTGTAATGTTAACCTCACCTTTAAGACGTGCAGGGAGTTCAACAGTTAAGAGTGATGTAGCCGTTTTGGCACTCACACCGTCCATAGCCATCATTGACTCAAAGAAGTTTGCCATCTCAACAGAAGATGTGATCACCATTGCGTTATACTCACTCATCTTGTACTCTTTTACAAAACGCTCTTTTTTCGCATCAGGGAGTTCCGGGATCTTCGAGTACTCTTCCAACATTGCATCGGTTACGACACATTTTAAAAGATCAGGTTCAGGGAAGTATCTGTAGTCTGCCGCTTCCTCTTTGCCACGCATAGAACGGGTTTCACTTTTTACTTGATCAAAAAGACGAGTCTCTTGAACAATCTCCTCTTCATAAGTACCGTCTTCCCATGCTTCGATCTGACGAGCCACTTCAACTTCGATCGCTCTTTGGATAAATCTAAATGAGTTTATATTTTTAATCTCAACACGGGTATAGAGTTTTTGCTCCCCTTTTGGACGGATAGAGACATTGACGTCACATCTAAATGACCCCTCTTGCATATTTGCATCCGAAATATCGATATAGCGTAAAATAGAGTGAAGTTTTTTAAGATACAGCACCGCTTCTTCGGCCGAACGCATATCCGGTTCACTTACGATCTCAAGCAGCGGTGTCCCTGCACGGTTGAGATCCACTTTTGAGATATCACCGTCATGGATATTTTTCCCCGCATCCGCCTCAATGTGAGCACGATTGATTCTAATAGTTTTGTTTGAACCGTCTTCAAAGTCTATTACAAGTTCCCCATCCTCTACTATAGGTGTGTAGAGTTGCGTGATCTGATATGCTGAAGGGGAATCGGGATAAAAATAAGACTTTCTGTCAAAGTACGAAGTTTTATTTATTCTTGCATCGATCGCAGTCCCTAACATCACTGATTTGTGTAAAACTTCCTTGTTAAGTACAGGAAGAGCACCGGGAAGTGCTAAACATGTAGGACAAGTATTTGTATTTTGTTTATGATTAAAACTTGTAGGGCATGAGCAGAAAAGTTTAGTTTTCGTATTTAGCTGAACATGGACTTCAAGCCCGATAACTACTTCAAACATAGTGTTCCTTGAAAATAAAAATTATAGTTGTTTTATAATATCGAAATTTTCTTTTAAATCTGCTAAAAAAGCTTGTGTCAGCAGAGTTTAAAAATTTTATCGTATCTGAGTATAATAATAATTATGGATTCACAAAAAGATTTAGTAAATCATCTGATTAATACAAACGCCTTGCACTCGCCTGAGATTATCAAGGCATTTAGAGAGATAGACAGGTATGATTTTGTAAGAGATCAAAACTCTTATGCAACGTATGAAGACTACCCTATTCCCATAGGCAATTCCCAAACCATATCTCAGCCAACGACCGTTGCCATGATGCTTGAGATGTTGTCTCCAGAAAAAGGCAATGTAATTTTAGATATAGGAAGCGGTTCAGGCTGGACTACGGCGTTGCTTGCACACATAGTAGGTCAAGAGGGTTATGTAACCGGGCTTGAGAGACATAATGAGCTTGTAGAATTTGGCTCAAACAATCTAAATAAATACCATTTTAGTAATGCAAAAATATTAAAAGCGATAGATAGACTTGGTATCCAGGGCAAGAAGTTTGACAGGATCTTAGTTTCAGCCTCGGCCCAAGAGTTGCCAACTGAACTGACACAGCAATTAAAGCCAGGGGGAAAACTTGTCATACCTGTTAAAAACTCGATTTTTGAGATAACAAAAATGGAAGATGATGAGTTAAAGATAGTTGAACATTACGGCTTTGTATTTGTACCTTTGATATATTAATAAAATACTTTTGATATTTTCATGCTAAAAAGAGGGGAAAAAAGTTCTATGCCCTCCATGGAGCATAGAACGAAAGGGGAGAATATATTGAAATTTGTGTTTTATTTGCTTTGAATCTTTAAAACTTAGAAACTCGTACCAATAGTAAATGTTGCTTTATCTTCTTCAGTAGCAGTAGCCGAACCAATTGAACTATCATTAAGACCTGTATATGCTAAAGTAAAGTCATAGCTTTTGTAAGATTTTGTTAAACCTACATAATAATAATCACCAACATTTTCATAAAAACCATATGTTCCATCAATTGCCATATCGTAAGGTAATGGTACACTTGCAGAAAGCTCTAGTAAGTTATATTGGTCATCCCATCCGTTATCCATCGTATCAACTGCATAGCTGTATTTTGCACCTACAGATACAACGTCAAGATCATAAGAAAGACCTAAGTAAGCCTCACCCCAACCAGCTTCATCTGTATATCTTGGGTAACAGAATTGAAGAAAACCAACATCAATACCTACTCCAGATATTTCTGTAGCGTATCCTGCATATAAATCAAGCTCCATACTTGAATCACCGTAATAACCTTGATCACCACCTGCAACATTAGAACCCCATGTTCCTACATAAAAACCTTTATAATCTAAATCAAATCCACCTTGAATTGCTGGAGCATCATGAGTTTGAGTCATACCACGCCACATATAGTTAGTAGTCATTGAAACATTTGCACTTACACCTATCTCTGAAGTGATATCACTTGCCATCGTCATAGTTGCCGCTAATGCTGCTGCTATACTCAACTTAATTAATTTCATTTGTAATCCTTTTTGTTTGTGTCGAGAAAATGATACAGCAATTAGAAGATAAAAAGTCCAGTTTATTGATTAATTTTTAATCAGTAATATGATTTAATTATAGAAAGAAGGGGGTTCTCTATGTTATAGACTATCGGAAAACAGGGGAAAGGTTATTGTTTGTCTAAAATTTGTTCTAAAAGTTCTGTCTGTTTTTTAGCCTCTTTGAGTCTCTGTTTATTAACCAAAAGTGCATCAAGGACTAGAACAAGAAAAAGTGAAACTATTATATATAGGAGAGTGATTAAAAAAGCGGTTACAAAACCAAATTGAAAAAGTGTTGCAAAAAGAGTTAAAGCACCAAAGAGGATAATTCCCCATGATGCTCCTAGTAAAAAGCTGATTACCCGCTCGAAACTATCTTTTTGCATCTGGAGAGTTTATTAGTGCTCCTCAGTAGCTACTGCACCACCAAGGTAAACATATGTAAGCATCATGAAGATAAATGCCTGTAAAAATGCCATAAAAGTTAAAAGTGCAAATGGAATCATCGGTAAAGCCCACGGAGCAAGCATCAAGATTACCATTAAGAACATATCATCCCCTTTTACGTTACCGAAGAGACGAAATGAAAGTGAAACTAAACGAGAAAAGTGTGAAACGATCTCGATTGGGAACATCAACCAGTATAACCACCATACAGGACCTAAAAAGTGTTTAAAGTACTTGATAACACCTTGGCGACGAATACCTTCAAAGTTATAGTATACAAATACTACAAGTGCCAATGTAAGCGGCATCTCTAAAAATGCTGTCGGAGCTTCAAAACCGGGGATAACACCGATAAGGTTTGCAATACCGACAAATAAACCGATAGTTGCTACTAAAGGAAGGTAACGAGAAGCATTCTCTTTCCCCATAACATCAGTTCCCATTTTTAAAACACCGCCAATGTACGCTTCCATAACGTTTTGTGTACCTTTTGGTACAAGCTGCAGGTTTGACATAGCTACTCTTGCTAATACGATCGCAATTACAGCAGAAAGTAGCATATGAGCAGTATATACTACTAGTTTATAACTCTCTGGGTCTGCGTGGTGAGACACACCAAACATAGAACCTATGAACGTAAATAATTCAGGCATCTAGATACTCCATGATAAAAATATTGATGCGATTTTACTCAAATTTGGATTAAATTATTATAAGTTTGCTACAATTTGTCTGACTATTTATTAAATAACGGAGAAATTCAATGAAACTATTCAAAACAATGACACTAATTTCACTCACTACCCTGTCACTTTTTGCAGCAGATGCTCTTACAGAACAAAATGCGGTAAAACAGGGACAAAAAAGTACTAAAATGTTAATGAAAATCCTTGGTTCAAATATGAAAAAACATATGAAACAAGGCGGACCGATGGAGGCATTGGACTTTTGTTCGCAAGAAGCGTATAACCTTACTGAGAGTGTAAACAAGAAACTGCCGCAAGGTGTGAGCGTAAAAAGAGTATCTCTCAAGACAAGAAACCCGCTCAACACACCGAGTGCAGATGAGGCAAAAGTTTTAAAAGAGCTCAAACAGCTACAAAAAGAGGGGAAACCTTTACCAAAAAGCGTAGTGAAAAAAACAGGCCAAAACAGTTTTAAATTTTATAAGCCTTTAGTGATTAACAAAGGTGTATGTCTTGCGTGTCACGGTGATGTAAAAGATGGAAAACTTAAAACGGAGATCTTAAACAGATACCCTGAAGATAAAGCGATGCACTATAAGATGGGCGATCTTAGAGGTGCAGTAGTTACTACCATTAAAAAGTAGTTCTTAGAGTATGCTACTTCGCATACTCTACAGCCCTGCTCTCACGGATCACATTGACCTTAATCTCTCCCGGGTACTGTACACGCCCCTCAATCTCTTCAGCTATCTCACGAGCCATAAGTATAGACTCATCATCATTGACTAACGTAGCGTTTACAATCACTCTCACTTCACGCCCTGCGTTGATAGCATAAGCTTGCTTCACACCGGTATGTGCCGAAGCTATATCTTCGATCTCGGTCACACGTTTTAAGAAGCTCTCTAACACTTCCCGTCTTGCACCGGGGCGTGCAGCCGAGAGTGCATCGGCGGCACAAACCGCACCACACTCGATCGACTTGATCTCCTCTTGATCGTGGTGCGCATAGATCGCATTGATAACTACTTCATCTTCATTGTAACGTCTACACACCTCTGCACCGAGATCAACATGGTTGCCGTCGTGTTCATGAGTAAGCGCTTTTCCTATATCGTGCAACAGTCCTGCACGTTTTGCCATACGGGGATCCCCACCCATCTCAGCAGCCATTACACCCGCCAAGTTTGCAACTTCAAGCGTATGTGCCAGTGCATTTTGTCCATAAGAGGCTCTATAGCGCAAGCGGCCGATTAGTTTCATAAGATCTGGGTGCACCACTCCGATATCAAGTTCTGAAACGACATCTTCACCTTCGTTTAAGATCTTCTCTTCAAACTCGTCGGAGACTTTTTCGTAAATTTCTTCTATTCGTGCCGGCTGGATTCTGCCGTCTTCGATCAACAACTGTAATGTTTTTGTCGCAATTGCGCGACGATAGAGATTAAAGCTGCTAACGATAATCGCATTTGGCGTATCATCTATAATGATATCTACACCAAGCAGTGTTTCAAGGGCTTTGATATTTCGTCCCTCTTTACCGATAATGCGCCCCTTGAGTTCATCACTTTCGAGATGGACCAAGTTTGTCAAGCGTTCAGAGGCAAACTCACCTGCAAAACGGCTGGTTGCTTGTGCAAGTATATAGTTTGCACGCTTTTTAGCCTCCTCTTTTGCTTTGTTCTCATATTTTCTGACTATATGGGAGATCTCACCGCGAGATCTTTCCTCTATACTCTCAAGTAAAACCTTCCGCGCTTCATCCTGTGTCATTCCTGCGGAGTGCTCTATCGAGTGCAGCGCCTCATCTATCTTTTGTTCATATCTCTTTTTTAATGAGCTTAAAGATTTTTCATTTCTCTCTAAATTGACTTTTTGTGCTTTTATAATTCTTGTTTCATTTTGAAGTTTTTGCTCTTCAATCTTTTTATAGTGCTTAAAATCACTCTCGATTTTACGTACCTGCTCTTCCCTTTGAGCAAAATCCGCACGCGCTCTGTCTTTAGCGCTGTCAAACTCTTTTTTTGCATCAAGTTCTATTTCGCGGGCTTTGAGTCGTGCACGCTCTAACAGAGTCTGTGCCTCATTCTCTATAGCATTCGCTTTTGCTTGTGCCTGTTGTGTATAAACTTCAAAATTTGCACTTGTAAGTCTTTTAGAGATGAAAAATCCGACAACCCCACTAACGATGGCAGTCCCGCCACCGAGCAGTATCTCGTTTAACATCTTTATTTCCCTTTTTTTATTGCCCTGTGCCCTTTGTATATCTCTTTATAGGGTGTTATCAATATATCTGCTTCAACATCATAACTGTCACAAATCAACTCTTTTGTAAAGCAAAGTTTCGGTTGTATAAAAATCGTATACGGTTTTTTTTGCAGCTTCGCAAAAAAACGATCATACATCCCTTTCCCGAATCCTATCCTTTTTAATTCCCCGTCGACACCTATACTCGGGACTATAGCAATATCAATTTTTTTTATATTTCTAAATGAATAGCCAGCTTCAAAAATTCCAAATTTTTTTTTCTTAAGCGGCAATCTTAATGGTACCATCTTAAAACTTTCCCCTTCCATAAATGGCACAAAAACATTGAGTTTTCTCCTCATTTTTTTCACACTTTTTGATATATCTGCTTCAAAAGGTAACGGCAGATATACCAAAACGTTTTTATGTTTGATTTTTCTTAGATGCCCCATAAGGCGCTTTTCTAAAAGAGCATCTCTGTAGAGCTTATTATGCGGATGGAGATTTTTGATATTCTCAATCGATTTTTTTCTAAAAGTTTCTTTTGTAAGAGTCATATAAAATCTTTATGGATATAATTTCGCTTATTTTACAAAATTGAGGCAAAAATTTATGTTAAAAAAGTCTATTTATTCATTATCTATAGTATTTAGTTTAGTTTTCACCGCTTGTTCAGATTCAAAAGATGAGGAAGCCAATGCACTTCTTGCTACAAACCAGTTTGTTTTAAAAGAGTTGTCGGGTCAAGAGTATAAGGTGCAAAAAGCAAACAGCGGTTTTGTTCTCGCTGATCAAAAAGATAAAGTCATAATGTTAGACATCTTTGCTACATGGTGCCCGCCGTGTCAAGCTGAAGCTTCACACCTTGCAAACCTGCAAAAAAAGTATAAAAATGAGCTAGTTATTATAGGTATCACGATCGAAGACTCGATCACTGCCGCACAACTCCAGACTTTTAGAAACGAATACGGTGCAGACTATGCACTCGTGCGCTCAAGTGAAAACCGCCGTATGGTAGATGAAATTGCAAAAAACCTAAACATCGGAAGAAACTTCGGTATCCCGCTCATGGTAATGTATAAAGACGGTAAGATCATCAACTACTACCAAGGCGCTACTGAAGAGGAATTCATCGAGAGTGACATCAAAAGAGCTTTAGGCAAATAGGTACAAGGAAAATATAAATGTTCGGATTTATAAAAAAATCTCTTAATAAAACTGCAGATGCGATCAAGTCCGTCGCTCCTAAAAAGAAGATCACGTTTACAAAAGACGAGATCGAAGATATCCTGCTCGAAGCTGACGTGGAGTATGAACTTGTCGAGATCATTATCAACGAGATCTACCAAGAGAAAATCACCCGTGACATCCTTCGCTCAAAGCTCTTAGCTACACTTGCTTATACCGAGTATAAAGAGCCCGAGTTTACACCTCCGTTTGTAGAGCTGATCGTTGGGGTAAACGGTGCAGGAAAAACGACTACGATTTCAAAACTTGCACAAAGATATAAAAATGACGGCAAAAAAGTGATCTTAGGCGCCGGCGATACTTTCCGTGCAGCTGCGATCGAACAGCTGACTCTTTGGGCAAAACGTTTAGATATTCCTATCATCGCTTCACAACAAGGGCACGATCCCTCAGCCGTTGCTTACGATACGATCGACTCTGCAAAATCTAAAGGGTACGACAATGTCATTATCGATACGGCGGGACGTCTTCATACCCAAACAAACCTTGCAAATGAACTTAAAAAGATCAACAGAATCTGTGACAAGGCACATAGCGGCGCACCACATAGGACCCTGCTAATCATAGACGGGACACAAGGAAATTCTGCGATCAACCAAGCAAAATCTTTTAACGAGATGATCGGTGTTGACGGAATTATTATCACAAAACTTGACGGTACGGCTAAAGGGGGAAGTATCTTTTCAATCGCTTATGCACTAGAGCTCCCTATCCTATACGTAGGAACGGGGGAACAGCCCGATGATCTTACGCCTTTTGACAAGTATGAGTTTGTCGACGGGCTGCTTGATGCTATCTTTGTAGAAGAGGAGAGTGAATAAACTCTCCCTTACAAATATGACAAATTGTCATATTTCCTCCTCTACTATCCATTTTTTTATACAATACTCATAACTTTTTTAAAGGCTGATCAAAAATGGCAAAAGCAAAAACACTCTTTGAATGTCAACACTGCGGTATGACGACACCGAAATGGATGGGTAAGTGTACCAACTGCGGTGCTTGGGACTCTTTAGTAGAACTCAACCAACAGCAGCAAGAGGTTATCAAACAAACAAAAAGTACCGGTGCAAAAAGTGCCAAAGCGATCAGTATAAACAGTGTCGTAGAGGATGAGATCAGCCGTTTCAGCTCACTCGATCAAGAGCTTGACAATGTCCTTGGAGGCGGTATAGTCCCGGGAAGTTTAACGCTGATCGGGGGAAGTCCCGGAGTTGGAAAATCAACCCTGCTTCTCAAAACAGGCTCAAATATCGCTTCAACGAAAAAAAACGTCCTCTATGTCTCAGGTGAAGAATCAGCTTCGCAGATCAAGATCAGAGCCAACAGACTTGGCTCAAACCATGACACCCTTTACCTTTTGAGCGAGATCCGTTTAGAGCAGATAATTGTTGAACTTCAAGAAAGAAAATATGACTTTTTGATTATTGATTCGATCCAAACCATCTACTCCGAAAACATCACTTCTGCACCGGGAAGTGTCACTCAAGTACGCCAGATCACCTTTGAATTGATGCGTATAGCAAAAGAGCAAGACCTGGCTATATTTATTATCGGGCATATCACAAAAGAGGGTTCTATCGCAGGTCCAAGGGTACTCGAGCATATGGTAGATACGGTGCTTTATTTTGAAGGGGATTCCTCGCAAGAACTTCGTATACTTCGAGGGTTTAAAAACCGTTTTGGAGCTACAAGCGAGATCGGTGTCTTTGAGATGAGAAACGACGGACTTATCAGTGCGACAGATATAGCCTCACGTTTTTTCAACCGTAACTCCCATCAAGCAGGATCCGCACTGACTGTTATTATGGAGGGGAGCCGTCCGATCATCTTGGAGGTACAAGCACTGGTATCAGAATCCCATACACCAAATGCAAAGCGCCAAGCGACTGGCTTTGACAACAACCGTCTCAATATGTTGCTGGCACTGCTAGAGAGAAAACTGGAGATTCCACTTTCAGGCTATGATGTATTTATCAATATCACCGGAGGGATTAAAATAACAGAGACTGCTGCCGATCTTGCAATCCTTGCCGCTATTATCAGCAGTTTTCGCGATCGTGCGATCTCCAAAGAGACGATCTTTATAGGAGAGGTATCACTTGTCGGAGATATTCGAGAAGTTTATGGACTTGATGCAAGGCTAAAAGAAGCGAAAATGCAAAAGATCACAAAAGCGCTTGTCCCGAAAAAACCGCTTGAAAAAACTGCTGTGAAAACCTACATAGTTGATGAAGTAACAAAATTGTTGGAATGGTACTGATTTAAACAATAAGAAAGTAAAGATTCTGCATAATATACAAACAAATTAAACTTATATTTTAAGGTAGAACAACAATGATTGATGCAGAAGTTAGAAGTGAAGAAAGATTTTCAAGATTATCATTAGCTTACGAATCGGAAGATGAAAAACAAAAGGTAACAGATTGTTTAAAAAAAGTTGTTGCTGAAAATGATAAAAAACCGGAAATGTACACTACAAAAGTTGCAAACGGTAAAGAGGTATTAGTTGTAGAGTATCACGATGATGTATGTCGTGAATCGGGTGCAATATTTGAAGATATTTTATGTTCTTTAGATATTAAAGAGTGTAACTAATAAAGAAGCACTTATGAACCTCAAAGAGTATGCAAAAGGTAATAAGCTCTTTAGAACCTATTTCAAAGAGAACAAGGAATCACTTTTAGAACTTGTAGAGGGGCAAAAACCCAAAGCATTATTTATAGGTTGTTCCGACTCCAGAGTGATTCCCGATCTGATGCTTCAAACAAATCCCGGTGATCTTTTCGTGATTAGAAATGTAGGAAACTTTGTCCCGCCGTTTAAGCCCGATGATGATTTCCATGCTACAGCTTCAGGGATCGAATACGCCGTAAGTGTTTTAGAAGTTCAAGAGATCATCATTTGCGGGCATACCCATTGCGGTGCCTGTGGACATCTCTATGAGAAGATCGAGGACAACCCCTCACTTATCCATACAAAAAAATGGCTAGAGCTTGGTGAGAGTGCTAAAAGATCGGCAATACTGAGTTTAGGGACAGATGCACCTCGTGAAGATCTGCTGCGTTTGACAGAGAAACTCTCGGTAATAAACCAGATAGAGAACATCTTAACATATCCCAATGTCAAAGAACGCTTTGAAGCCGGAAAACTGCATATTCACGGTTGGTGTTACGACATAGAAACAGGGAAGATAGAGTATTTTAATGCAGATACTTATGAGTTTTTGCCCCTTAACGATCTCGCATCACATTAAAAAATTTTATTTTTTTTTATAAAATTCGATATACTATCGACAATATATTTTCAAGGATGAACAATGGCTGAAGAAGAAGTAACAGAGGAAGAATCAAAAACAGAAGGTAAAAAATCGGGCAGTATGTTGCTCATTATCATCATTGTTGTTTTAATTCTCATCATCATTTTAGGCGCTGTAGCTTTTCTATTTATTGGCGGTGATGATGAAAAAGTTGTTTCCTCTACCCCTGTACAACAAGAGAGACCGAAAAAATCTGTCAGAACTCGCTCTTATAATAGTGATGAAAGCTCAAGACTCTTAGATGAAATAGGTGTACTCTATCCGCTCGATACATTTACGGTAAATCTAAAAAGTGATTCAGGCAGAAGATTTTTAAAAGCGACTATCTCTTTAGAGCTTGACGGAGAGGAGTTGAGTATGGAACTTGATGCAAAATCACCTGTACTTCGCGACAGAATTATTAGAATCTTATCCTCTAAAACGTTAGAGGAGGTATCTTCGAAAAAAGGGAAAAATAAACTTTCTCAACAAATTATGGATACTTTAAACTCTATGATTACAGACGGCAGAATCAAAGGGATCTACTTTACAGAGTTTGTGATCCAGTAGTCATATAAAATACCCTGCCCCTTTTCTAAAATCCCAGTTTTGGGATTTTAGCTCCGATAATCTTCTAGTAAAAACCACCATAACACTTATCACATTTTTCAAGTTCTATTGTTATTATTTAAATCTTTTATTAATATTTTAGAACAATAATAATTATTTAAGTATTTTTTAATTAAAGTAGTTACATACCATTTGCTATAGGAGAGAGATATGGCTGAGATTAAACTGAGTGAGATCAAACCTATCCTGAGTCGAACCGACCTAAAAGGAAATATCCAATACTGCAATAAATACTTTCAGGAAGTCAGCGGGTATTCAGAACAAGAGCTAATAGGTTCCCCGCATAATATTATCCGCCATCCTGATATGCCAAAAGTTATTTTCAAACTCATGTGGGAACGGCTCAAACAGCAAAGGGACATCTTAGCCGTAGTGAAAAACCGGGCGAAAAACGGGGACCACTACTGGGTAACTACCCTTTTTGAAACAAGACACCACCCTTTTACAAAACAGGCAGAAGGTTATCTCGCACTTAGAAAAGCTGCACCGAAAAAAGCCGTAGAAGCTATAACCCCGTTATATCAGAAACTGCTTGAGATCGAAAAACGTGACGGTATGAGTGCCTCGGAAGAGTATCTTTTGAAATTTTTAAGAGAACAAAATGTCGATTACGATACATATATGAAAGAGCTTGTAAACTATAAAGGTCTTATCGCCAAGTTTTTTGGCACTATGAGAAAGATGTTTTCGTAGAGTTCTCTTTTATGGGTATTAAACAAAAAAATGGATAAAATATATCTATGCTTGGTATAGATATAATAAAAACATCGCGTATGCAGAATATGCTCGAAAAATTTGAGGATCGTGCATTAAAAAAATTTTTACACGACGAAGAGATAGAACTTGTCAAAAACTATAAAACTGCTGCCGGTTTTTGGGCTGTCAAAGAAGCCGTCTCTAAAGCACTCGGTGTAGGTATAGGTGCTGAGTGTTCATTTTTTGATATAAAGATCTACAAAACGGAAAAAGGGGCTCCACAACTCTCTTTTTCAAAAAAGTTGCTAGAGCAGTTTAAAATTGTAGAGAGTTCCCTCTCCATTACGCATGACGGAGAGTATGCGATAGCTGTCGTTGCATTGCGTTCATCAACCCCCGCCGACAAAATCAAGCAGTTCTAACTTATCGCCATCTTGAAGCTTGCACTGATCCCACGCATCCTGCTTGACGATCTCCATATTGACGGCTGCCGCCATCACTTTTTCCTCCAAAGAGAGTTGTTTTAATACCTCTAGCAGGGTGATATCTTCAGAAAACTCTTTTTCTTTACCGTTAATTATCAATTTCATAAACTATCCAAATTATTTTTTAAGAAATTGTACCGATAAAAATTGAAACTTTTATCAAATCTCAAAACTATTTTAGAGTTTTGAGATATGTTTTGCCAGAACTTTGAGTTCATCTTCACTATAAGAGCCGACTTGAGACTTCATAACACCTTTCATAGCACCGCCGTAAGTTCCGTCTTTGTAACCGTGAAGTGCATTAAGGACTTTTTCTTCACTCCACCCTTTAATGACTTTTGATTTTCCAAGAGCAGGTTTTTCACCGTTTTGACCGTGACACGCTGCACATTTTGCAAAAAGTTGCCCACCGTCTATCGATGTTTCAGCCACTGCCTCTTTCACCTCTTTTGTAACTGTCTCTTTTACTTCCTCGACTACTTTTTGCGTCTCGGCTACAACAGTTTCCTCTTTTGGTGCGTCAACTTTCGGAGTCTCCTCTTGGACTTTCTCTTCTACCACTGCTGTTTCTGCCTTTGGAGCTTCAGCTTTTATTTCAGGAGCAGCCTGTTTCTCTACTTTTTGTGTAGCTGTCGCTACTGTTTCTGTTGTAGTTGTTTGTTTTTGCTCATCACTGCATCCGAGTAAAAACAGTGCTAAAACTGTCGAAAGAACTATCTTCATCTTTGATCCTTTTATGGTTATTAGTATCGTTCATTATACATGTTTTTCAATGTATCAAACTTTAAATCACGTCGAAACACGAACTTTAGACTATGCAGAAGCAGCCATATATAAACAAGGGGTAAAATAAGTGACTGCACTACAAAGATCGTTATAAGTACAACAATACTATCAAAAGCCTCCTTTGTCGTTTTTTCCAAAGCATTGATCTGTTTGGAAATATTAAGACTCTCGAGTGAATTTTCATAACTCTCCTTGATCGAAGAGATAAAATCTCCCTCACTCTTACTTATCTTGGTGTTGCTGTTTTTCTGGTAACTCTCTAAGCGGCTTTTAGTATTTTCCACAACTCCCAAAGAGCTTTGATACTCTTTTTGTAGGAGTGAGGTGTAGTTTAGCTGTGACAGATAGAGAAAAACGATAGCACCGAAGCGCAGAAAAATCAACAATACAAATACCTTTAAACTGTAAGAGAAAAAGAGATGATGATGAAGCTGTTTTACCCAAAGCATCACGGCTACTGTAAACCCGCTAAGCAATAAAGCCACTTCTAAAAATAGTTTTCCGCTTAAGATCAGTAGCAATTTTTGGATCCCTAAAGAGATCGATGCAAGCAGCATTACCCATGAGAAACGCTCTACCATATCATTAAGAGGATCAAGAATCTCTCCGACTGTTAATGTCATCCCGAGACCCGCAGGTGTTAAAGAGAGCTCAGTCCCCTGAATCAGTGAGATCAGTGCATTTAAACCTTTTGCCACCCCAAAGGTGATCATAGCACGCTCAAACGCTTCATTTTGAAGCTCTAAGGCCCCTTGATCGATCTCCACTGCACTACTTAACAGCAATACAAAAAGAACTATACTTGAGAGAAATATTTTCATACAGATCCTTGTAAATATAATTTTAGATATAATTCCATTATGAATTTTGAACCGTATCCATTTGAAAAACTTAACAAATTACTTAAAAACATTATACCAAATAGCAATTATGAACCATCAGTTTTAACTATCGGAGAACCACAATCGGAGACTCCGAAATTTATACAGGATGCACTCTCTCAAAACGCACCGCTTCTTAAAAAATACCCTAAAACGGGTGGGGAGAGTGTTTTAAGAGATGCTATGCGAGCTTTTATAAACTCGCGCTTTAACGTAGCAGTCGAAGATGCCGAACTGATCCCCACTTTCGGGACGCGTGAAGTGCTTTTTAACTTCCCTCAGTTTTTACTCTCACACAAACCAAATAGTGTAATGGCATATACAAACCCTTTTTATCAGATCTATGAGGGTGCTGCGATCGCGACAAATTCCAAAGTGATCCATCTCAACCTTAATGAAAAAAACAACTTTAAACCTGTTATCGACGAGGAAAAACTTGCAACTTGTGACCTTGTGATCCTTAACTTTCCAAACAATCCGACAAGCTCTGTTTTGAGCTTAAAGGAGTTGAGTGAGTGGGTAGAGTTGGCACTGAAACACAACTTTGTATTGCTTAATGATGAATGTTACTCTGAGATTTATACAGACAAAAAAATCCCTTCACTCCTTGAAGCTTCCAAAGCAGTAGGCAACGATAACTTTAAAAATGTACTTGTTATCAATTCGATCTCAAAACGTTCATGTGCACCGGGGCTTAGAAGCGGGTTTATCGCAGGTGACAAAGAGATCCTCAAAGGGTATATGCAGTACCGCACCTACGTAGGGTGTGCCTCCCCTCTTCCACTGCAATATGCAGCGGCGGAAGCTTGGAGCGATGAGGAACACGTAAGCGCATCACGAGCTATCTACAAAAAAAACTTTGCACTTGCAAAAGAGATCTTAGGTACCGAGATTCCCGAGGCTACTTTTTATATATGGCTCAAAGCGGATAATGCTTTAGAGTTTACGAAAAAACTCTACCGGGAATACAATGTAAAAGTACTTCCTGGTGAATTTTTAGCCAGAGAGAACGATCAAGGGGAAAATCCGGGTGTCGGTTATGTACGTATAGCTCTTGTTGAACAAGAAGAGAAAACAAAAGATGCACTAAATAGAATCAAGGAGTGTTTAGGTGAGTAAAAAGTTAAAAGAGAAAATTTTTAAAGCACAACAAAACGGTGACATCGCTTCACTATACGTGCTGGAATCTGAAGCACACGAGCTTTTAAAAGATGAAGAGCTGGAGGGGTTTTATGCGAACATCCTCGATCTTGCCCTTGAAAAACTCACCGAGACCCTCGAAGCTCACCGCCAGATGGATATGGGTGAGGTGCAGGACTTTGCAACACTTCGTGCGCTTTATGAGTATGCTATTGAGCACTACCATGCTGGAAAAAGTAAAGATGCATCGGCACTTTTTGAGGTACTCAGCGGTCTTTCAAACGACGAAAAGTTCTCAAAATCTATGAAGATGCACCAAGTTTCAGCAAATGAGAATCTCTCAATCGATAATTTTTTAGATAAAATTGCCGATATTGAGCTAACACAAAAGAGTGGAACTTTTTATATCAGCGAGTTTCAAAAAGAGGCACAAAAGTTGCTAAATAACGCCTAAAGAGCAGGAGTAAACTTAATGAAAATACATTTTATCGGTATAGGCGGCATAGGGATCTCCGGACTTGCACAATATATGCACCATAAAGGGCATACTATCAGCGGTTCAGATATAAAAGATACGGCTATTACCGAAAAACTCCGCAAGATGGGTATCACTATCAGTGTACCGCATAGTGCCGATGCGATCAGTGATCAGGATCTTGTGATCCACTCTGCTATTATCCGTCCTGACAACCCCGAAGTTGTCGCTGCAAAAGCAAAAGGGATCGAAGTTTTAGCTCGCCGTGAAGCGCTGCTGAAAATATTAGACGACAAAAAAGTTTACTCCGTTGCCGGTGCTCACGGAAAAAGCACCACTACTGCTATTTTAACCTCTATAATGGAGGGTTCGGCTATTATCGGTGCAGAGTCTAAAGCGTTTGGTTCAAATGTACGTTATGACGACTCTAACGATCTGATGCTCTTTGAAGCGGATGAGAGTGACGGAAGTTTTGTCAACTCCAACCCGTATTGTTCGATCGTGATCAATGCAGAACCTGAACATATGGAGTACTACGACTATAACTACGACCGCTTTTTCGACTCCTATAAAGCTTTTATTAAAAAAGCGCCGCACAAAGTACTCAATGCCGAAGATCCTTTCCTCGCTACACTAAAAGATGAGTTTAGCGATGCTTCATGGCTCTACCCGAGTGAAGATATCTCTGATATAGAATATGTTTTGATCAACGATGAACCCCATACCCGTTTCACACTCAAAGATTTTGGCAGTTTTGATGTGTGGGGATTTGGGAAACATATCGCTATCGATGCTTCTTTAGCTATTTTAGCTGCAAAAGAGTCTATGGAGATCGAAGAGATCAGAAAGAAACTGCTTAACTTTAAGGGGATCAAAAAACGTTTTGATATCGTCGGAAAGGGAAATAACCGCGTGATCATCGATGACTACGGACACCACCCGACCGAGATCAAAGCGACTTTTCAGTCTGTCAAAGAGTATGCCGAACTTAAAGGATTTGATAAGATAACAGCGATCTGGCAACCCCATAAATACTCCCGTACTATTGACAACCTTGATGAGTTTATCAAATGTTTCGACGGTGCGGAAGAGCTTATCATCTTGCCTGTGTGGGCGGCTGGAGAGACTCCGAGAGATATCGACTTTGCCGAAAAGTTTAAAAAATACAACCTGACCCTTGCCGACAAACTCCAACGATCAGATGATAAAATAACTATCGTCAAAGGTCAAGAGGAGTTAAAAACACTTGACAATGGACTTATTATCGGTTTTGGAGCCGGTGATATAACATATCAAATAAGAGGAACGGCATAGTGGCTTATATATTTGGTTTAATAGTTGTCGCATTACTGTTTTTGGCTCTGCATTATTTTACTGAGCTCAACCGTACACAAAAGCTGATCGTAGCGGGTATATTTGCCCTGTTTATTTCTGGTGCTATAATGTACAACACGTATACCGCACACGAACAAGAGCGTGTATTGAAAATAGTACAAAAATACAGACAGGGAAAAACCCTGCAGTGCGGAAATATCGAGATCAACAGCAGCAACTTTGATCTCAGTGGGACAAACAGTTTCATTGGTAAAAAGAACACTCCGCATCATCTGCAAGTTATCGGTGCTTCTGAGTGCAAATAGACAAACTTATCTCGCAGCTCGATCTGCAAAACCACATAGAACAATTTCAAAGCTTTTTCTCCCGCCAAAGCACTCTCTATATAGAGGGTGATCAGGAGCTGCACTACCGTTATATCAAAGCACTTGACAAAGTCGAGTTTAACGCCCCTGTCAAAGTTGCAGAGTTTACTACATTCAAAAACCATCTCAAAAAGCACGGGGTCCTCACCTTTGAGCAGATCTTTGAAATCGTAAAAGTTGTACGCTACTTCCGCTATATGAAAAACAAAAAATTAGAGTGTATGATCGGTGAGTGGGTAGAGAAGATCGAAATACCCGAAAAATTTTCAGAGATCGAAAAATATTTCGACACTCAGGGAAATTTTGAAGAGAATCTCGACGAGACCCTTTTTGGACTCTCAGCACGGATCAAAGAGTATAAAAACGAGATCAGTTCCTCACTCAAACGCCTTATGGGAAGTTCAAAACTTGCAGGCTACCTCGTCGATACACAGGTGCATTTTGTCAACAACGAAGAGTGTGTACTCGTGCGTGGCGGGTTTAACCATGTTTTAAAAGGTGCGGTTGTCGGGCGAAGTACCGGTGGATTTTTTTATGTAGCACCCGATTCGATCCTAAAATCAAAAGAGAAGATCAGATATATAGAGCAAGAGCGCCAAGCAATCTTTTATAACTATGCCAAAGAGTTTTCAAAAACGCTTGAGGAACTCTTACCCTTTATAAACTTCATCGATAAAGAGTTTAGTAAGTTTGACAACTACCAGGCGCGTGTCCTTTTTGCAAAAAGCAAAGACTTGGCAATCGTCAAAGCAAAAAACCATAAAAATATCATCTTAAAAGATTTTATCCACCCGGCTTTGCATCAGGCAAAACCAATCAACGTTAATTTTGAAAAAAATATCTTGATGATTACAGGGGTAAATGCCGGCGGTAAAACGATGCTTCTCAAGTCGATCCTCGCATCTGCTTTTATGGCAAAGTATATCATTCCGATGAAGCTAAACGAGCACAAAAGTGAAATAGGCTCCTTTAAAGATATAGAGTCGATCATCGACGATCCCCAAAATGTCAAAAACGATATCTCAACTTTTGCGGGGCGTATGCAGCAGTTCTCACAGATATTTCTTAAAAAGCAGGCACTTCTCGGAGTTGATGAGATCGAACTCGGAACCGACAGTGATGAAGCGGCAGCCCTGTTTAAAGTGATCCTTGATGATCTTATAGCACGTGGGCAGAAAGTTGTGATCACTACACACCACAAACGTCTTGCCGCACTGATGGCCGATCGTGATGATGTAGAGCTTTTAGCAGCTATCTATGATGAGGAACAACGACGTCCTACTTATGAATTTATGCATGGGATCATCGGAAAAAGTTACGCTTTTGAGACCGCCAGCCGCTACGGCATTGCACACCGCTTAGTCGATCAGGCTAAAAAGGTATACGGTGACAACTCCGAAAAACTCTCACTGCTTATCGAACGTGGTTCAGAACTAGAGCGTGAACTTAAACAGAAACATAAACAGGTGGATGAGAAACTCGAGGAGCTGCAACAAAAAGAGCGTACACTCAAAGAGCAGCGCGAAGCTCTCCATCAAGAGCTTGAACGTGAGAAGGTAAAACTCCAAGACTCTTATGAAGAAGCGATCAATGAAGCAAAACGTGCAGCCCGCGGCGATGACATAAAAGAGATCCACCGTGCTATGAACAAAGCAAACAAAAAACTGCCAAAAGAGCAAAAAGCCCAGATCAAACGGGACTATAACTTTAAAGTGGGAGATGAAGTAAAATACCACTCCCAAAGTGGTATAATAGTCTCTATGAAAGGCAAAAACGATGCTACGGTTGATGTCAACGGGATGAAGGTGAGAGTAAAAACAAAACATCTTACACCGACGAAGATCGTAAAAACAAAACCAAAAACCGACATACAACTTAATGTTGAGAAAAAAGCAGGCTTAAAGTGTGATCTTCACGGTATGCGAAGTGAAGAGGCTTGTGAAGTCTTAGATAAGTTTCTTAACGATGCCTTGATCAACGGCTGGGATGAAGTACTGGTCTATCACGGAATAGGTACGGGGAAACTCTCCTACGCCGTCAAGGAGTTTCTCAAACACCATCCTAGGGTGAAAAGTTATGAAGATGCCCCATCGCATATGGGCGGTTTTGGAGCGAAGGTAGTACACTTGTAATGTTTAAAAGTTTCACATTTAAATTTACCTTCTTCTTCTGGATGACCTTCTTTATCATCATTATTCCCCTTTATCTTATAGGTACTTACTATACAAAAAATGCCCTTATTGAAACAGAGGAGGAGAAGATATCGCTCTTGGTGCAAACGCTGCGTCCAACGATTGCTCTGAGTCTCTCCTTTGATCAAAAAAAGCAACTCAAAACTATAATCGATTCTATTTTAACAAACAAAGAAATTCAAGAGATAAAAATCACCATTTTCGACACCGGTACCCCTAAAAAAAACAGCTACAAAAACAGCTCCAAAACAGAAATAGCCCAAAAACTTTTCTCTTACAAAAGTTTGATCTCGGATCCTTTTACACACAATAAACTTGCCGAATTTGAGATTTTTTATATCAATAAACATCTGACAAACTACAATCTCTATCTTTACAAAATAATTCTTCTGCTGTTTCTATTTTTTTTAGTCACGTTTATCATCTTTTTTCTTTTAATCAGCAAAGACCTCTCTGCTCTTAAACAGATAGCGATCTCTTTAAAAAAATACTCAAGTTCTAAAGAGGACACTCCTATAGAGATTCCAAAAGCAAGTTTAGAGATGACCACTATTGCCAAGGTTGCCAACGAGATGATCTCAAGTATCTCCGAGTATCTTATAAGGCTACAAACTTTCAACGACGATCTCCAAAAGCAAGTTGCAACAAAAGTTCAGGAACAAAAAGAGCAAGAGAAGTTAATGCTGCACCAGTCCCGTCAAGCGGCTATGGGTGAGATGCTCGAATCTATCGCACACCAATGGAGACAACCTTTAAACAACATCGGTTTAGCGAGTGCCAACCTCACTATGCAGCACGCTTTAGATAAACTTGACGATCAAGATTTTGAAGAGAAAATGGAAATTATCTCAACAAACCTAGAGTATATGTCCACCACCATTGATGACTTTAGAGACTTTTTAGATCCCAATCAAAAAAAGGATTTTTTTAACCCTTGCAAAACCGTCGAAGATACACTCAAAATAATGCGGGCACAACTTAAAAGAAAAAATATAAGCTATAGAGCCACTTGCAAATTCAATAGCTAAAAGTGGCTAGTTTTTCTTTATAAGCTA
>JBEWQA010000096.1:0-2417 GCA_047689515.1 Candidatus Sulfurimonas kebritensis
AGTTTATTTTTTGCAATATGAGCAAGTTGTCTCATCCATTTTGCTTGTTTATAATCGCCTTTTTCATCGATAATCAATATCTCAAACTCATCTTTCAGTTTTTCCAAAATCTCCCGTGTACCATCTGTTGAATCATTGTCCATCACTGCAAATGCATCCACCCCGAGTTTCGCATGGGTTCGGATGTTAGACTCGATAATATCTGCTTCATCACGTACAAGTATTGTCATGACAAGGCGGAAGTTATTTTGATTGAAACGGTGAGAAAAGTAGTTTAACATATAGTTGTGCCTTTGAAGGTGATAGTAAAGTCTGTATTATAGCTAAAACTTTATTTGGTCTATCGGTATCATGTTGATCCGGTTTTTTTCCATTAATGCTTCTATCTCATCAAACGGTGCTTCTTCAAACTGAATAGAAAAGATTTGAAGTACCGGTCTTAGCCAGGCTGCCATGAGAAGAGAGGTAGAAGCAAAACCGAAAATTCTGACCTCTTCAGGTATGGACAAAAAGATCAGTTCAGCACTCAACTTCGGATTGAGAACCTTTATACCGATATCACTGAACTTTTTAGCGTTTTCATAATCTCTTGGATGGAGTTTTACCGCAACTCCCTGTTGATGCTTCAGTAGTTTCATGAGGCTGTTCAGTTTAAATGAAGTTAATGCCTTTGGATGAGGTAGAAAAATAATACTTTTTATGTTCAACATTTCATCTTTAAGATCGATACCTGTATGATCTATCATCAGTTCAATCCACTCTTTGACATCTTTTGTCTGTAGCAGGTTCATATCTAAACCATATACCTTTGTATTGTTGAAATATTGATGTCTCAGATCCGGTTTATAGAGATAAACAGCATGAATGTAGTGACTCGTTCCGATATGTTCCGGAGTATGGATCTTTGTCCCATATATTAAACTTTTGAAAATAGTATCAAGAAATGTGTATTTGAGCAAACTGCTTTTTTCAGCGATATAAGAGTGAAGGCCATCATCCATATACTCAAACTCTACACGATTTTTCATTTTAGAAATAAGTGCAGAGACTTCATTTTTCCTATCATTGCCTACAATGATTTTTTGCGGATTTAACTTTTGGATTTTTTTAAAAATCTGATCTATAGTATGACGTTTGGAGATGATTTTTTTTAAAAGTGTTGATTTGTCTGTCGTAAAAATATCTACAGAGGTAAAAGGGGTCTTTCTCCACTTTTGAAGTGAAAGAAAATACTCATTATCTGGAGTATTCTGATCAATGAAAAAGAGATGATATTGATATTTTTTAAATTGTTTGGCAATAATGATTGCATCCAACAGATGCAGTGGTGTGGATGCCATAATAATGCAATGATGCAAACTTTATCCTTTTAAAACAGTAACATTTTATTATACTGTTAAAAGATTTATATTAGTAGGGGAGATTAATGAATAAGAGAATCAAAAATGAACATGTTTCAATACAGATTATAGCTAAAAAAAACGGGTTTGGCATATCAAAGGATATTGAAATTATTGCATCATTATTAGAGAAAGAGGGTTATAAAGTTCATTTTAGACCAATATGTAGACAAAAAAAAGTATGGCGATATCGTCTCTCTAGATTTTTTCAAAGATTACTAAAATATAAAAATAATACACAGAATATTAATATTTTTTTAGAGCATCTTGATAAGAATTATATCGAAGAGAGGGATATCAATATTTTTATGCCGAATCCGGAATGGACAGAGAGGTATGATGAAGAGGCTTTGTATCAAATAGATTATATTTTATGTAAAACATTTTTTACTGAAGAGATTTTTGATCCATACGGTATACCTACCTATTATAGTGGTTTTACATGTGAGGATCAGCTTCTTGGTTCCGTAAAAAAGAAAAAAACTTTTTTTCATTTAGCAGGAAACAGTGCTCAAAAAGGTACTGATCCAATCGTTGACCTATGGCTCAAACATCCTGAATGGCCTCAACTTACAGTTGTTCAGAATCCGCAAAGATATACCAGAGAGAAGGAGTTAAAAGTGGACAATATCAATTATATACTGCAATATGTAGATGAGGATGTACTGCAAAAATTAAAAAATGAGAATCTCTTTCATTTATGCCCGTCTGAAGCGGAAGGTTTTGGACACTATATCGCAGAAGGTATGAGTTGTGGTGCGATAGTCCTTACTACCGATGCACCACCTATGAATGAGTTGATTACTGCAGACAGAGGTATATTGGTGAAATATGAGTCCAAGATGCCTCAACGATTGGGTATGAACTATTATGTGGACAAACAAGATCTTGAAAGACAGATCAACAAAATGATCATGTTATCAGAAACGGAACACGAAAAATTAAGTGCCGCGTCACGAGAGTGGTATCTTCATAATCATAAAGCATTTGATGTGAGACTTAAAACTTTCATTGAAC
>JBEWQA010000097.1:0-2333 GCA_047689515.1 Candidatus Sulfurimonas kebritensis
AAAAAGAGGCGATGTTTCGTTGAGCGTGATCGCCATCCCCAGAGGAATAGTCGCAATTGTATAGAAAAAGAGTATCATCGCACTAAAACCGAGTACACCTCGTAAAAAAAGCATGAAGGGTTGTCCCCCGGGAAGTTTAGCGGGTGTATGTTTGAGCATTACAAACAAAAACATCATCCCTACTATACTTCTAAAAAACACGATCTCCAATGCCGACATATCATTCGTAAGCATTTTCGTAAGGGCTCCGTTGAGTGCTGCTACCAGTGCACTCAGCAACATAAACAATGCACCTCTGTCAATTCTACTTATCATATCTCACCTGTACCCTTACGATTTTTTCGGAATTGTAGCAGTGTAAGCTTAACGCAGCTTTTGGTTCTGTTATTTGAGAGTTTTCAAGGCTTCTCGGGAACCTCTGTCTACGAGTGTAAAAATTTTATCGATAATGTCTTTCTCAGAAGAGTGTTTATGCCCTTTAACTTTTACAAAGGAGCAATCCAGTGTATCTGTAAGACGATAAAATTCTTTGTAGAGTTCGTGGTTGGCTATGAGTTTCCCTTTTGAAGTGAGATAATCGTTTTTTTCAAAACGTTCACGCCTGTTTAAAAGCCCCATGGTATTTTGGGAGTCTGTGTATATGGTTATATGCTTTTTGAGAGGTTGGATCTCCTGAAGCGCCCACAGCAGAGTTTGCAACTCAAGTTTGGTTGATGAGGTCTCTATAAAACGTTTTGTTTTGATATCTCGCTGCAACAGATCAAGAGAAGTATCGATATCATCCACTACCAGATACGATCCGTAACCTATCTGCGCTTGAGGATTTACACTGCCGTCTGTAAAGAGTTTCATTTAGAACGCGGTTTTTTCTTTTTCTCTTTGGATGCTTTTGTTACCGGAACTACATCAGTGGGAACAAAACCCTCTACCTCTTCACAAGGGATCTCGATCTTTAGTAAGAACTCGATCGTAGAAAACAGTTTTTCCTCTTCGGGAGCGACTAAAGAGATAGACTCTCCCTTTTCATCTACATACTCCAAACTGTTAAAGTAGTTCGTAGCCTCAATAGGTGTGTCAAAATTGACAATACGTTCAATGTTCTTCAGCTCAAGTTTCTGTAAGATCATATCTGTAGTTATAAGGAGATTGATCTCCTCATTGGTAAAAGCCTGAGCCACCTCTTCTTGATCGGACTTTCTATGATTGCCATGGATCACTTTGGTTTTTTGACCATGCTCGTTAAGGTAAGCACCAAGCGCATCAGCTCTTTTTTTACTCTTGCAGATAACGGCAGTTTGTTGCAGGTCACTATGGTCGATAATGTATGCAAGCATAGCCATCTTATGATGATCCTCCACCATGTGTACAACCTGTTTTGTACGCTTGGCGATGCTTATAGGGTCATAATATTTTTTAGTTGTTGTGTTGTCGTTTTGTTCTGGCATAGTGAGGATTCCTTCTTATAGCCGAATTATATCCAAGTTTTGGAAGTGATAGTATCTAAGACACTTCTGTACCTCTTTTATAAAATAGAGAGAGATATATCCCAAAAGCGATCAAAACACCACCTAGAAGATGATAGGTTTCTAACGTTTCTTTTAAAAATATTGAAGCTAGAACAATACCAAAGATTGGCATGAGATGAGTAAACTGTGCTGTTTTTGATGCACCGATTTTATCTATCCCGTAATGCCAGAAATAGTATGAGCTTATTGATGCAAAAATAGATACATATAAAAATATAAAATAGTTGTTGTTTAAAACTTCTAACTCTTGTTGTATTGAATACCCCTGATACAAATAAAACGGTAACAAGAACACAAGACCGATTGTAACGATGGTCGCAAAATACTCGAAATCGTTCAGATCTTTTGGCTTGAATTTTACCAAGACTGAGTACAAAGCCCAAGCTGTAGCAGATATGATCACAAGAATATCTCCCTGATTGAACTCTAAGGCAAAAATACTTGCAATATCTGCTTTTAGCATTAAAAACAGTACCCCAAAAGTTGACAATAATATACCTGCAGTTTGATATAAATTTATTTTGTGTTTTAAAATAAAGTAGGACATAAGAAGTACTAAAATTGGCACAGTTGAATTTATAATCAATGCATTTGTAGAAGTAGTAACTGTTAATCCAAAATACAAGAGCGTGTTAAACGCTGTAATTCCTAGTACTGCCAATAGAGTCAATATCTTAAAATTTTGTTTTAGAGAACGAAGTATGTTTTTATGTCTCATGATTAAGATCGGAGTGATCATCAAAAAAACAAAAAACCATCTAAAAAAAGCGAGTTCTAAAGGTGTAATATCGTCTTTTATAAATCTGC
>JBEWQA010000098.1:0-2253 GCA_047689515.1 Candidatus Sulfurimonas kebritensis
TCTAATACTGGTTCATTAAATGTAAACGACAACACAACAGCTACAGGTGTAGTTGAAGCAAACGTATGGAAAGGTAAAGCTGGTTCTAACGATCCTTTAGAAAACTAAGCTTTTACATAGTTTCCCCTAACGACTAAGAGAAACTTTTCTCTTAGTCATCCCTCTCCTTTATTTCCAAGTTTAATAACATTGTCACCAACTTGTAACCTTTGAGTAATCATAAGGTAATTTAGTTTTTTTATCATTGCACCATCTTAAAACATATGGGGAGTCCATGTCTAAAAAAACAATTAGTATCGCTTTGAGTGTGCTGCTTAGCTCTACGATGTTAAGTGCAAATTCTGATAATATGGCCGAGTCTTTGATGAAACTTCGTGCAGAAGTGGAACAACTAGATACAAAGATCAATGATGAGAAAGATGCATATAAAGCAAGTATGAAATCACTTTCTATCCAAAAAAGTGAACTTGAAGCTATGGTGTCTCGCGAAGATCTTAAAATCAAACAGATCAAAAAAGAGTTATCTGATATTCAAGAAAAAATTACAGCTGCAAGTAAAAACTCTGAAGGTTTAAAACCTGTAGTGTTTGAAGCTATTGACAACTTAACTGCAATGATGAAGAGCTCTATCCCGTTTAAAACTAATGACAGAGTAGAGTCTGTAGAAAAAATTAAACAACAACTTGAAGCCTCTTTGATCACTCCGCAAAAAGCACTTTCTCAAGTGTATAACGCATACAACGATGAGATAAGAATGACAAAAGAGAACGGTATTTTCAAACAAACTATCTCGTTGGGTGGTGAAGAAAAACTAGCTGAAATCGCTCGTATCGGTACTGCGATGATGTTTTTTAAAACACCGGATGATACAGTCGGATATGTTGCGAAAAATGGCAATACCTGGAGCTATAAAGAGGAGCTAAATAAAGAGAAACAGGACCAGATCCTAAATATCTTTGATGCATTCAAAAAACAGATAAGAACAGGGTACTTTACACTTCCAAACGCACTAATTTTAAGTGAGGCAAAATAATGAAAAAAATATTTTTAGCACTATTAATTCTAGCAACATCAATGCTGGCATCGACAGAACTTGAAGAAGCATATGCAAAAGAGTTTGCATTTCTAAAAGCACAAAAAGAGATGTTAAAAACAAGAGTGGATGCACTTGAAGCATCAAATGCAAAAAAACTCAAAGCAGCAAGAGCTGATATAGAGAAGCTACAACAAAAAGTTTTAGCAAAAGAGACAAGAAGTAAAAACTTAAGTGATGCACTTTTTAACGCACAGCAAAACTTAGAGATCATGCATGATGATACATCGTTGATCGAAGCGGTTATTTCTCAGGGGACATCTTCATTAAAAGAGTATGGTGTTGCACTACCGTTAGAAAAAAATGATTACCCTGCAACATTAAAAAACCTTTTTGAGAAGTCGCTTGAACTTCGAAATGAACTTTCATCTTTAAAAGTGGAAGAGGGATTT
Organism: Candidatus Sulfurimonas kebritensis; assembly: GCA_047689515.1. Lineage (GTDB taxonomy): Bacteria > Campylobacterota > Campylobacteria > Campylobacterales > Sulfurimonadaceae > Sulfurimonas > Sulfurimonas kebritensis. Next base: position 1,486 of record JBEWQA010000098.1, read on the forward strand.
TTTTATCTTAAAGACGGTTCATCACAAAAAGGGAAGATCGTAAAAATCGGTAATATCGCTACATATGGTGTAAGTGATAAAGTATCGGGTATCTTAGTCCCTGCTGGTGATCATAAACTTAAAATTTTTGATAAAGGTTCGGCAGAGACTGCAAAAGCATTGGCGTCAGGTGCAAAACCTGAGAGTCTAGATATCTTTATCTATGAAAATGCAAATAAAGAGGTATCTGATACAGATGAAAAGAGTACGCTTGATGTGATCAACTCATCAGGTATCATCGGTTGGGTAATTGTTCTTCTTGGTCTTGTAGGTATTCTGTTCTTGGTGCTTCGTGTTTTCTATCTTCAATCAAGTACAGGTGCAAAAACACTTCCAAAAGATACACTCTCTTCACTCTTAAGCGGCGGAGTAAATTCGACTTTAGAGTTCTTAAAACCGAAAAAAGGATCAACTGCCAGAGTTTTAAAAGCGACGGTTAGAAACTTAGAAAGAGACAGAGAGCATGTGGAAGATATCATTTCAGAAGCTATCATTCATGAGAGCTCACGTCTTGACAAATTAAGCTCTACGATTTTAGTTATTGCGGCAGTGGCACCACTCCTTGGTCTACTTGGTACGGTAACGGGGATGATTGCGACATTTGACATCATTACCGAGTTTGGAACAGGTGATCCGAAACTTCTTTCAGGCGGTATCTCTATAGCACTAGTAACTACTGAGCTGGGTCTGATTGTAGCGATTCCATTATTGTTAGCAGGAAACCTATTA
>JBEWQA010000099.1:0-2236 GCA_047689515.1 Candidatus Sulfurimonas kebritensis
CTATAATGTAGAAACTCCAGAATCCAAGATCGATTTTTATGGTCTGGAAAATGAGTTTAAACAGGTACTTTTTATCCTTTTTAACAATTCACAGGACGCACTAAGTGACAAAGAGGAAGGTTTTATCCGAGTCTCTTTTTTCAAAGATCAAGAGAGTGTTTCCCTGCAAGTATGTGATAACGGCGGCGGTATCGATCCATCTGTAATCGACAAAATATTTGAACCCTATTTTACAACGAAGTTTAAATCCCAAGGAACCGGCATAGGTCTCTATATAGCCAAAAACATCGTAGAGAATAAAATGGACGGCACCATTGAAGCGTTTAATACGCAAGAGGGATGCTGTTTTAAAATAACTTTTGAACTCAAAAAAAAGGATGATAAATGATCAAACACCTTTTTCTCTTAAGCTGTAGTTTATTCGTTTTTGCAAATGATATAGATAAGTTTGGTCTTTTAGACGATCTCGAAAATATCTCAGAGATTGCAACAAGGTCAAATTTAAATATTGAAAAAACACCTGCCGTTGTGACGGTCTTGCATGCCAAAGATCTAGAAAAACTTGGAGTGGTCAACCTCTATGAAGCACTGGGCTATGTTCCTGGCATCGAACTTTCAATGGGTGACGGCGGAGCTAAACAGATCATTATGAGGGGAAACAAAGGCTCACTTCGCGACAAACTAAAACTGATGATAGACGGAGTAAGTGTCAATAACGAACTTGCAGGTTCAAACTACTTCTATCTTGATATGCCCTTGGGTGTAATTGAGAAAATAGAGATAATCCGTGGCCCGGCCTCAGCACTTTACGGTTCGTTTGCACATATAGGGGTCATCAATGTTATTACAAAATCCTCCTTACAAAACAGTACGAATCTTTTTACAAATATCAGCTCAGAGGGCTACAAAAATTTAGGTTTTGTACAAAACGTAGCAGGTACAGACTATAAACTTTTACTTAACGGTTATATTATTAAAAACAACAATTCCCGTCCATACTCAAACTATTCACTTATCCCGGGGGCTCAAACCTATTACTCCTATGAGGATTTCACTAACCAGTCACTAGGTATCCAGCTGCAGCTCTATAAAGATATTAAATTCTCCAGCAGAATTTTGCAAAACGATACAGAAAACTTTTTCGGTTACGGAAGCTGGCCAATTGCTTCAGATCCAAAACGTGTCAAACAGCGCTCGTTTATAAACGAGATAAACTACACGCCAAAACTCTCACAAAACTTCTCCCTGGATCTCAAAGCGGGTTATAAACATTACACATTTGAGGGGGAGTCCCGCTTTGTCCCTTACTCCCTCCTTGGTACACCATACGATCTTGTGGTAAAAGGGCACTACAAAGAGGATGTACTCTACGGTGATGCAGCACTCAAATACAATACCCAAAAACACTCTTTTTTACTCGGCGTATATGGTGCCAAAGCACGGGAGCTCTCTACCGGTTATTATAAAAACGACACCAACTCCTCTACCGTAAATATCCCCGATCCCGCTATCAGTTCAGGGATCAAACAAGAGCAATTGGCTTTTTACATAAGTGATCTCTATGCGATCAGTGAAACACTCAGTACAAATATTGCGCTGCGCTACGATCGTTTCAGTTTAACAAAAAACGGTTTTGCACCCAAGATCGCTTTTATGTACAACCCTAATGAAAACCATACATATAAACTACTCTACCAACGCTCATTTAGAGTCCCCTCATGGCTGGAGCTCTACGGGCTTAATGAACCTTTTATAGGTAATAGAAACATCAATGCAGAGACAATCGATACGATAGAGTTTGTCTACAGATACCAAACAGCACTACACACCTATTTGAACTTTAACCTCTACTACAATACACTTCATAACCTGATCACTCAAGAGGGTGCTTCAGAGTTTACTAATGCCCAAGATATACACTCATACGGTTTTGAACTAGAGATGAAAAAAGCTATCAGCGATCACACTACGGTCCAGGCGAACTACAGTTATATCAATATGAATTACGATGACAACACCGACGTAGGGCTCATAGCAAACAATTTGGGACATCTGATGCTGACACACCGGTTTAATGCACATCTAAGCTCCGGAACTGCTTTAAACATGGTAGGGAAACGTAAACGCCAAGCACTTGATACACGCGGAGATCTAAAAGGGTATACGACACTCAATCAAACACTCACCTATAAATACAAAACACTCTCGGTGCAAGGGAGTGTGAAAAATATTTTTG
>JBEWQA010000009.1:0-45121 GCA_047689515.1 Candidatus Sulfurimonas kebritensis
TTTCAGGGTTGGAAACGTAGGTCGCTGCCTAGTTAATGATCAATTTTTCCCTTAATCACCTATCTGATTTATATTTGATTTTATTTTTAAATTTTAGAACTTATTTCCAAGTATTATCTATACTGTCAAAAGCAGAGTTTTCTAAGCGCATTAAAAAGTAATCACGCGCGACCTCTTTAGCACCTAAACTTTTTAGATGTTCCGTTGGAACTTGACAATCTATAAAATTATATCCCCACTCTTTTAAATGCTCTACAAGGTATGCGTAAGCGGCTTTAGAAGCATCACTTTTATGTGCAAACATAGATTCCCCACAAAATACCTTTCCAATCGCTATACCGTATAAACCACCTACTAGTTCACCATCGTAATAGCTCTCCACAGAATGAGCATAGCCCATATGATGCAGCTCTGTATAAGCTTCTATAACATCCTGGTTGATCCATGTACCGTTTTGCTCTTTTCTTGGGGTTGTGGCACATTTTTCCATGACAGTTCTAAATTTAGTATCGAACTTGTAAGTGAATTTTTTCATACTTTTTTTTAGAGACTTGGAGAGTTTAAAATCATCCAGTTCCATAATCAATCTTGGATCGGGTGACCACCAAAGTATAGGATCTCCATGGGCATACCAGGGAAAGATACCATGCTGATAAGCTCGGATAAGGCGTGAAGGGTTAAGGTCTCCGCCCCAAGCAAGTATACCATCTTCATTAGTATTTCTTGGGTCAGGAAAGGCTAGAGAAAATTTATTGATCTCTGGTATCATCATTAACTAATTCTTCAAAATTTAGCTCTAATTTTCCCTCTTTACAAGTGACCGTCACTTTACCGCCTCTTTTTAGTTTACCAAAGAGGATCTCATCACTCAGCTTATTGGTGATATTATCTTGGATATATCGTTTTAGTGGTCTTGCTCCCATCTCTTTGGAGTATGCTTCTTTGGCGATAAAACTTTTTGCCTTTTGATCAGCAAATATTTCGATCTTTTTCTTTGAAAGTTCTTGGTTGAGTTCAGATACAAATTTTTCAACTATACCCTCTACAACATTTTGAGAAAGCTGATCAAACTCTACTATTGCATCGAGTCTATTCCTAAACTCAGGTGCAAAGAACGATTTTAGCTCCTCATCTTTTGAAAGAGATTCATCTTTGTTAAAGCCCATTACAGCTCTTGAGCCTGCTGTAATATTTGATGTCATAATGAGTATTACATTTTGAAAGTTTGCCTTATAGCCATTGTTATCTGTCAATGTAGCACTGTCCATGATTTGGAGTAAAATATTTACAAGATCGGGATGCGCTTTTTCGATTTCATCTAAAAGCAGGACACAATAAGGATGTTTTTTGATAGCTTCTGTAAGCAGTCCACCCTGCTCATAACCTACATACCCCGGAGGTGCTCCAACAAGACGTGAGAGTGCATGTTTCTCCATATACTCACTCATGTCAAACTTTTCAAAATGGACACCGAGTGTTTGTGAAAGAGCTAGTGCTAACTCTGTTTTTCCTACACCGGTTGGTCCCGAGAATAAAAATGATGCGATAGGTTTGTTCTCAGGTGTCAGACCCGCTTTTGAGATCTTGATAGCCTGTGCAACAAGATCAACTGCTTTGTCTTGTCCAATCACTTTTTCTTTGAGTTTCTCTTCGAAGTTTTGGAGAAGGTCGATCTCATTTTTCGTGACCTTGACATCGGCAATATTAACAATTCGAGAGATTGTTTTTTCGATATCTTTTGCACTCACTTTTGATCTGTGTTGTTTTTTGAGGTGAAAAGAAGCTGCTGTTTCATCGATCAGATCGATCGCTTTATCGGGAAGAAATCTGTCGGTGATGTAACGAGCTGAAAGATCGATAGCTTTTTTGAGTGCTTTATTGGTATAGGTTACGTTATGGTGTTGTTCGTACTTGTTTTTTAACCCACGTAAGATCTTATATGTTACGCTTTTTGAAGGCTCGGCAACATCGACTTTGGAAAATCTACGGCTAAGTGCTTTATCCTTTTCAAAACCATTTCTGTATTCTGCAAAAGTTGTCGCACCCATACATTTGATCTCACCCGATGCAAGTGCAGGCTTGAGCTGATTTGCAGCATCCATAGTACCGCTTGTGCTCCCCGCACCTATAAGTGTGTGGATCTCATCGATAAAGAGGATAGCTTTAGGTTTTGTTTTAAGTTCATCCATCACCGCTTTGAGACGTTTTTCAAAGTCACCTCTGTATTTTGTCCCTGCTAAAAGCGAGCCGAGATCCAGTGCGTAGAGCTCAGAATCTAAAAGGATTTCCGGCACTTCATTTGCTGCGATATTAAGAGCTAAACCTTCTGCTATAGCTGTCTTTCCTACTCCCGGTTCACCGACGAGTATGGGATTGTTCTTTTTTCTTCTACAGAGTATTTGCGTCACTCTCTTTATCTCTTTATCTCGTCCAATAACGGGATCTATTTTTCCCTCTTTTGCTTTGTTTACAAGGTTGATCGCGTATTTTTCGAGGGCACTTTGATCCTCATCGCTTTCTTGCTCTACTTGTGTATGAGAGATAAGTTCTAAGATATCTAAACGTGAGATCTGATAATGCTCGAGTAACAGATAAGAGAATGTGTGTTCTTCCTCGTATAAGGCCGCTATGAGATCACCTACATCAGCATTCATCTGACCAGCTGACTGAATATGTCTTACCATTTTATCGATCAAGCGAGAGAGTGCGACACTCTCATAAGGTTCCTGATCCACATTTTCAGGAAGTTCTTCTATATTGTCATGGATGTAGTTTGCCAGTGTACGTTTCATCTCCTCTACGTTACCGCCGCAGGTTTCGATGATGTAAGCCCCCTCACTTGAAGAGAGCAGAAGATAAAAAACGTGCTCGATCGTGAGGTATTCGTGGCGTGATTTTTTTGCAAAAAGTATAGACTTTTGAAATATATCGTTGAGAGTAGGGCTGATCATTTTACTCCTCCTCCATTGTTGCTTTGAGCGGGAAGCCGTTGTCTTTTGCTTTTGTCGTGACCTGCATCACTTTTGTCTCTGCGACCTCGTATGGATAGACACCACAAAGTCCACGCTCTTTTTTGTGCACCTCTAACATAATATCTTGTGCCTGTGAGTAGCTTTTGTGAAAAACACTAATTAAAATGTCGATCACAAAATCCATTGTAGTATAGTCGTCATTGAGCAAATAAACTTTATATTTTTTAGGATATTTGAGTTTAGTTTTTTCAGAAACTTCGTATTCTACATCTGTTGCCATATTTTACACCCTTGCTGCGTTTAAAAAATCTTCTATTATATCTTGCGGGTTTTCAAGTCCTATCGAGATACGGATCAATCCGTCTGTAATCCCTAAAAACTCTTTTTCCTCTACTGAAAAGTCACTATAGATAGTAGATGCCATATGCAGAGCTAGTGTCCTGCTGTCACCTATATTTGCAGTGATTGTTGCAATTTTTGTTCTCTCAAGAAACTGATACGCTTTTTCTTGGGAACCCATATCTATTGTTAGCAGTGTACCACAACCGTTTTGAAACTGCTCTTTGTATCGTTGATGGTGGGGATGGGTACTTAGACAAGGGTGGTTTACATTTACCCCTTGTGCATCCAGTGCTTTTGCCACTATCTCTACGCTCTGCACTATCCTAGGTACACGAAGTGCCAACGTTTCAAGGCCTAGCATAGTTTGGTATGATGCATGTGCATTGGCACTCATCCCAAAGTCTCTTAAAGCACGTTTTTTAGCATTTGGCACGAGAGCCATCTTCCCGGCACCTTTGATAAACTTTGCCATAAACGGGTATTTGTCCGATTTGAACTTGTCATCACCGTCCTTTATAGCACGGAATACTGCACATCCACCAAGGGCTGATGCATTTCCGGAGACAACTTTGGTTGTTGAGTAGACTACTATGTCTGCACCGAGTTCTATCGGTTTGAGACTTAGTGGTGTGATGGTATTGTCAACGATAAGTGCTATCCCCGCATCGTTTGCAATTTTTGCAATTTGTTGAATATCGGGGAGTCTCATATTTGGATTGCCCACACTCTCTAGAAATATGATCTTGGTATTTTGTGTGATTGCAGCTTTGATCCCCGCTATCTCGTCAACATCGAAAAAGCTTGTTTTTACACCGAAACGGGAGAGTGTTTCACTAAAAAATGAGTATGTCCCGCCGAATAAACCGCCTATACTAATCACTTCATCGCCGCTTGCAACTAAACTCATCACACTCAGTGTGATTGCACCCATACCTGAACTTGTCGCTACTGCACCAACTCCCTCATCCATCAGCGCCATTACAGACTCTAGTTTCGCAGTCGTCGGATTACCCATACGAGAGTAAAGAGGTTTTTTAATACTGCCGTTAAATATCCCCTCTGCCGTCTCTGGATCTCCGTAAGCAAATGATGCCGAAGGTGTGATTGCCGGAGAGATCGCGCCCTCTTTGGAGCCGATCTCTTGAACAAACTGTGTACAATAGTTTTCAAAGTTATCCATATATGCAAACCTGTATCAAATTAATTTTATAAATTATATCTAATTAGATATAAAAAAACTCCTATTTTATCGAATTATGATAGAATTACAAGAATAGTCAAACTAACAAATATTTTTAGGAAAAGTGATGGAAGATAAAACATCTTTAGATATTCTCAATGAAAAAGTTTCTGAAATTTTGCAGCAGCTTTACAATTTAAAAGGTGAAAACGAACTATTAAGAAACGAGGTTGTGACTCTAAAGTCTGAGGGAGAGATGAAAGACCGAGAGATCGAGAAACTAACAAGTTTAAATACGCAAAAAGATCAAGAGATCGAAGAGATCGTAAATAAAATCGAAAGTATACTGGACTAAGTCTTTATGGCAAAAAAACTGGGTTTGCATATCGGTGGCAGAAGATTTGATGTAGATGTAGATGATGAGTTCGCTGCATTTTTACAATCTCAAATGGAAAAAGACTTCAACTATGAAGGCAATAATGATGCTAAAACTATGCTGCAAGCTTATGTAAGACAGAGCTATGAACTTTATAAACAAAATGAAAAAATAGAGCATATGCTCAAAAAAATTGAAGAAGAGGGTTAGATTTTATAATTATATAAGGTAAAGGTGCTATAATTTCACCCTCCTTAAATGGAATGTGCGCTCGTAGCTCAGCTGGATAGAGCACTGGTTTGCGGTACCAGCGGTCAGGAGTTCGAATCTCTTCGGGCGCACCATGTTAAACTCCCTTAAATACACAATCAAAAAAATACAAACAACAAATATTTTCACTAGGTCACACTTTTTACAGAATTGTTTTATATAGACTTGTTACAATATGTCATGTTAGAACTCACTTTTAAGGAGTTTGGATGTCAATAACAATTCAAGAAAGAGCAGTTGGAGCGATAATAGGAGCATTTATTGGCGATGCGATAGCTTTAGGGCCTCATTGGTATTATGATCTAGAGCAACTCCATAAAGATTATGGAGAATGGATAGATACTTTTACTGAACCTAAAAAAGGGAGGTATCACGAAAATGAAAAAGCGGGAAATTTCTCTCAATCAGGCTATATATTAAAATTAATGATACGCTCCATCATAGATCAGGGTGGATATGATCAAAAAGACTTTTGTAAAAAACTCGATGAAAATCTTCTTTCTAAAATAGATGGCACTCCTATTAGTGGTCCGGGAGGATATACATCTCAATCGATTAGAGCAATATACAGACAAAGAGTTGAACAAAAGTTATCTTGGGATGAGGTTGGAAGTCGAGCAGATACTACTGAGGCAATTGAGCGAACATTAGCTTTAGCTGTTCGATATGCTTGTGATCCAAAAGAGCTTGCAAGATCAATTTCGAACAACACTTTTTTAACACAGGTTGATGATATAGTGGGATCTATTACAGTAGCCTACGGAGCAGTTTTAGCACAGCTTATACAAGGAGAAAAACTTGATAAAGAGATCTCTGCTAAACTAATGAGCCTGGTAAAAAGTGGTGACCTCCCTTTTCATGCTGTAACAACAGATAGTTTACAATCTCCCAAAAAAGGGAGTAAAGATCCTTCCAATGTTGGACTATTTGCCTCGCCGGATGCTTTGCTTACTCCCTCTTTTATGGCACAAGCTGCAAATGACCCCGATATTACTATTGAGCCTGCATGGAAGGTATCGCTTGTGTATGGGATGCCTTGTGCTATCTATCATATTGTACCTGCTAGTTATTACCTTGCATCCAGATTTCAACATGACTTTGAGTCTGCTATATTACATGCTCTAAATGGCGGTGGTCAAAACCAGGCAAGATCAATTTTAACGGGTGCATTAGTTGGTGCTCAAGTTGGTATAAACGGTATTCCAAAAAGATTTATTGATGGTTTGAACGAGAAAGAGGAGGTCTTAGCACTATCGAGAAAGTTAGCTACATTAATTTAGTGTAGTGTATTTCTTAAATATTTCAGGTAAAACTAGCTAAAATGCGGGCTTTGTAAGAATATGTACTATTTAATTTTATCTAAGGTTTAGGTATATGGGAATTTTTGCTTTACAGTCACCTGCAGGTGGCTTTTTAGATGAAGATCTTTATCACTTTAACAAAAGGTTTGATGACTGGTGTGTCCAGTGTGAAACGTTAGAAGATGCTATGATACTTGCAGAGAGTCTCAAAAAAAGAGAGAGTGTCGAGATCGTTGAGATAACACCTCTAAGTTATCCGCAATATTTCTTTCCAACACTGCAGGGAAATATACATGCAACACGTCAAATAGAGGATAAAATTATCTGTATCGTTGAACTGTACATGGGTTCTAGTTTTCGCATAGCGGTTTGTGATCTCAAAACAAAAAAAGTAAAACTAACAAATACGAAATATAAAAGTGTTCTCAGTGTTGAGGGTGCATTCGCTAATTTTTCTCTGTAATATCTTCAGACGATACTTCTTCTTTTTCCTTAGAAACAAAAAACAATTTATAGATACTCTTTACAAGCAGCGAGAACAGAGCTAAAGCTATACCGATCAAGCCTATGAGAATAGTTAATGTTAATGTTATTGCAATAAATGTCGGATCGAGAAGTGCAGAGTCTCCATAAGGGAGCAGAGCATCATAAACTCCTTTGTATATAAAAGCTGAAAATTTATACTGCATGATTTCACTTTTTAAGTAGCTTATAGAAAACACACCCCACATCCATACCGATAATACTAAACTAACAAACAGTGGAGCCACTATAACAGTAGTGAATGTTTTACCTATAAAACTCTCTTTGTACTCTTTTTTCATCATTTTCTACCTTAAAGAGTTGACTCAAGATATTTAGTTTATGAGTTGATCTGATCTTTGATGTTTCCTGCAAGGTCAGAACATCTTTTGATCTTTTCGGTTGAGCTGATTGTATCATCTAAGAGGATGTTGATAAAAGCACTCCCTACGATAACACCGTCAGCACCTTTTACTTTCTCTTTTGCCGTCTTTTCATTTACACCGAAACCGACATATACAGGTGTCTGTGTAAACTCTTTGATCGAGCCTAAAAATGGCTGGAGATCTTCAGCAGTGCCCGCACCCGTAATCCCGGCATAAGCGACCATATAGATAAATTTTTGTGCATCTTCAACGATCGTCTTAATACGCTCTTTTGTATCGGTTGGAGCTACAAAGCTGATATTTGAGAGTTTGTTTGCAGCAAATGCATCCTTGTATGCCAATGCCTCTTCGTGTGGAAGATCTGGGATGATAAAACCGTTAAGTCCAAGATCTTTTGCTTTTGGGAGCAGAAAGTCTAAGTTCTGCTGATAAAAACTGTTGAAGTATCCCATCCATAAAGTGTCAACTTTCGGTGCTACCTCTTTTGAGATATCGAGCAGGTCTTGAAACTTGAACCCTTGTTTAAGTGCTAAATGGTTTGCACGTTCGATCGAAGGACCATCAGCTACCGGATCGGAAAAGGGTACACCGAGTTCTAAGGTGTCAACTCCGCTTTCTCCGAGTGCTAATGCTAAATCTATACTAAAGTTTTTATCTGGATACCCAGAAGTTATATATGCTACTAAATTTTTCAAGTTTTTTTATCCGTATCTGGTATTTTTAATAAAGAGAATTTTATTTTTGTGAGTTCATTATCGAGTTTAAGATCATCTTGCCACTGTGCAAACATATCACTCACCTCTAAAAGCCAGTTGATTGTCTCATCATTGACAGGAGGCTCTTTCTCTCGAAGCTCCTCAAGTTCAGATTCAACAAAGGCCGCCAACTTTGCCATTGGGGCTATTTTCAGGTAACTAGAGGCTGATTTGATGTTGTGAAAAACCCGAAAAAGCTCATTGATACCTCTTTGGTACATATTTGGTTTTGAGAGATCGATGATCATTACTTCCATACTCTCAATCATCATAGAGTAGTGATCTAGAAACTCATCGACTATTTCAAAATCAAAGTTGGCATCTAAATCACTTCTTATACCCATTCAATAATTCTCCTGTATTGTTCAAATTATAGCAATTTTTGGTTAAAATAGCATTATTAATGCCAAAAGGGTTTTTTAATGGGTAAAAAATTAACGATATCTTCTATAGCAAAGCAAAAGGGTGTCAAACCGCTTGTAATGATTACTGCGTATGATGCACTGTTTGCGAAACTTTTTGAAGATAGTGCAGATATGATCTTAGTTGGCGATAGTTTAAATATGAGCTTTGCAGGTAAGAGTGATACGATCAGTGCTACACTTGATCAGATGATCTACCACACAAATGCAGTTTGTCAAGGTGCAAAAGAGAGTTTTGTTATATGTGATATGCCTTTTGGAACATATACAAATAAAGATGACGCGCTACAAAACGGGATCAAAGTATTTCAAAACACCCCTGCTAATGCTGTCAAGATCGAAGGTGGCGTAGATAAAGCGGAGACTATTGAACATTTAACTGCAAACGGTATAGCTGTTTGTGGACATATCGGCTTACTGCCACAGTCAGTTAGAGGTGAAGGCGGCTATAAGATCAAAGGTAAGACTGATAAAGAGCGTGAACAACTTTTGGCAGATGCCAAAGCGGTTGAGCAAGCAGGTGCATTCTGTATGGTGATCGAAGGGACAAAAGCTGAGGTCGCCGAAGAAGTTGCAGAGTCTGTCTCTATTCCCGTTATAGGGATTGGAGCAGGTGCAGATGTAGACGGGCAGGTGCTTGTGTTCTCGGATATGCTGGGGCTTTTTGAAGAGTTTACTCCAAAATTTGTCAAAAAGTATCTTGATGGAGCTGCACTTGTAAAAAATGCACTCTCCAAGTATGCCGATGAAGTTGAGAAAAGGGAGTTCCCAAAAGAGGAACATACCTATTAGAGAGTGATCGATGGAGAGAGTTGTAGAGATAGAAACATTTAACGCCGAAGAGGAAAGTTCGGAACTTACATTAAGACCTGATGCCTGGAGTGAATATATAGGACAGGAGCAGATCAAAAAAAATCTCAGTGTATTTATAGAGGCAAGTAAAAAACGTGATGAAGCACTTGATCATGTGCTTTTTTACGGTCCTCCGGGACTTGGGAAAACAACACTTGCACTTATCATCGCAAACGAGATGCAGAGCAATATCAAAGTAACGGCAGCGCCTATGATCGAAAAGAGCGGGGACCTCGCGGCGATCCTTACAAACCTGGAGGAGGGGGACATCCTTTTTATCGATGAGATCCATAGACTCTCCCCTGCAGTAGAGGAGATCCTCTACTCTTCTATGGAGGATTACCGTATAGATATTATTATCGGAAGCGGACCTGCTGCACAAACGGTAAAGATAGATCTGCCCCGTTTTACTCTAATTGGAGCGACAACTCGTGCAGGGATGCTTTCAAATCCTCTAAGAGACAGATTTGGGATGAACTTTCGTATGAATTTTTACAGCTCGGAAGAGCTGGCTCGCATCATTGCTCAAGCTGCAACAAAACTTGATAAAGAGATCATCCATGAAGCGGCCTTGGAGATTGCAAAAAGGAGTCGCGGGACACCTCGTATAGCATTAAGGCTGCTTCGCCGTGTAAGAGATTTTGCTGATGTAGCTGATGAAAGCAGTATTACATTTGATACGACTCAGTACGCTCTGAATGAGCTTGGTATAAACTCGCACGGTTTTGATGAGATGGATATTAAACTGTTAAATCTATTGGTGAGCTCAAAAGGCAAACCGATGGGGCTGAGTACTATCGCCGCAGCTTTGAGTGAAGATGAGGGGACGGTTGAGGATGTGTTAGAACCATACCTAATCGCAAACGGCTATCTGGAGAGAACAGCAAAAGGGAGACGTGCAACTCGGGCAACTTTTGATGTTTTAAATATGGACTATGTAAACTCAGACGGGACACTATTTTGAAGCCACAGTATTTTATAGCTATTCTTTTCGCAACATCGTTATACTGGATGTATCTGCTTTATGCACCTTATTTGATCGCAATCACGATCGCTGCACTGCTCGCGATCTCAACATCAAATATCCAAAACTACTTTGAAAGAGTTTTACGATCAAAACTTGCGGCTTCATTTGTATCAAGTTTTTTATTGGCGGTGCTTTTTTTCGCTCCCCTTGGGTACTTTTTAACTACATTAACAATTCAGCTGAATACACTTGAAGCAAGTACGGTAGAGAGGGTAGAGAACTATATATATAGTTTAATCGACAATCCGCCGAGTTATCTTGCTTCTTTTCAGCCTTATATGGAAGGAACTTTAGATGAACTCGATATCAACGCATTGACAGCAGGTGCTATCAAGTTCGCAGGAAAAGCGGGAACTCTTTCGGCAGGGTTTTTGAAAAATGCTTTTTTAGTGATCGTTTTTTACTTTTTTGCACAGTATAACGGTTCAACAATAGTTTCATTTTTAAAACGTGTCGTGCAGATCTCCGTAGAGGACGGGACACTTTTAGCACGTGAACTCTCCTCAGTGATGAGTGTCGTTTTTTATTCGATCATTACAACTGCAATGTTTGAAGGTGCACTCTTTGGTGTTGCGATCTCCTATATAGGTTATAATGGGCTTTTGTTTGGAATCATGTACGGTTTTGCCTCTTTGGTCCCCGTTATTGGCGGGATTATGATGTGGCTGCCGTTTATGTTGTATGAGCTTTCAATTGGAAACAGTGCAAATGCATGGTTTATTGCAATCTATTCGATCATTATGATCTCGATCATCGCCGATACCTTTATCAAACCGATTATCATTAAAGAGATCAATAAAAAGCTGCTTAATGCCGACGATACAAAACTCAATGAGTTGATCATCTTTTTTGCTATTATCGCAGGACTTACTACGTTTGGTTTTTGGGGGATGATCTTAGGGCCTGCGATCACCGCCTTTTTCTTTACGATCCTCAAGCTTTTTGAGGCTAGGACTCAGGAGTGCGAGCGTATATCTCGGGGTGATCCTCTTTAAACCTTCTATGGAGCCAGAACCAAGGTTCCGGTTCTTTCATGATCTCTGCAGAAAGCCAGTCTGTCTGCATCTGTGTAGAGATTTTTAGATCCTCTTTTTCATCCTCTGTTTTTGGAGGGATGATCTCCTCATCAAATTTGATCGTAAAATGTTCATCATCTTCAGTATGGATAAGAGCAGGGATAAGAGCTGCATTAAATTTACGGGCAAAATAGGCGGTTGTTTGGATCTGGCTTACTTGGTGACCTAAAAACTTTACCTGAATCGCTTCTTTTTTATTCACATTTGTATCGATAAGTATAGCCATTGCACCGCCGGAACGCAAAGTTTTTAACATCGCTTTTGTAGCACCGTGCCGTTCGGCATACGTCATCTTCCACTTCTCTCTTGAACTAAGCAGATAGTTTTCAAAATATTTGTTTTTCATTTTTTTGTAGATGATTAGGATCGGCTCGACACTAAAGCTCAAAGCTCTTCCTGCCAATTCCCAAGAACCGTAATGCCCTGTTACAAAGATAATAGGGCGTTTTTCCTGTTGTACTTTTTGTACCACTTCAAGATTCTCAAAAGTGATCTTTTCAACAATCTCTTCGGGGCTATAGTAACGGCTTTCCATTGTATGTAAAAAGTTAAGCAGCATCTGTTTAAATGAGTAGCGTTTTACTTTGTCAACAAACTCGGGATCTACATCATTACCATAGACAAACTTCAAGTTTTGTTCGACAACTCTGCCATAACGTTTACTTATTTTGTATGCAAATGTTCCAAGGGCGATAAAAAAAGCTTTTCTCCAAGAACGAGGGAGAAGCATCAGAAATTTTTCAAGTGCTAAAAAAAGGTAAAAGCCGATCATCTGCATAATAGCTCCTTTGCTTTTGTCACAACTCTCCGAGCTGTGACCTCTTTGATAGAGTAATCGTTTTTGTCAATTTTTAGAATATCCACTTCCGAAGGGGATTTGATACCGATGTTTTTCGGTGTCTCATAGATCATCCGCTTGGTTGTGGGCCCTAAAACTGTAATTGAGGGGATGTTTTGTGCCCAAGCAACATGGGTAGGCCCTGTATCGTTTCCGATCAGCAGATCCATTTTAGAGATAAATGAAACCAGTTGATCCAGTTGCATTTTCGGCGCAACTATTGCATATTTTGAATGCTCTGCAACCCACTCGGCATCTTTTAGCTCTTTTTCATTGCCCCAGATTATATAGATCTGTTCTTTGAGTTCATTGCACACCTCTGCAACCAGCTCTTTGGGATAGATCTTGGACTCCCAGGAAGCACCAATCACAAAAGCGATATTTTTTTTCTCTTTTTGTAGCTCGTAGTTGTGTGTAATTGGGAAGATCTGCTTTTTGTTTAGAAGCATCTCGTCTGTGATCTCAAATCCTAACGCATCGGCTACAACGAAACAGTTACGCTTAACGACATTCTCTTTATAATCAATATTGGAACCTGTTTTGTACAAGAGACTTGCAAGTGATTCTCGTGTGGAATTTTTATCGAAGCCATGGGTGTTTTTAGAGATCAGACGTGCTACAACAGCAGACTTTATAAGCCCTTGCATATCGATAACAAGATCGTACTCTCCCAGTGAGCGCAGTTTTGAGATCAGCTCCTTAAGCATTGTAAAGTTTTTCTCTTTTTTAAGACGTTTTATATTAACGGTATGGAGCTTTTCTATCTCTGAAACATTTTGTAAAATAGGTGCAAACCCCTCTTCAGTGATCCAGTCTATTTGTATATTTGGATAGTATTGTTTGATAAACTGTAACACTACTGCAGAGTTGACAATATCTCCAAGAGCCGAAAGGCGTACAATCGCAATTTTATTGATTTGTTTTTTCATTAATGCAATTATAGCTAAAGTAATTTGTTTGTAATTATCACTTTGGTATAATCTCCGCATAAATTGTAAGGAGCCGCTTGTATGGTACCCATAGATATACAAAAGTTTTCAGAAAGCCGCACAAAAGCAAGAGCGTATTTTTGTTATCTTTTTTCAAAGAATATTCCAAACAGACTCCCGTCGATCACACAAGAGATGATCATCCCAAGACTGCTCAATATCAAAGCAGAGCTTAACAAGTGTGAGGGTGTATATCTTCTTGACAATAAAGGTGTGCAGGTATCACCTACCTACACAGATACAAAAACTATTGAAGAGGATATGGGGCAGATTCTTGCACATCGTGCTTACTATTATCGTGCCGTAAGGGAGGAGCGCTGTACCATTACCGATCCTTATCCGTCGCTTATCACGGGTGACCTGACGGTGACGGCTTCGGCTCCTATCTTTTGTGAAAACGGGAACTTAAAATATGTAGCGTGTATAGACATGCCGCTTGGTGAAGTGCTTAGTCTTGCACAACTTACAAGACTTGACACAGGTTTTAGTAACTTTTTCAAGTATGCTTATGCTACTTTTTCATTTGCACTCATGGCAGTTGCTATATTGCTATTTTTAAAAGGGGTACAGAGCTTTTTTATCCATGAGATTACGCCGGCAGCTTTTGATATCAAGCATGTATTTGAAGCAACAATTTTGCTTACACTTTCACTGGCCATATTCGATCTCTCCAAAACCCTGATCGAAGAGGAGATACTCGGACGGCATAAGGAGCATAATATCGCAGGGCCCCATAAAACGATGGTTCGGTTTTTGGGCTCCATTATTATTGCCCTCTCCATTGAGGCCTTGATGCTGGTATTTAAGTTTGCGATAACCGATCCGGAAAAGCTGCTGTATGCAATGTTTATAGTTGGGGGAGTTGCGGTCTTAATTATAAGTTTGGCAGTTTACATAAAATTTACAAAATTAAAGATTGAAGAATAATGATAGCGATAGTTGACTACAATATGGGAAATCTTGCAAGTGTACAAAACGCATTTGCAAAGCTGGGAAAAGAGACGGTTGTCGAGAGTGATCCTGCAAAGTTTCAAAACTACGACAAGTTACTCCTCCCGGGTGTCGGAGCGTTCGGTGATGCGATGGAGCATCTGCGTGAGCGTGATATGATAGAACCGATCAAAGAATTCGCAGCCAGCGGTAAACCGATCCTTGGGATCTGTCTGGGGATGCAGCTTTTGTTTGAGAGTAGCGAAGAGTTTGGAGCCCATGCGGGACTCGGTCTAATCAAAGGGAAAGTGACACGTTTTGACGAGTCAAAATTTGAAGAAAAACTCAAAGTGCCACATATGGGCTGGAACAGAATGTTTACAAAAAAACATCCACTCTTTGAAGGCTTAGACGATATGCATTATCTCTACTTTGTACACACTTATCATGTGAATTGTGACGATGAAAACGATATCATCGGGCGTACAAACTATGGATATGAATTTACTTCGGCGGTAGCACACGACAACATAATGGGGATCCAGCCACACCCTGAAAAAAGCCACACAAACGGACTTAAAATTTTAGAAAACTTTATAAAATTATAATAAGGAAAATAGAGATAAAATGACATTATATCCAGCGATTGATCTAAAAGATGGACAGGCGGTAAGACTTACTAAAGGTTTAATGGAGAGTGCAAAGATATACTCAAACGAGCCGTGGGAACTTGTAAAAAAGTTTGAAGAGATGGGTGCTGAGTGGGTACACTTGGTTGATCTAAACGGTGCCTTTGCAGGTGAGCCGAAAAACTTGGAGCAGATCAAAAAGATCCGTGCAAACTGTAATGTAAAACTTGAACTCGGCGGCGGTATTCGTGACGAGAAGACGATCCAAAAAATGCTTGAAATAGGGATCGATAGAATTATTTTGGGTTCAATTGCCGTAAAAGATCCGCAATTTGTAAAAGATATGGCGGGGAAATACCCTGTAGCAGTCGGTATCGATGCTATTGACGGTTATGTAGCAGTGGAAGGGTGGGGTGAAGTCTCATCTATGAAAGCTACTGATCTGGCACGCGAATTTGCAGATGCGGGTGTTGATGCGATCATCTGTACGGATGTTGGTAAAGACGGGACACTCAGCGGTGTTAATGTAGAGTTCACTCTTGATATAGCCAGAGCCAGTGGAGTGAGTACAATCGCCAGCGGCGGTGTGAAGGATGAGAGTGATATAGAGGCTCTGATTGCTTCAAAAGAGGTAGCAGGTGTAATCATCGGAAAAGCCTACTACGAGGGAACACTTGACCTTCCAAAAATGTTTAAATTACTCGCTTAATGGTAAAACAATAAAAATTTAGGTATCATTACCGTAACTTAGATTTGTAAATTTTATAAAAAAGGATTTCACTTGAAATTACTTGTTGTTGATGACAGCTCTACTATGCGCCGTATTATTAAAAACACTTTAGCTCGTTTAGGGTACAAGGATGTGTTAGAAGGTGCTGACGGTGTAGAAGGTTGGGAGCAAATGGATGCAAATCCTGATGTTGAGATGTTAATCACTGACTGGAATATGCCTGAGATGAATGGCCTTGAGCTGGTAAAAAAGGTTCGTGCAGATGAACGTTTTACAGATCTTCCGATCATAATGGTTACTACTGAAGGCGGAAAAGCAGAGGTTATTACGGCACTTAAAGCGGGTGTAAATAACTACATCGTAAAACCTTTCACGCCTCAAGTTTTAAAAGAAAAACTTGGTGCCGTTATGGGTGTTGCTGAATAGATGCAAGACTACTACTACGAACTTTCGGTAAGAGTCTCCTCTTACCACTCACTTTTTTCAGATTTTTTATCGGATACTTTACCTGTCGGTTTTGAAGAGACGGATGACGGATTTATTATCCGAAGTGAGGACAACTTAGAAACAATTGCTTGGGGACTTGAACAGTTTTGCGAAGCACTCCAAAAATCTTTGGGTGTTTCGATCGAACTGGAGTATGAGCAGAAAAAACTTCAAAACAGCGACTGGGTTGAAAACTACAAAGAGAGTATAGAACCCCTTGAGATCGAAAAATTTTATATCCACCCTACATGGACAGATGACAATCCGGAACTTTTAAATATAGTAATAGACCCGGCTCTGGCATTTGGTACGGGACACCATCCTACCACGGCATCGGTTTTAAAAGCGATCTCAAAGTATGTCAAAAAATGCGATAGTGTGCTTGATGTTGGATGTGGGAGCGGGATACTCTCTTTGGCTGCAATGAAGCTCGGTGCAGAGGTTGATGCCTGTGATACCGATGAGGTGTCTGTAGAGAACTCACTGGAGAATGCAAAACTTAACTCTTTGGAGTTTGCTAAGATCTGGGAAGGTTCGTGTACAAACTTAGAGAAGCAGTATGATGTAGTGGTTGCAAATATAGTTGCAGATGTATTAATATTTTTAGCAAACGACTTGAAAAAAGCTTTAAAAGATGACGGTGTATTGATTTTATCAGGTATATTAGATAAGTATGAAGATAAAGTTTTAAAAGCGTATAAAGATTGTGAAATCGTAGAAAAAATAAAACAAGATGAATGGGTAAGTTTAATCGTAAAGAAGAGATAAAGAATGGCAAATAAACAAGATAACAATAAAGACAATAATAATAACAACAACTTTTTTAATCAAAATCCCCTTATAACATTTGCAATATTTTCAGTTGCAGTGATTTTGATATTTAAAGTATTGGTAGGTGACGGTTCAGGTGAGAACTCCTCATTTGGAACAGGTACTAAAGTAAAGAAGGTAAGTTACTCTGAATTAAAATCTTTAGTAGCAAACAAAGAAGTAAGCAATGTCGAGATAGGACAGAGTTATATACGTGCTAAATCGACTGATGGCGCAACTATGTATACGACAAGAGTTATTCCCGAAGACAATTCCCTTGTGAAAATGCTTGATGAAAATAAGATCGAGTATAAGGGATTTAGCGAATCAAACTGGTTTACAGAGATGTTTGGCTGGTTATTTCCGTTTTTACTGATACTTGGTATCTGGATGTTTTTTGCTTCAAGGATGCAAAAGTCTATGGGTGGCGGTATGCTTGGAATGGGTGCCAATAAAAAGATGATCAACTCGGAAAAACCAAATACGAAGTTTGATGACGTAGCAGGTGTCCAGGAAGCAAAAGAGGAAGTACAAGAGATTGTTGACTTCTTAAAATATCCGGGACGATATGTTGAGATTGGTGCAAAGATCCCAAAAGGGGTACTTTTGGTAGGTAGCCCGGGTACCGGTAAGACACTTTTGGCAAAAGCGGTAGCCGGTGAAGCGGAAGTACCGTTTTTCTCGGTAAGCGGATCGAGTTTTATCGAGATGTTTGTGGGTGTTGGTGCCGCACGTGTACGTGATCTTTTTGAGCAAGCGAAAAAAGATGCGCCTGCAATTATCTTTATCGACGAGATTGATGCTATCGGTAAAAGTCGTTCCGCCGGCGGTGTGATGAGCGGTAATGATGAAAGAGAACAAACACTCAATCAGCTTCTAGCGGAGATGGATGGATTTGGTACAGATACGCCGGTTATTATTTTGGCAGCGACAAACAGACCAGAGATTCTTGATCAGGCACTGCTTCGTCCGGGACGTTTTGACAGACAGGTGCTTGTTGACAAACCTGACTTTGAAGGGCGTGTACAGATACTCAAAGTTCATGTTAAAGATGTGAAGATGGATGATGATGTAGATCTGGAAGAGGTAGCACGTCTGACAGCCGGGCTAGCCGGAGCAGACTTAGCAAATGTTGTTAATGAAGCGGCACTTTTAGCGGGTCGTAAAAGTCAAAAAACGGTAAAACAGCAAGACCTTTTTGAATCGGTTGAGAGAGCTTTAGCGGGTCTTGCGAAAAAATCAAGACGTATCAATCCTAAAGAGAAAAAGATAGTCGCATACCATGAGAGCGGACATGCACTTTTAGCAGAGACAACAAAAGGTGCGAAAAAAGTATCGAAAGTTTCAATCGTTCCTCGTGGACTTGCAGCACTTGGATACACGCTCAATAAACCTGAAGAGGATAAGTTTATGATGCAGCGTCATGAGCTTTGGGCAGAAGTAGACGTGCTTCTCGGAGGTCGTGCAGCTGAACAGGTGTTCTTGGGTGAGATCTCAACAGGTGCAGGAAATGACTTAGAACGTGCAACTGATCTAATCAAGTCTATGGTACAAACATACGGTATGACCGATATAGCAGGGCTTATGGTGCTCGAAAAATCTCGCCAGTCATTTTTAGGACAAACTGGTCAAAATGCCAGAGAGTACAGTGATAAGATGGCAGAGGATGTGGACGTATTTATCAAAGCTTCGTTACAAGAGCATTATGAGACTGTAGTCGCCCGTCTTGAAGAGTATCGTGGTGCTATCGAAGATATGGTTGCGCTACTTTATAAAAAAGAGAATATTACGGGAGAAGAAGTTCGTGATATAATTAAAGAGTTCGAAGAGCGTAACGGCTTAGAATCAAAAATCGTAGAGGATACGGAAGGGATAGAAGAGGAGCTTAAAGAGGAAGCTTCTATGAATGAACAAGAAGATGAACAGTAACCTTTTTATAATCGCAAAATACTCTTATCACTATGTGTTGTATGCAGCATTGGCCTTTTTGGTCTTTTATATGTTTGATTTTGAATTCTTGGCGACGCTGGCTTTTTTCACTACACTCTTTTTTCTAGCGGTTTTTAGAAACCCGGAAAGGGAGCTGCAAAATTTTGAAAGCACAAGCGTTTTAGCTCCGTGTGATGGAGTTGTGAGCAGCATTGAAGAACTTGAAGATGAGGAGTACCGCTATAAGGTAGAGATCGACTCCTCTATAACCGATGTGGGAATACTCCGAGCTCCAACCAGCGGAAAAGTTAAAAATATAAAACTCACAAACGGTACGAAACTATCGAAATCATCAAAACTTTTTCACGATCTTAATGACTCTTTGACAATTGAGTTTGTTGACGAAAAACAAAACAGTATCAAAGTGGTTCATAGACTCAAACAATCATGTTTCCCGATTTTTTGTGACTTAACAGATACACAAGAGGTGATGAAATCATTAAGATACGGTTTCGCTTCAAATTGTGTAACTACAATTTACCTCAAAAGCAATGTAAGACTTGACCTGCAAGTTGCTCAAAAAGTAAGAGCTTCAGAGAGTCTAATCGCTTACTTCTCTTGATGCTGCTTTGCAAAAAGTAACTGATCGGTATCTATCTTAAAGTCAAAATAGTTCGATCGAAAGTTATTCGAATCGATATGGAGTAGCTGGATAATCGCTGCTTCATAGTTCTTCGCCTCCATATACAATAACGCCAACGCAAATCTACTCTCATAAAGTGAACTGTTTTTCAATTTTGAAAGCTCTAACAGAGCGATAGCATTACTGTGGTGTTTTGCAGCAGTTGATGCTACGGCTCCGAGATATAGTGTGTAGGCATCCTGTACCTTACGCTCGTCAATCAGATGATTATAGAGTGTATAAGATTCTTCAAACTGCTTATCGTATAAAGAAGCCAGTGCCAGTGTACTCTCGATCTCCTGTGTATACTCTTTTGAAGTGATCAACTTTTCATGAAGCTGTTCTCGCAGATAGTAGAGCTGCCCCGTGATTAAATTGAGCTGGATATAGAGATACCTTGTGATAAAAGGGCCGTAGTAGAGATCGTCATATGCAAAGTTTTTCTCTTTTAGGTAGCTTATCACCTCTTTAGGGTACTTGGCATCATCATAATGATGGAAGTGGGTATCTATATACATAATGTGTGGCAGTATATCGTTTGGCAGTAGTGAGACTAGCTCTGATGTCGCTTCATTCGCACGATCAAAGTTTTTTACCTGTGTAGCGATTAAAGCATTGAGAACAAGGTAAAGCGGTCGTTTTTTGGTACTTATATCTAACCAGTCAGCTGCGAGCATATAGTTGTCTTCCGAGATAGCTAAGAGTGTTTTATACAACTCTTTTTCCTTGCTGTCAGCTTCCATATGGATAGAGTCTCGGAGGATAGAGCGAAGTTTTAGGTACTTGTTGTTTGTAAGTTGAGCCGTAAATACTGCATAGATACCTGCGAGATAGTTTTTAGAATCAAGGTAGTAAGAGCGGAGAAAGTGTTCATGCGCTTTATTAAAGTTGCCTAGCTGTGCGTACGTGAGTGCTAAATTGTACTGCAGGATAGAGTGTTTAGGCTGTATCTTGACAAGTTTCTGAAATGCTTCATTCGCTTCTCTGAGATGCAGATTGAGCGCTTTTTTAATTGCGATCGTCATCCCCTTGTTTACATTGGACGAGGATGAACTTTTCTTTAAGTACTCCTGTGCAGATTTTATATTGTCTATAAATGCATTTGCATTTCCTTTACGGATATAACTGATTGTCTGATCGGCATTAAACATCTTGTAGGGTGAATAGTAAAAGATCTTTTGGTAAGAGATGTTTTTCGATGAGAGAGTAACGTTACGGTAGAGACTTTGCGCCTTCTTGGGATCAAAGAGACTCTCTTTGAGCTCTACTTGTATCGGATAGGGTTTATAGATGTCATCGGGAAACTGTTCAGAGACTTTTTTGAGCTGGATGGTCCCTTTTGAGATCTGTCCCGCATTGATCAGCGTGAGTGCCATAGCAAGTCTTGCTCGTAACTCCTCTTTGCCCGTCAGCAGTGAAGCTTCAAAATGTTTTGTTGCGAGTGTTACATCACCCACTCTTGCATAAAGAAGGCCTAAAGAGAAGTGATCGTAGTCCTCATCGTTAAGCTCTAGTGCATCGATCGCATCATAGTTGTTGTCATAGAGTGCATTGAGCTTTGCCTTGAGATTGTTTTGTACAGTAGGATAGGTCTCTGAACTTCCGTTTTTTAAGGAGTTTAGTGCTGCAAAGTAGTTTCTTTTGTAGTAGTTGATCAATGAATAGTAGTATGAGTACAGAGGGGATTCTATCTCGTAAGGCAGGTACGCATAAGCGAGGTCGATATAGTAGTCAAAACTCTCTTTGTCGTTGAGATAAAGGGCACATACTGCTGCGTTTATAGCACTGACGCATCTTTTTTCATCATTTTCTATCGCTTTTTGAAAAGTTTGTAAAGCCTGTTTATATTGTTTATCTTTGAGTTGTGCTACCCCGAGGTTATACATAGAGATCGCTTGGGAGTATTGTGCGATATTTTGGTAGAGTGAAAGGGCTTTTTCTTTATCGCCGTTAGAGTAGAGATAGTTCGCTTTTGCGATCATCTTCTCTAATCTACTCGGCTCCACTTCAATAGCATCAGGTGTGGCGAGTTTCTCCTCAAGGACACTCTCTGCAGTGAGTGGCATTATCTCCTCTTCAGAAGAACCGGAAAACAGAACTAAAGAGAGTATAAGTAAAATAAGAACAAGTGCAATTGAACCGAAGATCAGGAGTTTCTGTTTGGAATCAGAATCCTCTCCTTCTGACCCCTCAGCCTCTTGGGCATAATTGACAGCGTCAATGTCTTCAATTATTATGATCTCATCTTCTGTTTCGTTTGCCATGGGTACCTAGTTTTTTAAATTATACCATAGAAGCAATTTTGATACCTATTTTACATATAGGGCTGTAAAACTTCAGGAATATCTATCGTTCCGTCTTCATTTTGGAAGTTTTCCATAATCGCAACCATAGTTCTTCCTACTGCAAGAGATGAACCGTTAAGTGTGTGTACAAGCTCGTTTTTCTTGCCATTTTTATATCTGATCTTTGCACGTCTGGCTTGGAAATCTCTTGTATTTGATACAGAAGAGATCTCACGATACGTGTTTTGTCCGGGGAGCCATACCTCGATATCTGTTGTTTTTGCCGCACCAAAGCCAAGGTCACCCGTACAAAGTGTTACGTGTCTATGAGGTAAGCCTAACATAGTTAAAATCTCCGATGCGGTCTCCACCATATCATCAAAAACTTTATCGCTCTCCTCAGGTTTTGTGATAGATACGAGTTCCACTTTGTGAAACTGGTGCTGACGGATAATACCGCGAGTATCACGCCCCGCAGCCCCCGCTTCTTTTCTGAAACAAGATGTATAACCCGTCATCTTGATCGGGAGTTGATCTTCACTGAGGATTTCGTCTTGGTAAAGGTTTGTTAGCGGTACCTCTGCAGTAGGGATTAGGTAAAGCTCTTGATCCTGCATCTTATAAAGATCATCTTCAAACTTTGGAAGCTGACCGGTTCCCTCTAGTGCTGTACGGTTTACAAGTTGGGGTACGCTAAACTCCATGTAACCTTTGTTTGAGTTGTGTTTGAGCATAAAGTTGATCAAAGCACGTTCTAGTTTTGCACCCATATCACACATAACGCTAAAACGGCTTCCTGATAGTTTTACACCGCGTTCAAAGTCGATCCAGCCGTTTTGTTCAGCGAGCTCCCAATGCTCCTTAGGGGTAAAAGAGAACTCTTTTGGGGTCAGTACTTTTTTGATCTCTACGTTTGCATCTTCATCATCACCGTCGGGCACATTATCGTCAGGCATATTAGGGATGGCCATTGCGAGTGATTCGAGCTCCTCTTGTTTTTCGCGTTGTACTTCCGCAGCCTCTGCTACTTTAACTTTGTTTGCATCTACACGTGCTTTGAGCTCAGAGATATCTTTCCCCTCACGCTTATAGACACCGAACTCTTTACTCATAGCATTTTGTGCAGCTTGAAGTGCTTCGTACTCTTTTTTCGCCTCTTTGAGTGCCTCGTTTTTTTCTTTAAGAGTTTCGAGTAGTTCCTCTTCAACACCTTTTCTGAGAAGTTTTCTTTTTACCTCGTCAAAATCTTTTTGCAGTAGTTTTAAATCGATCATATTCTCCCTTTGTTATACTAGTATATCTTTTGCTATTTGAAACTGATTGGCGGTCATTAAGTGGATCTTCGGATGCAACTCTTGAAGATCGTCAAAGAGCTCTTTACTTAGCTCAAAGCCGACTTTATATTCCTCTTCCAAACCGCCTTTACTTGCTTTTCTGAGTTTTTCAAGCCAGCAGTCAGGCACATTGATACCCGGAACATGCGTGGAGAGAAACTGTGCGGTTCTGAGTTTAGTGATCGGAAATACACCAATGATTAGTTCAGCACTTTTGTTCTCGGCACAACACTCTTCATTTGCTTTATCTTTTAACTCTAAAAGAAGTTTTGCATTTTCTATGTCATACACAGGTTGTGTAATGATCCCAAGTGCACCGTGCTTGATCTTTTTTTGCATCTTTTTTTGCAGCGTTTTAGGATTTTTGGCATAAGAGTTAACGACTGCGAACGGATAGATAGGTTTAGGATGTTCTTTAAACGGTTTGCCGGCGTAGTCCATCCCTGTGTTAAAAGCGGCGATAATGTCGAGTAGCATCGAACTGTCCCCCTCAAATACCCCTTTGGTATTTGGCTGATCGGAGATTGTTGCAGGATCACCTGTGAGAGCCAGGATCGAACGGATATCAAATTCGTTTGCACCGAGCAGATCAGACTGCAGAGCTATCTTGTTGCGATCGCGCATACTCATTGTTGCGATCACGGGTTTGTTGAATTTATCCTGGAGCATTTTTGCACCAAAAAGTGCATTGAACTTGAGTTTTGCAAGGGGATTGTCCGTCGTGGAGAAACCGTCTACATATTTGTCAAGTTCAAGAGTCTCAATCTTCTCTATGATATTAGAGAAAGTGGGACTATGCCCGGGAGTTGTCTCAAGAGTTAAGTATTTGCCGTTTTTTAGTTTATCTATCAGTGTTTCAAACAAAAAAAGTCCTATTTCGCTATAATTGCGAAATTATATAATAAACAGAGGAAATTTATGCTAAAACTTGCAGTATTTGACTTTGATTCTACATTAATGGACGGTGAGACGATCGATTTTTTTGCCGAAGAGCTAGGAATAGGTGAAAAAGTTGCTTATATTACAGAGGAAGCGATGAGTGGAAGACTCGACTTTTTTGAGTCCTTACAACAAAGGGTAGGGCTTTTAAAAGGTTTAGACTTTAGTGTAGTTGAGAAGATCTCCCACAACCTGCCGTATATGAAAGGTGCAAAAGAGACAATAGCAGAACTTAAAAAAAGAGGGATGACGGTTGTATGTTTCTCAGGCGGTTTTAGAACGGCGACGATGCACGCTAAAGATGTTTTAGGTTTTGATGCCGATTTTTCCAATGCTTTACATGTAAAAGATGGAAAACTTACAGGACTTGTAGGCGGGGATATGATGTTCAACTACTCAAAAGGTGATATGCTTGTCAGACTGCAAAGCATCCTAGGTGTAAGCGAAGAGGAGACTCTTGTGTGCGGAGACGGTGCAAACGATCTGAGTATGTTTGCTCATGCAGGTACGCGTGTAGCATTTTGCGGAAGAGAGATCCTTAAAAAAGAAGCCAACATCATCGTAGATGAGAAAGACTTAACAAAAATATTGGAGAAAATATAGTGCAAGATAATACAGTTTTAGAAAAAACAGTGTGGAGACAATACCATAAAGAGAATAGTTTCAGAGAAAAGATAGCTGAGTTTACAAAACTTGATCCAATTGATCTGATCGAAGATGATAAAGAGCTCTACAGCGTACTCAAATCAAAACTGACAAAAAAAGAGCTCAAACTCTTTGCTATGGATACGGCAGGGCTTAGTGATGAAAAACTCAAAGAGGAGTTTGGATATGACGATGAGGCATTGGAAAAAGCAAAGTTCAAACTTTACAAAAAACTCAAACAGGATAAGACAAGACTACCTTTTCGTGAGAATTCTAAAGCTCACGCGGCGGGATAATTTTTTATCCTCTGCACCGTTATCGTACAGCTTCTTCCTTGAGGAGCTGTAACCGCTTCCCACGATCACTTTACTCAGCCATTTTTGTGTCTGCACATTTTGTTTGCTAAAGAGCGATACAAATACAGAGTAAGCTCTACGCATTGAGAGCTTTTCATTTTTAAGATAACGTTTTGTGTAGGAGTCTTTTGCCCATTCACTTGATGTATGCCCGTTGATCTGCAGCTGTTTGACCGACTCCTCATTTTTTATGAGAAACGGGATCAGTTTTGAGCCAAAGTTATCAAGAAAACTTTTTTGTTTTTGGGTAAGTTTATACTCTCCAACTTGAAAGTATAAACTTTTATCTAGCAACTCTATCGTAAGATCCGGTGAGATTGAGAGTTGTTTTGTTTTGATCTCTGGAGCAAACAGTTTACACAGTTTCGTGTAGATCGACTGGGTATTTAGTTCCACTTTCACTACGCTTGTGTCTTTATTTAGTTTTGTGATCCACATATTTGCTTCTTGGGAGTTGTTGTCTGTATGGATACCAGCTACTGCAACTTCGGAGTTGTTTAAAATGACCAGGGAGTTAAAAAGATCGCGGTTTTTTCCGCCGTAGTGTTCCTGTCTGAGCATCGCCAGGTTTGCATCGAGCAACATGGCAAGTGCATCGGTATTGTAAGCATCTTTTACATAACCGACACCCATAATAGTACCATCGGAGAACTCTTTGATATCATTGAGACCGCTTGGATATGTTGTAAATATTTTTCTATCGATCAGGATATTGTTATAAAGATCAAACTTGAGTAAACGGATATGCTCTTGTTGGAGGGCATTGTACTCTACCAGTGAGACAAGGAAATTGTTATCTCGTAAGCGTACTAGCTTTGTAGGGGTGATGAGGTTTTCTGATTTGTATTGTTTTAGCCAGAGCTTGTTTCCGTTTTCGGTGATACGCATTAGAGTTGCATCGGTATTGTTGCCATAAGATGTAGTGCTTATCACCACTATGCTCCCATCGGCTGCCTGAACAGCATCTATCCCTTTATCATCAGCTTTTGTACCGTATTTTTTGCTCCACAGTTTATGCCCGTTTTTGGAAAATCTTGTAATAAATATATCACTTGCCCCAAGACCCGTTTCAAACATATTGTCGTTATTGTCACGTGTGGTGAAAGAGGAGCCTACAGCAAGGACACCGCCGTCACCCAGTAGAACAAGATTGCTCATACGATCGTAGTTTTTTGTACCGAATAGTTTAGTAAAAACTACATTTGCTTTGGCATCAAGACGCACGATGATTAGTTCACCATCAAGTGTATACCCACCGACAAAGTAGCCGTCATCGGGAGTCTTGACCAGGGCTACGGCTTTATTGAATCGGTTAAGTTTTGCTACTTTAGAGAGGAGAATATTTGCCTGGTTATCCGCTTGGATCAGGTGCATCTGCATCCCGTATTTCCCAGATACACTTGCGAGATATTCAAAAGGATCACTGTATGATCTCGACTGATGTGAAGTTTGTTTATTTTGATTTGAAAAACCGATAGCGGAGATTGTGCGATCGTAATTTTGTGTAATATCTAAAAGTGCCGCATTAAACGGTTTGTGAACGATTATGGAGTACTCTTGCTGTTGTGCAAGTAGGGGTATAAAAAGTAGAAGGGGTAAAAGGAAATTTCTCATATGCTCACTTTTTTTCAAAAGTTAAAGCAAGAAATATTCCTTTTTTTAGTGAATTATTTTAAATTTTCAAACGGGTTAGTTACAACTGTTTTACGAGTAACAGTGTATGGTACTAATGCAGCAGCACGAGCACGTTTGATCACAGTTGAGATCATGTCTTGGTGACGTTTACAGTTCCCTGTTAAACGGCGTGGCATGATTTTATATCTCTCTGAAAGAGAAAAACGTAAATTTGCAACATCTTTATAATCGATGAAGTCAACTTTAGCTTCACAATATTTACAATATCTTTTTTTGTATTTTCTTTTTTCTGACATGTTATTACCTTTTTTATCTATTTTTTTCTAAAATGGGATCTCATCTTCATCTATATCTATCTCAGGTATAGAGTTAGAACTTGGCATCTCTCTGCTTTGCTGTGCAGCAGCTTGTTGCTGAGGCATACCACCTTGTTGCGGCTGTTGTTGTTGTTGCTGTTGCGGAGCTTGATATGGCTGTGCTTGACCTTGTGCAGGGGCATTGTAGTTATTGCCGCCGTATGAAGGTTGACCTCCCATATCTTGACCCATTGCAGGATTGCCACCCGCTGACGGGTTAGTTCCTTTAGAGTCGAGCATCTGCATAGACTCAACTATAACAGAGTGTTTTGATCTTTTTTGTCCATTTTGGTCTACCCATTGTTCAAAGTTTAATCTTCCCTCAACTAGGATTTTACTCCCTTTGCGCAGGTACTGGTTAGCGATCTCTCCACTTCTTCCGAAGAAAGTGATATCTACAAAACATACTTCCTCTTTTCTTTCACCGTTGCTAGTGAATTTTCGACTCGTAGCGATTGCAGATTTTGCAATAGAGCTACCACCTTGAGAGTATCTGAGTTCGATATCGCGTGTTAAGTTTCCCACCAAGATTATTTTATTGAACATAAGTTTTCCTTAAAATTATTCTGCAGCTTCTTCTTGAGCTGGAGCTTCCTCTTTCGCAGCCGGAGCGTTTTTCGCTTTTTCAACCATTGCATCCCACGCTTTTGTTTCACTAACTTTTTCATATTTGATAGTTACAAAACGTAAAATCTCTTCGTTGATACGGAAACGTCTTTCGATCTCAGCGATAGCAGACGGTGCTGCAGTGTAGTAGATAACATGGTAATAACCACGTTCATTTTTTTCGATTGGGTAAGCTAGTTTTCTCATTCCCATTGCGTCTGTTGCAGCGATTTCACCACCGTTAGAAGTGATAACTTCTTCGATAGCACTAACACCTGCTTGAATCTCTTCAGCAGTTAATGTAGGTTTTACGATTACTAAGTTTTCGTATTTTCTCATATAGTATGATCTCCTCTTGGTATTGCCTAAAATTAGGCTTTTGTTTCCCTTTCGGATCTAGTATATAATGCATATAAAGCATTACAAAGAGAAAGGAACACGGAATTATATACAAAGTATGCTTAAAATAAGCACATACTCTAAAGGGTAATTTTATGTCATTTTGTCATAGTTTGCAGTGATTTAATTTTTTTAGGATATAGTTTCAAAAAGATGAAATTAACAAAGAAGAAAAATGGCTCGAAAAAGAAAAAAGAAAAAAACAAACAGTTCTAGATTTTTAACCTATTTAGCCTCGTTTTTAGCAGTAGTTGCACTCATGCTGGCTTCGCTGGTTGCAGGGTATTACCTTGGTGTAGAAGATGCAAGTACCCAAGCGGCTAAAAAGATCAAAAGTTTAGAACTTGCAGCTAAAAAAGAGAAAAGAGATGTAGCTAAAAGGCTGCAGGAGGTACTGAGAAATTCGGCAAAGTCTTATACTTCAGCATCACATGAGATCGAAGATACTACACTGGTAAATCCGCCTAAAAAAGCGCATAAGTCTAAAGTGGTGGTAAGAAAAAAACCAAAACTTGCGATCATTATAGACGATATGTCTACTCGCTCTCAAGTTAGAGCTGTAAAAGCATTGCATATGCCTTTGACGATGTCGTTTTTACCGCCGAGTCCGGCTCGTCCAAATTCCGCAAAACTGGCAGCGCATGAGAGACACTATATGGTTCATTTGCCTATGGAAGCACAGCATTTTTCAAAAGAGGAACCTTATACACTTCATGTACAAAATTCACAGCAGGAGATATACAGCAGGGTGCAAAAGATCAAGCAGCTGTTCCCGAAAGCGGAGTATATCAACAACCACACAGGAAGTAAGTTCACCTCAAATGAGATCGCTATGAACCGTCTCTTCTTTGCATTTCAAAAGTTGGGTCTGAAGTTTGTAGACAGCCGAACTACTGCACAAACGCAAGCGCCGAGAGTTTCTAAAAACTATGGTTTAAAATATGTAGCGCGTGACGTTTTTTTAGACCATCATATGGAAAAAGAGTACGTTAAAGAGCAGATAAAAAAAGCGGTGAAGTTTGCCCAGGCACACGGACAAGCGATAGCGATAGGGCATCCGCATAAAAATACTCTGCAAGCTCTGTCGGAGTCAAAAGCTCTGCTTAAAAATGTAGAATTGGTACAGATCCAAGACGTATATTAGTCATGATTAAAAAAGTAGATCTGCATATAGAGGCATTGGAGGAGATGAAAAAGTATCCCGATCCTTTATACTATATAGGGGATCTTGAACTTTTAAATACACAAAAAATCTCTGTAGTCGGCAGCAGAAAGCCAAATCAATACGCACGAAATCTTACACAGGAACTTTGCTCTAAACTCGCCGCAAATAACCACACAATTGTCAGCGGCGGTGCTATAGGGATAGATGCAATCGCACATAAAAGTGCAGGTGCAACAAACACCATTATGGTAGCAGGAACGGGACTGGATACCCGCTACCCGTCGATCAACAAAAAACTGATCGAAGAGATCGAACAAAGCGGCTTGGTGCTGAGTCAGTTTGAAGCGGGTGAGCGTTCAAGACGCTATAATTTTCCATTGAGAAATGAACTGGTCGTAGCACTAGGAGAGGTGTTGGTTGTAGCGTATGCAGATCTTAACAGCGGTACGATGAGAAGTGTAGAGTATGCACAAAAAATGGGCAAAGAGATCTACGTATTTCCCCACAGGGTGGGTGAAAGTGAGGGAACAAACCGACTGCTTCAAGAGGGATCGGCAAAAGCGATTTACGATATTGATGCCTTTATTGCAAAGTTTGGGAGCATACAAAAAGACCCAACGACAACAGATCCTTTTTTAGATTACTGCAAAAAGCATCCAAACTATGAGGATGTATTTCAAAAAGATCCTCAAAAACTTTTTGAGTATGAACTTCTCGGAAAAATAGAGATCAAAAACTCCAAAATCTACCTTTCCAACAACAATTGACTAGAAAAATAACAAATATAGATAACTTTATAAACAAAAATAGTAAAGAATAAGATCTGTAATTACCCTATAATATGGTTAAAAAAAGGAACGACCATGATCAAGAAAATAGTATTGGCATCACTTTTAAGTTTTGCTGTCGCACCTGCAGCTTTCGCAGAGCATATAACACATCCGAAAAAAGAGGCTAATAACTTTTATGTTGTAGCAAAAGGTTTATATACAGTCGGTGCTGATGTCAAGGAGGAAAATGGAGCTATCCTTAAAGGGAAATCGGGGAAAGGATTTGGAGTAGACCTCGGTTATACACTTCCGTACCATTTCTCTGTTGAGCTGGATCTCTCTCACAGTCAAAACGATGTTGAGAATGAACATCATGAAACTGAAACGGCAAAATATTGGACATACGCTTTAGATGTAGTATATGTATATCACCTCACACATGAAGTTCGTGTGATCGGTAAGCTTGGTTATGAGTTTGAAGATGAAAAAATTGCTGAAGAGACACTTCACGAAAACGGGATGGTTTACGGCGGAGGCGTAGAGTATCATATAGATGACCACTATGACCTTTTAGTAGAGTATGAGGGAAGTGCTATCGACTCTGCTCGCGGTGACAGTATTTACGCGGGTGTTAAATATACTTTTTAATTGTAACTCCGAGTCTGCTTATCTGGATTTTAGATCTAGATAAGGCTGGCTTTGTACTAAATTGCTTGAAGTTATCTTTAGATGTTTGTCCAGTCTAATGATAACTTCAAGAAGTTTAGTTCTTAGTTGACAATCGTTTTGTTATAGTTGCGGCATCTAAAGGTTTATAGTATAAATAGCCTTGTGCTTCATTACATCCGCTTGCACTTAAAAACTCTGCTTGCTCTTGTGTTTCAACTCCCTCTGCAATCACTTCTAAGTTTAGGTTTTTAGCAATAGAGATGATCTCTTTTGTCAGTTCTTTGTCATCTTTATCAACTAAAGCATCCGCAACAAAAGATTGATCGATTTTGAGTTTGTCTATAGGAAGTTTTTTGATATAAGCAAGGGAAGAGTGTCCCGTTCCAAAATCGTCTATTGCCAGTTTGATGCCGATATCTTTAAGTTGCTGCAGCATAATGATTGCTTGTTCAGGATTTCTCATTACCTGTGTCTCTGTTACCTCAAACATCAGGTTATCGGTAGAGATTTTTGTATCTTTAACAGTTTTTTGTACAAACTCTATAAAATCTTTATTGTTAAGTTGTATCATCGAAAGGTTTATAGATAAAACGCCTACATCAAAACCGTCGTCGATCCATAGTTGGAACTGTTTCATCGCATCTTGCATCACTTGTCTGTCTATATCAACAATAAGCCCGGTATCTTCAGCAATAGGGATAAACTTGCCTGGCGACACTAAGCCCATCTCCGGATGATTCCATCTTACAAGCGCTTCCATCCCGATAATTTTACTTGTCTGTATATCTACCTGCGGCTGGAAGTAGACTACAAACTCTCTGTTTATCAGAGCTTGTCTGAGTTTTGTCTCCAAGGTGATCCGCTCATAAGCTTTCTCGGTCATATCGTTTGTGTAAAACTGGTAAGTGTTTCGACCCTGATCTTTGGCTCTGTACATAGCTGCATCTGAATTTTTCAGTAATGCTTCGGGAGTTTTCCCGTGGAGCGGGAACATAGCTATACCGATGCTGCATGTTACATAAAACTGGTGATGAGCAATCATAAAAGGTTTACTAAAGAGATTCATGATCTTTTGTAGGATGTTGATAACATTATGCTGGTTATCCAGGTTGTTTATCAAAATGGTAAATTCATCTCCGCCCATTCGGGCAACAGAATCACTTCCTCTTAAAACATTTTCAAGCTCTTTACTGACTATGATGAGCAGTTTATCGCCGAAATCGTGACCGAAGGAGTCGTTGATCTCTTTAAAGTGATCGAGATCGAGGAAAAGTACGGCAAATTTTCTTTTACTTCGACGGGAGTTCTTAATGGTTTGTTCAAGCCTGTCAAGAAAAAGGAGCCTGTTTGGCAGATCCGTCAGGGCATCATACTGTGCCTGGTGTTGCAGAAGAAGTGAACGCTCATCAAAAGCTTTCGCAAGCTCTTCGAGCTCATCGTTTGTGCCTAAAGGGCTGCAGCGTACTTCACTGTTACCATCAGTGTTGTTCACCCTGTTAAAAAGCTTTAGAACCGGTTCTGTAATACCGTTAGCCAGTACATTGGCGAGAAACATCCCTGTTATAGTAAAAAAGAAACCAAGAAGAAGAAGTTTAAAAAAGATATCTTTTAGCGGAGCCATATAGATCTCTGTTGGGATCCCCAGTTGTAATACGATATCAAGCTGCTTTAAAAATGTATTACTTTGAGCTGAATAGGTATATGTTTGATAGCTTAACCCCTCTTGGCAATTGGATGCAAAGAGTTCTGTCCCGTTTTTCTTAAGTTTGATACATGTATTTTGATTGTAGGTTAAAATTCTTTTGGCTATTTCATCGATTTGAAATACTACGATCGCAGCCCCTTGTGTAGTATCATAGTATTCTATTGGTGCAATGATCACCAGTTTATCATCGCCTTTTTTAATATAGTATGAGACTTTACCAAGAGCAAGCGCCGCTCTTAATCTTGAGGACTGGTTGTAGCTGGGTATATTTTTTTGTGTTTGAAAGATGGCTTTGCCGTCAAAGTCCACGATGTTCAGGTAGAGGACATCTTTTCCTTTCATAAAGTTGGCTACCAAAGGAGGGAGGTAGGTAGTCCTCCCTTTTTTATCTATCAGGGAGTTTATGATCAGTTCATTTTTTGTTAAAAGTACACTGTTCTCAACTAAATAGGCGATCCGCTGATCAAGTTTCGTATAGAGTGAAGATGCCCGGGTTTTTAGCACTGTATGCATCTGATCACGCATATGGTTGTTAACGATAAATAAAACAAGCAAGGTGATCAAAATAGTAGCAAAAGCGATCAAGGCACTGATAAGTGTCACAACTCGTACCCTGATACTCTTAAAAGTTAATATTTTGTCTAAAAATCCCATATATAACTACCTTGCTCCTATTTGTTTTTTACCGGTATAAGTAAACCTTGTTCATTATACCTTGCCATATAATAGTCTCGGACATTTAGGGCTTCATGATCCTCTTTTGTAAAAGCGGGTGTGTAGTTTTTCAACACACCTTGGTAGTCAGGGAGGTTTTCAAGAGCCTCTTTGATCTTAGTTCTGTCGGTAGTACCTGCTTTTTCGATCGCTTTTGCCAGTAAATGAACAAGATCGTAAGCCTGAGCTACACCTGTCTGTGCTTTTATATTTGCATTTTGATCAAAGAGGTAATGGTTTTTATAACTCCCCAGAAGATGTTTCGCCTTGGAGTTTAGAGCGGTGTGAAAAGAGAAAGTTTGAAAGATGCTCAGATCTATCTCTTCTAAAATATCTCTGTTTTTCTGATAAAAATCTCCGCTGGTAATCCCCCAGTGAGAGATCACAGGCAAAGATCTTTTCTGCCGATACAGCTCTTGTAGTATTGCAGAGCCCTCCATCGGGTTAGCAACCATGATTATAGAATCAGCTTTTGACATCACTATCTGAGCAACCTCTTTTGTAAAGTTTTTTTGTCCGCGGTTATAAACGATCTCCACGGCATCTTTGATATTGTGCTGTTTAAAATACTGTCGCATCAGTTTTAAATTGCCTCGCCCCCAGATGGAGTTTTCAACGATAACTGCTGGAGTGTTATGGCGTTTTGTAGCATATTTAGCTATAAAGTTCGCAGCTATTTTATCACTTGCCGAGAGACGGAAGAGATAGTTGTCTTTATAACCGTTTTCTATAAGCCCCGCAGTCGCAGCCCACGAGATAAGGTAAGGGACCTTTAGTCTTTCTATAGTATCTATCTCTGCAGAGATTACAGCTCCGTGAACGCCTCCGATAATAGCTGCAAGGTGTTTGTTCTTTGCAAACTCTTCTATGTTTTTTGTCCCTATACTCGCAATAGCTTTATGATCTTTGACGATAAATTCCAGCGGTTTACCTAAAATTCCGCCTTTGTTGTTGATCTCCTCAACTGCCAGAGCGACACCCCGTTTTATAGCCAAGCCTGCAACTTTAGAGTCGGACGATATATCGGTATCTATCCCTATCAGGATGTGGTCCTCGTGGTTTAATCCGACGCCGTATTTTTTGTAGAGAAGCTCTTTTGTTTTTGAGAGGATGTTCGCACCGATAATTGTTTCAAACTTTGCCGGGATATGGGCAGTTTTTTGAGCAAATTTTTGACGCTGCTGTTCGCTGAGGCGATGGATATTGACTCCATACTCTTTGATGGTTTTTAAAAGCTTCTCTTCACGTATGCGTGTTTGTTCACGCTCCCATGGAGTGACTTCTTTTGCCGTCTCTAGAAGTATTTTTTCAATATTTTGCGGTAGCTGATTAAATGTTTTTTCACTAAAGGAGAGTACATACCCAAGGTATGCATGTTCACTGAGAGTGAGGTCTGACTGCTCTTTATAAAATCCCATACTCACTATAGCAACTAAAGGGTTCTCCTGTCCGTCGACAACTTTATCGTGCAGTGCTTTTTTTGTCGAGTGAAAGTCGATAGGGACGGGTTCGGCTCCAAACGATTTAAACTGCTCCATGATGATGCGGCTTTTCATAACACGGATTTCTTTACCTTTGAAATCCTCTACGGAGAGTATCGGTTCATTGGCTGTGAAATGTTTAAAACCGTTTTCCCAAAATGCGACTCCTATGAGCCCTATAGAACGGAGGTTGTGAAGTATCATGTCCCCCGGCTTACCGTCAAGCATAGCGTACACATCCTCGCGAGTAGGAAAATAGAAGGGGAGATCTGCGTACTGTATAGAGGGGACTGCTACACTCATTTTTGCAGTGGGTGTCAACAGGATATCGAGATCGCCGTTGCGCGCCATCTCAACCATCTGATGATCGTTGCCAAGTTGTTGCGCGGGAAAAACATCTATAAGAACTTCCCCTTTTGTTTTGCGTTTAACTTCATTTGCAAATCTAACGGAAGCTTCATGCATAGCACTGTCAACGGGTGTATTGTGCCCAAGTCTTAAATGAATAATTTCGTTTTTATCCGTATCATCTGAACGCGGTTGTAATTTCTGAACCTCTGTTGAGAATGAAAAATTCCATATCAACAACATAATACCGATAATTGTAACAATAAAGAGTAAGGCAATTTTTTTCATTATAGACCACTTTTTAATTTTGTTTTAGTTAAATGGGATCAATTATATAGAAATATGCTTAAATATCAACTGTTATCCCCATTTTGATATACTTTCGTTTATGAAAAAAGCAGCAGAATTTAAAGTAGAATCACAATATCAACCGGCGGGGGATCAGCCTCAGGCGATCGAAAAACTGGCCGATTCGATCATCAAAGGAAACCGTTACCAGACACTCGAAGGGGTGACGGGAAGCGGGAAAACCCATACGATGGCGCGCATTATTGAAAAAGTGCAGCGTCCGACGATCATTATGACTCACAACAAAACGCTTGCTGCACAGCTTTACTCTGAGTTTCGCCAGTTTTTTCCAAACAACCATGTAGAGTATTTCGTCTCTTACTATGACTACTACCAGCCAGAAGCGTATATTCCGCGTCAGGATCTTTTTATCGAAAAAGATAGTGCGATCAATGACGAGCTGGAGAGGCTGCGTCTGAGTTCTACGGCAAACCTTCTTTCCTATGATGATGTAATCGTGATAGCTTCTGTTTCTGCAAACTACGGTTTGGGGGATCCTGAGGAGTATATGACGATGGTACAAGCGATCGAAGTGGGTGATGAGATCAACCAAAAAGATCTATTGCTGCGTTTGGTTGAGATGGGTTACAGCAGAAATGACAGCTACTTTGACAGCGGGCATATCCGTGTTAACGGCGAGTCGATCGATGTCTATCCCCCATACTTCGAACAAGAGGCGATCCGTATAGAGTTTTTCGGTGACGAGATCGAAGATATCTACACTTTTGATGTGATTGACAATAAAAAACTTGAAACACATAAAAGTTTTACGATCTATGCGACAAGCCAGTTTAGCGTAGGTCAAGAGAAGATGGCAAGAGCAGTTAAGCGGATCGAGGAGGAGCTTGACGAGCGACTTGAATATTTCCAAAAAGAGGGGAAATTAGTAGAGTATCAGCGTCTAAAGCAGCGTGTTGAATTTGATCTGGAGATGTTGGAGACTACGGGGATGTGTAAAGGGATCGAGAACTATTCGAGACTTCTGACAAACAAAAAACCGGGTGAAGCACCGTTTACGCTGCTTGACTATTTTGAAGTGAACCATAAAGACTACCTGGTGATCGTAGATGAATCCCATGTTTCTTTGCCGCAGTATCGAGGAATGTATGCAGGGGATAGAGCGAGAAAAGAGGTGTTGGTTGAGTACGGTTTTAGACTCCCCTCAGCGTTAGATAACCGTCCGTTGAAGCTTGACGAGTATATCCATAAAGCGCCGCACTATCTTTTTGTCTCTGCTACTCCGAGTGAGTATGAGCTTGATCTCTCTGCCGTAAAAGCGGAGCAGATTATCCGTCCGACAGGTTTGCTTGATCCGATCGTTGAGGTAAAGCCATCAGACAATCAGGTGGAAGATATTCACGATGAGATTAAAAAGATCATCGAAAAAGATGAACGTATTCTTGTTACAGTCCTTACAAAAAAGATGGCGGAAGCACTTACGAAATATTTGGCTGATCTTGGGATCAAGGTACAGTATATGCACTCAGATATCGATACGATCGAGAGAAACCAGATCATCCGTTCACTTCGTCTTGGAGAGTTTGACGTGCTTATCGGGATCAACCTGCTTCGTGAGGGGCTGGACCTCCCTGAGGTAAGTTTAGTAGCTATCTTGGATGCAGATAAAGAGGGATTTTTACGGAGCGAAACGGCACTTATGCAGACGATCGGTCGTGCAGCGAGAAATGAAAACGGAAGAGTTATCCTCTATGCAAATAAGATGACAGGCTCTATGAAGCGTGCTATGGAGACCACGGAGTACAGACGTGAGGTGCAGGAGAAGTTCAACAAAGAGCACGGGATAACGCCAAAAACAACCAAAAGGGCTCTCGATGAGAATCTGAAGCTTGAAGATGCAGGCGGGCTCTATCAGAAACACAAAAAGATGGACAAGATGCCTGCAACTGAGCGAAAAGCGCTTGTCAAAGAGTTGTCTGTGAAGATGAAGCAGGCGGCAAAAGAGTTAAACTTTGAGGAAGCGGCTCGTCTTCGTGATGAGATCACAAAAATTAAGAAGTTATAGTTATAAAAGTCACTAGTGACTTGGGCTTTCTGCCGAAGAAAACCTAGTGTTAGCGTAGATGGCGGAATTACTTCCGACATCGTAATAAATAAATGAAGAGGTTCCCTTCATTTTATGAAATAAAATTAAGGAATAATTTTGGAAGATACATTTAGCTCTTTAGCTACTTACGGATATATAGCACTTTTTTTGTACTCACTAGGCGGTGGGTTTGTGGGACTGATCGCAGCGGGCGTGCTCAGTTATATGGGGAAGATGGATCTAGCGACTTCAATGGCGGTTGCTTTTATGGGAAATATGATTGGCGATCTGTTGCTGTTTTGGCTTACACGTCACCAGAAGTCTATGATGATGGATTCACTTCGTAAACACAGACGTAAGTTGGCACTTTCTCATATGATGATGAAAAAACACGGTGATTGGATTATCTTTATGCAGAAGTATATCTACGGCATAAAAACTATAATTCCTATCGCAATCGCACTGACAAAGTACGACTTTAAAAAATTTGCAGTATTAAACTTTTTTGCAGCTGCTGTTTGGGCACTCTCTTTTGGTCTTGCCAGCTACTTTTTCGGTGCACCTCTTAAAGCTTTTGCACTATACATCTCTGAAAATAAGTGGCTTGCGCCTGTGATTGTATTTAGTATTGGGGGATTGATTTGGTGGTATCTCTCAAAGGCTACTAAAAAGTAGTCTTTGATTGAGTATATAGTTATATTGTAGGACCGGCTGCAGAGTAATCAAACTCGCTGTTTACATCTTGATACTTGTGGAAGTTCTCTACGAACATATTTGCAAGTTCATTTCTTGTTTTATTGAACTCCTCTTTGTCTTTCCACGCATTTTTAGGATTAAGAACGTTAGGGTTGATCTGACCTAAAGTTTTTGGAATGTTTAGTCCAAATACCTCAGTAGTTTCAAATTCACACTCGTTGATCGAACCGTCTAGGATAGAGTTGATACACTCACGAGTATCTTTGATGCTCATTCTTTTACCTGTACCGTATTTTCCACCTGTCCATCCCGTGTTTACAAGATAAACGTTTACACCGTGTTCGTCGATCTTCTCACCGAGAAGTTTTGCATATACTGTCGGATGAAGTGGTAAGAAAGCTTCTCCAAAACATGCAGAGAAAGTAGCAACCGGCTCTGTGATACCACGTTCAGTTCCTGCAACTTTTGCAGTATAACCGCTTAAAAAGTAGTACATCGCCTGTTCACGAGTAAGCTTCGATACCGGAGGAAGGACGCCGAATGCATCAGCTGTTAAGAAGATGATATTTTTCGGGTGACCTGCCATAAGGTCAGGTTTATGGTTGTCGATGTGATTGATCGGGTATGATACACGAGTATTTTCAGTTTTTGTACTGTCGTCATAGTTTACGATTCCGTCATCGTTCATCACGACATTTTCTAAAAGTGCGTTTGGTCTAATCGCACCGTGGATTTCAGGTTCACTTTTTGGATCAAGGTTAATAACCTTAGCGTAACATCCACCCTCAAAGTTAAATACCCCGTGATCATCCCAACCATGCTCATCATCACCGATAAGTGCACGATTTGGATCTGTTGAAAGTGTAGTTTTTCCTGTCCCTGACAAACCGAAGAAAAGAGCAGTATCGCCATCTTTGCCAACGTTTGCAGAACAGTGCATAGAGAGTTTACCCTCTAGCGGCAGCCAGTAGTTCATCATAGAGAAGATTCCCTTTTTCATCTCCCCACCGTAGTATGTACCACCGATGATCGCTAAGTTGTTTTCAACATCGAACATAACGAAAACTTCAGAGTTTAGACCTTGCTCTTTCCATTTTTCATTTACGGCTTTACAAGCGTTTAGTACGGTAAAGTCTGATTTGAAAACTTCCAGTTCAGCGGAAGTAGGGCGGATAAACATGTTTTTTACGAAGTGAGATTGCCAAGCGATTTCAGATACAAAGCGGACAGAGCGCTTAGAAGCAGGAGAGGAACCACAGAAAACATCTGTGACATAAAGGTCTTTGTTTGAGAGTTCTTCACGGGCAACATCTAAAAGCTCGTTAAAAATATCTTCTGAAACGGGGTTGTTAACATCTCCCCATGCAATATATTTGTTAGAAGGGTCACGTTTGACGAAGTATTTGTCTTTCGGGCTGCGTCCGGTAAAAATACCTGTGTCTACCGTGGTGGCTCCCTGACTTGTTTGTTCGACTTCACCATTGGCCAGCTCATGTTCCATAAGCTCATCATAGCTCAAGTTGTGAAAGACTTGACCAATGTTCTTGAGTCCTAAATCTTCTAGTTCTTTAATATTCATTTTTTACCTTCGGGGTATTTAAATA
Organism: Candidatus Sulfurimonas kebritensis; assembly: GCA_047689515.1. Classification (GTDB taxonomy): domain Bacteria; phylum Campylobacterota; class Campylobacteria; order Campylobacterales; family Sulfurimonadaceae; genus Sulfurimonas; species Sulfurimonas kebritensis. The sequence continues at coordinate 39,604 of JBEWQA010000009.1, forward strand.
ATTTTTGATACATGTGTCTTAGTATCATCTAAAGAGTGAAATTATACAACTTCTATACCTAAATTAAAAGTAAAATTGTAAAGAATATTTCAATATTTTACAAATTCTTTATAAGTTTAAAAAAATATTTAAGGATCTAAATTAGTTTAAGATTATTTTGGTAAAATTCTGTTCTCTTTTTTTAAAAACGGTCGCGTAACTCAGTGGTAGAGTGCTTCCTTGACATGGAAGTGGTCAGCAGTTCAAGTCTGCTCGTGACCACCATCTTCAAACATCCATTAATCAAAACTTTATTATAATAACCGTTATGATAAGAATTTATACCATAATAACACTGTTGTTTATTTTTACAGCCTGTGGAGAGAAAAAAAGTGCAAATAACCTTGACGGTAAAAAATTGATCGAGGTGAAGTGTGCTTCGTGTCATAATTTGGATATGCCTCCGAAAATCTCCAAAGATGAACTTGCACCCCCTATGATGGCTGTTGCTTTTCATGTGAAAAATTTTGTTACACCTTCAGATGAAAGTCAGAGGGTGAATGCAGCTGAGAATTTTGTGGTCGACTATGTGATGGAACCATCTTTGGAAAAATCTTTTTGCGACAAAGAGAGCCTGAAACGATACGGCTTGATGCCCTCGCTCAAAGGGAAAGTGACAGAGGATGAGCTCAAAGCGATAGCCTTATATATGTTTGCAAACTTTACACAGAAAAATTTGACTAAAAAAGAGAAGGAGCTGGCGGCTTACAATGCTTTGAGTGCGGGTGAAAAACTGGCATTAAAATATAGATGTCTGGGATGCCATAAAGTAGAACAAAAGATAGTAGGCCCCTCATTTAGAGATATAGCAAAAAGGTATGCAAACTCTAAAGAGAATTTAGCTCAAAGTATAAAAAACGGCTCCAAGGGGAAATGGAAAAGTTCCCGAGGTGCCGTTATGCCGGCATTTAAAGATATAAGTGATGCAGAGCTTAAAACACTGGCGGAGTGGATCGCAACGCTTTAGTACCTCGTTTTATAATCTTGTCAAAAGTTTAGTGAAACTCGGTGCCAAATCTAAAGTTTTTCTCATTAAAAAGATTTAGACAGGCATCGACTACTTCTGCATCGTAATATTTTCCCCGTCCTTTGGTGATCTCCTCTAAAGCAACTTCAAACCCCAAAGCGGAACGGTATGGACGATGGGACGAGATAGCTTCGATCACATCCGCTACGGTGATGATCTTGGCTCCAAGGAGGATCTCATCGCCTTTAAGCCCCTGAGGGTAGCCTGAGCCGTCAAGACGTTCATGGTGTTGCAGGATATACTGTGCAATGGGCCAAGGGAAATGGACATCTTTAATGATCTCGTAACCCTCTTGAGAATGTGTTTGGATCAGTTTGTACTCGATATCGGTGAGTTTGCCGGGCTTGGAGAGGATCTCTGCAGGGATATGGATCTTTCCGAGATCATGAATGATAGCTGCAAATCTAATCCCCTCTGTCTCTTCAGGATCGAGCCCTATCTCTTCAGCGATAGCCGTTGCTAACTCGGCTACACGTTTTTGGTGACCTGCCGTATATGGATCACGTGATTCCACGGTAGCCGACATCGCTAAAATAGTCTGCTCCAACCCTTCACGCATAAGGGCCTCATGCTTTTTATTTGAGGCACGTGTACGTTGGTTAAGGATACCGTAAGCCAAGTCATTTGCCAGCTCCTCAAGGAGATGGATCTCCTCCTTATCAAAAGACTCCTCCCTTGATGAGTAGATACTCAACACACCGAAAGCTTTTTCCCCATCAAAGAGCGGCAAGGCGATGTGGGAGGTATAACCGCGCTCCATCGAGGCCTCTCGCCAAATGGGACAAGTGCTCGGATCTGAAATGTCTTGGTAGATCTGTGCTCTTTTTTCACGAATGGCTGCGCCTGCAGGGAGGACACCTTGTTCTGTCTCTTTCCAGCACAAGTCATGCAGCCAGTACTCTTTACCCTCAAAACCCGACCAGGCAATAGGGATAAGAGGTTTATCGGGACCATCATCTGCATAATCGACACTGGCTAAACTATAGCCGCCCACCTCTACGATCACTTTGGTTACCTCATTGAGCAGCTCCTCTTCACTGTTGGCATGAACAAGGGCCAAGTTCCCTGCAGAAAGTGTTTTAAGAGCACGGTTTGCACGACTGAGTGCAATCTCTGCATCTTTACGTTCACTAATGTCACGAATAATTCCTAACGCACCCCATGTGTCCTTTCGCCGAATAGCAGACATAGAGAGTTCAATAGGGAACTCCGTGCCGTCTTTTTTAAGCGCTGCAAGCTCAACGGTTTTGCCGACGGCGGCACCTTTTCCTGTTTGGAGAAACTCTGCAAAAGCTTTGTGATGTGCATCGTGAAAACGTTCGGGAGCAAGCAGGTTGTGGAGGTTTTTCCCAAGTGCTTCATCCTCTGAGTAGCCAAAGATTCGCTCTGCAGATTCATTCCAGTAAGAGATGTCTCCGTCTGCATCTAGCATCAAGATCGCATCCTGAGCGGAGGTGGTCATGGTACGAAACTTCTCCTCACTCTCTTTGAGATGCTCTTCGGTCTTCTGACGTTTCGTGACATCCATACCAATGGTGAGCAGACCCTCAGTTGTGCCGTCGGATTTTTTGATCGTTTTGCTGTACCATTCGATTTGGAGCATCTCCCCTGAACGAGTTAGCATTGTATCGATTGTCCCTTGTGTATCCATATCGTTGATAGCTTCAAGGAATACTTCTTTTGTTTTCTCTTGAGTCTCTTTTGGTAAAAAGTGTGCAAACCACTCTTGCCCTTTCATCTCTTTAAGAGGATAGCCGCAGAGTTGTTCCATATAGCGGTTATAACGAACAATTTTTCCTTTAGGATCAAGGATCAAGATGATAACAGGAGCTGTTTCGAACAATTTATCGGAAAAATCACGTTCCTTCTGTACTTGCATCTCAGCTTCTTTGCGTTCAGTCATGTCGAGCCCGATACCGATAATCCCTTTACCTTTAGGGGTTGTGATCACCTTACTCGTCAATTTATAGTAGCGGCTTCCACTTTTGGTCATTAGTCGAGCCTCAACAGTGCTATAACCCACTTTGAAAGTTTCCTCTATCGCTTGTGTGATCTTAGAGCGATCTGCCGTATGGATAAAGGCGAGAGCATCACGATCCTGCAGCTCTTCTGGTGTAAGATCAAAAACATTCTCTAACTCTTTGTTCCAACGTTCAAGTTTTGCCTTATCGTTGATTAAAAAGAAGATATCGGGGATACTTTCTATTAGTTTGTCGGAAAATTGTTTTTCGTTGCGCAGCAAATCCTCACCTTTTTTGCGCTCTGTCACATCCCAAACCATCGAAATCATGGAGTCCATATGGGGGAGCGGTATGTTCTGTGCAGAGATGTAAGTGGTCTCTTCCCCTTTGCGTGTGATCGGGATATTGTCCCAGTGCATACGTGAGAGATCGCCGCTTTCGACATCCTCGGTTATCTGTTTTTTTATTTTTTTGCAAAAATCTGTGTCCTTATAGACCTCTTCCCAAAATTTGTCGGGGGTGTTGAGTGCTTTACGTGTCGTGCGGTAGAGCTTTGGAAAGTTGTCGTTCATATAGCTGAACTTGATCTGGGGGCAGGTTGTGTTGACGGCAATACCGATAGGTAGATTTTCAAGCACCGTTTTAATGAACATCTCATTTTCTTTTAACTTCTCTTCATCTGCATGTTCTCGGGTGATATCTTGCAAAATATGGATCGAATAGTGAAAATCACCTTTTTCATTACGGATCGCAAAGGAGCGGGAGCGGTAAAGAGTATCGTCAACTACAATGTCATCTTCGTTCTCTGTTGAATTGGGATCGTCAATGGTCGTAAGACAGTGTGCTAAAGGTTTCTCAGATTTTGGAAAAATTTTATAATAGGGCTGACCGATGATCTCTTTGAAAGGGAGGTCTGCAAGACGCTGGTAGGTGCGGTTACAACGGAGGATTCGACATTCCTGATCGTGAATAAAAACGGCGTCATCTAGCACATCCAGAGCACTTACCCACTCCTGCAGTGCTTGTTCAACTTGTTCCGCGTTGGCAACTCCCATAAACTTCCTCTCTCCAATAAAAAAATCATATTATATCACTTTAAGTGTTTGTTTCAAAAAGAGTTGTATAATATTTTATGGACAAATTTATATCATTATTTACAAAGATGGATCAAAAATCTTTATATGAAATTTTTGACACCTCTTTTGACCCGGTCGTAGTAACAGATGCAAATTGGGATAAAGGGGTGAGTATCATCTTTGTAAACGAAGCATTTTGCAATGCCACAGGTTATACAAAAGAGGAAGTCCTCGGAAAAAACCCAAAAATACTTCAGGGAAAAGAATCAAACTATAAGATTTTAAAAGAACTAAAAACTGAATTGCAAAAAGGGAACAGTTTTGTAGGGCAGACAGTCAATTACAAAAAAAATCGAACCCCCTATTATGTAAAATGGTCTATCATCCCTATAAAAGCCGAAACAAAGATCTTGGGATATATCTCTTTTCAAAAGGTGATCGAGAAAAAAGGGCTCGATATAAAACATGAAAAACTTCTAAGCTCTATAGTCGATATATCTCACAATTTGATACTCGTAACAGATCTAGAAGGTTTTATCATTTATATCAATAGATCGTTTAGTGAAAAACTAGGATATGAAAAAGAGGAGTTGGTCGGGAGACACTCAAGGGTGTTAAAGTCCGACATACAGGAGCCGGAATTTTACAAAAAGATGTGGAAATCGATCTTAACCACGGGAAAATTCAGCGATATATTTATCAGTAGAAAAAAAGACGGTACTCTGTTTTATGATAAAAAAGATATTCGTACGATTTTAGACGATGAAGGTAATCCTCTTTACTATGTAAGTATCAGTCAAGATATCACAAAACAGATGGAGAGAGAAAAGCAGCTGCAGTCACAGGTGTTTACAGATGCACTCACCAAGCTCTATAACAAGAGAAAATATAACGATGTGATCAAAGAGAAGATAGAGTCTTTTGAGAAAAACGGTGATATTTTTTCTCTGATCTTAGTCGATATTGACCATTTTAAAAAGGTCAACGATACACACGGGCATGAGGTGGGTGATCTGATTCTTAAAGAGCTCGCAGCACTCTTAAAGGATAATAGTAGAAGTGATGATATGGTTTTTCGATGGGGCGGGGAAGAGTTTGCCCTTATAGTACACAAACCACTTTCGATAGCCTCTTTGATTGCCGAAAAGCTGCGAATTGTCATCAGTGAAACGGAACTTGCTTCTATCAATATAACGGCAAGTTTTGGAGTGGCAGAGATAGCTAAAGGGGTAGATGAAAATAGACTCTTTAATCAAGCCGACAAAGCTTTATACAAAGCAAAAGAAAACGGCAGAAACCAGGTCGTTTCCTAAAAGCTGATATCCAACTGATCCATTAGCGAGTTTTTGTTTTTCATGCGTAACTCCTCTACAATCAGCTCTTCAGGGTTCTCTTCAAATTCAACATTTGCTATA
>JBEWQA010000100.1:0-2129 GCA_047689515.1 Candidatus Sulfurimonas kebritensis
TATATAAGGACTCTATCTTGCTCGAAAATATGAATGAAAAATGTGCAGTTGTAGGTATCTTTGGTCACAAAGAGGCTTCAAAGTTAGCTTACTTTTCTCTCCATTCACTCCAACACCGTGGTCAAGAGGCTGCCGGAATCAGCTCAGCTGACGGTACGAAAGTACATACGATCAAAGATCGCGGTTTAGTTATGAAGGTGTTTAACGAGAATAACTTGGGAACGCTTCAAGGCTCTAGTGCTATCGGTCACACGAGATACTCTACTGCGGGGGATGATTCTATCCTTGATGCACAGCCTGTATTCGCAAGATATGATCTCGGTGAGATGGCAATCGTTCACAACGGTAACCTTACAAATGCAGAGGAAGTAAGAAACCAACTTATCGAAAAAGGTGCAATTTTTCAAACGTTTATGGACACGGAAAACCTGATCCACCTGATCGCAAAAAGTACAAAAGAGAAACTTCTCGATCGTATCATTGATGCTGTACAAAGAATTGAAGGTGCTTTTTCATTAGTATTTTTAAGCCGTACAAAAATGTTCGCTATGCGTGATCGTCACGGCTTCCGTCCTTTAAGCCTAGGGCGTCTTGCAAACGGCGGTTATATCGTAGCAAGTGAAACGTGTGCTTTTGATCTCGTTGGTGCTACATTTATCCGTGACGTAGAACCGGGTGAACTTTTAGTATTTGAAGATGGCAAAGCGCCGCAAAGCATCAAAGTTTACGAACCGACTCCAAAACACTGTATCTTCGAATACGTATATTTTGCTCGTCCAGACTCAAATGTTTTTGGCCAATCTGTATATCAAACTCGTAAAAATATGGGTCAGGAGCTTGCGAAAATGGCTCCTGTTGAAGCAGATGTGGTTATCCCTGTTCCAGACGGCGGAGTTCCTGCTGCAATCGGCTATGCACAAGAGAGCGGTATCCCTTACGAGATGGGAATTATGAGAAACCACTATATCGGACGTACATTTATCGAACCGACTCAGGAGATGCGTGATCTTAAAGTAAAAATGAAACTCTCACCTATGCCAGAAGTGATAGCAGGCAAAAAAGTGGTAGTTATCGATGACTCTATCGTTCGCGGAACAACATCAAGAAGAATCGTAAAAATGTTAAAAGATGCCGGGGCTGCAGAGGTGCATATGCGTATCTCCTCTCCACCGACGACCGATCCTTGTTTTTACGGTGTAGATACACCTGACAAAGAGAAACTTATCGCAGCCAATATGAGCACGGAAGAGATCTGTAAATATATCGAAGCGGATTCTTTGGCATATCTGGACGAAAAAGCACTTCTTCGCAGCGTTAATGCAAAAGAAGACACTTACTGTACAGCATGTTTTACGGGTAACTATATAGTTTAATGTCTTTAAAGCAGATCTACACATTTGGCGGCTATCTAAAAGACAAGTTTGGCTGCAAAGTGCATAAAGTCGGTATTAACATCTCGGGATTTACATGCCCGAATATAGACGGAACTGTAGCAAAAGGGGGCTGTACTTTTTGTGAAAATGACTCCTTTAGTGCCAGTACCGATCAGGTTCAGGAGCTCAAGGGCTTTCATCTCAATCTCGATTCAAAAGAGAACCCTTTTTTAGAGAAGCAGCTGCTCCAACTCGAACAACAGTTTCAAGCGATCACGGCAAGACAAAAAAGGGAGTACGGTGTAGAGAAATTTTTGGTTTACTTCCAGTCTTTTACAAACACTTACGCCCCTTTTGAGACCCTCAAAGCACTTTATGACAAAGCGCTTACATTTGATGATGTAGTGGGTCTAAGTATCGGGACAAGAAGTGACTCGATCACCGATGAGACATTAGATTATTTAGCTGAGCTAGCAAAAGAGAAAGAGATCTGGATCGAGTTTGGAATCCAGTCAATTTACGATCAAACTCTTGAGCGCATCAACCGTGGACATGACAGCGCCAATGTACAAGAGTGGATAATAAAATCTAAAAAGGCAGGTCTTAAAGTTTGCGGACACTTGATCTTCGGTCTACCGGGTGAGACACAGGAGATGATGCTTGAAACGGCAAAACAAGCGTATAGCTGGGGAATAGATTCGGTAAAATACCATCCCCTTTATGTCGTAAAAAGAACTGCCCTGGCAAATGAGTATG
>JBEWQA010000010.1:0-44815 GCA_047689515.1 Candidatus Sulfurimonas kebritensis
GGTTTTAGAAACGGAGATCGGATCATTCAACTCTTTGCTGATATACTCCAAAAACATCTTCCGACTGAATTTTTCAAAGGGCATATAGGCGGCGATGATTTTTTTGTCTGTTCAAAAGTGGATAAAGTACACTATGAAAAGATCAAAAACATCATAGATATTTTTGCTGCCCAAGCAAAAACTTTTTACTCAAAAGAGGATCGAAAACGAGGGTATATCATCAGTCACGACAGAGAAGGAAAAGAGAAAAAATTTCCGATGCTAAATGTCAGCGCATCTGTTTTATTTGTAAACTGTGACAAAAAATCAAAATATACAAACCATATAAACAACATCCTTTCTCTACAAAAAAAGATCGCAAAAAAAGATCCGAACAAGCTTGCTGCGAGCTGTTTATTATAACTATACGCAACATATTGCACGACTGATTAAAATTTAATCAGTCAAAGCTAGATGCAGAAAAAAAATTCCGCTATACTAACAATAGATAAATTTAGGAGAGAATTATAATGGGAAAATTCGTAAATAGTGTAGAAGAATTCTTCACGTTTTGTGAAGAAAATGATGTTCAGTTTGTAGACTTTAGGTTTACAGATATTAAAGGTGCATGGCACCATATCTCTTACAGAATGAGCGCTGTAACTGCTGAGCAACTTGAAAATGGTTTACCTTTCGATGGTTCATCTATCGATGCTTGGCAACCAATTAACAAATCGGATATGATTCTTAAAGTAGACGTACCTACTGCTTTTTTAGATCCGTTTACAGCTGATCCTACTATCGTTGTGTTCTGTGACGTATACGATATCTATAAAGGGCAGCTATATGAAAAATGTCCACGTTCAATCGCTAAAAAAGCATTAGAACACGCTGAAGAGCTAGGTATAGCTGATGCTGCTTACTTCGGACCAGAGAACGAATTTTTTATCTTCGACGATGTAAAATTTGTTGATAACATTAACGAAGCTGGTTACAAAGTAGATACTGAAGAGGGTGAGTGGAACTCTCACACAGCATACGAAGATATGTACAACACTGCACACCGCCCAGGTACAAAAGGTGGTTATTTCCCGGTAGCTCCAACAGACTCTATGGTAGACCTTCGTGCAGAGATGATGCTAGTACTAGAACAAGTTGGTTTAGAAGTTGTTCTCGGTCACCACGAAGTTGCTCAAGGTCAAGGTGAAATCGGTATCGTTTTCTCTGACATCATCGGTGCAGCTGACAATGTACAAAAATACAAATACGTAGTAAAAATGATCGCTCACCTAAACGGTAAAACTGCTACATTTATGCCAAAACCACTTTACGGTGACAACGGTAACGGTATGCACGTTCACCAATCACTTTGGAAAGACGGTAAAAACCTATTCTATAAAGAGGGTGAATACGGAAACCTTTCTGAGATGGCTCTTCACTATGCAGGCGGTATCTTTAAACACGCTGCTGCAGTTGCTGCGTTTACAAATGCTTCAACAAACTCATACAAAAGACTTTTACCGGGATTTGAAGCACCAAGTATCTTAACTTACTCTTCTCAAAACCGTTCAGCTGCTTGTCGTATCCCTTACGGTGCAGGTGAAAAAGCTACTCGTATCGAGATGAGATTCCCGGATAGTACTGCTTGTCCATACCTTGCATTTGCTGCAATGATGATGGCTGGTCTTGACGGTATTAAAAACAAAGAGATCCCGACAGGTCCAATGGATGAAGATCTTTTTGAACTTTCTCTTACTGAGATCCGTGAAAAAGGTATCGTTCAAATGCCACACACTTTACGTGAAGCATTAGAGGGTCTTATCGCTGATAACGATTTCTTAAAACCTGTATTTACGAAAGAGTTCATCAAAGCATACCAAGAGTATAAATTTGACCGCGACGTATTCCCTGATGAGGGTCGTCCGACTGCTTACGAGTTCAAAACAACTTATCAGTGCTAGTTCGCACTATCTATATGCGTTTAACGCATATAGAACCCCACATTTTTTTCCTCTTTTTTTAAATACTTTTTACCCTAAAATTTAGCTATAATCATTACTATGAAAAGCAATCCATTTACTCAAGAGAATGAATTTGTTATCAAACGGCGAAAAAACCCTAAAGGGGAATATGCTCATTTAACTACTACTGAGCTGTTAGAGGCGGTTAAACAGAGTGCCCACTCTACACACAGAGCCGATCTCGATATTTTGCTAGAGATCTTTTTAGACAGATACAACGCCCGCCAAAACGAACTCGATCAACTCAACCGCGATCTCGAACAAAAAGTCAATGCGGAAGTACAAAAGAGTAAAAAAAACCAAAAACGTTACGAACAACAGGCAAAAATGGCAGCAATGGGTGAGATGATGGATGCAGTAGCCCATCAATGGAAGCAACCGCTTAATGCCCTTTCTATGATGGGTGACATCCTTGTAAGTGATTATGAATCGGGAGAGTTAAGCCTAGAATCTCTTAAAGAGATGCGTGAAGATATGCAGGTACAGATCGATCACATGATCACAACACTCAGCGAGTTTAGAAATTTTTTCCGTCCAAAAGAGAAAAATGAAACATTTGGGATCAAACGCTCCATTCAGAGTGTTGTGCTTTTGGTCAAAGATGAGTTTTTAAAACACAATATCAACATCACTATCCTCCCCGAACACGAGGTTCTGATCTACGGTAATGAGAACGAGTTCAAGCATCTCGTACTCAACATCATCAACAACGCAAAAGATGCATTTGACGAAAGAGATATACAACATCGGGAGATCACTATCGACTTTAAAAAAGGTTCGGAGTACACCTGTCTTGAGATCGCAGATAATGCAGGGGGAATCCCTGCCCATATAATCGATGATATATTTAAACCCGAAGTAACCACGAAACCTGAAGGAAAAGGGACAGGGGTAGGTCTGTATATGAGTACTCAAATAGCACAAAAACTCGGTGGAATTCTCAGTGTCAAAAACAATGACCACGGTGCTGTTTTTCAACTAAAAATTCCAAATCCTGCCTAAAGCTTTGTTCATGAATAAAGACCTAAAAGAAGTAGTACTAGCTCTTTCAGGCGGAGGTGCCAGAGGTGCTTACCATTTAGGAGTGCTTCACTACCTTGATGAACATAATATCAAAGTTAAAGCGATATGCGGTACGTCCATCGGCTCCATTATAGGTGCCAGCTATGCCTGTGGAGTTTCTCCCAAAGAGCAATTGGAACTTTTAAAATCTAAAGATGTAAAAAAACTTTTTAAATTCAACTGGTTTAAACGCTCTTTTTTCTCAATTGATATGGATGCACCTGTGTTAAAGCAAATGGTTCCGGTTGCAAACATAGAGGATTTAAATATCCCAGTATATATAACTGCTTTTGATCTCGATGAGGGCAAAGAGGTTGTTTTTACCCAAGGTGATCTGCATAAAACATGTCAAATGTCTTCAGCTCTTACACCGTTTTTCGAACCTGTAATATTTAAAAATACAACATATATAGACGGAGGGCTTATCAACCATATCCCCTTTGCACCTCTGTTAGGCTCTAATATTCCCATTATTGGAGTCAACCTCCACCCCTTTATAAAAAATTCTATAAAGCATACCCTTCTTAGCTATGTTAAACGCACTTTAGTTGCCCGTATGCTAAAGAATATAGAGAGTGCTAAAAAACACTCTGCATACTTTATAGAATCTCCGGAGCTTGTAAACTATTCTATACTTTCATTAAAAAATTTGGATGAGCTTTTTACACTGGGGTATGAAGCTGCCCGCCAAACTTTAGAACAACTTGATCAAAACTGATTATTTCACTTTATGCAAACAATTTCTAACCTTAATTTTGCTATAATTGCGCGATTAATAAGGTGTGTAAGAGTGTCTTATTAAAAATTTCAAGTAAAGAGGTTTGTTATGAAACATATCCCTAGTGGCAAGTACCAGCCATATCCAAAGATAGATTTGCCAGACAGACAATGGCCAAACAATACAATCACAAAAGCTCCAATATGGTGTAGTGTAGATCTTCGCGACGGAAACCAAGCGCTTATCAACCCTATGAACATGGAGAAAAAACTTGAACTTTTTACACTCTTACTCAAACTCGGTTTTAAAGAAATAGAGGTTGGATTTCCATCTGCATCAAAAGTAGAATTTGACTTTTTACGCAAGCTCGTAGATGACAAGCTTATTCCCGATGATGTTACGATCCAGGTTCTCGTTCAAGCCAGAGAGCATCTTATAGAGAAAACTTTTGAAGCGTTAAGAGGTGTCAAAAAAGCAACCGTTCACCTTTACAACTCAACATCGATCGCACAGCGTAAGATCGTATTTGGCAAAAGCCAAGAGGAGATCATTGAACTTGCTTTAGAGGGTGTTGATCTCGTTAAAAAGTATGAAAAAGATCATGACGGTGAGATCGTCTTGGAGTACTCCCCTGAGAGTTTTACAGGGACTGAATTAGAGTTCGCGGCTCGTATCTCAAATGCAGTTACAGCTCGTTGGGGAATCTCGGCTGATCGTCCTGTGATTATTAACTTGCCGGCAACGGTAGAGATGGCTACGCCAAACATCTATGCCGATCAGATCGAATGGATGTCTAAGCACCTCGACAACCGTGAGCATGTGCTTATCTCAACACATACACACAACGACAGAGGGACATCGATCGCAGCAACCGAATTGGCACTTTTAGCGGGAGCCGACAGAGTTGAGGGGACGCTTTTAAGCAATGGTGAGCGTACAGGAAATGTCGATATCATCACGCTTGCTCTTAATATGACTACGCAGGGAGTTGAGAGCGGTCTTGATTTCTCCAACGTGAACGAAGTGGTAGAGGTAGTTGAGCGTGTCACAGAGTTGCCGACTCACCCGAGACACCCTTATGTAGGGGATCTTGTCTATACGGCATTTTCAGGTTCACACCAAGATGCGATCAACAAAGGTTTAGCATACCAGCAAGCCAAAGAGCAGCCGTTTTGGGAGGTTCCGTACTTACCGATTGATCCGGCAGATGTTGGACGTACCTATGAGTCGATCATCCGTATTAACTCCCAGTCGGGAAAAGGCGGAGTAGCGTATATCTTAGAGAAAAACTACGGTTACCAGCTGCCAAAAGCGATGCATCCGGAGATCGGACGTGCTGTACAGCGCCTTAGCGATATAGAGGGTCGTGAGTTGACACACGAAGAGATATTTGACGTGTTTAAGTCGGAGTACTTTAATGTAGATAAGCATATCAAGTTTGTCGACTTCACCTCAACGACACAAAACAAAGTAGCTACTTGTACACTCACTTATGAGTACAACGGCAAAACTATCGTTTCCGAAGGGCAAGGAAATGGTCCAATCGATGCATGTAGGGATGCGCTTAAAAAAGAGTATAAAAATGAGTTTAGTATCAAATCTTACTCTGAACACTCTTGCGGTGACAAAAGCTCTGCAAATGCGGTAGCGTACATCGAGATCAAAACACCTGAGAAGTTCTCATCTTTTGGTGTGGGGACAAACAGCGACATCACGATCGCTTCAATTAAAGCACTTTTTTGTGCACTTAACAGAACTTACTCAAACTAAGTTCTTTCTCTAAAAAGAGAACAACCACTTAAAAAAATAACGATCAAGGTCTTGTGTACCTTGATCATATAACATCATCCCTACCGTAAAACTATTGTAATCATTGAGAGTATAAGTAAACTGTGGCGAAAAAAAGCGAGATTTCTCACCGTCAAACCCCTCTATATAGACACAAGAGGTATCGAGATAGATATTGATCGGATAACTCAAAGAGAGCGCCGTAAAGTAGTGTGAGCCCACTATGTTTTGCAGATAAGCACTCTCATAATTTTTCAGCGTCTCTTCGTTAGTAAATATCTTGGAACTATACAGTGCTTCAGCGATCAGTGTTACACCGTTTTCAAAACCGTAGTCCACTCCCACTATCCCCTGGAAAAAATCGGAAGAGTTTGTATCGAAATACGCCCCTTCACTTCTAAGCCCTATACCGCTTGAGGGTTCACTCCCTTCGAGCTCATACCCAACCATATTCACACTCTTATCTGAGACCAGATCGAGTGCGACATCAGCAACATCCAAAAAACTTTTATAACGTAATGCGTATCGTGGCTCATCGTTTCTATCAAGCGAGATCACTGCACTAAGGTTGGAAGTAGCACTCAGATATCTGGTATATAATACTCCTGCTACCCCGTAAGTCTCATCGGGCTCCAAGGCATAGATATTTTTAGGGTTGTATATATTTGTCACCTGCCAGATCCTGCCAACCCCCATGGAGATGTTTTGCAAACCTGCGACGACTCTGTTATCCCCGTCTTCATAACCTGCGTAGGCACGGTAGAGCTTTGCGTAAGCACTCCCGCCATTATAGTCTGTATAGTTAGTCTGTGTTTTAAAAGGGGTGTTTGATCGAAGCAATTTGTTATAAACAAAACCCTCCGAGTCTGTATACTCCTCCCCTAAATAGTTCACACCATCAGCAATCACCGTTGCAAAAAGGCGTTGGTCCTGCCAATCAAGTCGCAAACGAAGTCTGTCATAGTTATATGTATAGTTTTTCTCGTGGATCGTAAAGTTGGTATTTTCTACCTTTTGGTAAATTTCTGCAGACAACAAGCTGCAAAAAAGTACTAAAACAAAAGAGAGTCTAGGCATCTACGATCTCTCCGTCATACATAGAAATCACCCTCTTTACACTCTGTTTTACAAGTTCATCGTGGGAAGCGAATATGATAGTTACACCCTCTTTCTCGTTTAATTCCTGCATCATCTCTATAAGCACTTTGGAGTTTTTCGAGTCAAGGTTAGCTGTAGGCTCATCCGCTAAGATGATCTTGGGCTTGCTTGCAACTGCACGCGCGACTGCAACGCGTTGCTGCTGTCCGCCGCTTAGGTTGTTAGGAAGTTCATCAAGTTTCTCTTCAATATCCAGGAGTTTTGCCAACTCCTCTACCCTTTGTGTGATTAAAACATCGTCAAATTTTCGCAGACGCATAATAAAAGCGATATTCTCCCGTACCGTTAAAACAGGAACCAGGTTATACGCTTGAAACACAAAACCGATCTTTTCCAGTCTCAGTTTGGTTTTCTCGTCATCACTAAGGGCACCAATCTCAAGATCATCAAAGTAGATCTCCCCCTCATCAAGATCATCAAGTGCACCGATAAGATTGAGCAGAGTGGACTTACCACATCCCGAAGGTCCGCTTAGTAGACTAAACTCGCCGTCTTGGATATCAAGATCTATATCTTTGAGCGCATGCACTTCACGCCCTTCACCTTTGTAGAAGTATTTATGCAGATTTTTTATACGGATCATTTTTCCACCTTTATAACATCAACCGGATTGAGTTTTTTTATCTTTCTCAGAGGGATCAGAACACTCAGCAATGAAGCGACGATGATCGCTATGAAGGTGTTTGTAAAATAGTGAACTTTGATCGTAGTGTAGAGCGTTGATTCATATCCCCACATCTCCAAAGCATCTGAAAAACTGCTAAGTTCAATCCCGTAATGATACAAATAACTGAGCACTCCAAAACCGATAAGTGCACCTATAATGTAGCCTGCCAACCCGATAATAATCGCCTCTATAACTATTTGCAGGCGAATAGCCTTATAAAAGTAACCGACACTCAGCATGATCCCAAACTCTCTGATACGCTCTAAAACAGAGACATACATCACGCCAAATATCCCTATGAAAACAACACCCATCACGATCAAAAAAGTGATCGAGTTAAACCAGAACATCAGCTCCTGCATCTGCTTCATCATCGGCATCAACTCCATAAAACTTTTTACATCATACTTAGCGTATCTGCTTTTCAATTTTTTGATCACACTCTTGTCTGCAACCATCATAGCGATCTGAGACACCTGATCGGGCTTTAACCCCAACTGCTTTTGTATCCTCGATCTATCAACAAATATCGCCCTTGTATCGTAGACAATATTTGTCGTTTGTACGATTCCTTTGACTCTGTAAGCGATCGAGATGATCTCCCCACTGCTATCTTGGGAGGAAAAGATCACTTTTGAGCCCAGTTTAACTTTAAGCTTTTTGGCAAGTTCGAGTCCCACTAAGGCGGAGTTTTTCTCAGTGCTCAACTCCCCCTCTTTTAAAAACTCCCCAAAATCTCCAAACATTTTCTCCTTTTGCAAATCGATACCGAGTAAAGAGATAAAGGCAGACTTTCTTGCCGTCGAGAGCAGCCCCTGCACCTCTAAGCGGCTCACATACGACTCTACCCCTTGAGTATTTTTTAACTCTTGTGAGATCATCCTGTCGCTAAAACTGTTTTTGAGCTCCTTGTCGACTAGATACCCCTTGGCAAAAATACTCAGGTCACCACTATAGGAGCGTTTATTTTTATCGATCATGTTTTCACTCATTCCGTCATAGAGACCTTGAAGTGAAAGCATCATACTCATACTTACCGCAATCATCACGATCACTAAAGCGCTTCGTGAAAAACGTGCAAAGGCATTTTTGTAAGCAAGTGCAAATATCAAACTATACATGGCGGCTCGCTTCTATCGGGCTAAAGAGATTGGCATAGATATATGGGTAGATGATACTCAAACAATTAAGTACAAACACCACACCCACATTCCAAAATATCGTAAAAATGTCAAAGTTAAAAGGGATCTCATCAGAGACTATTCCGTAATCTTTATAGGTCTCTGCAATCCCTTCCATAACGATAGGGTAGACAGAGTAATAGTAGGATATATAAGCACCAACGGGGATCGCTATCACAAAAGCCATAAGGGTAAGGATTACAATCTCATAGAGCAGTAATTGCAAAATATCTCCCCTTGATACACCTATACAACGTAGTACCCCTATCTCCTTGATCCTTGCACTCACATTGATAAAACCGTAGATCATAATCACAAAAAAGATCACCACCAAGAAGAGTGCCAAAGAGATATATCCAAAGATGGAGTCAACCTCCATAGCTTCCACCATCGTCTCCATCAGCTCTTTCCATGTGAGTGGTTCTAGTGTGGGGTCTGAGAGTTTTTTCTCTATCTCTTTGTTTATACGATCCACTTGCTCCAGTTTTTTAACACTTACTACTATGTAGGAGGCTTTATCCTCTGAAAACATCAAAGTGTCAAAATATTTTTTGGATATAAAAGTCGCCCCGCTATCAAATTCACTCATCCCCGTTTTAAAAACACCGCAGAGGGTAAAAAGATCGGCGGCAAACGAACCGTCACTCGCACTTCCTATAAACGAGAGCTCTTCCCCCAGATCCAAAGAGAGCTTTTTTACCAGATCTACTCCCATATAGACACATTGGCCTGAGTCTTTTTTGAGATACTCCCCTTTGACGAGAGCTGATTTGAGCTCAGAGATATTTGCCTCATTTTCAGGTTCTATTCCAACGACAAGTGAAGCACTCGAGTTGTTTTTGTAAGAGAGCAGTCCAAAGGTCTCATACCTTGCGGCAACCGCATCGACACCCTCAATCGTTTTGATCTTTTTTTTAAGTGCGTCGGCAAAATTTAAAAAGTAGTCGATGCCGCCCTCATCTCTATACCCTTTTTTATATACCTGTATAGCTGACGTATATATCTTTAAAGAGTTTTGCAGCATGGAGTTATGCGAACCGTCCATCATCGCAACATAAACGATAAAAAGGAGAGTTGAAAATGCAGTAAGTGCGACTGTAGTAAGGGAACGGGATCTGTAATGGAATATGTTTTTAAGTGCTAACTTGAACATCCATATCCCCTATCTTTTTATCTTGAAAACCTCTTTAAAGCACTTTTTTGAAAGTACTTTTGTGAGATCTCTATGTCATATTGTACCTTATTGAGAATCATTTCGGTGTATTGCCCCTCTTTATCAGCAGGCTCGATCTTCCAGTAAGTTGGGATATAATATTTACCGTATTTTTTTACGTCTTTATAGATGAAGTAGCGCACAACCTCGCCGTACTCATCATAGTAGGTATCTTTTTGGGAGGTAAATGTTTTGGTGTTAAGCTCGATCGTTATCTTGCCCCATACCACTGCGGCATCTTTTTTCGGAGTGAGCTCCAACGTTGTTATATCACCCTCTTTTTTGAGGATTTTGGCATTATAGTCTTCCACGATGGAGCTTTGTTTTACTATATCGTCATTACTGATATCGCTTCCCATCCACTTCTGCAGCATCATCGAAGGGGGAATCTTGATAGTACGTTCGATCTTTGGAACATACTGCCACATCTGGTTATCCAGACTTAAAAAAGTGATCCCTTTATCCCTTGGAGGATAAAGAATCTTCACAAAACTTTTTTTATTCCCCTGGGCATAGTTTTCGAGTTTGATCACCCTTTGGTGCGAAGCAGAAACCACCTTCATGGTAAGCTTTATATAGATCGTCTCCCCGCGCATATTTTCATCAAGTTTTTTGATGAGCTCTGCTGCTTCATCCCCAAAAAGTGAGAGTGATAAGAAAAAAAGCAGCAGTAGAGTTTTCATCAGAACAATAACTCCTCAGATGCATCGGGATGCACCTCTGCTTTTGGAGGTTTGGATATATCGCTAAAATACTCTTTTTTCCCGTCTATCGTCACTTCTCTCACGCCGTCAGGAATATCAAACTCCCTTTTTACCTGAGGATAGTACTCTAGAACTTTTTGATAAAAGTGTCTAAATGCAGGAGCGGCAACTCGCCCTCCCGTCTCTCTTTTGTACATCGGAGTATTATCGTCATTACCAAACCATACTACCGTTTCGATCGTTGGGGAGAATCCTGCAAACCAACCATCAACATTTTTATTTGTCGTACCTGTTTTTCCTGCAAGTTCGATCCCTCTTACTCTTACACCCCTACCTGTACCCCGTTTTACTACATCACGCAATATAGTCGTTAGGATAAATGCCTGTGTCTCAGGGGAAACCCTTTCTCGCTTATCCTCTTTCTCATACACTCTCTCACCGTTTTTATCCACAGCATTTATCAAATGGGTCTGCACCTGCATCCCGTAGTTTGAGAAAGAGGTATAGTGCTGGGCAAGCTGCAGTGGTGAAAGCGAGATCGTACCAAGCGAGATCGAAAGATCGTGCGGCAGGTTTTTGATATTAAACTTTTTCAATTCTCTTAAAAGCTGCGGCAGACCTATCTCGTTTACAAGGTTGATCGTCGCAAGGTTTCTTGAATGCACAAGAGCTTCTCGCAGGGTGATCAAACCTTTATAGTTTTTTTCATAGTTTTTCGGCTGCCACTTCATCTCTTCGCCGTCTTTTTCATAGTCGTATGTTTTTGCGATATCGACAAGTTCGCTTACTCCGGAATACCCCAGGTTTATGGCTACCTGATAGATAAAAGGTTTAAAAGCAGAACCCGGCTGGCGGCGTCCCTGTGTCGCACGATTATAAGATGAAACTCTATAATCAACAGAACCAACCATAGCTAAAACATCTCCCGTACTCGGCTCGATCGACACAATCGCACCATTTACTTTTGAAATATTTATATCTTTAGCCTGTAAAAGATCAGGGTTGAGTTCTCTTCCCTGCGCCACTTTTTTTGCTTCATACTCTTTATACTTCTCTAATCTTTGCAGAAACTGATCGTATGCGTATTTAAGCGATTCATCCGCCGCACCTTGTAATTTCAGATCGATTGTAGTGTAGATCTCATATCCACCCGTTTTAAAATCCTCTATCCCCATAGAGCGCATTCTGCGGGTTACTTCGTCAACAATAAAAGGCGCTTTGTTCTGTGTCAAAGTATCATCATACACTTTCGGATTTTCTGCCAAAGCTTTTTTATAAGTAGGATCATCGATCCAGCCAAGCGTATGCATCCTCGTGATAACACGGTTAGCACGTCCCATAGAGATCTCATAGTTTCTTGTCGGTGCATAACTCGAAGGTGCTTTTGGAAGCCCGACTAAAATAGCCATCTCTTTGAGCGTCAGATCGTTTAACTGTTTGTGAAAATAGCCGTCTGCCGCCGTTTTGATTCCATAATAGCCGTGCCCGAAATAGATCTCATTGAGATAACGCTCCAAAATCTCCTCTTTTGTAAGTTTGTTTTCGAGTTTGATAGCGTAGATAGCCTCTTTGATCTTTCTTGAGATCTTTTTCTCTCTTGTCAGAAGTACGTTTTTAACAAGTTGTTGTGTAATGGTACTGGCACCCTCAACCGCATGCCCCGCTTTGATCACCTTGATCGCTGCACGAAAAATAGCATCTATATTGACCCCGGGATGTTCAAAAAAGCTTGTATCTTCGATCGCTACGAGTGCTTCGATCACACGCGGAGGGATCTCATCAAACGATGCATAATAACGGTGCTTTTTATAAAATATATTTGCTATCTTCTCCCCGTTTTTATCGTAGATTCTTGTTGTCAACTTCGGTTGATACTCTATCAACTCGGAGATATCATAATCAAACTTCAGATAAAAATAGCCAAACACTATAAACGGCGATAAAAAGCCCAGTATAAAGAGTGTAATTATTATCTTTTTTATCATTTTCTATATTCCCTGTTTGCAAAATTTGCTTCTATTAATTTTTTTGTATAGTGGTCTTGAGGATTTGCAATTATATCCTCCATTTTACCACATTCAACCAGCTTTCCCAACTTGAGTACACAGATCTCATTGCATAGAGCCTTTGCCGAAGCGATATCGTGCGTCACAAAAAGGATCTTAAAGTTCTCTTTTTTTTGCAGCTCTTTTAAAAGCGCTATGATATTGATCCGAGTTTTTGGATCAAGTGCCGTTGTCGGCTCGTCTAAGAGCAAAAGTTTCGGATTTTTACTCAGTGCCATCGCGATCACTACACGCTGAAGCTGTCCGCCTGAAAGCTCAGGAGGGTGTCTTTCTAAAAAACTCAGATCAAGCCCGAGTTCATCAAAAAGCTGTTCAATCCGCTCCCGTTCTACAAAAAACTGTTTTTTGATCTTTGTCAGCGGAGAGAGTGCCGTAAAAGGGTTTTGTACCACAAGGGCAAGATCGCCGTGGACACCGAGGTCTAATTCACTCTCTTTTTCAAGCTCGAGCTCCATCTGCGCGGGAAGCATACCCAAAAGCGCTTTGAGTGTTAAACTTTTTCCGCTCCCGCTTTGTCCCACAAGCGCAAGTGAGTGCTTCACGTCGATTGCTATGTCGACAAGTACCTTTTCACCGAGTTTTATCTTTAGTTTACTTATCTGCAAGATTTAACTCACTTTTGATCAACTCAAGAAGAGCTTCTAAATCTTCAATACTTTCACCGAGTCGTAGAATCACCCTGAGAATTGCAGACTCTACCGTCGGCTGGCGAATCGCTCCGATGCTATACCCCTTTTGTGTAAGGGTGTTTTTTATCTCTAAAACTTTTTTATTGTCCCCCACCTCTATCGGCAGGATCAGCCCCTCGATCTCTACACCAAGCTTCGATCTCACAAGCTCTTTACGGCTTTTTATCGCCTCTTTTAAACTCTTTTTATGCTCCAGGATATAGCTTAAAGCTTTATGTCCCAAGAGGGTATCATAGAGTGAAAGTGCCGTAGCATAAATGATCGGCTTTGCACGGTTTATAAGGTAGTCATTGATGTGTGATGAAGATAAGATATAGGCCCCGAAACTCCCATACGCTTTACCGAGTGTCCCCATCTTTATATGGTTTGGTTTGATCTCTATATTGTAGTGATCATACACCCCCGTCAGGTTTTCTCCGATCACACCACTGCTGTGGGCTTCATCGACGATAAGTATTGCGTTGTAGCGCTCACAAAGGGTAAAAACCTCTTTCGCACATAGATCGCCGTCCATTGAGTAGATCCCCTCAACTGCAACAATATTTCTTTTTGCACCGGAATTTTTCAGTAACTCTTCGAGCTCTTTCGTATCGTTATGTTTGAAAAAGGTCACATCGATATTATTAAGATTACTTGCCAGCACTCCCGAGGCGTGGTAGAGCTCATCCATAAACAGCTTATCACCCTTGCGTACCAGAGCTTCGATCAAAGCAATATTGGCATTAAAACCGCTTCCTAAGATCACTCCTGCTTCAAAACCGTTTACACGGCAGAGCTCATCCTCAAAATCTTTATGGATCTGATGGTAGCCGTTGACCAACTGAGATGCTTTTGCGCTGTTAAGTTCTAAGGCACTCAGTTCTTGACAACTTTGTGTATGGAACTCTTTACGGTGAGCGAGTCCGAGGTAATCGTTTGAAGCAAAATCACAACTGCCGTACTCGACTACCTCACGCTTGCGATAACGCCCTGAACGTTGCAGCGCCTTTAGTTCACTCTCATAAAAACTCATAGGCTCACTACTTGGTTTCGTCCGTTTTCTTTTGCCTCGTACAAGGCCTTATCCGACCTTGTCAGAAGGTGATCCGCATCCTCGCCTATTATATACTGTGTCACACCGAAACTCATCGTTATCGGCAGGACCGCTTTATGTTTCTCTACCCGTTTTCTGATCTTTTCCGCCAGATTTGTCGCATGCTGCAGATCGGCATACGGGACAATGATCACAAACTCCTCACCACCCATTCTACAAAATGTATCTGCTTCACGAATCATACTTTTAATCAGCTTGGAATACTCTACAAGTACATTGTCACCGACTCCGTGACCATGTTTATCGTTGACTCTTTTAAAGTGATCTATATCGATAGAGATCAATGAAAGAGGAAATTTATAACGTTTAGCCATAGAGATACTCTCTTTGATCTTTGTATTATAAAAACGTCTGTTTGCGATTCCTGTTAGAGAATCGGTAACCGTTAATTTTTCAAGTTCATGCTTGTATATCTCTTCATTGCTCACATCAGAAAAGATCACACTGTAGTACCCCTTGTCTGCAGCGATTAAAGAGACAGAGACATTAAAATAGTACACCTTGTCTCCATACGCTATCTTTACCTTATGAATATCAGCCGGATGTTGTAGTATATAGTCTATCCACAGCTCACCCTCCATATATTTGTAAACATAGCCCTCCTCTTCGACAAAAAGATCGCATAAACAAGAGTACTTGGTTTTAAACTCCTCTAAACTTCTTTCTTCTGTAAAATATTTGAAAAAGGATTTGTTAACATCGAGCATACTTCTTTTATTTTGCACAAGCACTATATTTGTTGAGAGGTCGATAATGTTTTTGATATAGGTCTTTTGTTTCGCTACAAAATACAAAAGGAGGATATTCATCAAAGCAGCAGCTATCAATATCAGGATAAAACCGCCTGCTACCCATTTAAAGATATAAAAATCCTCACCGACACTTGAGATATTGTTTAAGTTTTTAAACATTATATAATATCCCAAAACCTCTCCGTCAAAAGAAACAAGGGGATAAGCGGTGATAAGATGTCCATTTTCCACTTTATAATCAGTTATAAAATAGTTCTCGATCCCGTGTTTTTGCAGATACTCCAACCTATTTTGTTTCGCCTCAATATTTGCTACATAATAACCGTCTAAAAACTTTCCGCTAAATGGGTACTGCAGTCTCTGCGAGTGTTTTTTATTGAGCAGTACAACCGAATCGATATCAAACTTTTCGAGTGTATTGGCAATAGAGTTAAAGTGTGAAATCACCTCTAAAACACCGAGAACTTTATCTTTGTCCGTTATAGGGATCAGCGCTTTAATCGCAACTGAAAACTTCCCTGAACTGACCGTATAAGAGACTTTTTTCGACTTGAGCACTTCAGCTATATCTGCCCTTATTTTTCTAAGGCTGTCACGCTTTTTATCGGTCCAGCTTCGATATACGGAGTTCATCTTATTGTCTACTATATTGATCCAGATATTTTTATACTCTGTCTCTTCTTTAAACTTTCCTACTAACTCTGTATAGTAATCTTTTGCAATAGCTCTTCGTTTAAACTGTCTTATAAACTCTTTATCTTCGGCAAGAACCAAACCGATCGCAATAGTCGCCTTTTGCTTCTCATAGATCATCTGTGCGACACGCGACTGCATACGTCCCGCTTGGTTTTGATAATTTGAGAGCTGTACTTTGCTCTTTTCATTCGTAACATATGAGAAGTAATAAAATGAAAATGCAAGCAACAGTGAGATAAAAACAGCTAATACTATATATATTGTTCTGTTGTTAAAGATATTCATCTAGATAAACCTCTGCAGCACTTCCACGCTAAGCCCCATTGCGGTACTCTCATACCCTCTTACATCTTGGATATACGGTTTACAAAAACCCTCTACCATGCATCCGCCTGCTTTACCTCTCCACTCTCCGCTCTCTAAGTATTGCTCTAGATCGTCGGTATCAAACTCTTTAAAGATATAGTCTGTTTTTGAGATATCTACAATTTTACACTTTTTTGAATGGTAGATCAAACAGGTGATAATGCTGGTAATATTTCCACTCTGTGTAAGTAAAATATTACGAGCGTCATCTTTGCATTTTGCCTTGCGGAGGATCTGGTTTTGTGAAGTGACTACGGTATCTGCAACCAAGAGTGGATACTCTTCGATTCCGAATGCTTTATAGTTTGCCTCATATTTCCCGCTAGTCGCCTGATATACAAAGTTTTTCGGAGATGTTGCAATTATTTGTTCCTCATCAAACTCTACACTCTCTTGGATAAAATCTATCCCTGCATTGCGCAGTAAAAGAGCCCGAGTTTCAGATGAAGAAGCAAGTCTAATACGCATTTCTGAGAGTTACCCCTAAAAAGATAGCTATCACGCCAAGAATAATATTTACAGGGACCATATACTTCCCGATCATTCCGAGAGCTTTTTTCGCGCCTGTGCTGTCACCCGCGTCTAAAAGCTTTTGTGCTTTATTACGTCTGAGGATCATTGCTACAAGATTGATAGCCATCAACATCCAGATCGCCTCTTTCACATGAACAAGGTTATAGATATACATCGCATAATCATCGATCACATTTCCATTTGCATCTACCGCTGCCGCGCGAAATCCAAGACCAACTGCCATAATCACGGCCGTAATGATTAAAATAATCACAAACGGAGAGACGATAGTAAACAGTCTTTTTAAAGCGTGAGCAGTTCTCTGCAGTCTATGCAGAGGTGACTCGATCTCCATAAATGAAAAGTGTGCCGCATAACGCATAGCGATCATACCGCCAACCCATACTACTGCACTGATTACGTGTAAAAAAACGATGATCGTTTTATACTCCGCAAAAAGTTCTATTAAAAAATCTTTCATTATCCTAGTACCTCTTGAAGATATTTGAGTGATGCCTCTTTTGCCTCAGGGAGTTTTGTTTTATCTTTTCCACCCGCTTGGGCAAAGTCCGGACGACCGCCGCCGCCACCGCCGAGGATCGGAGCGATACGCTTGATCCAATCACCCGCTTTAGCATCACACCCTTTGACACCTGCTGCGATAAGTACTTTGTCCCCTTTGACCTGGAAAAGCATCGCCGCTACTTTATCGTTTTGGTTTTTGAGCTCATCGATCTTCTCTTTGATGTCACCGCTTGGGAACTCCTCAACAACTACGGATACCCCTGCGATCTCTTCAGCTTTGATCTCTACTTTTGAAGCTTCTAACGCTTCTTTTACTTCTGTTTTAAGCTCTTCGATCGTTGATTTTAGTCTGTTGACACCAGCAAGCACATCGATATTTTTCACCTCTTTTTCTACATCTTGAAGAAGTGTTCTTTGTGTTTTAAAGTATTCATACGCAGCTTTTCCACATACCGCTTCAATACGTCTGACACCGGCACTTACACCGCTCTCTTTTGTGATAATAAAGCTTCCGATATTTGCAGTGTTGTCAACGTGCACACCGCCACAAAACTCTATACTTGAATTTTCAAAACTCACTACGCGCACTTCATCACCGTACTTCTCGCCAAACTGACTTTTCGCACCCGATTTTTTCGCTTCTTCGATAGGTAGTACTTCAGTTTTTCTCGGTATCGCACGAGAAATCAGAGCATTTACACGCTCTTCGATCTCTAACAGTTCCTCTTGTGAAACCGCTTTAGGGTGTGAGAAGTCAAAACGCAGACGCTGAGCTTCATTAAGTGAACCCGCCTGTGATATATGCTCACCGAGCACATCGGCAAGGACTGCATGGAGCAAGTGTGTAGCAGAGTGGTGTTTGATGATTTCAGCTCTTGAGATGTCTACATGAGCATCTACCACAGTTCCAACACGTAACTCTTTTGTCACTTCAACCTGTGAAAGATTAAGATCAAAAAACTTCTTCGTGTCAGTTACTTTTGCAAACCCTTCCAACTCACCGCTGTCTCCACACTGTCCGCCGCTCTCAGCATAAAACGGTGTGATATCAAGATATACCCACCCTTTCTCACCCGCTTTTAGCGTATCGACTCTCTGATAGTTTTCATCAAGAAGCGCTTTGATCTCACCTGAATGCTGTGTAAAATCATACCCTACAAAAACATTCTCGCCATACTCTTCAAGCAGTGCTTTAAAGTCACCGTGAACCGCTTCGTCACCGCTCCCTTTCCAAGCCGCTTTTGCACGCTGTTTCTGTTCTTGCATCAATGCTTCAAACTTGTCGGTATCGAGACCTACACCTTTTTCACGAAGCATATCTTCTGTTAAGTCCAACGGGAAACCGAAAGTATCGTAGAGTTTAAATGCAACCTCACCAGAGAACATATATTTGGTTGTTTTGAGCTCTTTTTCAAACAGGGCGATCCCGCTCTCGATAGTTTTGAAAAACCTCGCCTCTTCAAGTTCGATCTGCTCTTTTACGATCTCAGCTTTTGTTGCAAGGTACTCATACTGAGATTTCATCAACCCTACAAGCGTATCAACAAGCTTATGCATAAACGGCTCACGGAAACCTAAAAGGTACCCGTGTCTCACCGCACGGCGTAGGATTCGGCGAAGTACATAGCCACGCCCTTCGTTTGAGAAGTTTGTCCCCTGAGAGAGTAAAAACACAACCGTTCTGATATGATCGGCGATAACACGGTAACTAGCACCAGTAGCATACTCATACTCTTTAGAGATAAGCTCCTCAACTCTACGGATAAGCGGCATAAAAAGGCTTGAGTCATAGTTAGAAAGCGCACCCTCTTTGATGGCAGTTACACGCTCTAAGCCCATCCCTGTATCGATCGATGGTTTTGGAAGCGGGTTGAGTGTCCCGTCGCTTGAGCGCTCATACTGCATAAACACAAGGTTCCAGATCTCTAAAAATCTGTCACCTTCGCCGCCCATATAGTCCTCCGGAGTGTTAAAATGCTCAGCACCCTGATCGTAAAAGATCTCACTTGAAGGGCCGCACGGTCCCGTATCCCCCATCTGCCAGAAGTTATCCGCATCACCCATACGTAAAATACGATCTTTAGCTACATACTTCTGCCAGATAGCTTCCGCTTCATCATCAGTATCGTGTACAGTTACCCATAACTTCTCTACAGGCAGCTCCAACACTTCCGTGATAAACTCCCACGCATAAGCGATCACTTCCTCTTTGAAATAATCTCCGAAGCTGAAGTTCCCAAGCATCTCAAAGAAAGTATGGTGACGCGCCGTATGCCCGACGTTCTCTAAGTCATTGTGTTTTCCACCTGCACGGATACAAGTTTGACAAGACGTGGCACGCGGGTTCTCAGGACGAGGAACCTCTCCGGTAAAGATGGTTTTAAAAGGCACCATTCCGGCGTTATTAAACAACAAACTTGCATCATCGGGTACAAGCGGTCCCGATGCTATACGCTCATGCTGTTTTGATTCAAAAAATTTAAGAAACTCTTCTCTTATATCCATTCACTACTCTTCTTATAAAATTGTGCGATTATATCGAAAAATCGCTAAAATTCAGCTCATCTTTGATATTTAAAGCTTTGTAGTGCTTTTGAAAAAGCTCTGCTGCAAGACCGTTCTCATATTTTTGAATCTTTTTGTTTTCATCCAGTACTGGTGTAGTTTTATAACCGCAGGAGGGGGATTTTGACTTTAAAACGATCGCATCTGCAGAGGGGTATTGCTCAATAAAGTTCTCGATCTCATCTCTGAGAAGCTGTGTCACATCTTTGTTTGTCTCATCGGTAATGATCCGTTTTTCCCCTGCTATCTCCACTACGTTTATCCGCTCTCTCGGAGTGCCGAAGATCGGAGCTTCGGGGCAAAAAGGGATGATCTCATAACCTTGAAAATACTCTATCAACCCTTGATACTTTTTTGTTTTTCCGTCATAACGGCAATACTCTCCGAGTAAACATGCAGATATGATCACTTTTTTTTTCATTTAACAGATCACTATAGACTTGATCTCCGTCATCTCTTCGATCGCAAAGCGCGGACCTTCACGCCCTACACCACTGAGTTTTACACCACCATACGGTTGTATGTCAAAACGAAGTGTCGGCATGTCGTTGATCACAATTCCACCAGCATCAAGCTCGTCAATAGCACGGTTTGTAATGCTTAAATCGTTTGTAAATACAGAGAACTGCAATCCGTACGGAGAGTTGTTCATACGAGGCAGTGCATCATCAAAGTCATTTACACGTACAAGTGATACGATCGGAGCAAACACCTCTTCACATACGATTGCCATATCGTCACGCACTTCAGTCATCACACACGGATAAAAAATGCGCCCTTCTCTATGTGGAGGCAGCATTGGTTGTGCACCCTCTTCTATAGCAGACTCTATCCAGTTCATTGCACGGTCACACGCATCATCGTCAATAAGCGGTCCCATAAAAGTTTCATCATCGTACGGGGAACCGATTTTAAGCTTTTTCGTCTCTTCGGCCATAAGCTGAGCAAACTCATCATATACGGCATCATCTACATATATTCTTTGCAGTGAAATACATACCTGCCCCGAGTTTACAAATGCTCCTAGGGCACATCTTTGTGCAGCAAGTTGTAAGTCAGCAGTTTTTTCAACGAATGTTGCAGCATTTCCGCCGAGTTCCAGACCCACTTTTTTGATTCCGGCATTTTGTGTAATGATATTCCCGACAGGGACGCTTCCCGTAAAACTGATAACTCTTGGGATCTCTGAAGCGATAAGTGCAGATCCAACTTCAGCATCTCCATAGACAACACTTAATGCATCTTTGATGGCAAATTCACTCTCGATAAAAAGTTTTGCAAACTTATATGCAGTAAGCGGTGCTTCGGGAGTCGGTTTTAACACTACTGCATTCCCAGCTACAAGTGCAGGTCCCAGTTTATGTGCAACTAGGTTAAGCGGAAAGTTAAAAGGGGTGATAGCGACTACTACACCTACCGGTTCACGACGAAAGAGTGAAAGCGTTTTTTTACCGTTTGGCATTGCATCTGTATTGATAGTTTCACCATGCATTGTACGCATAGTCTCGGCTGAGAGTGTGAGCGTTTCGATACATCTGTCAACTTCGACACGGGCAAATGCTATAGGTTTTCCAACCTCATCGGTAATTGTCTTAGCTATATCTTCTTTTTGTTCTTTGAGTTTTGCAACAACGTCTAAAAGCCAGTCACATCGTTGCGAAAGAGTTGAGAGTTTTGCAGCTTTTGCTGCTTCTTGGGCAATTTCCAGTGCTTTTTGTGCATCTCCGGCATCACAGATTGGAGATTTAGAAACTACCTCACCGTCATATGGTGATTCACGTTCATTAAAAGTATCTTTAGTAGCGGCATTTGAGCCGAAAAATATCTTTGCTTCCATCTAATTCTCCAAATAATATAATTGAAAAATTATACCATCTTTGAATTAAATGAAAAATGTTTTTACCAACCTCTAATTACAGTATGGCAAGCTACACAGTCGTTTAGAACTTTTCCGTACTTTTCAGTAGCAGTCGTGAATTCATCATTTTCTATCGCTTTTTTAAGCACCTCTAAATCATCACTAAGGTTATTTGTAATGTTATTTGTAACACGCACTTTATTGTTGTTTGGGATAAATGTTGTTACATCAACTGTTTTAAAAATAGCATCAGAATTTTGGAGTGTTTCTATACCTTGTAAAATGTCCTTTTTAGAGTTATACATAAACCCTCTTTGAACCTGTTCCATACCTCTATCCATTAGCTGCATCGTTGCAGTAATAGTCGTATCAGCCGCGAAAGTTGCTGCAGAAGTTAAAGCCAATGCCAACATAAGTTTTTTCATACGATATCCTTAATAATTACTTCTTTAAATAGTACTACGTTAATAATTAAATCTTTATAAAGTTATATCCTCAACTAATATAAGCTCTTCAGGGGTTACAACAATCGCATCAAAAGTAAAATCATCCTCAACATTATGCTTTTTTATATACACCTGCGCCGTTTTGATAATACGTGAAAGTTTTGTCGGTGTAATGTTAAGAATTGCACTTTCATAATCCTCGCCGCTTTTCACTTCAACAAAATGGAATACATCTTCTTTGAAAGCTATAATATCTATCTCACCAAAACGGGAATAAAAATTTCTCTCAACAATATCATAACCGTTTTCTTTTAAATACCCGCACGCTTTCTCTTCAGCGATGTTTCCCTTTTCTCTACTCACCTTATTTTATTTTTACCCTCATTCTACTATTGATACCCTTGATATTGATCCACTCTATCTCAAAGCACTCCTCTAACTCTTTAAAAATTTCGCCCCATGTCTTATAGCCGTATTTCTTGGCAGTTGAAGCATTTTGATTTTTTAAATAACTGCCAACATCTGACACATTGGCAAAATCATCATCCCCTTTTTTGTGCCTGATCGCATTTTTTAAAATATTAATTAATTTCGTATTTTTTTGGAGATTGTTTTCCGGAACTTTTTTACCAACTTCAATAAATTCGGTACACGCTTTTTGAAGCACATTGCTCGTTTTTTCTTCTCCGAAACCTATAACCTGCACACCTTGCGACTTTATCTCTGTAACTAACGGTGTAAAATCACTGTCACTTGTCGCTAAAGCTACGTAGTTTACATTATTGTTTTGGCACAAAACTTTCATAATATCTACTGTCATTTTGATATCTGTTGCATTTTTGTTTGTTGAATACGGCGGTTGAAATATAGGTTCTAAAGAGTAATCAAAAAGTTTTTCTCTCCAACGGCTTAAATTCTTGCTTTGCCAGTCTCCATATGCTTTACGTATATTTACTTCACCATAATTAGCGAGCTCCTCAATTATTTTATCTATATAATCGTGACTGATATTCTCACAGTCAATAAATAACGCGACTTTTGTATCTACCTGCATATATTTCCTTAAGTACTATCTGGAGATTGAATTTTACAATATTAACATAAAAAAATTAGTTCAATATTTTAAGTATGACAGCTTACTCGAGTGCTATAATTTAGGTTTATCACCGTAAGGAGGATTATGATGTTTTTCTTAAAATCCTACTTTATATTATACCTGTTTATACTTTCTCTGAAAGTATATGCAGATTCTCAAGAGCCCCATTCACAAATGTTAATGGATGAGGCTCATTGTATGCGTTGCCATGCGACAAGTGACTTTCATCCAAGAGAGGAGAAAGTAAATAATTTTAAAAAACTGCACCATCAAGTAGGAGTGTGTGCCGACAATAACTTTGCCGGATGGTTTGAAGAGGAGAAACAGGACGTTTCAACCTATCTCAATAACGAGTATTATAAATTTTAAAGTGCTAAATATTTTTTAGCACTTTATTGCTTTAAAAACTTCTCTTTAAAAAGCCCCTTTATCGTATTGTTGAGTCCATTACTGTTAAACATGATCAGCTCACGATAGTATCTCTGCAGTGTTTCAGTAGCCAGAACCGATTTGCCCCCGACCAGCACCATACCTGTTGTGATAATATCTTGTACCAGTGCAAAAAGTTCGATCCGAAGCGTATCCATCACTTCACCGTTATTTGTAGACATAAACTTCTCTTTTATCGTCTCTAACTTTTGTGAAGCATCCCTTTTTACCTCTTGATCTTGAAGTTGTTCGATCGCACCGAGCCCAAGTGAGTAGATCGCTATATGTACAGTTTTTGAGATCGACTTTGCTTTGGTATAGCTCCCTATAGGTGAAGATGCAACGAGATGATCTTTTTGGATAAAAAACTGATCCAACTCTATATTTACCGTTGCCATTGATTCACCAACAAAGCTTTGGGCAACCTCTCCCACTGCAAACCCTTTTGCATCTTCAAAAGGGACTACGGCTACATACTCATTGCCCTCACAGTGAAATCCAACCAGCAGTGTGTCAAATATACCATACCCGCTTGCCCATGTCAGCGTGCCGCTCACTTCAAAGCCCTCTTCAGTTCTTCGGGCGTTCACAACAGTCTTTGGTGCTCTTAGATGGTTTATGGCGATACCGCATTTTTTATTGAAGTACTCTTTTTGCAAAGGAAAATTATTGGCAAGCATAATGTTGTTGGCTGCGAAGATCTGAATTGCCAGAAAAACCAGTGAACCGGAGTATCGTGTCAAAGAGGTAAAAAGCCTGTATCTTGCCTCACCCTGCACAAAACCCTCAAGATCTACAATCCGAAACATTCCATTGTCATATGCGATATCAAATGCTTCTTTGAGCATCCGGTTTTGTTGGTCTAAAGTGTGTAGAGGCAGTTTTTGCAATGCCTCTATAGTTAATAAAATTTTATTTTCATACTCTGTAAATGTCATGTAAAATTATAACATTTTCACTTCAACTTTGATTGACTTAAACGCCGCTGTGAGGATCAGTTCGTCTCTTGCATCCCCAAAGAGATTGTTAATTTTTGATTTGGCATGGTGGAATGTACAAAACAGAGTATTTGGTTTTACCTTGTTCGTGATCTTAACGGTTAGAGGTGTTGTTTCACCAAACTCACTTTTCAATATAACTTTTTCAGTAGTGAAATGCTCCGCATCTTCCTCACTGACAAGTAAAATATCTTCATCGTATCTGTCATTTAACTTGTCTGAACGTTTTGTTTGTGCAGCATTGTTGTAGTGCGCCAGTGTTCTTCCCGTTGTCAGGTAAAAACCGCTGAGTTTTTTATCAAGTATCTCTTGAACCATATTACGCGGTTCATACTGTTTGTACTTGAAGTATCCGTATCCATCTTCCGTTCTAAAGTCTAACTGGTGAAGGATCGGAGTATCTTCCGTATGTACAGGCCATTGGAGTCCACGCTTACGATGACGCTCTAAACGTGAATACTCTGCCCCGCTGAAACGTCTGTAAGCTACTTCACGAACCTCATCCCAGACATCTTTTGAGCTTTCGTAACTTGCCGTACCGCCCATTTTGTTATCGAGTATCTGCAATACTTCCCAATCATCAGGTAGATCTGACTTTACTAACGGTTGTGAGAGATGCAGACGACGCATCGCATTGACATAGACACCCGTTTTTTCATAGGCAGATTTTACACCCACGACGATATCGGCACGCTCGGCTACATCGGTCATAAAAAGCTCTTGAACAAAGAGCAGTTCAAGCTCCTCAAAGGCGCGATCTACTTTGTTAAGATTTGGATGAATATGTGTGAGATCCTCTCCGACATTGAGCACAGCTTTTAAACGTCCCTCTAACATCTCATCCACAAGCTCAGGGGTCATCAGCCCAACCTCTTTTGGTTCCTGATAATCGGGATCGTAGTATGGAAGCATACCCATATCACATGTTCCCTGTACATTGTTTTGTCCACGAAGCGGCATAAGCCCCGCTCCGCTTTTTCCGACATTTCCAGTCATCAGTGCGAGGTGTGTGATCGCCATTACGGCGTATGAGCCGTCTAGATGTTCCGTGATCCCAAGTCCCCAGAAGATCATCGATTTTTTCAGCGCATACTCACGGGCAACTTTACGGATCATTTTCCCCATATGCTCATACCCCTCAATCTCGTTAAAGAGGTCTGGGTTTGCGTATGGATCGTTTAAGATCTGCTCTTTAAACTCCAGGAAACCTTTTGTACGGTCGGCGATGAAACTCTCATCGTACAGCTCCTCGTCGATGATCACATATGCAAGCATATTGAGCACCATCAGGTTTGACTCGTGCGGGATGACCCCTTTGTATTTTGCAAAACGGTGCAGTTTGATCTCACGAACGTCAAACACTGCCAAATTATCATTTTCACGTGCAACATCTAAAATTCTATTTGCGATAATCGGGTGCGCTTCAGTCGTATTTGAACCGATAACAACCATAAACTCAACATTGTAAATATCGTTATAAGGGTTTGTCGCTGCACCCTCACCGATAGTTGCACGCATCCCTTTAAGTGATGGAGAGTGACATACACGCGCACAGTTGTCAACGTGTGGTGAATTTAACGTATGGCGTGTAAACTTTTGGAAAAGGTATGACGATTCACACGAAGTTCTGGCACCTCCAATAGATGCAACAGACTTTCTGCCGTATTTCTCTTGAAGCTCTTTTAACTTTATTGCACAAGCAGTAGTCGCAGTGTCCAGGTCTGTTTCATACCAAGTATCGTCCAAATCACTCAGTTTTCCTGCAACTGCCTCTTTGATCGAAGGATTCTTCTCTAAAAAGCTTTTGCGGATACGTGGTATTCTTAGTCTATCTTCGGCATCAACAAAGTCAAAACCGTACTTCCCTTTTATACACAACTTTCCTTGAGATACTACACCGTCAGGATGAGCAAAGATCTTTGTAATCTTGTTCTCTTTTGTATCAACATTCGCCGCTATATCGCATCCTACTCCACAGTATGTACATACACTGTCTATCGTTTCGATGTTTTCCATACCTATTTCTCCCCTATTTTGCTTCTTCATTAGTAAAATTTTTATCTAGATTGTGAGGCTCAGACTGCAAGGAGGATTTGTCCTCACGAGCTAGATAAAAATTTTGCAGACTTTTAGCAAGCAAAGTTTACAATCCTTTGACTTAAGGATACCTCTAAGAACAAAAAGCCATTTTCCTCTAAGAAATATCTAAAAAAATATCGTTTTATAATAAATAGTGATACAATTACGCGATGAAAAAAACAATTGTAACACTTTTTATTCTCATTATCTTTATAACTTTGACCATCTTTTTCTACTATAAGAACGAGGTAAAAGAGCAAAAGATCTATACTATTATGGATCAAATGCGCCTTACTCTCCAAACACAATTGAAAAAACAGGAGATGGAAGATCTCCGTACAGCGTTGATGCTTTCAAAAAATCATACGCTCATTGACAGCTTAGAAAACGATGATGAAGATTTTGGATATATCATCATCTCCGACATTGCACAAACTATACAAAAAACCACAGGTTCACGTATCCGTGCACAGGTGATAACAAAAGAGCTCAATATCTTCGCCCGCTCTTGGGATGATGTTTATGCAGGGATGCCTATCGGGGATTATCGAACCGATTTAAAATATTTCGAAACTCACGATACACCGAGAACTTCGATCGAAGTTGGACGCCGTTTAGGGATCAAAGCAACGGTCCCGGTTTCTAAAGATGGAGAGTTTTTAGGCTATGTAGAGGCGATCTCGTTTTTTAAAAAAATAACAAACTTCTTTAGCAGTATCGGTGTCGATCTTTACGTCCTTTTAGATATTAAATATGCAGATTCCGCCGTACTTATGATGGAAAACCTGACAATCGGAGACTATATCCTCTCAAACAGGAACTACAACTATTCCCACATTCAAACATTACAATCGGTTGACTATAAAGAACTCAAGTTAAGCGGTGTCGTTTATAAAGACAACAACTATATCTTTTATGAAAATATGAAAGACGGAAACGGACAAACTATTGGTGGTTTTGTTTTTGTTTTGCCTGAAAAGTATCTGGAGTATTTTAGAAATCCGGATGACGATATCTCTTTTCTTATCAATATTACGCGAAGCAACTTGTACGATGTAGTTCGACAGGAAAACTACAAAGAGAACAGTTATCAAAACTACTCTGCTAATTCTCTTCTTGAACTGCAGGATGTCATCGACAGAGAAGACAGGGCTATCTTTTACGATGAAGCATATGAGAAGTTTGATAAATACTCTAAAGATGAGTTGATACAGATGATGTTAAACAGAAGAACCATTAAAAAAATAGACGGGAAGATAAAATGAATATTTTACTTTTAGAAGATGAATACTCACTACGCATTAGTATAGAGGAGTTCTTACGTGACATAGGTTACAATGTAGACGGCTTTACCGATGGCAATGACGCATACTATGCCATCTATGACAAAAGCTATGACATCCTGCTTTTAGATGTCAATGTACCATCGATCAACGGCTTTGAACTGCTTAAAAAACTCAAAGATGAAAACATCAATATCCCGGCCATCTTTTTAACATCAATGACAGATATAGATGACTTAAAAGAGGGATACAGACGAGGGTGTTGTGATTACATCAGAAAACCTTTCGATTTAGAGGAGTTGGAACTGCGGATAGAACAGGCGCTCGCTTCCTATTTACAAAATAAAAGCTCTAGTATAGAACTGGGTCCTGAACTCATCTACGATCTAAAAACGACAAAACTCACTTATAAAGATGAGGAGATCGTATTACGTAAAACGGAAAAAGATCTTCTTGAAGTGTTGATCAAAAATAAAAATGCCATTGTCTCAACACAGATGTTTCAGGATGAAGTGTGGGGTGAGTATGTTGAACCCGCAACGATAAGGGTACAACTTAACAATCTTAAAAAGAAGCTTCCTCTGGATATTATACAAAACAGACGCGGATTAGGATATATAATTGAACGATAACAAGTATTCGGCAAAGTATGCACTCCTCTACACAACACTAGTGAGTATCATCTTATTGGCACCCCTTGTTTACTATACTATATATATGAAAAATATCCATGCGATCCAAAATGAGCTCTCTCTCAAAAAAAAATCTTTACTTGTGATCCAGGCTATGCAGGAGTATGATCAGGCAGATGACTATTTTGAATACCCACGCTTTAAAACTTTTGATTCGGGCTTGTACAATGAAAATTTTCAGCCGATATTTACCCTTATCACTAAGCCGATAAAGCACTTTAAAAACGGTTACTACCTCGATGACCAAGAGGCCTATCTTGTCGTAAAACTGCCTAAAGAAAGATATTTCGGAGCACACTACCTTGTTCTGCACAATACTATCTCTTTTGCACCTGTATATGAGAAAGTGTTGCTCATCCTTACCAGCATCGTTATTTTGATCTTTATCTCCAGCGTGTTTTTCCTGAAAATATTTGCAAAACCTTTTCAACAGCTCAACCAGCAACTCGATACATTTATAAAAGATTCTATGCATGAGATCAATACGCCACTCGCTATCATCAACGTAAATATCGATCTCTACAATAGAAAATATGAACAAAATAAATATCTCAGACGTATGAAAGCTGCTACAAAAGTACTCTCCAATATATATAACGATATGGACTACCTTATCAAACATGAACGCCTCAACTATGACAAGAAAGATATAGATCTCAAAGAGTTTTTACAAGAGAGGATCGAATACTTTGAAGAAGTAGCGGCGATGAAAGATATAAAAATCAATTCTAGTTTAGAAGATTGCGGCACTATCTATATAAATGACAAACAACTACAAAGGCTAATAGACAACAATATCTCCAATGCGATCAAGTACTCTTATGATAACTCCAAGATCGATATTCATCTTTATCTAAAAGATGAAAAACTTGTTATAGAGTTTCAAGATTATGGTGTCGGTATAGAAAATGTTGAGAAAATTTTTAGCAGATATTATAGAGAAAACAACAACAAAGGTGGTTTTGGGATAGGATTGAACATAGTAAAATCAATTATCAATGAACTCAATATAGAACTTCAAATCACCTCTACACCGAAGAAGGGAAGCCTTTTTCGATACATCTTTCCAGCAACTTTGCATAAAAAATTATAATTTTACATTCA
Organism: Candidatus Sulfurimonas kebritensis; assembly: GCA_047689515.1. Taxonomy (GTDB): domain Bacteria; phylum Campylobacterota; class Campylobacteria; order Campylobacterales; family Sulfurimonadaceae; genus Sulfurimonas; species Sulfurimonas kebritensis. The sequence goes on from JBEWQA010000010.1 coordinate 29,742, forward strand.
TTTTACACTTCACAGATAAACTTGTCCTCGAAAATATATAGGAGGAACAAGAATGAACAAAGCAGTAATCACTTCATTACTTGTCGGAGCTTCACTCTTTGCTGGAGATTACAGTAAAGTTATAGAGCAACCTGAAGCAAGTTCAATGATACAAAAGGATTTACTTGCACCTGCAAAAGCCTATACAATGCCTGAGGGTTGTATAACTACTGATGCAGATGCTATTGCTAGAGGTGAGTACATTTTCCATAATCTCAATGGAAAAAAAGCTAAAAAAACTCCACCAAAAGGGTTGAGTAAAAAGAATGCAAACGGGAAACCGAAACAGTATGGAAACTGTGTAGCTTGTCATAACATCGAAGGTGCTAAAGGTGCCGGAAATATTGGTCCAGACTTAACAGGATACAAATCTATATTTATCGATTCTGGAGCACGCGACAATCAATTTGTATATCAAAAAATTGCTGACGCTCGTATCGACAATCCGCAAACACACATGACAATTAACTTAACTACTAAGTTATTCACGCCAAGAGAGATATGTGATATCACTTCATATATTGTTTCAGAAAAATAATAAAGGGGAATAAAAATGCAAAGAAGAGATTTTTTTAAAACATTAGGAAGTGCAACAGCAGTTGCAGCAGCAATGCCGGTAATGGGTTTTGCAGCTGATTCTAAACCGGTTAGTCCAAACAAGATGAGTTATGAGACTGCACTTGATGCTATAACAAATGGAAAGACTCCAACAACATCGAGTAAAATCAACTTAAAAGCACCGGAGATTGCAGAAAACGGAGCTGTTGTTCCTGTTACTGTAACAGTTGAGTCTCCAATGACTTCAAGTGATTATGTAAAAAGTATCCATATTTTAAATACTAAAAATGGAAATGCTCGTTGTATCGATGTGAACTTAACACCTGCAAATGGAAAAGCGATGTTCTCTACTCGTATCAAACTAGGTGGTACTCAAGACGTAGTTGCAGTTGCAGAACTCAGTAACGGTGAGTTTATCATGGCTTCACAAAATGTAAAAGTTACTATCGGTGGTTGTGGTTGATTTTAACCATTCACACATAATTTCAAAAGAAAATAAGAGAGGAAAAGACAATGGCAGAAAGAAAATCACTCATTAAAATCAAACCAAAAAGATATAAAGACGGTGAAGTAGTTAAAGTAAGTTTTATGGTAATGCACCCTATGGATACAGGGATGGGGAAAGATAAAAAAACAAAAGAGATCATCCCTGCAAAATATATAAACAGTGTCAAATTTGTTTATAACGGTAAAGAGATCACAAACATGACAGTTTGGGAATCACTTTCAGTAAATCCAGTATTTACTACATATATGAAAGTTAACGGTAAAGGGAAACTTACAGTTACATACACAGACAACACTGGTGAAGTTCACGAGAAAACTAAAAAGATTAAGCCAAGAGGATAATCAGATGAAAACAGGTATTAAAATAGCTCTTTCAGTTGCATTACTCTCTTCACTCGCTTTTGGTGGTGAACAGTTTGCAATGAGCGACGCAGACCGTGCTATGTACGCAGAGATGTCAGAAAACAATCCTGCAGATATCATGGTAGCAGATGGTGAAAGTTATATAGAAGACTTAGGTGGAGACGAAGCACTTGCAAAGTTTTTAGGTGTAAGTGAAGATGATCTTCCAAAATATGTAGCAGGATTCCCTCGCTATGTAAAAAAACTAGATATGGTTGTAGGACTTGATCAAGTGGTACAAGCGATGATGCACGATCAAGGTCAAAAACCTTACAAATTAAAAAGTTCAGAGATGTTCTCAATATTAGCGTATGTAAAATCTATCGCTAACGGTGAGAAGATCAACATAGATGTAGATGCAAATTCTCACATGAAACAGGCGTATGCACTTGGTGAAAAAACATTTATGACAAAACGTGGTGGGCGTGGTTTAGCATGTAACTCTTGCCACTCGTCAGACGTAATCGGTATGGTTTTACGTACACAGCCACTTCCTAATTTAGGAGCAAAAGGGGCAAAAGCAGCAGCAACGTGGCCAGCATATAGAATGACAAAATCATCATTAAGAACAATGCAACGCCGTTTTCAAGGATGTATGAAAAATGCACTTCTTAAAGTTATCCCTATCGGTTCTAAAGAGATGGTAGCTTTAGAAGTATATCTTACAGACAAAGCTAAAGGTAGTGAGATCGCTATCCCTGGTTTAAAAAGATAAGGTTAAAAAATGGAAATTTCTAGAAGAGACTTTATGCATATTGCAGCCATTTTTGGTCTTGGTGCAGTTGCTGCAGGGTGTACAACATCAGCAGCAAAAACACCAGGTCAAATATCTTTAAAAGATATCTATGACTTCAAAGCAAAAGGGAATGTCACACTTTTACATATGTGTGATCTTCATGCTCATCTCAAACCACTTTACTGGAGAGAGCCATCAACATTGATCTCTGCTCCAAATCTAGTGGGAACTCCAGGGTTCTTATGTGGGGAAGCGTTTGCTAAGCATTACGGACTTGAACCAAGTAGCTTAGATGCTTACTTCGATACATATATCGATTTTGAAGCATTGGCGAAAAAGTTCGGGAGAATGGGTGGTGTTGCACACATGAAAACATATCTTGATCGAGTACGTGCTGAGCGTGGAGGGGACAATGTTCTTTTCTTAGACTCTGGTGATACTTGGCAAGGTACTGGTGTTGCACTTAAAACTGACGGTGAAGCGATCGTAAAAGCACAAAACTATCTTGGTGTTGACGTAATGGTTGGACACTGGGAGTTTACTTATGGTAAAGAGCAAGTGAAAAAGCTTATCGGTGAACTTGATGCAAAATTTATCTCTCAAAATATCATAGGAAACGATCCGTTTGCTGATGAGTATGAGGAGCTGATTTTTGAACCATATACGATCGAAGAGCGTGGTGGTGCGAAGATAGGTATTATCGGTCAATCATTTCCATTTACTTCAACTGCAAACCCGAAAGAGTTTACTGAGGGTTGGAGTTTTGGTCTACGTCTTGACACACTTCAAGAGTATGTGGATGAGTTAAGAAACGATCATAAAGTTGACTGTGTTGTTGTACTTTCGCACGATGGTTTCAGCGTTGATCAAGAGGTAGCTCGTAAAGTTCATGGGATCGACTTTATCTTAAGCGGACATACACATGACCCTTCACCAAAACCTATCACGATCGACGGTACTGTTATCGTTATCGCAGGTAGTCACGGAAAATATATAGGGCGTTTGGATATTGATGCAAGAGATGGAAAAGTAAATGGCTATGAGTACAAACTAGTTCCAATCGCATCAAATATGATTCCAGCAGATCCTGAGGGTGTAGCACTTGTAAATGAACTTTACAAACCGTTTGATAAAGAGTTCAACGAGGTTCTTGGTCAGACAAAAAACATCCTTTATAAAAGAGATACATTCTTTTCAACTTTCGATCAACTCATCAATGACGCGATCATGGATGAGATGAAATGTGATATCTCTTTTACACCTGGATATAGATGGGGTACTACTGTTTTAGCAGGTGATGACATACTTATGGAAAATGTATACGAGATGTGTGGTATCACATATCCAAACGTATATACATTTGAATTAAAAGGTGCAAAAATTGCCACACTTTTAGAAGATATTGCAGATAATGTTTTCAATGCGAATCCTCTTTACCAACAAGGTGGAGATATGAGTCGTCTTGGCGGGGTTACATACAGTATTGCCGTAGCCAATAAAGCGGGGCAAAGAATATCTAATCTTAAAGTAGGAGGTAAACCAATAGATCTAGAAAAAACTTATGTAGTTTCTTCATGGGGAGGGAACTTGCAAAATGCCGGAGCCAACTTGCGTAAAGATATGATCAAACCAGTATACGACGTTGTAAGAGATTATGTAAAACGTCAAAAAGTGGTTGATGTGAGTAATGCAGGAAATGTGACACTTGTTGATTATGATTGTGGGTGTCCAACACAAGGCTCAAGAGGCTGTTAAATAGGACAATAGGCGATGGCAGTTGGGGCTGCCATCTCATTTGAATATGCTATATACATAACAAATGCGCACGTATTTTAGCATATTCTTTATTACACGATTAAGGATATCTAATGAAAAAAGGGATAATTAAATTAGCTGCAGGTGCAGCTGCAATATTATTGATGAGTACGTCAGCACAAGCTGGTTATACAATGAAGAAAAAAGTTGGTGATGTTGATACAAAACTGACAATGTTTGGCTTTGCACAACTTGAAGCTCGTGGCGGTGATGGTACAATCGCTGAAGATGAAGCTTCAAACGTAGCATTTGGTGCACAGCGTGTACGTCTTGGATGGAAATATGTAGCTGGGAAAGTTCGTGGTAAAGTTTTCTTAGACTTCAATCAAGATGCTGCACCAAACTACAAAACAGGTGATGGTGCCGCTATGCCAAAAATGGTTAAAGACGCGTTTGTATCGTATGTAGCAGACCCTGCATTTGTTGCAAAACTTGGTCTTATTAAAATGCCAAATGGTATGGGTTTTACAATGCCAGGATGGAATCTAGATATTGTTGAACGTGGATTTGACAAAGCGTTAGCACTAGAGCGTAACACTGGTTTTATGATCTCTGGACGTGGTATAGGGTTTAGCGGAAATAAAGTAAATGGTTTTGAGATGGGTCATGAACGCCCTTGGAAAGGTTTTGGTTATGATGTAATGATCGCAAACCAAGCAAGCAGAAGTGCTGCGGCAAACAGTAGCAAAAATGGTGGAAACGCTTATGCTGTACGTGGTATGTTTGACTACACTGAAAAACTACATCTTGAAGCTTCTTATGCTATGAGTGAAAATGCCGGTGGACTTGATGCAAATGTAACAGTTGGCAATGAAGATTATTCAAACTTCAATTTTGGTGTAGATTCTAACCTTGGACCATTAAGCTTAAAAGCTGAGTATTTTGATGCTACAAACATCAAAGGTATAAAAGATTATAATGAGCAAGTGCTTACTGCAACTGCAGGTTACTTTGTAAAGGACAATATAGAACTTACTACAAAAGTGATTTCAGGTAAAGCTCAAGGTAATGGTGCCGATACAAGTTTAACAAATACGTATCTAGGTGTGAACTTATTTTTAAGCCAACCAAAATCAGATTTTTCTCGTAAATCAAAACGTGGAAGAAACCAACATAAAGTTGTAGCAAACTACATTTTAGCTTCTGGTGATACATCTGGTTCGACAAATGAATGGAATGGCTTAAAAGGCTACAAAGATAACGCTTTTGCTATCCAATACCAATTTAAATTCTAATAAATAAGTAGGATTATTATATGCGATTGCTTGTGGTTATAAGTATACTATTCACTTCTCTCCTTGCTTTCGAGTACAAACTTCAAGTCACAAAAGTGAGTGATGATATTCACTGCTTTTTTGGCGAGCCACAGGCAATCAATACGCATAACAATGGGAACATGGTAAACTCATGTTTCGTTGATATGGGAAACAGCTACATAGTGATCGACAGCGGTCCTACATACAACTACGCACAAGAAGCACACTCAATTATGAAAACTATCAAAGGTCAAGCTGTAACACTTGTTGTAAATACTCATGCTCATGATGATCATTGGTTAGGAAATAGTTACTATAAAAAACTTAGCATTGATATTGTCGGTTCCGCACAGTTTGCAAACGAAGGTAAAATCACTGTCACAAGAATGCAAAGAAATGTTACAAAAGAAGCTTATAAAAATACTACACAAGAGTTCCCAAACCTTCTTGTAGAAGATAAAAAAACTCTTATGATCGATACTCAAAAAGTAGAGTTTACACGTGTACACGACAAAGCACACTCGAGTAGTGATCTTTTAGTTTACATCCCAAGCAAATCAGTCCTTTTTGCAGGTGATCTTGTTTTTAACGATAGACTGCCATCACTACGCGATGGTAATATCAACCGTTGGATCGAAGAACTCTCTAAAATGCGAGAGGGAAACTATACTTACATTATAGGTGGTCATGGAGATATGGTATATAAACACTCTATCGATATTACCTATAAGTACCTTGTAGCACTCAAAAAAGAGATACTAAATGCTCTTGATGAGGGTATAGAGATCGATGAAGCAGTAAATAGTATCGTGATAGAAAAATTTAAAAACATCCCTATGTATGATCTGCTGCATAGACAAAATGTGGAAACTGCATATAGGACTTTAGAATGGGAACAGTAGCTAAACTTTTTCTTTCCTTAGCATTTTTAAGTGTATCCTTAGAGGCTCTAGAATGGCTAAACTATACTCAAGCACTTGAGCTCCAAAAGAAAAATCATAAACCGATCATGCTTGATGTGATGCGAACAGATTGTCACTACTGCAAAGATATGGAAAAGAATGTTTTTCATGATACTGCTATGTCGAAATGGATCAGCAAGAGATTTATAGCGGTAAAGATCAACCTTGATTTTGATACTATGCCCATAGAACAAAAAGTGATATTTACCCCTACATTCTTTTTTTTGGATGGAGAGGGTAAAATTATAAAAAAAATTCCTGGTTCTTGGAATATCCAAGACTTTAAAGATTTAACAAAGGGGATTCAATGATACGAACTGTTTTATTTCTTTTATTACTAAGTGTGTTTAGTTATGCAGATACGGTTTTTGCGGAGCCTAAACCATCTATGTTTGAACCGAGAAAGATAATTTTCTCAATCAACAGTGCCGATGATGAGACTATCCATCATGTTTTAAGCAGTGCGAACAACGTTTTAAAATTTTACGGTCCTGAAAATGTTCATATGCGCATTGTCGCTTATTATCACGGGCTCAAAACACTCTTAAAAAAAGAGAAAGATATTGCCGTGCGTGTTGATGCATTGATGCAGTACGATGTTGAATTTGTAGCGTGTGAAAACACTATGAAGACAAAACACATAAAAAAAGAGGAACTCATCGACGGTGTTGAGATCGTCACTGCCGGTATTGTAGAGATAACGGAGAGAGTCAAAGAGGGATGGGTATATATCGTCCCGTAATCTGCTTTAACTTACGTCAATAAATCGTGAAAATTTTTCATGATTTATAGTTTTGTTCCAAAATCTACTGTATTTGTAACAAACTCCTAAAAAATTAAACGACACAATGATCAAATAACGGCAATTATATTTTTAAATGTACATTGGTTTTTAGAGAAAGTCTATAAAAGAGTTTAGTTTATAGGTGTGGTTTTATAGCGTTGAGCCTTGTTCATAGCTTATTTTATGTAAAAGTTTTTGAGCATTGTTTATTGATAATCCTGACTTTGAGCAAGCGATACTTAATAGTTCGTTATTCTTTAAAAGCCTGATCAATACATTCAATCGACGCGTTTGAGAAATACTTATTGTATTTATTGGCATATTTTTCCTTATAATTTATTGTTGATTGGTTGCGGAAGTTGGATTTGAACCAACGACCTTTGGGTTATGAGCCCAACGAGCTACCGAACTGCTCTATTCCGCGATATATTTAGTATGTGTTAATTGTATAAGTAAAAAGAAGCTTACAAATGGAAAGGATGGAAGTCTTTATTTTAAATATTAGGCAGATAACTCTGCCCATTTGTACTTTTATGAAAGTCTAACGTTCTCAGCCTGTGGACCTTTTGTCCCTTGCCCTATTTCAAAAATCACTTTTTGACCATCATTTAGAGAAGCTCTATCGTCATAATTACTTAGTTGACGGTAATGTACAAATACATCTTCACCACCATTGTCTTGTCCGATAAAACCGAAACCTTTGTCTTTATTGAACCATTTAATTGTTCCATTTACTTGAGTTGCCATAGCAATTCCTTAAATTGTTAATACATATCATTACTGAAATGCTCAAAATTATAATGTGGAGTGTTTTTCTTTTGGGAGGTTAATACTGTAAACTGTAAGTAAGCAATAAAAATCTTGCATTAGATGAAACTCTAAATCATCATTCGATGAACGAAGTATAGCTGAACAATTATTTAATAGCAAGCTTTTAATAAATATCTCACTTCGGCTTTCAAAAAGTATATATACCTCTGATTTTTGGAACATAGTTAAGAATCCTAGTTTTTCTATGTTTCACAAAGTGTTTAAAATGTTAAAAATGTCTAATTGATAGTTTTACATAGATTTTACACTCAATCGTTACACTTTCCCTAACAATTAGAAGGATAACCAATGAAGAAAATAGTTGTACTACTACTAAGTGCAATTGCACTTATGGCACAAGGCGATTTGCATCTTTTCAGCGTTGCAAACAAGGATGGAGCTATCACTCCCAAACAGATAGAGAAAAGTTTTGTAAAGAATGGTTTTACAGTTACTTTAAACAACGACATGACGGGACCGTTTAAAAAACAGTTTAAAAAGAGTGATTTTAAAATTTTCAATCTTATGACAGTTGTTGAACCTAAGTTAGCGGACAAACTTCTGAGAGTTGCACCCAAAGCGGGTGTATTTATCCCTATGGGTGTAGGGATCTACCAAGGTAACGATGATGACAATCTGCATGTAAGTATTTTAACTTCTGAAGCACAGGCTAAAATTATCGGGATCGATAACAACGACCTTTTAAAAACGATCGAAAAAGCTGCAATCAAAAGTATTACAGAGGCGATGCCAAACGCAAAGCAGACAATGAGTGAAGATTCTTTAAAGGAGAACCGTGATCTTGTAACGCTTTACGAGTATGAACTTGACGATCCTGAAGAATACGATGATGAAAAAGAGGAGATCAAGATGTCTCTGGAGAGCAATTTTGCACCTAAAGGTTTTGTACTTCCTGCAACGCTTGACTACGAAATGGGTGTTTTAGATGAAGATGCAGAGTCTCCGTTTGATTTTTATGAGTCATACTCTATTTGTAAACTTCCGGTAATCTATACAGTTGCAAAAACTCGTCCCGAAGCTGCTGCTTTTGCTCCTTGTACGACAGTTCTATATAAAGAAAAAGGGAAAGAGACAATCGTTATGGGATTCCCTGCGGTATATAACTGGCTTAGCAGTGCACATGTAACTGATGATGCTGCACACAAAGAGCTTATGAAAGCACAGCACGATTTTGAGCAAATTTTAAAAGATATTACAGAATAGGTTGTAAACATGAAAAAGATTATTGTTTTACTTTTTGCATTCATCTCTTTTTTATCTGCAGACTCTGAGATAAAAAAAGTTGTGATCGATTTTACAAGCGGTGATCTTGCAGTTTTTGAAAAAAAGATCCTCTCAGGTATCCCGCATCACAAGCTCTACTTCGAAAATAGATTTGAAGAGCTTGAAGTTGCTATTGTGATCCATGGAGATGCATACAAATTATTTGTAAAAAATTTACAAAACACTACTTATAAAAAAGAGCAGGCACTAGTTGCTAAACAAGCGGAGTATGAAAAAAGACTTACTTCTCTTGTAGAGACTTACAGTGTTGAAATCTTTATGTGTGATGTTGGACGTAAAAAACATAAAATTGCAAAAGAGGATCTTTATGAATTTGTAAAAATCGTTCCAAACTCGACAATAGGTCTTATCGACAAACAAAATGAGGGGTATGCTTATATCCCAGTTGCAAACTGATTAACTCAGTTTTTGCACAATTTTAGCCGTCAAGAAATTTGGCAGCAGATTCAGCAATCGGATAAGAAAATAAAACCTGAGCGGAAAAGCATAAAAGGTTTTATTTTTATCGATCGCCCTTTTAATTCTCTTCACCCCATCTTCAGTTTCCAATAAAAACGGCATATGAAAATCATTCTTATCGGTAAGTTCACTTTTTATAAATCCCGGTAAAATATTTACCACTCTAATTCCATCTCCGGCATACTTATAGCGTAATCCCTCAGCATAAGCGTTTAAAGCCCTTTTAGATGATGAATAGACCTTGGAGCTGGGCATAGTAAAAAGAGAAGCCAAAGAGGAGATAAACACCACTTTCCCACTCTTTTGTTTGATAAAGATCGGAAGTAACACTTCTAGTATCGCATGGTTTGCCAAAACATTGACATCGTACAGGTTTTTAAACTCTGCTATTGTCGGTGTCTGGATATGGGAATGTCCCAGAGACACGCCCGCATTTAAGATCACCATATCGAGACTCTTTATGCTTTTTAGCTGCTCTTGAAGCATCGCAAACTCAGTTACGTCTGCGACTATTGTCTCTACATTTTTCGATAAAGGGGAAAGTTCCGTTTGGAGTTTTTGGAGTTTCTCTTCGCGTCTGGCTAAGAGAATGAGTTCATTTTCTTTTGAAGCATACTGACGAGCAAGCTCGGCACCGAGTCCCGAACTTGCCCCAGTAATTAAAATTTTCATTTTAGATTTATACTATCCTGATCATTATAGGAGAAGCATTTACAAATTCCTGAGCCTCAAGTTCTTTGATCATTTTTTGTATATCGTTTTCAACTGCCGTGTGAGTTGAAACAAGAAGGTTTGCAGAGTTGTTATCAGCAGGGCGCTGTAGCATCGTCTCAATTGAGATGTTGTTCTCTTCGAATAGTTTTGTAAGTTTTGCAAGTACCCCTGCTTTATCGTTTACATTGATACGGAGGTAGTATTGTGATTCGATATTCTCTACAGGCTTAAGTGTCAGCTGATTCCCTTCCATAGGACGGTCAAAACCAAGCATCGGTGTAGACTTACCGCTTCTTGCGATATCGATGATATTTGCAACTACTGCTGAAGCTGTTGCATCACCGCCTGCTCCAGGTCCGTAGTAAAGTGTCTCACCCACTTTATCGCCAACTACAGAGATAGCGTTCATCACACCGTCGATCTTTGCGATCATCTCATCTTTTTTGATCAGACATGCATGGACACGAAGCTCAACTTCATTACCTGTTTTTTTCGCAATTCCAAGCAGTTTGATAGCATATCCAAACTCTTTTGCAAAAGAGATATCGTCTTGTGTAACATTTTCGATACCCTCGATCAAGATATCTTCAGGTTTTGCATCGATTCCATAAGCGATCGAAGCAAGGATAAGCAGTTTATGTGCAGCATCATATCCACCTACGTCAAACGTTGGATCAGCCTCTGCGTATCCTAAGTCCTGTGATTCTTTGAGGATCTCATCATAGTCTACGTCATCCTCTGTCATCTTCGTCATCATATAGTTACTAGTACCGTTCATGATACCCATCATCGATTCGATATGGTTTGCTGACAGACCATCACGAAGTGCGGTAATGATAGGGATTCCTGCTGCTACACTCGCTTCGTATTCAAAAGCCAGATCGCCGGCTATCTCTTGAAGCTCATATCTATGGTACGCTAAAAGCGCTTTGTTTGCCGTTACAACTGCTTTACCGGATTTAAGAGCACGTTTTACCACTTCAAAAGGCTCATCCACGCCACCCATAAGCTCTACAACGATATCGATCTCATCATCGTTTAAAACATCATCAACATTATCCGTGATTTTAATATCGAGACCTCTGTCCTTTGAGAGGTTTTTCACAACTCCGCTTTTTACAACGATATCACGCCCTGCACGAGCCGAAATCACATCTGCATTATCTTTTAAGATATTTGCTACACTAGTTCCAACTGTTCCTACACCGATTATTCCAACTTTTATCACTTATTTATCCTTACATCCGTCAAACTGTTTTAAAAAAGCTTTTACATTTTTTGCCGCCTGGCGAATACGATTGTCGTTTTCGATCAAAGCTATACGCACATAACCTTCACCGTACTCACCAAAACCGATTCCCGGAGCTACCGCTACACCCGCTTCAACAAGGAGGCGTTTTGAGAACTCCAACGATCCTAAATGCGCTGCACACTCAGGGATTTTTGCCCATGAGAACATACTCGCTTCATTTTTACTGATCTTCCAGCCTGCACGCTCAAACGCTTCGATTAGAACCTCTTGGCGATGGTTGTATTTATCGGTAATGTCACGTACACACTGCTGATCACCATTGAGTGCTACGGTTGAAGCCACCTGAATAGGTGTGAACATACCGTAGTCTAACCACGACTTGATCTTTTGCAATGCGCCGATAAGTTTAGGGTTTCCAACAAAAAAGCCTACACGCCATCCGGCCATATTGTACGACTTACTCAGTGTAAAAGACTCAACCGCAACATCTTTTGCACCTTTTACCTGCATGATCGAAGGGGTCTTATACCCGTCAAATGTGATGTCACCGTAAGCGATATCGGAGATGATATAAAATCTTCTCTCTTTTGCCATCGCTACAAGTCTCTCGTAAAACTCAGGAGTCACCGTTGCCGTAGTCGGGTTGTGGGGAAAGTTTACCAGTACATATTTTGGTTTCGGAGAGCTCTCTTTGAAAACTTTTTCCAGATTATCAAAAAACTTATCCTCATCAAGACGGTAATGTTCATCAAATTCAATCCCAAACTTGATCACATTACCACCGGCTAAGATAAAAGAATACTCATGGATTGGATATGTAGGATCTGGAATTACCGCTACGTCACCCGGATTGATGATCGCATAGGTGAGGTGGGCGTATCCCTCTTTTGATCCCATTGTCGCTACACATTCAGTTTCGGGATTAAGCTTACAATCGTAACGTCTTTCATACCAGTCCGCTATCGCTTGAAGCAGTTTTGGGATCCCTTTTGATGTAGAGTAGCCGTGCGTTTTTGTCTTTTGTGCAGACTCTACCAGCTTTTCACGTATATGCTCAGGGGTGTCTCCGTCAGGATTTCCCATAGAGAAGTCGATCACATCTTTGCCGGCACGACGCTCAGCCATCTTGATCTCATTTACCTCTGCAAATACATACTTTGGAAGTCTCTCAACTCTGTTAAATTTAAACTCGTCAAACATTTATTTTGCCCTGTATAAAATATTGATGCTATTTTAACAAAATATGTTTAGAGTTATCTTGCGCCTTGCGGGTAAAATACCAATTCATCTCTGATATTTTTGAGTGTATAAAGATCGGAGATTTTTACATACGCGCTGTTTTTGGGAATTGTCAACTCCAAAGTTTTATGGATCGTATCTTTTTTGATCACTTTTAAAAGGTGCAGGGAGCTGTCATAGTAGGCGATATAAGGATACCATCTGTTTCTGTGACTGCTTTGGATCGAGAGGTGTTTAATCTTTGAGACATTGAGCCAGTGTTCATACAAAGAGCGCTTGAGTGTAAAATTTTCTCCCGATTCCAACTCTTTGACATTGAGTCTTGCATTGGAGATATCGATCAGGTATGACCACTCTTTTGCACTTGAGCGCTGTATATCTACGATCTCACACATTTTTTTTGCCAGCTCTTTTTGCAAAATAAGCGGATCGGTAGCGTACTCTGAGGTGAGATTGACACTCCATACAAACTCTGAAGCATCTCTTTTTGAAGCAACAGTGACATACTTATAGTACCCCAGTGCAGTAAGAGTATCACTGATGATTTTCACAAAAAAGATCGGCGAACCGTTTGTACGGAAATTGAGTCTAATCTCCTGAGGTGTTTTAAAAAACAGATCAAGTAGACCATTGTCCTGCAATGTCTGGATAACCTTTACCGAATCAACACGATCGTTTTTGTAAAAAGCGCTTTTTGGATCAAAGATCGCATCTATAAATGCTCTGTTTTCTTCATAGGTGTTCGGAGAAACAAACTCTTTGACTTTTTGCGTCAGAGCATCCTCCTGAACTACGACAGCTTCCATACCGTTACCGGGTTCTATAAGCTCCTCGGCAGACACACTCAAACAAAGCAGCAAAGTAAAAAAAAGTGTTTTTACCATACATAGCCTCTGTTATAACGCTTGAACTCTTTTAATGTGATCTTTTGCAGCTCACCGTCTTTGTATAAAAACTTCAACCCTTTTTGCGTTTTGTAGCTGTACTCTTGTCCGTTTACTTCAAAATCTACATAACCGTGCCCGAGTGTGAGCAGCCAGTCTGTATCGGGATCGAGTGAGAACTCTTTGCTAAAGATTGTTTGCTCTTTTTTATTTGTCGCCAGTTCTATATAACCGATCCAAAGTCTTTTGTCGGTTTTGATCACAAAAGATTTTTCAACTGCTTTTGGTTCAGCCTTTTGAGGCTCCTCTTTTTGCTCAATAACTTCAGTCGCATTGGTTTCGTTTACTTCTGTATTGTTTACCTCTTCAACCACTTTTTCTTTTGCTTTGGTGATCACAGCACTCTCTTGATTTTGAGGTTTTTCACTCTCCTGTGAATCGCTGTAAAACGTAAATAAAAATATAAGAAATACTATTACAGCGATGATGATATAAAGAGCATTATAATTTTTTTTCGGTGTCGGCTGAATAAAAATACTCTCATCCTCTTCAGGCTCATTATCTGCATCAAAGTGACTGATCCCTTTGAGCTTGACAGAATCCAGATCAAGTTCGTACTCACGTTCGAGTATCGAAACAAATCCTAAAAACTGGACTTTGTTCAACCCATCATAACTCTCATGCAGAATCGCTTGAATATGCCCTATCGGAATATGTGTTTGCTCATAAATTTTTTGTGCACCAATACCTCGTAACTTCTCCAAAGCTTCATTCATATCTCATCCTATCCATCAAAATAGCACCTGCCACACCGACATTTAACGAGTCAAAATCGTGCGACATCTTTATACTTACAACATTATCGAGTTTTGAGACAACCCTGTTGCTGAGCCCTTCACCTTCACTGCCTAAAACAAGTACCCTTTTTTTTGCTATATCCACATCACGAATATCGGCACCGCCCATATCTGCTCCGTATGAACTAAATCCCGACATTTTGAGATCGTTTAAAACATTATGTATATTGTGTTCTATCGCAAACGGGAGATCTAAAAGCGCGCCCGTACTTGTTCTAAGGATCGGCTCTATAGGGAGTTTTTTCACACCGCTTGCTACTATAGCATCTGCTCCGAGTGCATAAGCACTTCGGATAATTGAGCCGATATTTCCTATATCTGTAACTCCTGCTAAAACAACTACAAACTCTTTATCCAAAAAAGATTTATAATCATGAAGACGATACTCTTCAACTTCTGCTAAAAACCCCTGATGGTTTGCATTTTTGCTCATCTTCACGGCAGCTTCGTTTGGGATCCTTTTGATCTCAAAACCCATTTTCATAAGTCTGGAAT
>JBEWQA010000042.1:0-12380 GCA_047689515.1 Candidatus Sulfurimonas kebritensis
CAACATATGTTTTTTATGTTCTAAATCTTCATCGATACTCATAACATGTCCTGTCGCAATATGTCCCTATTGTATGACATATATTATTAAACAAGTATAAAAGCTATAAGATATATTAATTTTTCCTTAGATAAACTCTAAGATCTCCTTGTCTATGTCCTCTTTTGAGATAAGTGTCTTTTGTGTGATCTCTTTTGTAAAGAGTCCTCTCACCATTGCAGGGATCTCTAAGTTAGCTGTTTTTGAGATCGATTCTAATGCTACGATATCTTCAGTGTCCACTTCACCTGTGAGAGCATTAGCAATCACAGGAGAGAACTTCGTCCATTCTGCCGTAGAGTATACAATTGACTTGATCTTCGGATCACAACATGTTTCGTAAGATTTAAAACATGTAGCCGTATGCGGATCCATAAGATAGTTATCGTTTTCAAATGTATCTTTGATATATGCTTTGCCCTCTTCTCCCGTACAGAAGTCCGCATCAAAACAAGTGCGTAAAGTTGCAAGTTCATCGGCTGTTAGTTCATAAACATTATTTGCTTCAAGATCTTCCATCAGCTCTTTTGTTCTTGCTTCACCGAACATATCAAAAAGTACACGCTCAACGTTTGAAGACTTTAAGATATCCATTGCAGGAGATGTTGTATTGATAACGTCACAATCGTTAAGATCATATTTCCCTGTTTTAATAAGACGCGTTAAAACATTGTTCTCGTTTGATGAGATGATGATCTTTTCAACAGGCAGTCCCATCTTCCAAGCATAGTAACCGCCAAGAGCATTACCGAAGTTTCCGCTCGGTACATTTAGGTATACTTTTTCACCAAGTTCAATAGCCCCTTGACGAACCAACTCTAAATAGCTGTGTACATGATAGATCGTTTGAAAAATTATACGACCGAAGTTTACAGAGTTTGCAGCTGAAAGTTTTGTATTTTTTGCAGAGAGTGATTCTTTGAATTCACTTGAAGCAAGCAGTCTTTTGAGTGCAGTTTGTGCATCGTCAAATACACCGTTGATTCCGATCACTTTTAGATTTTTTGCATCCTCAGTCACCATCTGCAGTCTTTGTACATCACTTGTACCGCCGTCAGGGTAAAGGCATGCCACTTTTACGTTTGCACGGTTTTTAAAAGTCTCCAGCGCAGCCGGTCCAGTATCACCGCTTGTAGCAGCAAGAATGAGATAGTTTTCATTATTTCTTTGTGCAATTGATGAAAGCACTACACCAAAAGGCTGCAGAGCCATATCTTTAAACGCGCGTGTCGGACCGTGATAAAGTTCACTTACATAAAGATTCTCTTTTACTTTTACAACAGGGACAGGATTGGAGCTATCGTCAAACTTATCATAAAGTGCCAGCGCTTCATCGATCACCGATGAGTCGATATCTATATCAAAAGCATCCAAGAGATCTTTCGCCAATGCTTTATAAGAGGAGTTACGATGTTTTGCTAAAAATTCCTCTCCAAGCTCAGGAAGTTTTTCCGGGACATAAAGCCCTCCGTAAGAAGCTATCGGATCTAAAATAGCCTGTGAAAAAGTTACTGTTTTTGGTTTTGTCGGATCGATTCCGCGTGTTTGTATAAAGTTCATATCATATCTGCCTAGAAATTTTTCCGCGATTATACCTAAAATCTACTGAAATAGTCTTATAGGATTGATGTGATAAGTTTTTTTCGTCACCTCAAAAATAAGCTCATCTTTGACGCGTCCTATCGTATAACCTTTTTTGATCTTTTTCCCTTTTCTTACATTTGGAGCGATCTGTGAGAGGTTCGCATAGATAGTATGCAGACCGTTTGTATGCTCTACAATCACGATATTATCAAGCACAGCTGTTTTATCGGCATAGATAACTTTTCCGTTAAAGACTGTACGTACTTTTGCATTTGGCTGCTTCGGTTTCAATGAGATAGACTCGTTAAAGATCTTTATCCCGTAGATCGGATCGGTATAGGTTCCGTAACGTTTTGTGATCTTATATCCGTTGATCGGTGCGATAGTTTTAGGACCACGATACTTGATCGTCTTCAAAGCCTGATAAGAGCTTCCATGTTTTTTCACTTTTGGAAGATTTTTGTTATCAACATAGATCTTTTTTTGCTCCAGCGCTTTTTTACGCTCCCTTGCCTCTCTTGCCTTTCTCTCCTTGTCCACTTTGATCAGGTTTAACTTTGAGAGTGTATTTTTTAAAGCATTTTGCCGTTTAAGAAGTGACTGGATCTCTCTTTTGTACGAGGCTTTTGCACGTTGGAGTTTTTTTAATGCTTTTTTATTTTCCTCTTGTGTAACTAAAACTTTTTTTCTTTTATCGTCTATCGCTTTTATCGAGCTCTCAAGTGTTCTTGCACTTTTTTCCAAATAATCTATATCGTGGGAGTTTCTGACAAACTTGTCACTAAGTTCATTTGCTTTTCTTTTGGAACTCTCCAACATCGAGTTGAGCACTTCCATCTCTATCAAAGAGTCCGCATCGCTTTTAAAATCTTCTTGAAGTATTATCGATAAGGAGACACTTTGTGCGATCACAAAGACAAGTTCCTCTTCGAGCTTTTTCTGCTTCTCTTTAAGCTGTTTCTGTTTCTCTCTTAAAGTCTTAAGCTGTTCATTACTGTCTTCGTAACTTGACTCTTTAGATTTGAGTTCAGCTATAAGTCTGGTAAGAAATTCTTCCTGTCTTGAGAGCTCTTTTTTCTGCTCGATGATCGCTTTGGCGGTTTGTGCCATTTTTTGATTGATCCTCGAGTAGTTTTTATGGTAACTGCTAAGTTTTTTACTAGTGTTTTTGATCTTTCGATCAATATCACTTGCACCAAACAGCAGTGATACAGAGAAAGTAACAAGAACGAAAAACTTAAGCATCATACCTCTTCTTTATGGCCTAAAACCACAAAACTGGCCAATACGACAGCAACACCGATCGAGACCCCTAACATCATCATAAAATCGTATAAATAGTCAAAAACAACTATATCGATCCCGATATGTTCAAGCTCCTGAGTGATCATAGGAAGCGTCTCAATATAGGAAAAGAGTCCAAATGCAAGTACAGATGCAATTAAAGCATCAACAATAGCTAAACGAAACAGTACCGCCGATCGAAGCCAGGTCGGTGCACCGAAAAGCCCCATGATGCTCATACGCTCATGGTGTTTAAACTGCCATATTCTCAACTCTTTGGCAATAAGTAGAAGCGTAACAGCTACTACTGTAAAAGCGAAAACAGTGATCACGTTTTTAAAAAGGAGTAAGAGTCTGTAGGTAGTATCGTGTGTTTTTTCAAAAGTTTCCACTTTTGTTATAGATTTTTCGTCTAAAAATGCTTTTGTGACTTTTTTAAGTTCTGAGGGGCTTGGGTAGTGCTGCAGGCTAACTTTGTAAAACTTGGGAAGTGTTATCTTTAGCAGTTCCATATTTGTTTGGGATATCCCCTCATTGAGTTTTTTGATAATACCGTCGGGGGAGAGCACTTCAGTATCGGCTACAAGTGAATGAATCCCTTTGAGTTCTTTTGGTTCGAGTCTCTTTTCACTTACCACAACCATAGAGTAGCTGTTTGTTAATTTCTCCTGATAGCTCCCTATAGAACGCTCTGCTATCAAAAATACCTGTAGAGAAAATAAGATTCCCAGTAAAGCGAGTACTAACGATATATGATTTTTAAATGACTTCACGGATATCTCCAAACTCAATATGGTAATGTTTATAGTTTACCTTCAAATTTTCAGGTATATGGTGGGTCACTACGATTACCGTAGTGTTGAGCTGTTCATTTGCCCCTTCTAAAAGGTTCCAGATCAGTTGTGAAGAGTAATCGTCAAGATTTCCCGTCGGCTCATCGGCCAAGATCAGGATCGGATTGTGCGCTAAAGCTCTCGCCATCGCTACACGTTGCTGCTCCCCACCGCTTAGTTCCAGCGGATATTTCCCCGCTTGGTGCTTAAGTCTTACATGTTTGAGCAGTGAATCAACTTGATTTTGTGTCACCACTTTGTCATAGCCGTTAATGATTAGGGGCAACATGATATTTTTTTCTATATCCCACTCTTTGACAAGTTTATAATCTTGAAAAACTATCCCTAAATGTTTGCGTAAAAAGTTGAGTTTTGACGTAGCTGCGTTTTTTAGCTCAACTCCGCCCACTACAAGTGAGCCCTCTTTAGGCTTTAATGCTCCGTAGAGAGACTTGAGAAGTGTTGATTTACCGCTACCGCTGGCACCGGTGATAAATACGAAACTTCCTGAATTTATATCAAAATTTGCTTTGTTGATAATAGTCTCTTCATTAGAGTATGCAAGGGAAAGATCTTGTGCGATTATAACTTTATCCATGTAAAACCTCATTGAGATATTTGTGAGCTTTTAGATTACTGCGTGATTTAAGCGGCAGTTCGGGGTAATACCTCACATCCTCCCCTTCAGCGATCACATAAAGATGTTCAGGGCGGTCAAAACTTCCCATAGAGATCCGTAACATCACGCCCTCAGGCGTCTTGTAAACTCTCTCAAAATGGATAAACCCACCGTCAAACCGATGTGTTTTACCGTGAAGTGCAAGCAGCTCCTGCTTAGAGAGTTTTGGAGTGTCAAACTCAAAGTCACCTTCGATAGAGAGCTCGTCAGATATTTCGTCATTGATCATAACGATATCGTAGATGTTTTTCTCCATCTTTTTCCATCGATCTTCATACTTCGAGCTGATCGCAATATCTTTGTTTTTGTTAATATGCAGTGTCGTTTTGTTAAACGCTATAAAAGTCTCATAAGAGTAGGCATAATAGTTTTCACTATCGGTTCTAAGCTCAAGTGTGCCATCCACTTTCAGTGCTCTTCTGCACTCTTGGATAAATGCGGTTGAGATCACACGGCGATGGGGTTTTTTATCCCATGGTACCGGAAAGTGCACATAGACTGCACCAACAAGGTTTGAAGGGACTAGTTCCATAAAGAGTCTCGCATCATAGTCAAGTACCAGCAGATTATCCAACTTCTGGATAACTGCTTGTTTAAGCACCTGCTCGATCGATGGACGATGGATCTCAATCCCGATAAAAAGTATATCGGGATTGTTTGCCGCTTGGTGTAACAGGTGACGCCCTGAACCAAATCCAACCTCGATACGCACCTCTTTATCAGTCGGGAATTCATTTGCAAAGTACTCGATCTTTTTCAGTGCTGTTGATTCATCCAAATGGACATTTTTACGCTCGATTACATTGGAGCTTAACACCTCTAAACCTGCTGCTTTTGCATAAGTCAAAAGTGCTTTATGAACAAGGGTAATCGATGCTGGACGCGTCAGTTTATCGGTTTTAAGCAAAGTTCTATTTTCATCCTCTTTTACAAGCAGAAAAAAAGACTCCCCCTCTACCGTTGCTGAGATAAGCTGTTCATCATCGCGTGTTGCATTCTCGGCTAAGAAACCAAACTCTACCCCCTCAACTTTTTGAGGGAGTGTTATCTCTTTAAATTCTTTTATATGTAAATGCGGCATTATAACTCGTTCATATCAAGGTCTTCTGCAGGTGCGATCACCTCTTCACTCCCTTTTACTTCAACAGGTTTTTGAACAGTTTGTGTCGGTGCCCCTTCCACTTTTGGTGCAGCACGAAACTCCATCTCTTCAGGGATTACTACAACTGCAGGCTCACTGGCTTCTGAAAGGATCTTATTTTGATCAAGACTGTAAATTGTGTAAGTATACGTCGTATCTGCTTCTATAGAGTTGTCGACAAAACTTGTAGAGTGAAGATCTCTAAACTCATCTCTAACACTCTCAAACCACCCTTTTTGAGCCTCTTTTACAATGATATAACTTCTAGTTCTCGGATCAACTTTTGACCAGTTGAGCTCAATGTGTGCTCCCACAAGTTCTGCTTTAAATACCGCCGGGGCATTTGGTTTTGGCAATGTCATCCCCATCACTGTACGTTTTTCATGCTCACTCTCTAAACCGTCTTTATCTACTACACTTACACGGTAAAAATAGCGTGCACCGTCCTCATCGATTTTATCTGTAAAAGTATTGTTATGCAGTTTTGCAATCAGTTCGTATGAACCGTCTACACTATCGGCTCTATAAAGATAATATCTGTAAAAATCTTTCTGTTTTGTCGCTTCCCAATCAATCTGGATCGCTTTTGGAAGAGCTTTACTCACTCTTATATCTGTTACGCTTTTCGGTAGAGGTTTTGTAACCACTTTTACGATCTGTGAAGGGGTTGAGACGATACCGTCGAAAGTTTGCACCCGAATACGGTACTTATATACATAGTTATCTTTGAGTTCCGTATCAAGATATTCGGCATTGAGTCTGTCGTTGATCGTATCAATCTCCTCCCACTCTGTATCTTCGAGTGTCTTTCTCTCGATGATATACTTCTGAACTCTTTGATTTGAATGTGGACGCCAAATAATCTTGGCACTTCTTGGAAGCCCCGTAATGCTATGAATCCATGAAACAGACTGCAGTACAGGTTTTGTATTGACCTTATAAACCTGAGAGAGTCTCCCCTCAGAATCTTTTGAGTGTACTTTAAAACTGTATGAGTAAACAGTACCCGGTTCTACACCGTCATCTACATAGTGTGTTTTAAATCTGCTCGGAATCGTTTCGTAGTACTGCATATCTTTGGCATCTTCAGACTTTGGAAAAGTTCTATATACCGTAATCCCTTCCACTCTCGGATCACGAATACTCTGCCATTCAAACGCGATACTTGTCATATCGGAAATAACACCGTTTTTTGTCAATGAAACAACAGGAAGTGTCTCATCTACAGCTTGTTTCTCCTCAGGACTCGGCTGTACACCAGTACAAGCACTAAATGTTAGTAGCGAAGCTGTTAGTAATGTACTCAAGCTTAGTAACTTCATTTACTCTCTCCATATCAAATTTTTTCTCTATAAAACTACCCATATCCTCGTCATAGCCTGCGCTAAACGTGAGTGTCTCTTTGGTTCTTGGATGTTGAAAATATATTATGTACGCATGGAGCAATATCCGTTCCGATTTCTCCATTTTTGGGCTTTGTGCGTAAAGATGCTCTCCAATGATATGTCTGTTTAAACTCTCAAGATGCACACGTATCTGATGCGTCCTTCCCGTGAAGAGTTTACAGGCGATCATCTGCTTCTTTTCATCTTTACTCAAAAGCAGCTGTTTAAACATTGTTTTTGCAGCTTTGCCGTATTCTAAACCACTTGCCATCTTCAGACGATTTGAACTGCTTCGCCCTATATTTGACTCTATAGTTGTTATATCATCTTTTAATGGCGGTGCAATTATAGCAAGATAATATCTTCCCATGCTTTTATCTTGAAGCTGCTGTGACAAAAATTGGTGCGCTTCGTTGGTTTTTGCAACGACCATAGCACCCGATGTCCCTTTGTCAAGACGGTGTACGATTCCGTGTCGTTCCTCGCCGCTGATCGTCGAGAGGCGGATCCCTTTAAACTTCAACCAGTCCACCAATGTCGGCTCTTTTACACTCGGTGCCGGGTGTACGGTAACCCCGCTTGGTTTGTTTAAAACCATCAGGTCATCATCTTCGTAGAGTATCTCTACATCTTTTGCCCACTCTACATCTTCTATAAAGTTTATATTTGCCTCTTGCACTTTGGGTTCGGGAAACTCTACACGAACACACTGCCCCGCTTTTAGTTTCACACCGGGACGGGCTACTAACTTTCCATCGACAAACACAACCTCTTGTTTGATCAGCTGTGCTATCTGTGAGCGTGTTTGAGATATTTGCGATGTTAAAAACGCATCTAAACGCTGCGCTTGATCACAAATATACTCTTTTGTATCTACCATTATATACCTTTATGTTACAATCACACTAATTTTATTTGGAGTTATAAACTTGTGGAGATTTGATAAGAGTATTTTATCACAATTTGACTTTTTTTCTATAGTTCTTATCATCCCTTTGATTATAATGTCCAATTGGCTTATAGGCGAAGCGGTCCCTGCCCTTGCTGAAAAACAGCTCGCATACGTCGGTGTAGCTGCACTTGTATTTTTAGTGGTATTTGTCCTCCCTATACGAAAGATGCGCTGGGTTATCCCTTTTATCTACTGGCTCAATATTTTGCTTCTTTTAGCAGTTGAATTTTTTGGTCATGCACGTCTTGGGGCACAAAGATGGATCGACATCCCTTTTATCAATGCAACGATTCAGCCCTCAGAGTTTGTAAAACCCGCACTCATTTTGATGCTTGCCTACCTTATAGACAAAACGCCTCCTCCGATAGGCGGCTATAAACTCAAAGATTTTCTTCGACTCAGTGTCTACATTATGATCCCTTTTATTTTGATCGTAAAAGAACCCGATCTAGGAACTGCTTTGGTTCTGCTGCTTATCGGTTACGGAGTTTTATTTTTTGTAGGGGTTAACTGGAAGATCTTAGCGACGATTTTTGCAGCTATATTGCTTATTTCGCCTTTAGCGTACAAATACGGACTCCACGACTACCAAAAAGTGCGTATCAAAGACTTTTTAAGCGAAAAGCCCTCTTACCATGTACAACAGTCGATCATCGCTATAGGCTCAGGCGGCTGGACAGGTAAAGACAAAGAGGAAGCTACGCAGACACAGATGAAATTTCTCCCGATTGCCACAAGTGACTTCATCTTTGCATTTGTAGTGGAGCGTACAGGGTTTTTAGGCGCACTGGCACTTATTTTGATCTATGTACTATTGATCCTGCACCTACTCAGTTTAGCCGCCTTCAACAAAGACTACTATATCAAAGTTGTCACAGTTGCGATCTCATTTATGATCTTTATCTATATGGGGGTCAATATCTCCATGACGATAGGTTTTGCACCCGTTGTAGGAGTACCGCTTCCTATGTTTAGCTACGGAGGAAGCAGTTTTTTAAACTTTATGATCCTCTTTGCTATTATGGAAAACCTCATCACCTTTAAATACAAAGATATGTATGATAAACGGGGAACAAAAAGTTTTCTCTAAAAGGATTTACCTTGACTAAAACAAAAAAAACTCTGAACTTTGAAACCGTTACAGAAAAGATCGATCCCCTCCATATAAAAGATATCCAGAATCCTGATCACCCCTCTCATTACTTTACGACGAAGGGGTATGATCTACTCATCATAAGGTTTTTTGAGATCGAAAATGATGAGTTGAAGGGTGTATCTGTACCCTATATAGTGTATGAAGGTTCTATTTATAAATATATACGGGAACACAATAACTTCATTGTATTGCATACTGTGCAGGAGATGTTACACTCAATCGAACTACGCTCTAAAAAAGCGGAACAACTTGTAAGTAGATATATAGATGAGATTGATCACCTTGAAGATGCACTATACTCCCGCAAGATTCCTGCTATCTTTTTAGATATTTGGTTTGATCTCAAAAAAGACCTGACACGGATAGACAGGCTCTTAGAGCGTATCGATATTGTCTTAAAAGAGTATATTGATAAAAACAAGAAAAAAGAATACTTCCCCGATGATACAATGTCCAATATACTCGAGCATATTCAAAGGTTTCAAAGGCTGGCCAATCTCCATACACTCAAGCTAGATACACTTTATAATTATTACAACTCTCTCAAAAATGACAAAATAAACAATAATATCTATGTACTTACTATCTTGTCGGGGATATTTTTACCCCTCAACCTTGTAGTGGGTTTTTTTGGAATGAATACGCAAAACCTCTTTTTTACCAACGATCCGGATGGTACCTACAATGTAGTTTTAATCCTTGGGCTAATGTTTGTTGTCCTACTTTTTACCTTTCCTCTAACCCGGATAATTCACCGATATCTACTGCAAAAAATATTAAATAAGTTTCACATTTACAACAAAATTGTTTCCAAAATAAAAAAGCTTACTAAACAGTAATCAGTTGCCCCGAAGGCTTCCCTACATGGTATCCTTGGACATAGTCTATATCTATCTCTTTTACAAACTTCATTATCTCTTCGCTTTCAACAAACTCGGCAACTGTTTTGACTTCTAACTCTTTTGCCAGAGAGATGATAGACTTCACAAATGCAAGATCTTTTTTGTCTTTGTGGATATTTACAATAAAGTCACCGTCTATCTTTATATAATCGATCGGAAATCTTTTAATATAGTGAAAAGAGGAGAACCCCGATCCAAAATCATCGATCGCAAAACTAAACCCTTCAAGTTTTAAGTTTTGCACAAACTTCTCAAGCAGTGCAAAGCTTTTTACGGTTTCCCTTTCGGTGATCTCAAAGACGATGTTGGCTCTTTCGATCTTATATTGTGCGCTTAAAAGGACGATCTTGTTGATAAACTCTCCGATCATCAGTGCTTTTGGAGATAAGTTGATAAACAATATCCCTTTATAACCTGTTTTTTGGATCTTTTCAAATGCCGCTTCTATAACCATATAGTCCATCTGATGCACTACACCCAAAGCTTCCGCCGTTTCTATAAAACGCCCTGCCGAGAGGATCTCATCATCAACTTCTATCCTCATCAACAGCTCGTTAATCTCAATCTTATCCCTTTTTATATCCATAATAGGTTGAAAATACGGAACAATTTTCTTCTGTTTAATCGCATCTAAAACAACAATAGACTGATCGTGCGCTTGCTGTTCTATCTCTTCAATATCAACTTCAGTAGGATACTTAACAAGGTTTTTCCCTTCATACTTTGCCTTATACATCATAGAGTCGGCAATATCAAAAAGCTCTTTAGGTGTTCTTGCGTGTTCAGGATAGACAGCTATACCTATAGAGACTGTCATGCTTGTCGGCGTTCCGTCAGGTGCAATCAGTTCAAAACTGTTCACATTTTCTAAAATTCTACTAGCGATCGTATATGTTTCATTTGCTCCGGACTCCGGTATGATCAGAGTAAACTCATCCCCGCCGTAACGAGATAAGATATCCTCATCTCTTTTTGATTCTTCTAACAGATCCGCAAAAGCTTTTAAAAACTCATCTCCAAAGCTATGTCCGTATGTATCGTTAATAGGTTTGAAGTTGTCACAGTCTATGACAAGTACACCAAACTCATACTCATGTCTAGCCGCTCTTTTTACTTCATACTCCAAAAGATCTCTAAAAACTCTCTGACTAAAGAGTCCCGTTAAAGGATCTCTGGTTGCATAAAACTCTAAATGTTCAGTGTATTTGTTGATCGCTTTGATCGAACCTACGAGGTTTAAAAGTGTAGTTAAAATCGAATCAATTACGATCGAGTGGATTGAGTCTTTTTCCAGTCTTGCCTGTATACCGAGCCCGACAATCCCACCGATCTTTGGAGTCTCTAGCAAGAGTGACTTCGCCTCATGCTCAATATCATCGATTGCGAGTCTTGTTAAACAAACTTTCTCTTCACTGAAGTTATGGTTGATCTTCACTTCACTGTGCTCGAGATGGTGGTACTCGGTAATCATTTTTTTGGCTACATTGTTAAGGTGTTCCATCAGCTTTGCATCCGGTTTACCGTACCAAAACACCTCTACTTCATAGAACTCCTCTTCTGTTTTAAATATCGTCACTAAACAGTACACGGGGAGAACGACATTGATCTCATGCAGCAGATCTTTGATATACTCCTTCCAGTCCTTGATCACATCAGAGGTGATCACCATCTTATCAAGCAGTTTTACCTCAAATTCCAAGATATCTTTATCAACGGCGATCCCTTTGAGTTTTTGTCCTAAAGTATCTAACCCTTCAAGGATCTGGTCAAACTCTTTATAACCGTTTTCATCTTTTTTATCTTTTTGTACACTGATCTGTTTAAGATCTTTTACACTGTTAATATTGTCGATCTTATTTTGAAAGTTATCCAATGAGATGTTGATCTTTTTGAGTAAACGTCTTGATATAAGATAAACTACGAGAAACATCAACGGTAAAAGCAGCAGGAAAAAAATCAAGTACTTATTTTTTGTACTTTGGAGGATCTCGCTAAAATCATACTTCACGGCAACGACTCCGAGGACATCTCCTTCTTGCGTGTTAATATGACATTTCATACACTCTTGTTTTGCGATAATAGGTGTAATGATCTTTGTTGAGTGTTCTTGAGACTTTAGAAGCTTTTTCTTCATAGTAAAAACTTTTTGTACATCACCGCTTATCTTTCCTTGATCGATCGTGCCGAAAAGCTCTTCAACTTTTTGACCTCGATATATACGAACAGAGTGATTACTGTTTTCAAACGAGTTTTTGGTTTCCGTTAAAAAGATTTCAAGATCTTCCCTACTCCACCCTTTACGCATCACCTGATACATCGAATTAAAAACTTGTTTTGATAATGATTCTGAGATTTTTTGGTTTTCTTGAAGTGCTATATTTGTAAAAATATTTGAAGAAAAAAAGTAAAATAGTATAAATAAACT
>JBEWQA010000043.1:0-12198 GCA_047689515.1 Candidatus Sulfurimonas kebritensis
GTCTTGCCCGGAGATCATCAGGGTTGTTTTTGAGGTAGTGTTTGTAAAACGCCAGCGCTTTATCAGGTTTTCCCAACCATTGGTAGGAGCGTGAAAGCATCAAGCGGGCTTCTTTGTTATGCGGTTTTATTTTAAGAAATTTTTTCAAACTCTCCACCGCATCGGCAAATTTTTTATTCCAGTTGGCAATCTTGGCATGAGCCATAAGATATTCTGTATTGGCAGGTTTTAGTTTTAAAGCGGTATTGATCGCTTTGAGCGCCTCTTTAGGTTTATTTTCTACTCCGTATATCTCAGAGAGTTTTTTATGCAGCAAGGAGTTCCTTGGCTCAAGAGAGATCGCTTTTTTAAGTACACTCTCTGCTTTATCTAGTTGATTTTGCGAAGCATAGATATCTGCAAGACGAAGGTAGAGATCACTTCTTTTGGGTGATTTTTTCAATATATCTGTATAGATATTGATCGCATCATTCCATCTGCCGTCCATCTCAGCTTTGAGACCGTTTTGTGGTACTGCTGCATAAAGTGCAGCACTGAAAACGAGTATAGTGGATAGTTTTGTAAGAGTTTTCATTTTCTCCATCCTTTCTTTTTCGTAAACCAAATATCTTTGGCAAATAAAATCATTGTCGCAAAATCAAACAATATGGTGGCGTACCTGATCGGGGTAATTAAAAGCCCTTTGAAAAAGTATTGCAGTCTTTTTCCCTTGTTGAGGTAGAGTAAAATAGAGAGTGAGATGATCGATTCAAAAAGGACAGTAAGCCCTAAAACTTCCCATAGTCCTAACGCTATCATGATAAACAGCGTACTAGGAAAGAGTGTTTTTTCTATTAGTGAAACGAAAATAACCCAGCCCATTGGTCGTCCGTATTGAGCTGTGACATCATCACCGAATTGCTGACGATACGCTTCTTGCACTTTACGTCGTTTTTTAATCTCATCACCGTAAAGCTTTTCCGTTTTTCTGTGATGGAGGTAACTTTTAAAGGACTTAAGCGGACTTTTTACCAGATCATCAAAGTAGTAACAGCTTTGGTAAAAAGAGGAGGACCACATATAGATCTCATGGGGAATATCTTCTATCTCAGGCTCTTGTGAACGAGCATAGACATCTGTGAGTTGAATGTTTCTATAACCGTGTTTGAGCAGAGCAAAACCGATGAAAATATCTTCAGAGTTTGTTAAATCATCGCCGAATATCGGTTCGTACTGATCAAAAAGTTCCTGTACATATTGGCGGCGGTACGCTACGGCACACCCTACGGGATTTGTAATGGAGCCGAAAAAGACCATCTGACCATGGTAGATAAACTGTTGTAGAAACATATAGAGTACTTCTCTGTAGATATTACTTGTTTTTCTCGCAAGTATATGGAGCCAGTCCTGTTTTAATAACATATCTGCATCAGTGTGCTTTTGTAAAAATTTTTGGATTTTCGGCTCTTGCAGTAACGTTTTTCTATATTTGTCTTTTGTCGGCAAAATAGTTCCGCATGCTGATGCGATACCGACACCCTGATAGAGTTCCTGAACGGTCCTTTCTATATAGTTTTCAGATTCAAGTATAGTATCTGCATCCAAAATAAATTCAACATCGGAAAGAAACTCTCTGGCTTGCCGTTTGATCGTCGGTGTTTTCCCAATCGGGTGATCCCGTTTAATAACAATAATATCTATATCGTTGTCCTGGCAAAAGGCTTCAGCATAAGCCACCGTATTGTCGGTACTCCCGTCATCGATCAAGATAATATTATCAGGCTTGACGGTTTGCCTTGAGAGAGAATCAAGGCACAAGACGATATTTTTCTCCTCGTTAAGAGCGGGTATAACAACACTGATAGTTGCATCTTCCCACTTCTCAGCGGGTGTAGGTACCGTTTCATCGGGACCGTGCAGTAAACCCAGTACACTTAAAACAAGGTTTGGGCTTACTACGAAATATGAGACTGCAGCCATGATTTAATCCTTTTTCTTGAGATGTTCTTGGATAAGAAAAGCTATTGTTTCTTTTAGACTCCACTGGGGAGTGTAGTTTGTAAGTTTATGTAGTTTTGAAAGTTCCGGTTTACGGTGGTAGATCTCTTCAAAATCAGCACCGTAAGCTTCATCGTATGAGATATGTGTAATTTGTGAATCACTTTTTGCAAGCTCTTTGACCGTATCGGCAAGTGCACCTATAGTGATCTCATGGGGTGCGCCAACATTTACTATCTCACCTTTAGAGTTTTTGTTTTTCGCGAGTCTTTGGAGTAAATTTACGCAATCTCGAATATCCATAAAAGCACGTACCTGTGTACCATCACCATAAACAGTGATCGGTTCGTTGCTAAGCGCCTGTTTGATAAAGCGGGGGACGACCATGCCGTATTTTCCGGTTTGGTTGGGGCCGATGACATTAAAAAACCGTACAACGGTTATATCCATATTAAACTCTCTGGCATAAGAGAGTGCAAAGGCCTCATCTGCTATTTTACTTACTGCATAGTTCCAGCGTGTGTTGTGCCCGGGACTTACAAGTAGTTCCATCTCCTCATGCAGAGGATTGTCATCTGGACGACAACCGTAGACTTCTGAAGTCGAAGCAATTATCAGTTTTGTATCCCAAGCGCTTTTATGTAAAGCTCGCAAAAGACGTTCACAACCGGCGATATTGGTTGCCAAAGTGGAAATAGGCTCTTTTAAAACTCTAAAAACACCCACTACAGCTGCCATATGGTAGATACGATCTGCCCAGCTTACAGCTTTATCCAACTCATCCCACTCCAAAAGATCTGCTTCACTGAAAATAAAGTGAGAACTTTCCATAAAGGGGGTGATATTTTTCAGCTATCCGGTGGAGAGATTGTCAACAACATGGACTTTATCACCTTTTTCAAGATGATATGCTGCAAGATTTGAACCGATAAAACCGGCACCGCCAGTTATTAAAACATGCATCTAGTCTCCCTTGTTCTTAGATAGTATAAAACCACTTAGCTTAAATTTATATTTTAAAATTGATATTAAACTCCGATAAGGTATAATCTTCTTTTGAGTAATAATTTTGTATAGGATACTTTAATATGGTAAGTATATTTGAAGAGCATAGAGAGCGTATAGTCACGGGTTTGGCACTTTTAGCCGCAGTGTTGATCATAGGATTTATTGACAATTTCTTTTTGATGTGGCTTGTTTTAGGGGGTGTTTACATCCTCGCTTTTAATGAGGCCGTAAAGCTTTTTGGTGTGGAAAAAGAGGGGCTTTTGATCTATGCTATCGGTATCTGGCTTGTAGCAGGGGTATACCCTTACGGTGATGATCTTTTTGTATTGGCGGGTGTAGCGTATGCCGGAGCTGTTGCATACAATAAAGAGCTGCCGTGGAAAGATTTCTTGCCGTTTATCTACCCTACTGCGGGGATGCTCTTTATCCTTACGATGTATCAGGAGTATGGGGTACTTTCTCTTTTATGGCTTTTAGCTGTCGTGGCCCTAACCGATGTCGGAGCGTATGCAGTGGGTAAAAGTGTGGGAAAAACTCCATTTTGCGAGACATCACCAAACAAAACAATGGAAGGGGTAGTAGGCGGTATATTTTTGGCAACTATCGGGGGACTTTTCTTTGGACTTTCGATCGTTGACTTCACTGTTGCCTTTTTTATCTCGTTTTTTGTAGCGACCGCTTCGATCTTCGGTGACCTTTTTGAATCCTCTTTGAAAAGAGCGGCAGGGGTTAAAGATAGTGGAGATATTTTACCGGGACACGGTGGTATTTTAGATCGCATTGACGGCTACCTTTTTGGTGCTATCGTCATGTTGGTACTTCTTCGCGGATTAGTCTAAATTGGTACTTCTTGGTTCAACAGGCTCTATAGGGGTAAATGCCCTTATTGTTGCGAAAAAGTTTGGTATAGAGGTTGAGGTGCTTGTATGCGGGAACAACATCTCACTCTTAAACGAACAGATCAAAGAGCACAAGCCAAAAGTGGTCGTAGTAGGTGAAAAAGATGCGATTAGAGAGGTTGATCATCCAAATGTTTTTTCGGGTGAAGATGCGATCCTTAAAGTGATAGAAAATGCAAAAAGCGATCTAGTGGTAAATGCACTAGTGGGATTTTTGGGATTGCGTCCTACGCTCAAAGCGTTGGAGTGCAATAAGAGAGTAGCGCTGGCAAATAAAGAGTCTTTAGTTGCCGGCGGTGCTTTTATAGATACGAATAAAATTCAGCCAATCGACAGTGAACATTTCGGACTTTGGTATCTTTTGCAGGATAGAGCGATAGACAAGATGACAATCACTGCCAGCGGGGGTGCTTTTCGTGATTGGGTGATTGAAGATATCCATAACGCTACACTTGAAGACACCCAAAAACATCCAAACTGGTCTATGGGACAGAAGATCACGATCGACAGTGCCACTATGGTGAATAAGATGTTTGAACTCTTAGAAGCGAGATGGCTCTTTGGAGAGGGCAAATATGATGCAATCATTGAAACAAAATCGCTTATCCACGCTTTGATAGACTATAAAGACGGTTCCACTACTGCACATTTTGCACACGCTTCGATGCAGCTGCCGATCGCTTATGCATTAAATAATGAATGCAATGAGAAGATTTTAGATCATGTCAATCTTTTAGAAGTTGGTTCTTTGGAGTTTCGCAAGATAAGCCCTGAGCGTTATCCTGTGTGGGAGATAAAAGAGGATTTGCTGAAAAACCCTGAGCTAGGCGTAGTGGTCAATGCTGCGAATGAAGCTGCAATTGAGAAGTTTATCGCAAAAGAGATCGGTTTTAGCGATATTAGCAAAAATATTATCAAAGCGTATCAACACTTTAGAGATAAACCAAAAAGTATTGACGAAGTTTTTGCTTTAGATCAAGAGGTAAGAGAGTTTATTCTCTCAAATATGTAGATGAATTTAAAAGAGCTGTTGGAAAAAATATATTCACATTCTACCTTTACTGTAGTTACGGCGGGGACAGTTTTTATTTTAATCAGCTCGGTAGTTCTCGTTTATCTGATTAGTAAAGCTGCAGCTGTTGAATACACGCTTTTCTTATTAACGTTGTCGATAGTACTCCCTTTATTGTTAGCACCTATAGCTCTGTATAGTATGGTGAAGCAGTCACATAAACTGCAACATACGCAAAAACATCTTGATTGTGAGATCAAAAAACGTCAAGAACAAGAGGTATTATTGTTTGAAAAAGCACGATATATTTTAATGGGGGAGATGATGGCCAATATCTCCCATCAGTGGAAGCAGCCTCTGAATACAGTCTCTTTGGCTATTGTAAATTTAAAGTTAAATAAAGATCCCGCGGAAGATGAAAAGCTCTTTGAAATTATGGAGCAGAATATCAACTATTTAGCAGCTACGGTTGATGATTTTTTATCTTTTTTCGATCAAAAAAGTCATCAGGATAAAAAGAACCTTGAAGCGATTAAACATGAGGTTGAAAGTATCATAGGAATAGGCTTTGATGCAAAAAAGATAGAGCTTGTTATTGACCTTCCACAACAAAATGTTGCGGTTGCATCCTCTTTGATCCAAGTGATTTTAAATCTTCTAAACAACGCAAAAGATGCTTTAGAGGATCAAGAGGTAAAAAAGGTCAAACTCAGCGCCAAAGTTCAGGACGAGATGCTTGTAATAGAATGTTGTGATAACGGAACAGGTATCAAAGACGAGATTCAAGATAAAATATTTATCCCCTATTTTACGACAAAGTCAAAAAGCAAGGGTACGGGAATAGGTTTGTATATGTCTAGAGAGATTGTTGAAAAGGTATTTGGAGGAGAGTTGCAGCTTTTAGCTTCCCAAGAGAATGCAAATGGGTACAAAACATGTTTTCAGATTAAAATTCCTCCATCTGAATTGTGTAAAATTGATAAGGACAGATAGATGATACTGAGTATAGAGAGCTCATGTGACGATAGTGCTATAGCAATTACTGAGATCGAAACGGGCAAACTTCTGTTTCATAAAAAGATTAGCCAGGAGATAGAACACAGCGTCTATGGCGGAGTAGTACCGGAGTTGGCAGCACGCCTGCATGCTGAGACTTTGCCAAAAATACTTGAACAGGTAAAAACCTACTTCCCAGAGCTCAAGGCCGTAGCCGTTACATCCTCTCCGGGTCTTGCAGTAACTTTGATCGAGGGTGTGACAATGGCAAAAGCTGTCTCAATAGCACTCGGGATACCGCTTATCGGGGTTAATCATCTTGTTGGTCACATCTACTCTTTGTTTATTGAAAAAGAGACAACTTTTCCTTTAACTGTGCTTCTTGTTTCAGGCGGACATACGCAGGTGATGGAGGTGAAAAGTTTAACCGAAATCGAAACGGTTGCAAAATCTATGGATGACAGTTTCGGCGAAAGTTTTGATAAAGTGGCAAAGATGATGGGATTAGGCTACCCCGGCGGACCGCTTATTCAAGAGCTGGCAAAAGACGGTGACAGACTGAAGTATAACTTTACAGTCCCTTTGCACCAATCACCAAAGATCGCATTTAGTTATTCGGGTCTTAAAAATGCGGTGCGGTTAGCCGTAGAGGAAGCGGGTGAAGACAAAGAACTATATAAAGATATAGCTGCTTCGTTTGAGCATATCGCTACCAAGCATATCACTATGAAACTAAAAAAATATTTCAAATCACATCCACCAAAGAGGTTGGCTATCGTGGGTGGTGCGAGTGCCAACTTGTATCTTCGTTCTCAGATTGAAGAGCTTTTAAAACCTTATAATGCAGATTTGTTGCTGAGTGAACTGCGATATTGTTCAGATAATGCTGCTATGATAGGACGTGTCGCTATAGATATGTATAAAAAGGGGATGTTCTCAAATATAGAAGAACTTGATATATCTCCAAAAAGCGGGTTATAATGAATATATACAATCTTCTTGTTAGATACAGATCTACATTTTTAACGGTATTTATTTTTTTCTTACTCTTTGAATTGGTGATAGTTACAACCGTAAAGTATAAAGAGGGGGAGGATACAGCTGCATTTTTAGAGTTTAAAGCAAAAGAGCTCCATACACAAGTTAGGATGGGGCAACACTATCTTGGTCTTATTGCAAAAGTACTCTATGACAATGTTATTTACAGTCCCGATACCGCTGAACTGATCTATAAAGCATCACAAACACATGACCTTCAAAAACAGGCTTTACTTCGGGCACAACTTTATAAAAAGTATGAAAAAGATTATGAGTATATGAAAACATTAGGAGTAAGACAGCTCCACTTTCATCTTCCTGAGGCTATCAGTTTTTTACGTTTTCATAGACCGACAAAGTTTGGTGATTCTTTAGCGGGAGTCAGAGAGTCTATTATCTATGTAAATAGATACCAAAAACCTTTAGAGTGTTTTGAAGAGGGGAGAATCTTTAACGGTTTTCGTCATGTTTACCCGATCTTTTATAATAAGCAGTTTGTGGGAACGGTGGAGATATCGTATTCGTTTCGAGCTTTTTTGGAACATATGCTTGAGATCAACAAAGATGCTTCATACCTTTTTCTTGTGAATGACAGTGTAATTGCAGACAAAGTATTTCAAAGTGAGAAAAACAACTATATGAGAAGTGCTTTTGAACACTATAGTATAGATAAAAAAACTTTGAACAACAGAATGGGACTCTCTTTAAATGAGATCTTTGATATAAATAAAAAGATTGCTCAAGAAGTATCAGAAAAACTGTTGGATAAGGAAGAGTTTACAGTTGCAGCTCACGTAGGTGATTTGCAAAACAGAAGTGTTATAGCAAGTTTTATAGCCGTAAGAAATTTCAATAAGAAAAAAGTAGCCTATATGGTTGGTTACAACTACAGTATAACTTTGGATATTATACATAAACGAAGTGCACAGATCTTGATGCTTTTAAGTGTGCTTAATGTTATTGTGTCGTTGTTGATATTTTTTCTGTTAAAAGCTCAAAATAGAGCAGGCTTCACAGGAGGCTATACGGGATCCATTGACAAAAACACTCAACAGGCGTGGATTTGACAATATAATGGAGTATAAGATTTCAATCTCGAGAAGATATGAGTCAGAGCTTAGCATTATCTTTTTTGATATCGATCATTTTAAAAGGATCAACGATAATTTTGGACACGATGTCGGAGACACTGTATTAAAAGAGTTAAGCGCACTTATCAAAACCCATATTCGCGAAAGCGATATCTTTGCTAGATGGGGCGGTGAAGAGTTTGTTGTTTTATTACCAAATACACCACTCAAAGATGCAGTATTACTCGGTGAAAAACTACAAAAGGCGATAAAAAGCTACAAATTTACACAAGTTGAAAAACTTACTTGTAGTTTCGGTGTCACACAACTACAAGCCCAAGAGGATGCCAATGAGTTTTTCAAAAGAGCCGATATGTTATTATACAGGGCTAAAGAAGAGGGCAGGGATAAAATAGTAAGTGATATAAATTAGAAAACAAACCTTAAGTATAGCTTATGTAGAACTACTCTATTTTTAAATAAGAGTAAAATTATCCTATATCCCATATACTTCTTGCATCAAAACGCAATCGCGTTAAATTAAAAAAAACAAGGGGTCAAAATGGCAACTACAAAATTTAAAGGTACAGACGTAGAGTTATTAGGTAATCAAGTAAATGTTGGAGATAAAGCTCCAGAAGTAACAGTTGTAAACTCAGATGGTTTAGGTGATGTAGTAGTTGGTGGTGCTCAAGGGCAAAAACAACTTATCATCGTTGTTCCTTCTTTAGATACAGGTGTATGTGCTACTGAAACTCGTAACTTCAATGCAAAAGCTGCTAACTTAGAGGGTGTTAAAACTACTGTTGTTTCTATGGACCTTCCATTTGCTGCAGGTAGATTCTGTTCAGCTGAAGGGATCGACAAATTAACTGTTGCTTCAGATTTTAGAAACAAAGATTTCGCTAACGCTTACGGAGTACTTTTAGGTGGTTCTGTTTTAGCTGGTGTAACTTGTCGTGCTATCTTCGTAGTTGATGAAAACGGTGTTGTAACTTACAAAGAGATCGTTCCGGAAATCACTGAAGAACCAGCATACGATGCAGCTTTAGAAGCAGCACAAGCGTAATTTTTCTTTCCAATAGAAAAACTCCCTCCTATTTAGGGGTCTTTTTTAGACCCCTGTCTTCCTTTATAAATCATATCTTATAAACTTTTGCTATAATATTCCATCTTTTAAAAAGGGTTATTATGAAAAAAGTAATATCTTTATTGGCAATATTCTTAAGTCTAGCTGTAACAGCAAGTGCTGATTTTACAAGAGTTGAGATGGGTGCAGGTGCTTGGGCACAAAATCCTGAAGGGACAATTAGCTACACTGACGGTGCACTAAATGGTTCATATATAAGTGATAAAACAAAAAAAACATCTGCGTATGTTTGGATGCTTATCAAACACCCGATACCGGTAGTACCAAATTTAAGATTGGAATATGCAAGTGTTGAGGACAAGGGTAGTGTAGATGGTGAGTTTAAAGACTTTAGCGCTTCAAGTGTAACTACAGGTTCATTTAAAGTTGATCAGTATGATGTGATTCCATACTATAATCTTTTAGACAATACTGCATGGCTAACACTCGATCTTGGAGTTGATATTAAAATCCTTGATACAACTTTTAAAGCTGATGGCGTTAATATTTACGGTGTAGGTACAGGAAATTATGAAGATAGCGAAATGTTAGCTATACCTATGGGTTATGCAAGAGCGCGTGTTGAGATTCCTGCCACAGAGATAGGTCTTGAATCGGATATAAAATATATCACATACCAAGGTTCGACACTCTCTGACTTTAGAGTGAAAGTTGATTATACTTTTGATGTTTCCCCTGTGGTACAACCTGCTATAGAAGTTGGATATAGAGCACAGAGTTATGTGATCAAAACAGATGATGACAAAACAAAAGTAGACTTACAGTTCTCAGGTGTTTACGGTGGTTTAATGTTACGCTTTTAAGCCCTTAGAGTATCTTTTTGCCGAGATACTCTTGATCAAGGATAACGATCTCACATTCTAAAGTGAGATCAAACTCCTCCTTTACTCTTTTTTGCGCCTCTTTTATCAAACTTATTGCATCTTCAAATTTTCCATCGCCGTAATTAACTAAAAAGTTCGCATGTTCATCACTAAAACCCATATCACCGACACGCTTACCTTTTAAACCGACAGCTTCGATCAGCCTTCCTGCATAATCAGCGGGAGGGTTTTTAAAACAGCTTCCTGCCGATGGAGTGGAGGGTTGGTTTGCGCGCATCTGTTTAAACATCTCCACTTTTTTTGAATCATATCCATAATGGAGCTCAAAACTTGCCTCTAAAATAGGCTCTTTGATATCTGTTTTTCTATATTCGTACCTAATTGCATCTTTTTGTTTTACACCCGCAGGAGTAGTGATATCGATAAGGTTATTAAAAATTTCATACTCTTTAAGGCCCGCATTCATATACACAAGTCCACCGAGTTTACCCGGAAGATGGGAGACAAATTCAAAATCGGCAATATTGTGTTTTTTACAGAAAGAGGCTATCTTTCCCGATGGAGTTGCTCCGCCGATTTTAAGCCGATCATCTTCGATCTTGATATAGTCAAAATCTTTACTAAGCATCATTAAAGGGGGTGGATTGTCCCCTACAAGAGTGTTGTTGCAAGAGCCGATAAGATAGAAATTCTCAAAGGAAGTATCCCCCTTTTCAAACAGGGCGACATCAAAAACTCCGCCTATTTTGAAAGAGGAGTATTTTTGAAAGTTTATCTCTTTGTACTGCATCACTCAACAAAATCAGGAATAAGGTTGAAGATATGTAAAGAGAAATCCCGCATCTCGTTGATCATCCAAGGCATAGTAAGTACAATGATAAGAACTACGCCTAAAATTTTCGGGATAAAAGAGAGGGTCATCTCATTGATCTGGGTTGTCGCTTGAAAGATAGAGACCATTAACCCGAGGAGCATACCAACAAACAACGCAGGAAGAGCGAGCATAAGAGCTATCTTAAATGTTTCAACTCCAAGGGCAATCAGTTTTGCTTCCATTACGAATACCTTAATTCATTATACTCTGTAGGGATAAGATAATCTTCTACCTTGATAAGTTTATCATAAAAACCGTGTTTGTAACCTATCTCAAAAAGTTTGTCGATCGCTTTGTACTGGATCTCGCTGAGGCTTACACTCTCATCATTGGCATAAAGTTCAAGGTACTGATCAAGTGTCGGGGCATCTATCCTTACAAGGTCTCGTTCTAAAAGCATCTCTGAGAGTCGATCTTTGTGTTTACGTGCTACATCGACAGCTTTGGTCAGTGTAGCTTCATAGTCGATCGCTTTTGTAAGCGGGATTGAGCGTCGGATCGCCATACCGCCAAGTGGCAGAGGCAACTCTCCTCCACTGAGTTCCTTCCAGATGTCCCACATTTCACGCTCCACTTCAAGTTCTTCGTTATATGTGAGAATCGATTCGTGAATCAGTACACCTGCATCAACAGTGCCCTCTAAAACGGCATCTTCGATCTCTAAAAAGTTCATATAGGTGATACGGGCATCGGGATAAGCTATACGAAAGAGCATCGCATTGGTAGTGTGTTTTCCGCTGAGTGCTACTTTGAAATTGCGTTTGAGTTTAGCACCCTTTTTTTTGATAATCTTTGGACCATACCCCTCTCCGAAACTTACGGCAGTCCTTAAAGGGGCATACTGATCAGCGATAAGAGGATAAAGTGCAAAACTTATAGCGACTATATCGTATACGCCGTTTAAAGCATCTTCGTTGAGTGTTTGGATATCTTTTGCAATATTGTCAAAACGGGTATCTTTCATATCTACCCAGCCAAATTTAATGGCATAGTACATAAAGATATCGTCAGCGTCGGGTGAGTGTGCTATAAGTGTCTTTTTCATGGTGATGATTTTAGCCTAAGGAGACTAAAAAAGCACTTACACCTTACTTTTTAGTACAATATATTTTTGCACGTTTTTTATATGATTCTAGAGTTTTTTGTGCATAAGAGTCTTTACGCATCTTTTTCTCATAGGTTTTTATTTTCTCTTGAAATACCTTGCATAATGTTGGATCGTATTTTGATTCTTGGGAGGAATCGGCAAAAAGTGAGAGTGGAATAAGGGCACAAAGTGATGCAACTATAATTTTGTTCATGGTATCTCCTTGATGAAAAAATTACTATATAGTACATCAATAAAAAAGA
>JBEWQA010000011.1:0-42849 GCA_047689515.1 Candidatus Sulfurimonas kebritensis
TCTCCATTTATTTCATGTTTATTCTAGCTTTTTTGGAAATAAACTTTGATGAAATATTGTCTTAGATTTTCAGGCCATTATATTACCTATCTTGCTCACATGTACTATCTACGCTGTATACATGGTCTATATTTATAGAGCCGAAATTGATTATCTTCATAACTATTCCTCTATAATACTATACGTTATCCATTAAAGTGCTAGAATGGAAGTTATATAATTATATAAGATATTATACACAGAAATTTAAGGAGTTCCATCTACCATGGACAAAGACAATGATAAATTAGCGATATTGATCGATGCAGACAATGCACAGGCTTCGATCATTACCGAGCTACTAGAGGAGATCTCAAAGTTTGGGATCGCAAGCATCAAAAGAGCATACGGTGACTGGACAACTACCCACTTGAAACAGTGGAAAAACCACCTGCATAAACATGCCATTCAGCCTATACAGCAGTTTAGCTATACACAGGGCAAAAACTCCACGGACTCATCTTTGATCATCGATGCGATGGACATACTGCATGAAAACAAACTCGACGGTTTTTGTATAGTATCGTCAGACAGTGATTTTACGAGACTTGCAACAAGGATCAGAGAATCAGGTCTGTTGGTTTACGGTTTCGGAGAAAATAAAACTCCCGAATCTTTCATCTCCGCTTGTGACAAGTTTGTTTTTACCGAGAACCTGAGAGTACAAAAAGAGAAAGTACCAAAGACAAAAAGTGAGAATAGAGGACTAAAAAATATTTTAGTAAAATCGATCAAAGCAACATCAGATGAAGATGGGTGGGTAATGCTCTCAAAACTTGCTACCTACATCTCCAAAAATGAGCCATCATTTGACCCGAGAAGCTATGGTTATGAGAAGTACGGACAACTCGTAAAATCTCTTGATTACCTAAATGTCCGGGAACAAAGTTTTGATGACGGCTCCACAAATGTACATATCTATGTACATATAAAAGAGTAACTGTCAGTTACTCTTGCGTACACAGATAGTGGCATATTTTTCACAGTTGTCACTTGATGAGACAAAGCCGTTACCGCTATAGATCGTAGTAGCTTCATACTGACCGTTTTCACTTGTCCAATACACGCGATCTTGCAAGTTGTGAAACCTCTTTTTAAGTGCTTGATCTTTTGAGAGTGAGAGCAACTCCTCTTTTGTAGGGAGTCTCCAGTCATCTTTACCGTCAAGCTGCAGTAGTGTGCAGTAACTATTTGCCATATTCCAGATATCTATCGTAGTATCATCACTGTCCTGCCACTCCAAATGGTGTTTTTTATCTACAACAGTACCGTTTTCGGCGTTTAAAACGACTGCACTACACAATAAAAAAGCAACTCCTAAACTTTTGAGCATCTATCGTTACTCCCCCAGTCCAAAAACGTTTGACATAGTGTTGATATAGTTAAAGTAGCCTACGATAGCTACAGCTTCAAGCACTTCACTTTTGCTCCAGCCGATTTTAAACAGCTCGTCGAGATCCTCTTTCATAATTTTGTAGTTGTCTTTTTTTGAAGCTCTTATACAAAAACGAAGCAGATCTTTCTCTTTATCTGCAACATCCATCGCATCTATACCGTTGAGTATTGATTCGATCTTCTCCTCGCTGAGTCCCAGCATCTTTGCGATGTTTTTATGCACCCCTACGCACATTTTACAAGCGTTCTCTTGAGAGATCAGCAAGGCTATAGCCTCTTTTATATCGTAACTGAGATAGGTTTCATCCAAAAGAAACTTCTGTACCATAGAGTCTGTCGCAAAGTAGATCTTTTCATCCAGTGCTAAAAGTTTAAAAATCTCCCCTAAATTACCTGTTTGTTCAAGTATTGGTCTTGCTTTGTCCTGAATAGCAGGACTCATCTGCTCAAACTCCGGTAGATCGATATATGCCATCTGTTTTCCTTCTATTTAAATAAAAAGTGTAAAGTTATACTTTACGATAAAATTATATGCTATAATTCTTAACTTTTATTTAAAGGGTGTCTATGGAGTATAAGATCTCTGAGGTAGTGGCAAAAACCAATGTTCCAAAATCTACCATTCTTTACTATATCAAAGAGGGGCTCTTACCCGAAGCAAAGAAGATCAAAGCCAATGTGCACAAATATAACGATGAACATATAGAGCTGATCAGGTATATCAAGTATATGCAGGAGAGTATGGGAAGCTCAATCGAGGAGATCAAGCTTGCCCTGGAGAAGAAAAACGACTCTTTTTCCGGTTCCTATGCGATGTTAGCACCGCTTATGAGTACGCTCAGTGGTGAGACAGGACTGCAGCAATATGAGAAAGAGGAGTTTATCGAACATTTCGATATAGATACGAAACTTTTTGAGACCCTTCTCAAAGACGGGTTGATCTCCCCTACTTCACCAAACTGTTTTACGAAAAAAGATGCGGGTATATTGACACTTGCGGAACAGTTTTTGGAGGTTGGTTTAGACTACTCTATCCTTAAAGAGTATCTTCATCATGCACAGGCGCTTGCAAAAGTTGAACAAAAGATGCAGCAACAGCTCTGTGATGTAAAAACGGAGCAAAACTTCTCGCTTCTGTGGAAAATAATGTTTGACACACTCTTTAACGCCAAAGAGTATATCTTTAATCGCTCCACTTACAGAGTGCTTTTAGAAACACTCAAAGAGGAGATCAAGTCCAAATAGGACTTTCTATTGATGGTTTTGTACCGTCGGCGGTACGATCTCGCCTGAAGCCTGCATAGAGATCGCTTCCGGATGCTCTTTGTAGTGCGTGCGTACTGCATTTGCAAGTTTTGTTTTGATAGCTTCATCAACATGAATAACACCGCTGCCCCCTAAAGCTTCTACGAGTTTATTTACAAGTTTCTCTTGCGGTTTTGGCATCAGCTCTATCCATGATTTTAAAAGATCGGCATCGATATTTGCAGGGATCGAGCCCATGATCCCCACATCATTTTGATCGTGAACTAAAAGCCCCGAGGTCGTTCCGCGATCGAGAGTAAGTACTTGAAAAAGGTAAGCAGTGTGGTAAGCCAGCTGCTCCTTTTTATCTGCTTCATCGATCGTAGGGTTATTTTTAAGCGCTTCGGAGATGATCGAGATATACTGATCAATCACCTTTTTCCCAAAGCTCAGTGCAAAAGTTCTATCTACTACAAACTCACCGCTGTTAAAGTTCTCAAGGTAAAAGTGGCTCACTCCCCGAGTTCTGTTTAAAACAGGGATGTTAAAGTATCGATCACCCTGAGCACTCCCCTCTTCATAAAACGGTCCGCTTGCTGTTTGAAGCATAGCATCAAAAGCCTGCTTATCGTTTTCATCTTTGATCGCAGGGTTGAGATCCGCCATCAATCTCCAGTACATCTTCCCGTCACGCATCTCCGTTAGCGAGATATGCATATGCATAGAGGGTACACGAGGATTTTGCGGATGGATGATCGTAGAGATCGCAGTCGCAGAGCTGAGTTTTTTTGTCTCATCGTCATCATAATGTACTTGGGAAACATTGACAGAACCGCGATTAAAGACTTTCTCATCTCTCGCTTCATAACGGCTGCCTCCACCGTGTTTTCCACCGTCACGCAGCCACTCCACTTTCTCAAACGGTTTGTTTTCGCCAAACTCTTTTGAAACACTGTTTAGATTCTGAGCAAAATAGCTTTGCAACTCTTCAACTACTTGAAGTGCCTCTTGTGCATACTTCGACTTTGCCAACGTCATCTATTTTGCCTTTGGTCTAAATGCTTTTATAACCTCTTCATCTGTTTCGATATAAGGCCCTTCGATCAGATCGATACAGTACGGAACTGCAGGGAAAACAGCATCTAAACACTCACGGATCGACTTTGGTTTCCCCGGAAGATTGATGATCAGTGACTTCCCTCTGATCCCTGCCGTTTGGCGAGAGAGGATCGCAGTCGGTACATACTGCAAACTCACCTGACGCATAAGCTCACCAAAGCCCGGCATCATCTTGTCACATACATTTTCAGTAGCCTCAGGAGTTACATCACGAGGTGCAGGACCCGTCCCACCAGTCGTAACAACCAAACAACACCCTGCTTCATCACAAAGCTCTTTCATAGTCTCTTCGATCTTCTCTTGTTCATCAGGGATACATCTATACTCGATCTCAAATTCACTTTTGAGATAGTCTTTCATAGTATCTTGGATAGCCACACCCGAGATATCGTCATAGATCCCTTTACTCGCCCTATCGCTTGCCGTTATCACACCTATTTTTATTTCGCTCATATTTATTCCTTTATATTTTATTATTGTAGTTGTAAAAAGTGGTTAGCTTTTTTTAAAACCGTGACATTTGCCACCTGCTTAAAAAATCTATATGCTCCATTGGCATCGATCACCTGATCTGCAAACCCGAGATACACCTCGATCACGACCCCTGCATCCACAACCTTTTGTAAACCTTCGAGATCCCACTCATACTCGAGCAGTTTTTTTAGATCATCTTCATTGTCAATGCTGTTAAACTCCACTATCTTTTTCTCATAAGGCTTGAAGCAGGACTCTATAAAGTTCCCCAGATAGAGCTCTTTATTTTTTTTGTAAGCCATTAACTGCAAACGCTTAAACTTTTCATCTTTGGTCTGAAAAAAAGCGGGGGAGAAAAGCTGCAAGGTGTCTACCCTCTTTGAGTTTTCCAAGGCATCAAGCACTGCATCATACGCCTTGATCGCCCCATAACTAAAACCGCATACCGTATAATCGCTATCTTTTATAAAAGGCTCAAAGAGATAGCTTTCGTTTTGTAAAGAAAAACCGCTGTAAAATTCCATTAGTTCCCTAATAATTTTTGAATTTCAGTTTTTGTGATACTCTCTCTTTCATATAAAA
The DNA here is from genome assembly GCA_047689515.1 of Candidatus Sulfurimonas kebritensis. GTDB lineage: Bacteria > Campylobacterota > Campylobacteria > Campylobacterales > Sulfurimonadaceae > Sulfurimonas > Sulfurimonas kebritensis. The sequence goes on from JBEWQA010000011.1 coordinate 4,855, forward strand.
GCGCCTCTATAGCGTCAATCGTCTCTAACTTAGACTCTAAAAGTACAAGAGATTCTTTGTAGAGCTTGTCTAAGAGTGCTTTTTCCTCTTGTTCGTCAGACAGGACAGAACCGCTCATCCCGTACTCTCTACACATCCTTTTTACGATCTCTTTAGCCTGATCGAGGTCCTGTTTTGCACTGCTTGCGTGTTGCTGATACTTAAGATCACAGATAACCGCTCCCGCGAGATGCATCTTTACCTGTGCTTCAAGGTCTTGCTGTAAAAACGCTTCATTGCTTACAGGAAGCAGCTTTTCGTTTGAGAGCAACAATTTTTCAAAAGGCAGATCAAAATAGGTCGCTACTAACGCTTTACCGGACTGGTAAGTAACAAGATAAGACTTCTGTTTGTCGTTTAACATCTGCAGTTTTTTCTTCCCGAACATCACCTTCTCTTTCACTTGCTCAAAATGCTCGATGGTGACTTGAAAACTGTTTTGACGCAGAGCTAAAAGTGCCGCTTCATTAACAAGTGCCGCTAAAGCCGCACCGTTAAAACCGACCGTCATATCTGCAATCTGTTCGGTATCCACCTCGTTTGGTACTTTTACGAGGTATTTGTCCAAGATCGAGATACGTTCCCTTTTTGTCGGAAGCTCCACAAATACACGACGATCAAAACGCCCCGCACGAAGCAGTGCAGGATCAAGTACATCGATCTTGTTGGTCGCGGCAACGACGATCACGCCGCTAGAGGCCTCAAAACCGTCCATCTCGGTAAGGAGCTGGTTGAGTGTAGCTTCGCGCTCATCATTTCTCTGCCCATCACGTTTTTTCCCTACAGCATCGATCTCATCTATAAAGATGATACTCGGTGCATTTTTCTTCGCAGCTGCAAAAAGTTCATGGACACGTTTGGCACCCATCCCCACATAGATCTGCACAAACGAAGCACCACTTTGGTAATAAAACGGCACGCCTGCCGCATTTGCCACCGCTTTGGCGATCATGGTTTTACCCACTCCCGGAGGTCCTACAAGTAAAACCCCACGAGGGAGACGCGCTCCAAAACTTTTGTAACGTTTTGGATTTTTCATAAAGTCTATGATCTCTTCAAGTTCAAGTTTAACATCACTGATCCCGCCGATATCCTCAAAACTTACATCCGATTTTATAGCTTCGATAGGTCTGTTTATCTCCGGTTTTTTCCCGGCGTCTCTGCTCAAACCGTTTTTTGTGATCTCAAAACCATCGCGTTTTTGCAAGTAGCGCAAAAGTATCGAACCAAGCCCCAAAAACAGAACCAGCAAAAGGATATACACGATTATATTTGACTCGTCGCCAACCTCTACTTTATAATCGGTAAACATCTGAGGAGTCACTTGTGATGAAGCGATCTTAAAGTAGCCGTTGTCTGTTTTTAGGTATACGTACTCTTTTGTAGCGACAACTTTTTTAACATCTCTATTTTCTAAAATAGTACTTGCCTGGGAAAGTGTAATACTCTCTGCGTTGTCACGAAGTACTGCAAAAAGCACTAAGACAATGATGAAAAATGCCGAACCTATAAGTGCGATACGGTTTTTCTTAGAACTTAGCATAATTAAACTCCTCCTTTACGTCATAATCGTTTACGGTGATCCAGTTTCCGAGCAGATCTTCATCCGAATCGATTACGATCTTGTTAAAGTGTTGATCAAGACCATGATAGCTGCCATTTTTAAACGATTCAACTAAAACCTCAAGTTCTCCGTTAAAATTTTGTCGAAAATTGTAATTTTTCTCTTTTACCAAAGCTTCGAGTTGATGTAAACGCTGTTTTGCCAGCTTCCCGTTTACTTCAGGTTTCATAGTCGCAGATGGAGTGCCGTCACGTTTTGAGTAAGTAAAAGCGTGCAGGTGTGTGAGTGGTAAGTTACGGGCGTTTTCCATAGCTTCCTGCCATAACTCCTCACTCTCACCCGGATGCCCCGTGATAAAGTCGGTTCCGATCGCATACCCTTTGGCTGCCAACATCTCAAAGAGCTCACGATCTTGTTTGTAAACATTACGTCTGTTCATAAGCTTTAACATCTTTGGAGATGTGTGTTGCAAAGCGATATGGAGATGTTTTTCCAGCCAAGGCTCATCAAGAATCTCTTTAAACTCATCGGTGATCTGTATAGGTTCAACACTTCCAAGACGAATTCTGCGGACACCGCGCATCATACTCATACGTTTCATCAGTTTTGCCAGAGATGTTTTCGTGTCCTGACCGTAAGAGCCTACATTTGTCCCCGTTAAGATAAACTCTCCAAAACCGTTAAGGGCAAGTTTGCTTACCTGTTCTACGATACGCTCTTCGTCCATACTTCGTGCATCACCGCGAACATAAGGGATGATACAGTAAGAACAACGAAAGTTACACCCCTCCTGGATCTTGATAAAAGCTCTGGACTTGCCGACAAACTCACCAACTACGGCATCATCAACATGGTTAAGATCCCCTTTTTCGTAAAAAGGTTTCTCTTTATTTAAAAAAGTATCGATCTTCTGTTTTTCACTCTGTCCAAATACACCGTGAATACGGTTTTCTTTCAGGAGTGATTCCCCTTTTGTGTGTGCCCCGCACCCTGTAAGGTAGAGTTTCGCACCGCTGCCGCTTTTTTCGATCTGAGATATATATGAGCGTACATGGGTATCTGCCCCGTTAGTAACTGTACAGGAGTTGATTACGATCATATCCGCTTCAGCTTCATTTTCAGTGATCTCATACTCTTTAAGTGCACTCATCATCACCTGAGAGTCGTAAAGGTTTGTGCGGCAGCCAAAGGTTTTAAAGTAAACTTTTTTCATTATAACAGGTCACTTTCCGGCAGCTCTTGTGGTTTTTGGCTTTGCATATCCACATGAAGTTTCTGTGTTGGGTATGCTATGGTGATATCATCCTCTTTGTTAAAGGCATCAACTATCTCCGTAGAGATCACCGATCGCAGTGTCAATGTTGCATACGCATTTGTCAAGTACCACGCTTCGATATCCAAACCGTTCTCTTCTATAAAAGAGTAGATTCTCGGTTCAACATTGGTATTTTTGAGATTATAGTGCTGACGCAGTCTGTTTAACTGCTTTCTTGTAATATCTGTATACCCTTTTGAATATTTTTTTGTAATCTCTTTGACTAAATGCATCGCTTTTTTATGGTTGGAATCGAAAGAGATCGTGATCTTAACCCCGTCCCAAACCGTTTTGAGGGAGTTATGAGTATAGTTTGCGATCATTCTCGTAAACACATAGTTGTTAGGTATAAATATAATACGACCTGCCCTTCTGTTGGACATAACCGATGTTAAAGTGATATCTTCGAGTATAGTGATACGAAGCAGGGATATATCTAAAACATCACCGACATACTGCATACCGTCCATATCTACACGGATACGATCACCCACGTGGATACTGCCTCCAAAAACGATCACCAGCCATCCGAGGATACTCATAAACCAGTCTTTCATTGCAATGGCGATACCGGCTGAAGCAAAACCTAAGATAGTGACAAGATACGAAGCATTTTCGATATAGTTAAAAAATACGATCAGTAAAATGATAGTAAAGTTTGCAAAAGTGATCACCTTGTTTGCCATATAGAAGCGTTCATTATCGGTGATATATTTTTTTACAATCTGTTTAAGCACAAAAAAGATAAAAAAGACAACTAAGATCGCAATACCGATCTTTACCAGTCTGTATACTTGCGTCTCAATCCCTTTGTTGATATTTACCGCGGCGATATCCAAACGCTTTTGATACACCTCTAAAGTAGCACTCATGGTATCGAGTGCTCTTTCAAACCGAAAGACCTGCAGTTGTGTTTTGTTAAACCCTTGAGCATATTTATCTTGATCTAGTGCGACAAGTTTTACATAGATCGATAATTTCTTTTTCAAAACAGTGATCAGTTTTTCAAGATCTTGCCGTTTTTTCTTATAGTCCTCCAAATTATTGTTAAAGGTTTTGATAAGGGAAAGTCCCGTAAAGATATCAAAAGGATTGTTGATCTCAGGTATCTCTTCGATCTTAGGCGGGGTAATCAACTCTGAAAAAGGGGTATAGTGCTCCTCTTTTAACTGCCCTATCTGACTTGTCAAGATATTTTCTTTTGTAATTAAACCGTTGAGTTCATCTTTCTCTTGATCTGTTTTTGCATTTTTTTTCAGCCACTTGATACGTTGTTTAATACCGTCAAGTTCATCTTTGACTTGCAAAGCCGCTAAATATGTAGCGTAACTTTTGATCCATACGTTTGCTTCGGAGATCGATGACTCTAACTTCGTAAGTTCCTGCTCATAATCCATAACCTGCTGTATATTATTGTCTGCAAACGAATTTTGCTCTTGGCTTGTCAATTCGGTGCTGTTTGTATCAGCAGCGGCAAATAAAGCAGTTTGCAGGCTAAAAAGCAGGATAAAGAGCAAACTTTTTTTCATTAATGTGCTCCAAACTGTTCTAAAATAGCGATAACATCCTCTTTGGCAATATCATCAAGCATTGTCACTCCGCCGAAGTTTTTCGGCAATATAAATGTTATGTTCGTATCTGAACTTTTTTTATCTAAGTAAAAAGCCTCGTAAAAGCTTTCCCTGTTTTCAATCGGGTATGAAGTTGGAAGCTCATACTTCTCAAGTAGTGTTTTTACTCTCTGTGCTTCGTATCCTGTCATCAACTCAAGCTTCTGGGCTAAAGCGTTTGCCATCACCATACCGATCGCTACAGCTTCACCATGCAGGTACTTTTTATAACCGGTTTCATTCTCAATGACGTGTCCGAAAGTATGCCCGTAGTTAAGAGCTGCTCTTAAGCCCTTCTCTTTTTCATCCTGTGCTACGACAGATGCTTTTGTCTCAACGGCCTTCTTAATAGCTTCTTGGAGAATTTTTGGATCTTTAAGGTCCGCTGTCTCTAAATACTCAAAAAACTCTTTGTTGAACGTCACTGCCATCTTGACAATCTCGGCAACCCCTGCGCCAAATTCACGCTTAGGGAGTGTAGATAAAAAATGGGGATCGATATAAACGGCACGTGGCTGATGAAATGCACCTACCAGGTTTTTCCCGTACTTGTTATTCATTCCTGTCTTGCCGCCGACACTTGCGTCAACCTGAGAGAGAAGCGTAGTAGGGATCTGGATAAAGTCGATCCCTCTTTGGTAGATACTTGCGGCATAGCCGACCATATCACCGATCACGCCGCCGCCAAAAGCGATCAGCATAGATTTTCTATTGAAGCGGTGATTAAAGAGTGATTCGAGGATCATATCTATGCTCTCTTGGTTTTTATACTCCTCACCGTCGGGAACCGTGATGATATAAAGCTCTTTGGCTTCTATCTTTGAAAGTAAGTAGCCAAGGTGGAGTCCTGCTACTTTCGGATTTGTCACAACTGCTACTTTTGTATCGAGTTTGATCGTAGGGATTTGATCTATCGTGATTGTATATGAATTGTCTATAACTTGCTTAAGGGGTATCTGTACTTCCATTATCTATCCAAAATAAATTAATTATTCTAGATAATACTTAACTTTTACTAAAAAAGCGCTAAATTGGAAGAATTTTAGAGTTGTATAGGGATAAAGATCTGATGATACTCATCAAGTTTAAAATAGAGCCTTTCACTGTCTGTAGAGAGGAGTGAGCTCCATCTCGTTTTAGTAAGCTTTTGAGTAAAAGGGAGGATCTGTATAAAGTTCTCTTTTTCTCCTAAAAGTTTGATAGGATTTTCCTTCTCTTGAAATACCTTGATCGACTTTGAAAAGATCGTAGAGAGGTTATTGAAGTGTTCGATCACCTGCTCTTTATCCTCTTGGTGTTCAAGCAGATAGTTATAAAGTTCAAGATTAAAACTCATCTGTTCGGAAATATCGAAAATAGTAGATGAGATCTTCTCTAGATCCCTGTTATCGGACAAGATCAGTGAAGCATCTTTTAGGGTACTAAAGTCACGGTTTGCAAGTTTAAGCACAGGTACATGTGCTTCAAAAAGTGTTTTTCTTAAACCTTCATCGGCAAACATTTCACGCGCTACGACCACAAGCCCCACATGGTACAGTTTGATATCTTTAAAGAAAGATTCTTTAGGATCGGCACCGTCATACTCTATATCGATAGAGACATCCATACTTCTATAATCTTTTATATATTGCAAGAGTTCAATATCACATGGATTTATGATCTTGATAATAAGCTTATGTTTCAGTTTACTATGGACATAGATCGAACGCCGTACAAGCTTTTTAATATTCTCTTTTTTAACGATATTCATATCGATATAGAGAAAAATATTGGTTCCGTAAGGTTCCGGAAATTGACCTAACTCCTGTTTAATCGCACGGTAAACCGACTTCAGTACTGCAGGTTTACCGACTAAAAGAAGCAGATCATTTGGCTGGATCATCCTTCTTCGTGAAGGGATAATAAGCTTTCTGTTTCTATAGATCGCAACAATCCTCCAGTCTTTTTGCTCGATCACTCCCATATGGCGATAGACGAAGGAGCTTCCGAAAGGAACTAGCACCTCCATGATCTCACCCTCTCCCACTCCGACATTTTGTGCGATCACCGGAACATTAGGTAAAAAGTCGAGTAAACGGGAGGCGAGTATCTCATTGGAATTAACTAAAACGATATTGGGATCGCTGTTGATCATATTCCATTGATTAAGCACGATCACCCGAAGCTGTTTTTTAATAGTACGGATATTTTTGATCGTATTTTCTACGTCCATCTGATTTTCCATAGCGATTACAACCTCAATAAACTCCATCTTTAAAAGGTTTGCGAGTTTATAAAAGCTTGTAGGATCGAACTCAAAGAACTTAAATCTTCCGGGATTGACATCATCGTAAGTGACCGCTTTTGTTTGAACAATATAGTAGATATTGTCCGTGGTATAAGTCTCACTCACCCTTTGGATAAAGTGCTGTCCGATGATCCCGTCACTGATTATAAGTATTTTTTTCATGTTTTAGTCTCTTTTAAAAGCGTTTACTGCTTTTACCCACATAGGTTTTTGCGCTTTTTTCCATTTTCTGTCGACAAAGTATCCGCTAATTTTTACCCAGCCGCCTTGACGCAGTTTTGAGGTAAAAGAGGTGGATTTTTCCCACTCTCCGATCTGCTTTCCGTCGATACTTGAGTATATCACACTTGTCTGTTTGAGTCTATATGTAGCGGGGGCAGTATCTTTTACAATCTTCTCCGGCTTTTGTTTTCTCATCTGAAGCTTTGGAAATTCATTTATTTTATTTTCCATACATTTTTTATTTTTTTGTTTTATTTTTACTTTTTTTTTATTATTACTTTTAAGTTTTTTTATCTCTTTTTCTTTTATTTTAACTATATTTTTAAGATAAGATATTTGGTTTTTCAAATTATTTATTTTCTCATTATAATTTTTCTTATCTATTTCAGGTGAGCCATCACCTTTGAGTTCTTTTAGCAATAAAGTGTTCTTTTGCTCCTCATCTAGAAGCTTTACCTGACACTTTTTCAGTTCATCTTGAGAGTGGTCGTAGTTTAACCGTAACTCCTCTATATCCTTTACAATAGTATCAAGTCTTTGGAATTCATCCTCTCCATTGAGAAGTGCAAATAAAAATAACAAAGAAAAAAACAATCTCATCTTAACCCTTTTTTACTAACTTTACACCCATCTCTGCATGGTGTGTATATGGAAACTGATCGAAAAGTGCCATCGACTCTACACTATGAGTTTGCGTCAAAATCTCTAGATCCCGTACAAGTGTTTCGGGATTGCAAGAGATATATACAATAGTATCAAATTTTGTACAAAATTTCGATGTAAACTCATCCATTCCCGATCGAGGCGGATCGACAAAAACCGAATTAAGTGCATAATCATCTATATCTATATGCTTCATTCTGTTAAACTCTCGCACCCCTTTAAGGGCATCGACAAACTCCTCGACACTCATACGTACAAACTCGATATTTGACACATCATTGAGTTCCATATTTCTTTTTGCCGCTTTTATGGAGCTTTTTGAGATCTCCGTTGCGAGTACTTTATCAAACAATCTTGCAAAAGGGATCGTAAAGTTTCCCGCCCCGCAGTAAAGCTCTAACAGATCACCGTCAAGACCCTCAAAGGCATCCATAGCCCAATCGATCATCTTTTCGTTGACGCGCGGATTCGGTTGCGTGAAAGAGTTCTCTATATAATCAAACTTATAGTTTTGATCGTGCAGTGTTAGGTGCTCGGTTATATAATCCTGCCCGATAACAACTTTTTGTTTTCTTGAGCGCCCGATAATGTAGATACCAAGTTCATTTGCAAGTTCTTTTGCTACTGCTTCCCATCCATCGTCAAGCTTTCTGTGGTACAACAGAGATACTACGATCTCTCCGTCACTGGAACTTAAAAAATCAACACCGAAAAGTTTAAAATCAAGTTGTTTGGTTTTGAGCCCGGATAAAAGTTTTGGCATCAGTTCGACTATATAGGTATTTACCTGCGGGCACTCCTCAATAAGTACGACCCCTTTATGCTCTGCATGGTTCATCGCATAATGGATCTCATCACCCTCATGCCACAAACGAAACTCACTTCTGGAACGGTAGTTTTGTGTCGGTGAGCGAAAAAGTTCTATCTCTTTATCAAAAAATTTTGCGAAACGCTCTTGATTGACCGCAGCTTTTTGTGCCAATTGAGCTTCATATCCGTCCTCATAAACCCTACAAGCTCCACATTCACCAAAATGTTTACATTCCAATACGCTATCCTATCATTTATATTTTATTTTACAGAGGCGATTAAATTACCGATAAGCAGGTTCCAGCCGTCTATCAGTACAAACACCAGAATCTTAAAAGGCAAAGAGATCATAACAGGCGGAAGCATCATCATACCCATCGACATCAGGATAGATGCTACAACCATATCGATCACCAGAAACGGTAAAAATATCAAAAAACCGATCTCAAATGCCGTTTTAAGCTCACTTATCACAAAAGCGGGAATAACCACCGACAAAGGCACATCCGCAACTGTTTGCGGATTTTCCATCTCTCTGATTCTTAAAAACAGTGCAAGGTCTTTCTCCCTTGTATTTCTAATCATAAAGTTTTTAAACGGAAGAGTGGTTTTCTCAAAAGCCTCATCGTACCCTATCTTCTCTTCCACATAGGGTTTAATCCCCTGATTATATGCTTTTGTCCCAACCGGCTCCATCACAAAAAAGGTGAGTATCATCGCCAAAAGTACCAGCACCTGCGTCGGAGGTACTTGTTGTGTCCCGAGTGCCTGACGTAAAAAACCAAATACAATCACAAAACGGGTAAAGGTTGTCATCACCATCACCAGTGAAGGCGCTAAAAACAAAAATGTTAAAACAAGGAGTACATTGAGTGACGATACCAACTGCTGTGGAGTATCAGGAGCTGACAAAGAGAGGTTTACTGTCGGAACGGTGACATTTTCAGCACCGAAAAGCAGAGCTCCTAAAAGGAGAAATAGTGTAAAAAACCTTACCATATCTTACGACTCTGCCTTGTCGAGTACCGATTGCGCCTGCCCCTGAGATTTTTCCGGTTTTTTCCCAAAGAAGCGAAGTTCAACTCTACGGTTTTTCTCTCTCCCGATGCGTGTAGCATTTGTTGCTACAGGTTGAAATTCTGCATATCCTGTAGCGTTCATTCTTTTTGGATCGACACCGTCGATCGCAAGCTCCTTAAGTACAGCTATAGCTCTTGCAGTTGAGAGTTCCCAGTTGTCTCTAAAAGGGCTGTTTACACCAGGACCGCTGCTGTCTGTATGTCCTTGAACACTTACTTCCATATCGTTTGGCATCTCATCGATCAAAAGGGAGATACGTTTTAAGAATAAAAGTGCATCCTGATTGTCGATAGCAGCACTTCCCGCTTTAAATAAAAGTGCTACCGGCAACTTAATAACAAAGCCCTCTTGCGCTTCTTCTAAAGTGATTTCAGGACCTTGTTGTCTTTCCTGCATCTCATTGGCATCAGCTATTGCCTGTTGCAGTCTGTTTACCACCTCGCTCGTTTCATCCCGCGTTTCAATAGGGGTTGACTCCTGAATACGTTTTTTGGAGATTTCCGTTTGTGTACCACCCTCTAAAACACTCATCGCACCGCTAAGCGATCCGATAGCCTCTGAGACTTTTTTTGCATCCATACTCGACATAGAGAGCAGAAGTACGAAAAAACACAATAGCAGGGACATCAGATCCCCAAAAGCAGCTAACCATGCAGGTAAACACTTTTCACATTCAGGACACTTTTTCTTTTTTGCCATCAACTATCCATTATTAGTCAAATTGACTCTCACGCTCATTAGGCGCTAAGTATGCAAGAAGTTTCGCTTCGAGTACCCTTGGTGCATCACCCGCTTGAATAGACATAATACCCTCTAAAACAATCTCTTTAATAATTGTTTCATCATCATTTCTAACGTTTAATACATTGGCTATCGGTGTACCGAAGATGTTACCGATCATCGCCCCGTACATTGTAGTAAGGAGTGCTACCGCCATCGAAGGTCCGATAGCAGAAGGATCAGCCATATTTAAAAGCATTGCCACCAAACCGATAAGCGTACCGATCATACCCATTGCACCTGCTATCCCTGCCCATGTGGAGAAGATCGCAGCATACGACTTGTGGCGTGTACTGGTTTGTTCCATCTCGATCTCCAAAAGGTCACGAATAGTGTCAGGTTCACTGCCGTCAATCGCCATCGACAACCCTTTTCTCAAGAACTCGTTCCCTTCGTTGTTTACATCGCCTTCTAAAGCGAGTATCCCCTCTTTTCTTGCTTTTGTTGCAAACTCAACCAGTTTTTTAATAAGTTCGTTAACATCCTCTTCTGTAGGTTTGATAGCTATCATAAAAACTTTCGTAAACTTTTTCATCTGTGCAGGTTTAAATGCAACCATCAACGCACCGATAGAACCACCGACAACAATTAAAACAGAAGGAATATCTATGTAGGCACCGATACCAACACCCATCGCCATAACTCCAAAGAGTAGAGCTAAAATCAACACTAGACCAATGACCGTACCTAAATCCATCAACAAACCTTGCAAAAATTTATAATCACAATATAATACCACAAATTAAATAAAGTCAAGTTTTATGGTAAAATTTTATCTAATAAAACGGATATAAAGAGTTTAGAATGAATTTAAGTAATATTAGTATTGTTATTTTAGCGGCCGGAAAAGGGAGCCGCATGAGATCAAATAAAGCAAAAGTTTTACATGAGATATCGGGAAAACCGATGCTCTATCACATTATCAAAGCTTCCAAACAGATCTCTGACGATGTAACGGTTGTGATAGCCCACCAAAAAGAGAAAGTAAAAGAGTCGATGGAGAGCTATTTTGACGACATCACTTTTGTAGAACAAGATGCTACAAACTTTCCCGGAACCGGCGGAGCTATGAAAAACGTCGAAGTAAAAAATGAAAAAGTATTGGTACTAAACGGTGATATGCCCCTTATCACAGCAGAGTCACTCCAAGGTTTCATAGACAACGATGCCGATATCATTATGAGTATCTTTGATCTAGAGGACCCTAACGGCTACGGGCGTGTCGTAATTGATCAAAACGAAGTGCAGTATATAGTTGAACAAAAAGATGCAAATGCCGCTGAACTCGGTGTTACTACCGTCAATGCAGGGATCTATGCTTTTACAAAAGATCTCCTGGAGCGTTATATTCCAGAGCTTTCTAATGATAATGCACAAAAAGAGTACTACCTCACCGATCTGATCGCAATGGCAAAAAAAGACAGACTCAAAATTGCCCCTCTTTTAGTAGATGAAGAGCATTTTAAAGGGGTAAATTCCAAAAAGGATCTTGCAGAATCTGAAGTTATTATGCAAGATCGCATCAAAACAAAATGGATGCTTTCAGGTGTGTCGATGCAGCTGCCTGAAACTATTTATATAGAAGATGGTGTAACATTTGAGGGTGAATGCAGTATTGAAAACGGCTGCCGTATTACAGGCGATTCACAAATAATAAACTCTGAAATCAAAGCTCATTCGGTGATCGAGGACAGCATCGTGAAAAATTCTGATGTAGGACCGCTTGCACATCTTCGCCCTGCCTCATCACTGGAAGATACCCATATCGGTAACTTTGTAGAAGTGAAAAAGTCAACGCTTAAAGGAGTAAAGGCGGGACACCTAAGCTATTTAGGTGATTCTGAAATCGACATGGGAACCAACATAGGCGCAGGTACGATCACCTGTAACTACGACGGTATCAACAAGTACAAAACAAAAATAGGGAAAAATGTTTTTGTCGGAAGCGATACGCAGCTCGTAGCTCCCGTAACTATAGGAGATGACGTAATGATCGCAGCCGGGACTACCGTGACAAGCGGAGAAGTTCCAAGTGGTAATCTTGTACTCAGCCGTACAAAGATGAAGTTGATAAAAAATTTTTATTATAAATTTTTCGGGAAAAAATAGCTTTGAAAACTATAAGCATTTTCAGGTAAAATACCCAAAAATTAGAAAGTATAAGCATGGATATTTCACAAAATATATTAAAAGATAAAAAGATAGTTTTAGCCGTTACAGGCTCGATCTCAGTATACAAATCACTCGAACTCACACGCCTGTTTGTAAAAGCTGGAGCAGAGGTTCGTGTAGTTATGAGTGAGGCTTCAAAAAAATTTGTCACACCGCTTAGTTTCGAGACACTTACATCAAACAAAGTGCTTGATGACACCAATGAGGACTGGACAACAGATCACAACCATATTAAGCTAGCTCAATGGGCAGATGTGATGGTAATCGCACCCGCTACGGCAAATACAATCGCAAAACTTGCCAATGCTATAGCAGACAATATTTTGCTGCAAGTTGCCCTTGCATACCCGGATATGAAGATCTTAGCCCCTGCGGCAAACACAAACATGATAGATCACCCGATCTCTCAAGCCAACTTAAAGATGCTCGGTATAGCAAATTTTACTATCCTCAAAACACAGACAAAAGAGCTAGCGTGTAAAACAACCGGTGACGGTGCACTGGCAGAGCCGCTCGATATCTTTTATGCAACAGCGCGTGAACTGCTCAAAGAGGAGTTTTGGGAAGATAGAATGGTGATGGTTACCGGAGGCGGTACTGTTGAGAAAATCGATGACGTACGCTATATCTCAAACTTCTCAAGCGGCAAGATGGCTGCAGCTGTTGCGACCTCTTTGTACTTAAGAGGAGCCGACGTTAACCTTATATCAACAAACTTAAGTGATGACCTGCCACAGGATATGCACAAGATCCACGTGGAAGACTCTGCCGAGATGATGGAATATCTTGTTGATTCTATCAGGATCGCAAAAAAAGGGAAAGTCTCTAAAGCGACTCTCATGCGCGATGAGCATATACACCTGATCCAAAAGACACCTTATCTCTTTATGGCGGCAGCTGTAAGCGACTACATTCCGGAGTTCCCGCAAAACGGAAAACTCAAAAAAGAGTCTCTGGGTGATAAATGGGAGCTTGCACTCAAGAAAAATGTGGATATTTTAAGCTCGATCGATAAAGAGGGGATCAAAGTGGTCGGCTTTAAAGCGGAGATGGACCCGCAAAACGCAAAAGCCAATGCACTCAGTATGCTTGAGAACAAAGCGCTTGACGGAGTATGCCTAAATATCCTCAAAAACTCTTCAAGCTTTGGACGCGATACCAATGAGATCGAGTTTTTTTCCAAAGAGGGCTCTACACATATCCCCGAAGCACAAAAGATCGATGTGGCATTTTCGGTCCTAGAGAATGCAAAAGGGTTAGATCAATAGTATGAATCAGTTAAAGCACATAGCGATCATCATGGACGGTAACGGACGTTGGGCCGAAGAGCATGGCAAAAAGCGTTCAGCCGGACATGAAGCGGGTGCAAAGATTGTTCGCGATATCACCTCCTATTGTGCAGAAAACGAAGAGATCGAACGCTTAACACTTTACGCTTTTTCAACTGAGAACTGGAAACGGCCGCGTCTGGAAGTTGAGTTTTTAATGAAGCTTCTTGAGAAATATATCAAACAAGAGTTGCAGACCTATCTTGATAACAATATCCGCTTTGAACCTGTCGGTGATCTCAGAGCTTTTTCAAAATCACTTCAGGAGACTATATTGACGGCAAAAGAGAAAACGGCTCATTGTGATGGTTTGGTACAGTCACTTGCCCTAAACTACGGTTCACAAGATGAGATCTTGCGCGCTTTTAACTCTCTGAAAAACTATGACGGTGATATCACAAAAGAGATGCTAGATAATGCACTTGATTGTAAAAGTGATGTCGATCTTTTGATCCGAACGGGCGGGGATCACAGACTCTCAAACTTTTTACTTTGGCAGGCTGCTTACGCTGAGCTCTTTTTTGCAGATACACTCTGGCCCGATTTCGATCAAAAAGAGCTGGAGAAGATAATAAAAAAATTTAAAAAAGTTGAGAGACGGTTTGGGGGACTAAAATGATAGAGTTGGGCTTAGCTACACTTTTTGGAATACTTTTCGGTTCATTTTTAAATGTAGTTATTTTACGGATTCCCGAAGGGGAAAGTGTCGTTTTTACCTCTTCGCACTGCACCTCATGCAATAAGCCACTCAAAGCTTGGCACAACATCCCCCTGCTCTCTTGGATCTTTCTAGGGGGTAAATGTGCCTACTGTAAAGCTAAAATATCTATGCAATACCCCCTTATAGAACTGAGTTCGGGGATCATATTTTTCCTTGTAGCTTCAAAGTACGGTCTGAACCTCTCTGCTTTTTTTGTAGCTATGAGCTTTTTGATGCTTTTAGCGCTTTCGATGATCGACTTTAAGTACAAGATGGTACCCGATTCACTTAACCTTTTAGCGATATTGTTTGCGGTACTTGGAGCTTTTACACTTCCAAACTTTTTGCAAAACGGACAAAATGCAATCCTTTTTGCAGGTGGTTTTACTCTGCTTCGTTTTGCTCTGTCTTACTACCTTACATCATCGGTATATCGTGCAGGGCTCAAAACAAAAACCTCGTGGAACAAACATTACGACCGTGCACCGATGATTGAGGCTATGGGGGAAGGAGACATCATGGTAGCTGCGACTATAGGAGCACTGCTTGGTATCAAACTCGGGCTTTTTGCCATCTTCTTATCGGCTCTTTTAGCACTTCCCGTGATGCTGCTTCTGATCAACAGACCCGCAGAGGAGCAACGTGTCCCTTTTGTCCCCTTTTTAGCCCTCGCTACACTTATCACTTTTGTATACGATTCACAAATCGATCTATTTTTAGGACAACTACTCAATGGCTAAACTCAGACGTTATATTCTCGCAAACCTCTCATCGCTCTTTTTATCGATGTTTTTACCCCTGTTTGTAATCGCATCTATGATATTTTCGATCAAACTCGCAGCATATACGGCAGTTATCAAACTCTCACTGCTTGATATGGCAAAACTTTATATGTTCGTATTACCCGACATTTTGTTTTACACCCTCCCTATATCGTTTTTTGTCGCTGCAGTTCTTTCGATCTTTAAGCTCTCAAATGATAATGAGATCGTTGTGATCTTCGCTCTTGGAATAAAACCGTCCTTTTTAGCAAAAACGATAGCCGTGCCTGCCTTTTTGCTCTCTACACTTTTGTTTGTCAACTTTTTTATGCTCTATCCCCACACAAACAATCTCTCTGACAACTTTATAGATCAGAAAAAAAGTGAAGCAAAGTTTAACCTCTCCGCAAGTGAATTTGGAAACAATTTTGGGGACTGGCTTTTATATATCGGGAAAGAGGACAAAGACAACAAACGTTACGAAGATGTTTTTTTGTTTAACAAAAACACTGATGAGGAGATACTGATCTCTGCAAAACAGGCCGATGTGATCAACGAAGGAGGCGTACTGCAGCTTGAACTTACAGACGGTGAAGGCTACAGCTATTCACAAGACAAGTTTACCCAGATCGACTTTCAAAAGATGACTATCTACGATACACTCAAAGCCTCTTTGAGCCAATATCAGATGCCTTTGGAGTTTTGGAGTTCAAAAGACGGCAGAAAGAAAAAAGACAGACTCCTGATTACAAATACACTGATGAGTCTTTTTCCCCTTCTTTCAGTCTTTTTAGTGATTGCCATCGGAGTAGTTCATACCAGACACCAAAAGTCAAAAACATATCTTTTTACCTTTTTAGGGGTTATCATTTATTTTGCACTTGCAATGTCGCTTCACCGTACACTGGGCTACCATGCGATCTATCTTGTGTCACTAAGCTGGATTATCGCCACCTATCTGATCTACAGAAAAACTATCGCAAAAAGATTTTAGATGCGCGTAGCTTTAGTCTTATCCTATAACGGTACCCATTTTTTAGGTTCACAGATCCAAAAGAGCTCTAAAAACACCGTTTTTGGACAACTCGAGCAGGTACTTGGACAACTCGGCATAAACTCAAAGACAGTTCCAAGTGGAAGAACAGACAAAGGGGTACATGCTTCTTACCAGGTGGCTCACGTCGATCTGCCTGAGTTTTGGAGTGACCTTGCAAAACTCAAACGGGTTTTAAACGAGATGCTCTCCTCCTCTATCTCCGTAAAAAAAGTCTATGAAGTCTCTGAGGAGTTTCACGCCCGATACTCTGCAAAATCGCGTGTCTACAGATATATTATAAAAGAGGGGGCTTCCAACCCTTTTGAGGCTGATTTTATCACCTTTGTCGATCAGATAAATTTCAATACAATCAGACAAAATATCAAACTCTTTATAGGGGAGCATAATTTTATCAATTTTATGAAAACAGGAAGTGAGACAAAAAGCTCTGTTCGTGAGATCTACAAAGCATTTGCTTATAAACATAAAGGATATACAGTGCTCTATTTTGAAGCAAACGGGTTTTTGCGTACACAGATCCGTTTTATGGCAGGTGCACTACTCGATCTCAGTGCCCGGCAGATCGAAGAAAAACTACAAAATAAAGTGAATCACAAGCTAAAACCTGCACCCCCAAACGGTCTCTATTTAGCTAAGATAAAATATTAAAAGGAATGAGTATGTTTGAAGATGTAAAAATGCCTGAGGGACTTAATCCCGAAACCTTAGAACATCTAATGGACCCAAAAAATTACGGGAAACTTGATGATGCCAACGGTGTCGGAGTAGCTTTGGATGAAAAGACGGGGGAGTATGTAATCTTTTATACCAAACTCAATGATGAAACGGTTACAGACGTTCGTTTTGCTACAAACGGTTGTCAAGACACTGTAGTGATCGGTTCGATGTACACGGAGATGATCAAAAACAACGATCTCGATTATGCAAAAAAAGCGATCCGGAAGATGAATGAAAAACTCGGCGATCTGACACCGCAGCAGAAAGTGTGTGCAGATATCGTCTTTACCGCTTTCATAGCTTCAATCAAAAACTACGAAAACAGATTAAACGGTAAAGATGAAGAACTCCATGCCCTAAAGATGAAAGAGAGTTGCGAGGTGCCAAATGACAAATAGTACTTATCAGAAAAAACATGAGCTGTGGCTGGCTATACTCTTTGCCTCTTTTGCTATTAACGATGAAGCGATCAAGTCCCGTTTATACGACTTTTCCCAGATCGCATTTCGCCATATGAAGTGGCTCGGAAGTGATATCCTGGAAAACGGAGATGATTATAATTACGACCGCGAATGGCAGCTTGTAAAATACAACTCTGTTTTTGAAATTCTAGGCGCTTTAAAAGCACAAGTGGAGATTACACAGCAACACTACCCTGCTTCGATACTCGGAGAGCGCCTAAAAACCGATGACAGCTACCTTGTTGAATATCTTGATCAACTTCTGGCAATCAATGAAAACAATCAAGCCGTTACCGCTTTTAATATGAAACGGGAGTGGGAAGGCCTCGATCAAAGCAGCATAGATGCACTTACGATGTTTTTATTTGAGGAGTCTTACAAAGAGTACGAGTTGATCTTGGTATATGCCTATATGCAGGCAAGAACTGACAACTCTTTACATTTTGATGTCTTTCAGGACCTTGTAGACGAGTCACACTTTCATCTCAAGTCGTTTGGAAACATGATGGCAAAAATGGGAATCTTGGCACTGCCGAGACAGCTCCATGAGATGACCTACATCGTTAAAGATCTCAACAAATTTATCCATGACGGGATCGCTGAAGAGGAAGCTGCAAAAGAGATGTGTAAGGAGCTAAGCGATGCGATCAAAGATGAAAAACTCTCTAAGTTTTTCGATTTTATCAACTTCCAGGAGTCTTACCACATCGAACTTATGCAAAAACTGCTCTGATTTTTGCATAGAATATACCAACATACTCATGCATAGATAAAGTGGAGACAAAGAGTGCGTGAGCACTCGGAAGTCGCCAAAAACTCACATCTTCATCCTTATAAAATGCCGTCGGCGCAGCTATCGGATGCATCCCCAGTGATTCAAACAACATCATTGCCCGCGGCATGTGGGAAGCCGATGTTACAAGTACAAAAGGCTCACTCCCCACTATAGTTTTTGTAAACTCAGCCTCCTCTTGTGTATCTTCCGGTTTTGGATTGACAATGGTACTGTTTTGCTCAACGCCCAAAGCAGAAGCCAGTTTTGCATTCATAACCGCATTTGCCACATCAGTACGCCCTTGAAAACCTGTAAAAATAAGTTTTGCGTCATTTGATTTATTGTGGATGATGATCCCCTCTAACACCCTTTTTGTACCGTCGTTTGTGATCTGTGAGGAGATCGGCTGTGCCGGATCGGTAGTGTATCCGTTGCCTAATACATGAATATATTTAACATCTTGGGAATAGTCATATTTGGGATAGCTCTTCTCTAACGGGGCGATCAAAAAATTTGCAAACGGCGGGTAAGAAAAAAGTACCAGCATGAAAATGCTCACTAAAAGCAGTTTCTCAGCCCGCTCCTGTTTTTTACTGTACCAATAGTACAGACCAAATAAAAACAGTGTTATCACTATCCCTAAAGGTTCAAAGAAAAAAGAGATAAATTTTTTAATCAATAACCCTATACTCATTTGCTGATCACTCCGTTTATATGGTTTATCACCTCACTGTCCCAGAGAAGCTCTTTATGGGAGAGATTTTCATACTCTTTATAAAATATGAGGTTTTTAATATGTTTTGCAAGATGACGTCCATTGTCAATATAGGTGATCTCATCATCCTGACTCAAAAACAGCTCTGTCGGACTATCTATATTTTGAACGTATTTTCGTGTCGGAAACTTATACCGGATAAAAAACTCCGGTATAGAAAACCCAAACTTTTGCTGTGTAATCAAAGGGATCGAATCAAAAGCTCCGATCAAAAATACTCCTTTTACATTCATCTTTGAAGCAACGTAAGATGCTAAGGAGGAGCCAATAGAAAAACCTAAAAGATAAAGTTCTCCATAATTTTTTTTGACTATTTTGGAGATATGAAGTGCATCGTTTAAAAGGTTTTTCTCTGTTATGCTCCCTTTGTTTTTACCGTACGCACGGTAATTAAAGGTGATAATTCTGCTTTGCGGGTAGGCGTTTTGCAGTTTTTGGATCAGTGCGACACTGTCGTGGCTTCGCCCTCCGAAAAACAGCATCGTCGCTCGGGGCTCTTTTGGCTCATACACTACACCTTCTAAAGCCAGTCCGTCAGGTGTGACAATCTCTAAAGCATCACAACGATCACACAAACGGCGCTCTTTTATGTATGTCGGGGTAAATATCAAAAAATATTGCAGCTGATAAAACACAAAATAGAGTATCAAAGCGGTAAAAAGAAGATATGCTATATAAATCATAAGCGTATTTTAGTATAATTCCTCCATATTATAAAGAGTTGGAGAGAGACAATGCAGATATTTGGAAAATATAAAACAAACTTTGATATGGACTACCTTACAGAGCATTATATCTACTTCAATAGAGCTGATGAGAGTATCACCACACAAGATCTGGAGATGATGCTGAAAAAGAAGAGAAAACATGTAGCTGGGACTATCTTTTTATACCATCCTGAGACTTCTCCAAAAGGTTACAAACCGAGTAAATTTCTGCAAGAGGACGGGTTTGAAGCGTATGATGAATTTGTAGAGCTCAATGAAGATCCGATGAGCTTTGTACTTAATGCAGGGCTGAAACATACATATGAGGGGAAACTTGTAGAGGTCAAGTACCTCTTTAACTATAATGAAGAAAATATACGAACAAGCAAAGTTGATGAGTTTGAGATGGATCTCGAAAAACTCAAATCGAGACAACTCACACGTCACGATAAGGAGCTTAATTACATCGATATCCCAAATATCCGTTTAAGCGGTAAATTTGTATTTTTTGGAATCGGTCATAAATACGATCGGGAGCACACTGCAATCAACTACTATGCAAGAGACTTAACGGAGCATATCAAAAAACTTGATAAGCAGATCGTTTTTATATACGACAAAAATCATGACGATGATGAAGCGATGGACATTGCCTACTTTATCTCTCCGCTTATGAGTGGGAAAAACCGCGAACTTGTTGCCAATGCTTTTAAAGAGGTGTTTGCAGAGATTCCTCCAAAACGGGTGCGTATCTAGTCTGCAGACTTCACCCATCTGTAAAAAAAGCGTGCCGGCTCTAAAGCGCTTGGCAACTCTACTTGCTTCACTATATGGTTTGCCAGTTTTTGTGCCAAATAAGGTGCTAGTACAAAGCCGTACCCTGCACTGCCGTTGATCATATAAAGATCTTTTCGGTAGCAGGTTTTTGTATAGTCCGGCTTCTTGGTATAAAGCTCCCGTTTTGTAAGGTTTTCCATGTTTTTCTCAACATCGACGATCCCGCCAATCTGCGGAAGATAATCGGTACTCCCGCTTCGAAGCCCTACATAATCTTTAAGCACTTTTACATCTTCGAGTTTCAGTGTCCGAGAAGCCTTTTCAAGCAGCTCTTCTCTCCCCGCTTCAAAATCATATGGCTCTTGTGATTTTTGCGGGTGATAGTGGACATTATGGGTTGCACCGACCGAAAGCTGTCCCTCTTTTGTCGGAGAGATCGAGACATACTGATGGATAGAATCACGGTTTTGTGTAGTAGTAGCTATATCTATCCTGTGTCCCCAGACACCTCGCGTCATCTTATACGGCAGTGGTGCAAGGGTATGTTGATAAGCCCCCGTTGCCAACACCACTTTTTTAGCTCTATGTTTTCCGTTAAGGAGCCAAGCATCCTTTTGGTACTCCAGAGTCTCTATAGAGTCTGTCTTATAAACGATATCTTCAATCAAAGCGTGACACATCGCCTCTGCATCTACGATCGCACTCTTAGAGGTGTAGATATATTCCTCTTCAGGGACAAAAGAGGGATTATCTAAAAGAGGTACCTCTTTATGCTCTTTGATATAACGGAGCCGCTGTGCATCTTGTTCATCCTGTGCTATATGTAAAAGGTTATATTTTTCTATATATTGAGGAAAATTGTGTGTGTAAAAGTCAAGGGCGGTATCGAGTGCGGAGTTAAGCAACTCCTTGAGTTCGCCCCCTTTGGAAAACTTTGGAGATAAAAATGCCCCCGCAGCACCGCTGCCGCCTGAAGCCACACCTTCTCTATCGAAGATGACTACATCCTGGGAGAGTTGTTTTAGATGATATGCAAGTGTACAGCCATTGATACCTGCACCAATAACTGCAACGTCATACATCTTTTAAACGCTGACCTCTTTGATGTCTGCTATTTTAAAGATTGCTTTGTAGATCGAAGCTACAAGTGCTTTACGGTTATTTTTCACCGCTTCATCTTCGGCATTTACCATTACCGAATCAAAGAATTTATCTAATTCGGTTTTTAGACCAAGCAGAGCGTCTAGTTCATACTCATAGTTCTCGTAAGTTTGTCCACTCACTTCATTAAAACGCTTGTATAGCTGCTTCTCGCTTGCATCTTCAAAGAGTGCTTCATCGATGGTAAACTCTTGTGTCATATCGATATCTTTCGTGATGTTTGCAACCCTTTTAAAAGTTGAACTCACTTCCGAAAAGCCCTCAGAGTTTACAAGGTTATTTAGAGCATCGATCTTTTGACCGAGTGCTAAAAGTTCTCGCTCGCCTGAGCTTAGCACCGCTTCGATGATCGAAGGGTTGACTTTGTAGTAACGTTTGATACGCTCTAAGATAAACCCTTCAAGTTTTTCAAAATCGATCTCGTTCTCATAGATTTTTGCAAGCTCTTTTATATCGGTTTCGATACTGAACTGAAATCCAAACTCATTAACAATTCTTACGATCCCGTTTACAGCACGGCGAAGTGCAAACGGATCACGTGAACCCGTTGGAATCTGATCAATACTAAACAGTGCTAAAAGCGTATCTATCTTTAAGCTAAGAGCCACTATCGCACTTAGCGGTGTTGATGGAAGTTCACTATCTTCACCTTCTGGAAGATACTGCTCTTTGATCGCAAGTGCTACGGCATCGCTGTAACCCGCTTTTTGCGCGTAGTAAAATCCCATGATCCCCTGTAGTTCGGTAAACTCGTACACCATCTCACTCATAAGGTCCGCTTTTGCAAGTTCAACGGCAGTTGTCAGATCCTCTTTGACAGCTGCTACGTTAAACTTATCATAAAGGGTAGATGCTACTTTTGCTTCCCTTTGAATTTTGTCTGCTACCGATCCAAGACCTTTGAAGAATGTGATCTTCTCTAAACCGTTTGTGCTTAGACCGTTTTTCAGATCATTCTCCCAGAAAAACATTCCATCTGCAAGTCTCGGACGAAGTACACGCTCATTTCCTGCGATCACATCTGAAAAATCATCTGTATAGGCATTGGCTACCACTACAAACTTGTTTGTAAGTTTCCCCTCTTTAAATACAGGGAAGTATCTCTGGTGTTCTTTCATAGAGGTGATGATAACCTCAGGCGGCAATGCCAAAAACTCCTCATCAAACGAACCTAAAAGCGCCGTAGGGTTTTCGTTGATCGCTATAACTTCACTGAAAAGCTCCTCATCGATCTCTACTGCTACACCGTTGTCTTCCTCAAGTGTTTTGATATCTTTTAAGATCTTTTGTGCACGCTCCTCTTGGAAAAGAAGGACACCGTTTGCCGCTAACTTCTCAAAGTAATCTTTTGCACCCTCAATGCCAAGTGCATCAAAGTTTGCGATACGGTGCACGAATGTAGATTTTGAAGATCTTACCCCGTAGAGTTCCATATCTACAAGCTCATCTCCTAAAAGTACGTTTACCCAACGGATAGGACGGATAAAACTCTCATCCAAAGAGCCCCATCTCATAGACTTTCCAAAATCGAGCGACTTGATCCATGCAGTGATGATCTCAGACAGAAGTTCAGTTGAAGCTCTCCCCTTTACATCCTTTTTGTAGTAAAGAACCTCTTTACCGCCTTTATCAGCTGTGCTTAGCTCATCAAGTGTTACGCCGCATTTTCTGGCAAAACCTTCAGCTGCTTTAGTCGGCTCACCGTCTTTATATGCGATCGCCAAAGGCGCACCGAAAAACTCTTCAACAGAATCATCCTGAGCCGTTTTAAATTCTCTGTGCCAGATCACCAAACGGCGAGGCGTATAGTAAAACTCAAACTCACATAAAAGATTGTGCTGCTCTAAAATATCAGCATATTTTTTCTCTATATTTCTCAGCTCTTTTAGTAGTGGGACAGCGGGAAGCTCTTCAACACCTATCTCAATTAGTAAAGTTTTTAACATCATCCATACTCTTTTATAAAATTAGCGCGATTTTACACTTTTATTGGTTAAACTCTAGTTAATTTTGATATTATTATTGTATGAGTTTACAAGCAGATAAACAAAATTTGGCAGAACTGAAAAAGCTGGCTAAAAACGTTAAACTATTATATGTGGAAGATAATGAAGTTTTACGTGAGAAAGCTACCCGCTTTTTTAAACAGTTTTTTCACAATATCTCTCTTGCCGGAGACGGACTGGAAGGTTTAGAGATTTTTAGAAAACTACAAGCTCCTATAGTGGTAACCGATCTGGAGATGCCCAATATGGACGGCTTGAAATTAGCACGTGAAATTCACAAAATTGCGCCAAATACAAAAGTGATCGTAACCTCTGCCAAAGATACTCCCGAAAATCTTCATGCAGCGATAGATGCCTCTGCTTATCGATTTTTAAAAAAACCGCTTGCTACAGATAAGCTGCTCGAAGCACTTCAAGATGCACTTGAAGAGATCAAACTTTTTGAAGAGCAAAAACTGTTTGACTTTTATGTCCAGACCATTTTTAACTTCCAACATAACCTGCTTGTACTGTATCGTCGCGACAAACCTATTATAGTAAACGATACTTTTCTAAACTTTTTCGATGTTGATGATCTCAAAAGCTTTAGTATCATCCACGGTTCCTTGGGCAATCTCTTTCTCAAACATACCAATTTTCTCTATAATACAGACGATCGAAACTGGTACACAGAAGCTGTTCATAACCTAGATAAACTTTACCATGTTAAAATGATTGATCAAGAGAATAAGTTTCACCACTTTATCTTTCGTATGACTAAGATCAAAGATTCCGATGATTACTACCTCGCCTCTTTTGATGACATCACCGACTTGGATCTGCTAAAACTTTTTGATGAGAAGCAGACACGTCTCGATGAGACAAAAACTAATCAGAAAACTTTTATCAATCTGCTCCAATCAATCCAAAGAAACAATGACGAGATTAAGCTGCTAAACCTTTATAAGGGACTCTCAGTTACAAATAAAGGGGTCATAGTCAGTGCGGATGAAAACAAGATCGCTATCCAGTCCTCCTACCTGCAACAAAAATGTGCACAGTTTGAGGGGAAAATAATCCTTGCCAATTCTCTGTTTCCCTCAGATATTCTCTGCCAAACTATCAAATATGTTGATTATGAGAAACAGAATATCGTCGTAGATGATCTTAAATTTTCACAACACTCCCCTACGCAAAGAGAATCTGTCCGCCTAGCCCCTGAAGAGGATCACAAGGTCTCACTCTTTTATGAGGATCACAAGTTTGGAGACCATGTCAAGATCATCGATATCTCCGCAGATGCCGTCAGGCTCTCCTTACTTTCTCTTCCTGCCGGTTTTCAGCCTGATGAGAAGGTGTATCTTGACATGGTTTTCACTATAGGACGCCAGCCTTTGATCATCAATTGTGACGGCCATGTTTTTTATATACAAGAGGAGAAACATGAATTTTTTGTCGTCATTATGCTTGACCCCAATAGTGAGACAAAAAAGAAGTTGATAAACTATCTATCCAAACGCCAAATGGCTTTAATTAGGGAATTTAAAGGATTACAATATGGAAAATGAAACAATACTATATGATGACGGTGTACACAAGTGCATTATGTTCAGTTTTGACGATGAGGAGCAGGAGGAGAGTTACCTTGCGGTAAATCAGTTTTTGATCGTACAAAACAACAGCGGTATACTCATAGATCCGGGAAGTCAGTCAGTTTTTGACGAGATGTACGATGCGGTGGCAAGACATATCGATGTAGATCAACTTAAGTATATCTTCTACTCTCACCAAGATCCCGATGTAGCAGGCTCTATTGCTGAGTGGAGCGTATCCTCCCCTGCAAAAATCATTATCTCGGGACTCTGGAGTCGTTTTATGAGCCACTACGGTCTAATGGATATGGACCGTATTATGGCACTGCCGGATCCGGGAGCTAAAATCAGTTTTGGTGAAAACTTCATTCAGTTTATCCCTGCACATTTTCTCCACTCCCCAGGAAACTTTACTGTTTACGACAGCCGTTCAAAGATTCTCTTTAGCGGTGATATAGGTGCAGCCGTAATGCCTACGCACTACATCTATAAAGAGGTTAAAGATTTTGATGCTCACCTGCCGCTGCTTGAGGAATTTCACAAACGCTATATGGCAGGAAACAGCTTTACGAAAAAATGGGTCCAAAATGTACGAAAATATGATGTTGAGATGATTGCTCCGCAACACGGCGCAGTTTTTAAAGGTGAGAATGTAAAAAAATTTCTTGACTGGTTTGAGGACTTACAGTGCGGCGGCGATATAATGTAGAGGCAAATTGATGCATCAAAAACAAAATATATTGATTATCGATGATGATACTACAAATCTGCACGTATTAAGTGCAATATTAAAAAGCGACTATAAACTTCACTTAGAAAAAGATGGAACTAACGCAATAGAGTCTGCCAAAGCTCTTCAACCCGATTTAATTCTGCTTGATATAGAGATGTCTGAGAAAAACGGATTTGAAATAGCTGAAACGATCAACGTTAAGATGCAGCTTGATATCCCTATTATCTTTGTATCTGCATCCAAAACAGCAGAATCGGTTCAAAAAGCGGTGGAGTTAGGAGCATATGACTATATAACAAAACCCTTTGCACCAAATATCGTACATAAAAAAGTAAAAAACACATTGCAAAAGACCTTATACCTTCAATTGAAAAGGATTTACCAAAACGGTGTCAAACTGATGGAATCTTTTTTTGCAGAAGGTCCGTCTGCAATCTCAAAAGAGTCGATAGTTCAATGGGCTCAAGAGTTGGTTTCTTCATTTGAAAACTATCAAGTTTCTATAGGCAAACTTGTAAGTTTTTTTGAGGAGGATTATACAGAAGCATCACACAATGTAAACGTCAGCCTTTTATCGGTTGTTTTAGGGCGTCAATTAAGGATGCAGCATCCCCAATTGCTGAGTCTTGCTGTTGCTGCCGTATTACACGATATAGGAAAATTCTCTATCCCCAAAGAGATTCGCAACAAACCCTCCCGTTTAGATCTTCAAGAGGAGGGGCTTATGCAGCTCCACCCGATAAAAAGTGTCGAACTGGCCAAAGAACTGGGAGTTAAAAATACAGAGATCTTACAAGCTATCAAGTCCCATCATGAGAAACTGGACGGTACAGGGTATCCAAACTATCTCATAGGGATACAAATTCCTTTATATGCACAAATATTATGTGTCTGTGATATTTTTGATGCATTAACTACAGAAAGAACTTTTAGAAAAAAATACTCAAGCTTTGAAGCTTTGATGATGATGAAAAAAGAGATGTCGACACAAATCAATGAAAGACTGGTTAATGCTTTGATCCCTTTGCTTCACTGACTTTATCTGTTATTTAAACTTATGTACAATCATAAAAAACAAAAAGGTTAACGAATGAAAAAGACAGCCCTTGCCCTACTTCTTGGTATATCGCTTTATGCTGCGACTACACATACTGCTACAGTATTAGAAAATATGAATAGCGGTGGCTATACCTATATGAAAGTGGATGACGGGAAAAACAAATACTGGATCGCAATGACTCAAAGGGATGTAAAGAAAGGCTCTAAGATCTCTTTTACCGAACAGGGATGGATGAAAAACTTCCATTCAAAAACACTCGATCGTACTTTTGACAATATCCTTTTTGCGGGAGATATTGCGGCTAAACCGGCTCAACAACAAGTTAAGTACAAGCCAAATATTTTTAAATCTCCATACAAACAAGCAGATACGATCACAATTGCCGAGAGTTTTAAAAACCGTGACAAATATGTAGGAAAAACGGTCACAGTCCGCGGAAAAGTCACAAAAGTATCGCAACAGATCATGGGAAAAAACTGGGTGCATGTCCAAGACGGGACCCGTTTTTCAAATATGGATGATCTTGTATTTACAACTAAAGACAACACTCCTAAAGCCGGAGACGTGATCACCGCCCAAGGGACATTAGTCAAAGATAAAGATTTCGGTTACGGTTATTTTTATCCTGTTATAATAGAGGAAAGTAACTTTAAAAAATAAAACAAGACTTAAATAAGACAAATATACTCTTATTTATGTTTTGCTAAAAGTTTTTATGGTTACAATACGATAATTTAAATTCAAAACAAAAGGACACACAATGCCAAAGATTAACAAATATGTTGATATCGATACTGTAGAAAGAGAAGCAAAAAAAGATCTTATCGATCGTCACTCTCCATTCATCACTGTTGACGGTGAAGCAAAAAAAGGTGAAATGTTAGCAGTTAACGTAAAAATGGGTCAAGAGTATACTCACCCTGATGATTTCGATCACTATATCGAGTCTATCACTCTTTTCAACGGTGAAACTAAACTTGCTTCTGCTTCATTTGTACCGGGTACTTTAGGTAATGAGAAATCTCACGCTGAAGTAACTTTCAACATCCGTCCAATGGGCAAAAAACTTAATCTTGTAGCTCACGGTTACTGTACAAAACACGGGATCTGGGAATCAACTCCGGTAGTTGTTGAAGTAGCTGAGTAGTCTCTAAACTCCTCCCCCAACTAGAGGTATTTCCCCACCTCTAGTTGAGTTCACTTTTTGTGATTTTTTATCTCGCTCTTTTCTAAACTTTGATCGATTTTTCTCACATTATGTCACATTCACTAAAAATCATAGTATAATAATATCTATCTCTAATGATAAATGCTTGAAGGATAGGTAATGTCTCTAAATGATTTTTTTTCACCTGACAAAAAACTTTTTATAGACCTTATCGAGTCCAACGGTGACAGCTACTGGGAGTACCATCCAAAAACACAGGAACTCTACTTCTCAGAGCAACTTTATAAAACTTTGGGTTATACAGATCCGCCAGATCGTTTTGACTATGATGATTGGTACAAACTCGTAAATACACAAGACTTTGAAAAAGCACAAGAGCTTTTTTCCGATCTGCTCAACGGCAATACTGAGGAGTATAAAGCTGAGATACGCGTTAGAGATAAAAATGGAAACTATATATGGCTACTAGATCGCGGACAAGTTGCCAAACGCGATAAAGACGGAAAAATAATCGTCGTCAGCGGTATCCATAAAGATATAACTAAAGATAAAAAAGCTGAAACCACTCTCAGTCGTCTGCAAAATGTCCTCTCGGTAACCGAAGACGGTTACTGGGAGTGGAGTGTCCAAGAAAATATTGTCTACTTCAGTCCCTCTTGGAAAGCGATGCTGGGGTATAAGGATGATGAGCTTGAAAACTCTTTTGCCACATGGGAGGCTCTCTTGCATCCCGACGATTTTGAGCGCTCAAAAGCCAAGGCGGTAGAACTTGCAAGTAACGGCTCTACGGATTTTAAAGTGGAGTTTCGCCTGCGTTGTAAAGACGGCAGTTACAAATGGATCCTCTCCAGAGCAAAAGCAGTTGTCAAAAACTCCGACGGCAGTCCAAAAAAAATAGCAGGGACACATGTCGATATCGATCGACAAAAAACAATGCAGACGAAGATCGAACAGCTCAACCGGCGTTTTCAAAATATGTTTCAAGAACATGAGGCGGTTATGATGCTTGTTGATCCTGATAGTGGGGCCATAATAGATGCTAACACAAGTGCGTCAAATTTTTATGGCTATACACATAAAGAGCTTTGCAGTATGAATATCTCCGAAATCAATATTTTGTCTGAAGAGGAGATTGCAAAGCGTCGTGAAGATGCAGCAAAAAACGAACGAAACTATTTCCTTTTTGAACACAAGATCAAATCGGGAGAGATTAAGACTGTAGAGGTACACTCCTCCCCTATCGATACAAAGAACAAAAAACTTCTTTTTTCTATTGTGATAGACGTAACAACTAAACAGAAAAATGAACATCAACTCAAAAAAGTGCTTAACCAGCTCTCGCAAGCAAAAAAGATTGCACACCTCGGTATATGGGAGTTTGATCTTCAAACCAATGAACTGACATGGTCTGATGAAGTGTATAATATTTTTGAACTCGACAAAAATACTACCACACCTTCATACGATACATTTATAGAAGATGTCGTCTATCCAGAAGATCGAAAAAAAGTTGAAGACTCTTATGCCAAATCCCTCATAGATAAGAAGAGTTACAAGATCGATCATAGGATAGTTACACCAAGCGGAAAGATAAAATACGTTCAAGAGCAGTGTGATACGGAGTTCTCAAAAGAGGGAGATCCTATACGCTCAATCGGTACTGTGTACGACACTACACAGATACAGGAGCTTACACTCAAGATCGAAGAGGAGAGAAACCGCTATAAAACTCTGATCGACCTTGCCTCTGATGAGATCTTTATTATGAGTGTTGAGGATGGAAAGCTGCTCCAATATAATGAGATGACAAAAAAAATTCTCGGGTACAGTGATGCAGAGATGCAGCAGCTATCGGTATTTGACTGGGATAAAGAGTTTACAATGGAGGAGTATCTACATATTCTCGATCTTTTAGATGATGGACCTATTACGATAGAAAGAACCCATACACGAAAAGATGGGTCACAATATCTGGCTTCTATCACTGCGGTGAAGATCAAAATAGATGATCAAGAGTATGTCTATGCTTCATCAAGAAACATCACAAAACAAAAAGAGAGTGAAAAAGAACTCCTTAGAGCAAAAAAAGCTGCAGATAGAGCCAATGAGGCAAAATCTGAATTTTTGGCAAATATGTCACATGAGATCAGAACACCCCTTAACGGGATTGTAGGGCTCACCGAAATCCTTCTTAAAAAGGATCTTCCTAAACAACAAAGAGAGTATCTCAACAAGGTTCATATCTCCTCACAAGCACTGATGCATGTGATCAACGATATTTTAGACTATTCAAAAATTGAAGCGGGGAAACTCGACATACTCCCGACAGAGTTTCAGCTCGAAACACTCCTTAGCACCGTCTCCGATCTTTTTAGTTTTCAGATCCACGATAAGGGCTTGAAGTTTACCATAGAGCTCGATGAGACAGTTCCAAACCTTCTTATAGGTGATCCTCTTCGTTTCACACAAGTACTAAACAATTTTATAGGCAACGCCGTCAAGTTTACCTCTAAAGGTTTTATCAAGCTTATGGTACAGACACTCTATAAAGAAGACTCTGAAGTCGCTTTGGAATTTATTGTCCAAGACAGTGGAATCGGTATCGCCAAGGAGGACCAAGCAAAACTTTTTCAAGCTTTTGAACAAGGTGACACCTCCACCACAAGAAAGTTTGGAGGTACCGGTCTGGGGCTTATGATCTCCAAACAACTCGTAGAACTTATGGGTGGAGAGATCTGGGTCGAGAGCCAAGAGGGAGTGGGTTCAAGTTTTCACTTTAGAGTGGTACTCCCCTACCTCCAAGATGAGCAAGAAGAAGATACACCTGAGCAGTTTCATCAATTTAAACTGACGCAAATAAAAGAAGCCCTTTTAGTTGAGGATAACGAGACAAACCAGCTCGTCGCTTCGCTTATGTTGGAGGATTTTGGTTTTAACGTTTCAGTGGCAAACAATGGTAAAGAGGCTGTAGAACTTTGCCAAGAGAATCAGTATGACATCATATTTATGGACCTGCAGATGCCTGTGATGGACGGGATCACTGCAGCTAAAAAGATCCGAGAGTTTGATTCGGATACACCGATCATAGCACTTAGTGCTGCAGTGATGCCAAAAGACAAACAACTGACTCTGGATGCAGGGATGAAGCACCATATCGCAAAGCCGATCGATCCCAATCATCTTCAAGAGACTCTCAGTCTCTACTTTAACGAAGATGAGCTCAACAGTGAAAAAGTTTCATTCGATCTAGAGAAAAGCGATGGAGTGTTTATAGACGGTTTTGATATCACAAAGCTCCAAAAAACTCTCCATATTGGTAAGCAAAGAACATACTCTTTATACCAAAATTTTTACAGCAACTTTCAGTTTGACATTGCACTGCTTGATAAACTTTATGCTAACGATCTCAAGAAGTTTTATGAGTTAGTGCACAAACTCAAAGGAGCAAGCGGGAACCTTCATCTCAACAGACTCTATCAGGAGTGTATCTCACTAGAGGAGTCTAACGGATCGATAGATGATGTCATAAAATTTCAAAAAACAGTTACAGAAATTTTTGAAGAGATCGAACAAAAAATCACCCCACTGATCACAAAAGACACAACTGCTACGTTAGATAAAGAGACACTCAAACACTCCTTGGAGGAATTTGTTGAGAAACTTAAAAAGATGCAGTATATCAACCAAGATGAGATAAAAAAACTCCTTTTAGAACTCAAACACCATCTCCCTTCAAAACAATACCATCAACTCGAAAAAAATTTTAAAGAGTTTGACGAGGAGAGTTTAATCAAGCTGTTAGAACATATTTTAGAGGAGCTATTTGATGAATAAGACGCCTGTAGTATTGGTTGTAGATGATGAGCAAACAAATATCGATGTAGTATCTCAAATACTTGCAAACAGATATGACATTAGAGTTGCACATAACGGAGAAAAAGCACTTGTAGCAGTTGAAAAGCTCGAGATTGATCTTATACTGCTTGACCTGCATATGCCTGAAATAGACGGCTTTGAAGTGGCTCAGAAGATACGAAGCGATGCACAGTATGACAATATCCCCATCATCTTTTTATCCTCACAAAGTGATGAGGAGACTATCATTAAAGGTTTTGATCTCGGGGGTAACGACTATATAACCAAACCGTTTAACCCTAAAGAACTTTTAGCGAGAGTTCAAACACATCTGCATGTGCATCAGCTCCAAAAATTCATGGAGATGATGCTCAATATGCAGTCGACTATCATCGTTTTAACAGATACTAAAGAACTCCAGTTTATCAATAAGACAGGCTTGGATTTTTACGGTTTTCATACTCTGCAGGAGTTTCAAAAGCACTATAGCTGTATCTGTGATACGTTTTTAAAAATGGAAGGATGCTACTATCAAAAAAAATCGGATGATGTATGGATCAATGAGATTTTAGCACTGCCGGCTTCCCAAAGAAATGTAGCTATTCAAACTAAGTACGATAGTGTTAAAGTGTTTAATGTATCGATCCAGCCCCTCCCTATCCCTTCGATGTATATCGTTGACTTTAACGATGTGACACAAACGGCACACGAGCAGCAAAAACTGCAAGAGAAGATGATGCTTGATCCACTAACAAATGTTTACAATAGAAACTATTTTGATCAAAATATCTCTACACTAACCGAGCATCAGCGTGATAGCGATAAGTTTAAAGTGATTGCCTTTTTTGATCTCGACCTGTTTAAAAACATCAACGACACTTACGGTCACAATGTAGGGGACCAAGTACTTCAAGAGTTTACACAAGTACTGAGAGACTCTTCAAGAACAGACGATATTCTTATTCGCTGGGGCGGGGAGGAGTTTGTTATGATCTTATCAATCAACGATCAAAACAGTATCGGAAAAATTTTAGAAAAGTTTCGTCATGCTGTAGAGATACATAACTTTGCGACTATCAAACGGCTCACATGCAGTATAGGTGCTACATTTTTATCAGACAAGGAATCTGTAGAAGATGCGATCAAACGTGCAGATCAGGCTATGTACAAGTCAAAACAAAATGGCAGAAACAGAGTGACAATTTTATAGACTCTTAGATCGGTAAACCATTGGTGAACTCTAAGGAAGGTCTATCTATGTAAAATCCTTGTGCATAGTCTATCTCCAGGTTTTGAACCTGAGTAAAAATAGTACTGGAAAAAACATATTCAGCCACTGTTTTTATACCAAGTCTTTTAGCAAGTCCCACGATCGTCTCTACTGCTATCAAGGAGGTTTTATCCGTACTTATTTTCTCAATTAGAGAGCCGTCTATCTTGATGTAGTCAACATGGAGGTTGATCATATACGCGAAGTTCGAGTAACCGCTTCCAAAGTCGTCAATTGCGATCTTTGCACCCCTTCTTTTGATCTCATCGACAAACCGTCCCACTTTTTTAAAGTCAAGTATAGCTTCAGATTCCAATAACTCAAATGTGACCCTTGAGGGCTCGGGAAAGTTTTTGAGTTTTTCTACGATATATTGAAAAACTTCATTGTTCATAACATCTTCGATCGAGACATTGATACTAAATTCATAGTCGATATTTTCAAACTTCTCAAACGCTTTGTCGAGTATGATCTTAGTCACTTTATTATATATCTTTAAATTTTTCGCTATAGGGATAAAGAGCTGCGGAGAGACAACATTGCCCTCTTTGTCAACTAAACGGGCTAAACACTCGTATTTATTGACAACCCCTTGTTTATTATCGTATATTGCCTGATAATAAGGGACTATTCTGTTGTTGTCAACCGCTTCACGCACTACATGAGA
This sequence comes from Candidatus Sulfurimonas kebritensis, assembly GCA_047689515.1. GTDB lineage: Bacteria > Campylobacterota > Campylobacteria > Campylobacterales > Sulfurimonadaceae > Sulfurimonas > Sulfurimonas kebritensis. The sequence goes on from JBEWQA010000011.1 coordinate 38,946, forward strand.
GAGCTTTAAATTCTTCTCATACTCACTTTCAAAGTTCATCGTATCTTCATAGATCCAAAACGGTAAAGAGTTATCCTCCGCATATTTTAAAGCCATCGAGACCTTTGAGAAGAGATTGCTGTTATCTTTGGATACGGAGGATGAGAGGGTAAAGTTTACAAATATCTGAGTATCCTGATAAGTAACTACGATATTTTGCAGGGATTTGTAAAGATCATTGAGATACTCTTTGAGTCTGTAAAAGTCATACTCTTCCTCTAAAATTATGGCAAACTCCGTCCCGGAGAGCCTATATATCAACCTTGTTTCAAACACCTCTTTGAGGTGTGCACTGATATACTCAATCACATAATCCCCGACAACAAAACCGTAAAAGTTGTTTATCGTCTGAAAGTTGTCGATCTTGATTAAAACAAGTGTATTTTGCTCCTCATCGTTTTGAAGATCTTTACGCAGCTGGTAGAGATTTGGAAGGTTGGTAAGATGATCCGTAAAGTATCTCAAAAAGAGTTGATTTCTATACTCTTTGATATGTGTATGGGTACTCTCATAACGGCGGTAAAGCTCTTCGAGAATCTCATCACTCAGATTCTCCATCTCTTTTGCTTCATAATCATATACACTCAAACATGCATTGTTTTTATCTTTGTGCTTTAACAATACAATTTTTGATTCGGGGAAGTTTTTTTCCAGTTCACGCTTGAGATTTTGCACCAAAACGGTGTTATGGATATAGGAGCTAATATGAAATAAAGGAGTAGTACTCTTACAGTTTTGAACCTCGGAGATGACGCTTGGTACTTCTGTTGATGATTGTATTTTAAAGCGGCTAGTTACTAGCTCATGTGCATTTTTGTTCATTCACATCCCCTGTTTACATGTAATCATACCATATTTATGAAAACATCAAAGTATAATTTAATCGCATTTCTTATATACTCTTAAAAATATTTCAATAACGGTGGTAAAATTGCGATCTTTTCAAAACCTTGTACTGCTACAAAATCTTTACAGATTAAAACACCTTGGTTTTGAGTATATCGACCATTTTGAAATGAATGAGAAAAAAAACTATGAAACCCCTCTTAATTTAGAGGAGCTTGTTTCAAATATACACTCCTGCTACTTATGTGATCTTAGCAAATCGCGCCGTCAAAGTATGAGCGGGCATGGAGACCAACAAGCTTCCCTCTTTATTGTTGATTATGTGGTTTCAGAGGCTCAAGACAGTACTAACAACTATTTTGCAGGTAGAAGCGGCGAAACGCTGCAAAAAATGATCGAAAACGTTTTAGCGCTTGATACCAACTCTGTCTATATGACACATGCTATCAAGTGTAAACCTCTGCAATCAAACAAACCCTCAGAATCTGAGTACAACTCCTGCAAACATTACCTTTTTTCTCAACTTGAGTTTGTAAAACCGAAAGTGATTGTTACATTAGGGGAAGATGCATACAGCCATCTCACGGGAGATAAAAACAATTTCGAAAATGTTAGAGGTCATGTGATAGACTTTCAAAGATACAAACTGGTTCCGATCTATCACCCTCAGTATCTTCTTAGAAATCCAGAATCTAAGAAGATAACACTAAAAGATCTAAAAACTATAAAGAGTTGCTTATGAAAAAAATATTTTTAACCCTACTATTACCGTTTAGCTTGTTTGCACATAGCTATCTCGTCTCGGATATCCCTCTTCCGAAAACCTATGTACTTGATCTTGATCCTTATGAATGTGATGAGGATTGTTTGGAGGAGTTTTTAGAAAACGAGCAGGTGTTTTCATTTTTAGCACACGCAAATAGAAAACTTCCAAGTAGAGAACTTGAAGAAGCTCGTATGATCAATGCAGCTATTTTCAATATAGGAGCTACAAACGCAAACTTTCGAATCGCCCTGCTACTTCCCTATAAACGTATTGGAAAATACGCTACATCAACTACAAACGCTGTTTTTGCCTATCTGATGAGTAAAAGTGCACCCTTTACGATGAAAAGTTACAAGATCGAAGATGAGAGCTATGATACTATCTATGATACGCTAGAACAGATCGCAGATGAGGGGATCGAGTATGTGATCGCACCGTTGACCAAAGAGGGAGTTGATAATGTGATCAGTATCGATCCAAATCTCAATATCTACTTCCCGACGACAAATAAAAAAGATGTAGAGAGTGATTCTCTCTACCTCAGTTTCGGAGGGATAGATTACTCTGCACAAAGTGATCTCTTGCTCAAAGAAGCGATCTCGCCGCTCGTTATCTTCTCGGGTAAATCAGCAACGGGACAAAAACTTGCTCTTTATCAGGAGAAGCAGTTTCTTCACCCTGTAATAGAGGGAGCTGAGCCAAGCGCTTTTTCAGAAGATCATCAGATGCAAACATTACCTCAAGCTCAACAGGAGGAAAACAATGTGTTTAAGTACTATATATCTACCCGTACAACAAACCTTGAACACTACCTCAAAGAGAATGAGAAGATCGCAGAGGGTTCTTTTATGATCAATACTCCGATTATCAAAACGGGAATGATTATGTCGCAGCTCACTCTCTACGATACAAACGCTACGAATATCCTCTCGACACAGATCAACTACAACCCGCTTCTGCTCTCAATGACACAATATAGAGACCGGGAAAACATGATCATTGCAAACTCGATCACACAGCAGGACAATATGCAGATCGAGATGAACTCCCTGATTGGAAACGATATAAAATATGACTGGATAAACTACTCTACGATAATCGGAATCGATTATTTTTACTCAAAAATGTCGGGAGAAGCAAGAGTATACGATCTGGAGATTGTGAATAATCAAGTGCTCTACGATATAGAGCTTTTACGCCCTATGCAAACCAGGTTTGTCAAATACGCCGAGTATTAACTCTTTTGTCTTGTAGTCTATCTTTTGGATCTTCCCTTCAAAAGATATATAGGCAAGGAGGATCTCTAACTCAAAAAGTTTTATACCCTCTTTAAAGATCCCCTGCTTCAGGGTAAAAGAGGCAGCTTTCATCTCTACCAATTCAGTTTCCACATCTAACAGATCTCCCAGCTTTGCACTTTTAAAATAGTCTGCGGTAATTTTTCTGGCTACAAAATGTCCACTGTCTAAAACGGGATGCAGATCTTTGTCAAAAAAAGCCTGGCTCCGTGCCCTTTCGCAAAAATTAAGATAGTTTGAGTGGTAAACTATTCCGCCTGTATCGGTATCTTCGTAATAGACTCGTATCTTCATGCTAAACTCCTTTATATACCGTACTTTCAAGCTGTTGCATAATTTAGCGGATACAAAAGCGGCCACTAAAATATTTGCAACTGAAAGTTATTTTTTTTAATTGATTGTGTAATTGTACTCAAATCAGGTAATGTTTTTAGTCTGTTAACAAGTGAGTGTACTTTTAGTGTTCCGATAGATATGTCCTACATTCATAGTAAATCCTTTTGTTGAAGTTACTATTTATGACATATATCTATAGGAATTGTAAAGAACATACTAATATTAAATACTGTAAATAGTATATGTTATAATACTATTAAAAGGATTATAAGATGACTATTATGGCAAATGATCTTAAAACACGTGGCGTGACAATACTAGATGAGGCATTAAAGCAGGATGACGAAGTAGTTATTAGTGTTCGTGGTAAATCTAAGTATGTTGTAATGGATTTAGAACATTATAATTATCTAAGAGAATGTGAGCTTGAAGCAGCACTAATAGAGACACGCAAAGAGATTGAAGAAGGAAAAGCAAAAACAATGACTGCCGATGAGCATATCAAGGCACTTCATAATGACCTATAAGTTAATATTTACAGAGCAATATGAAAAGCGTTTACGAAAGTTTATCAAGAAGCATCCTGAACTGCTTTCTCAGTATGAAAAAACAATTAGGT
>JBEWQA010000044.1:0-11947 GCA_047689515.1 Candidatus Sulfurimonas kebritensis
TTGAAGCTTTTGGTGTGACATTTGAGAAGAACTCCAAAGAGTATATTTTAAAGCTCAATACAAAAAAAGATCTGCAGACAAACAACTATGTAACACCTGGTGGTTCCGAAGCACAGGGGAGTTTTGACGTGCATAAAGGTGATATCAACTTTTACAGAAAAAACCCTTCAAAGATCTGGAAAGATATAGCGATCAATGAGGTGTTTGAAGGCAAAAAGATCAAAGGTTTTCGAGTTGACCGCATTGCCCCAAATTCAAAAATGGCACGATTGGGGCTCAAAAAAGGGGATGTGATTATCCGGGCAAATAATCGGGAATTAAACTCCTATAAAGCGGCCATCGATCTCTATAAAAATATAGATAATATCGATACTATGGCGCTAACCGTACTACGTAACAACCAAGAAAAGGAACTGATATATGAAATTCGTTAAACTGTTTATAGCTACACTCTTTTTACTCACCTATTTAGAAGCAAGAGAGAAAGTGAATGTCAATTTTTCAAACTTGAAGATAGATGATTTTATCGAACTGGTATCGAAGATCACCCAGAAAAATATACTTGTAACAAACAAGATCAACGGTACGGTGAATTTTATCAGTTCTACCCCTATTTACGATGATGAGCTGATCGGTTTGTTGGTTGATGTTTTAGAGTCAAAAGGGTACACTTTAGTACAAAAAGGTTCTATGTACGAGGTGGTACGTGCGACAAGTGCTGCAAATCAAAACGTACCGGTAATAGGGAAAAATAAAAAACTCTACGGTTCCACAATGGTGACACAGGCGATCGAGGTCAGGGGTGAAAATGTTGATGTGGTCGCTGCAAAGATAAGATACCTCATATCAAAAACTGCAAAACTAATGACGATGAAAGAGAGTAATACGCTTCTTATTACCGACTATCCAAAAAATATAGAGACGATCAAAAAAGTGATCAAAGATCTCAGTGGTGATGTCAAAAATGTCGTGAAAATTGTGTATCTGAAAAATACAGAGGCAAAAAAGCTTGAGACAAAACTCTCAAATATTCAAAAATCTATTTTTAACCAGAAGATCTCCACCGAGCAGGTGAAAATTGTCGTAGATACAAATATAAACGGCTTGATCTTGGTAGGGCAAAAGAAAAATGTACAGAGGTTGGTAGACCTGGTTGCAAAACTGGATGTAGAATCAAACATCAACAACACCGTACAGATTTTTCCGTTAAAAAATTCTGATGCAAAAGCGGTACTAAAAACGATCACCGATATTATTGCAAAACAGACATTTAAAGACCCTACGATGAAACCGAATGTTTCGGTAAGTGAAGAGATCAATTCGATCGTAGTGATTGGCGATCCTCTTGTGATGAAAGGGATTAAAAAGATCATTGATGAGCTTGACAAAGAGAAGTATCAGGTTTATGTGCAGGCAAAAATCATCGAGATCAATAAAAACAAAAGTGAAAACATAGGGATCAAGTACGGTTTTGCAGCAGGGGATATCTCCTCTTCAGGATTGTATGCAATGAGTGCAAACTTTGGATCAACCGATCTTACCAATGTAGCTGCTACAGTTGTATCAGACTCCTTAGGAACAACGATCGGATCAGTTACTCAGTCCGCCTTAGCTCTTGGTGCAGCAGTTGAGTTTCTTCAAGATAACGGTGCGGCAAACTCGATCTCTAATCCTTCGATCTTATGTGTAAATAATCAAGAGTCTTCGATCTATGTGGGTAAAACGATCTCGATTACTACAGGGAGTGTTGTAGGTACCACCACTGCGGGGACGACAAACTCGTACAAGAGGGAAGATGTCGGTTTGACACTTAAGATCAAACCGCGTGTCTCTTCTAATGATAAAGTGACACTTGATGTGGAAGCTATTTTAGAAAATGTCTTGGATGACGGTTCTCAAAACGCTACGGGACAGCCGGTAACTTCAAAACAAGAGGTGAAAACACAAGCTATATTGCGTCATGGGGAGAGTATAATAATCGGTGGTTTAGTGAAAAACTACGATAAAAATTCAGAAGTAAAAGTACCTGTTTTAGGCGATATTCCACTTTTGGGAAAACTTTTTACATCAACTTCAAAAACAAACGAAGAGGATAACCTCGTAGTGATCCTTACCCCTTATGTGATTGACAAAAGTGAAGAGTTGTCACAGCTACAAAAAGATCTCGGTGTACTTTCAAAAATTCAGGAGAAGTACAATCAGGATGTCTTTAAGCAGATAAAAAAGGGTGAAAATGTTGAACGTTGAACCACTCCATAATATCGATCTGGAACCCTTAGAGTTAGAGGAGTTAGAGACCAATCTCAGTGTCAAAAACTACCTGCTCTTTAGTGAGATGGACGGTGTGGTTTGTGCGTTTAGTTCAAAGCGCTATATTACGACGGCCAGTAATTACTACACTAAGCTAAATCAGGAGTACCCGCTTCACATCTTAGACGAGGATTCGTTTGACAGACTCTATAACCGTTTCTTAGAACTTCGAACAGATAAAGAGATCGAGACGATGCAGGGGGATTCCCAAAATGAAGAGGATGAGGGGGAAGATCTTTCCTTAACGGACTTTTTACGAACTTCCGCAGATATCCTTACAAGTGAAGAGTCAGCTCCGATTATCAAGTTTGTAAACGCCTTGTTTTATCAGGCGGTAAAAAAACGTGCATCGGATATCCATATAGAAGTACATGAGAACAAAGGTGAGGTGCGTTTTAGGATAGATGGGATGCTGACAAAAAATGCCGATCTCGATAAAAAGATCGTCAGCCTTATAGTGAGTCGTATCAAAGTTATCTCAAATCTTGATATCTCCGAAAAAAGAATACCTCAAGACGGGCGTACTCAGGTGAAAATTGCGGGAGAGGTTTTAGATATTCGTGTCTCGATCTTACCGACTTTTTACGGTGAGCGTGTTGTTATGAGGCTATTGATGCAGAGTTCACAAATCCCGCAGATCACTGAGCTTGGATTTAATGAAACACTCATTAGTGATGTGAAAAAACTGCTCCGTTCATCTCACGGAATCATTTTGGTAACGGGACCGACGGGGAGTGGTAAAACAACCTCGCTGCACTCCTTTCTACGTGAAGTGGAAGAACCGCACAAAAACTTAATTACCGTTGAAGACCCTGTGGAGTATAAGAGTGACAACATCTCCCAAATACAGGTAAACGAAAAGGTGGGGCTTACTTTTGCCTCGGCGCTTCGCTCTATTTTACGTCAAGACCCCGATGTCATTATGATCGGGGAGATTAGGGATGAGGAGACGGCAAATATTGCTGTGCGTGCAGCACTCACCGGGCACTTGGTATTTTCAACCCTGCATACCAATTCGGCAGCAGCGACAATATCGAGACTTGCAGATATGGGGATCGAACCGTTTTTGATCTCCTCTTCACTCCTTGGTATTTTAGCGCAAAGGCTCGTGCGTGTCCTTTGTCCACACTGTAAAGAGGAGGATGAACTCGCAGAGAACTTTAGTGAGGACTACGATCTGCCTCGTGATGCAAAGATATACAAAGCGTGTGGATGCAAAGAGTGTAACTATACAGGGTATGAGGGGCGCCGATCGATCGGTGAGCTGCTTATCATGAACGATAGTGTTAAAGACCTTCTTAAAACTACTACCGATGAACATACAATCAAAGTAGCACTTGAAAAAGAGGGGCTTAAAACGATCGCAAGACAGCTCCATGCAATGCTTTTAAAAGGGGAGACTTCCCTTGATGAAGCGATCCGTATCGGTTTAGGGCATGCGTAGCAGAGGTGCTTTTACACTGTTGGAGGTGATGGTCGCAGTCCTTATCGTGAGTGTCGTGATCGCTGCTATTTACGAAGTGAAAGGAAATGCCAACAATAAGCTCTTTTGGCTTCAAAAAACCACGAAAGAGACACAATACAACACCTTTCTACTCGGTAGTGCTGAGAAGTACGGCTTTGAAAAGAGCAATATCTCTCTCAATGAACTTGTTGGGGAGTTTGACCTTGAGAGTGAGCTCAGGCGCAAGCTCAAAAAGATAAAAGTTAAAATTGATTACGATGAACTTGATGCTATTGAGACACCTGTGGGGAGTGTGTTTGAGATTGGAAAAACCTCTATCGAGTCAAAAAACTTCTCGGCATCCATTTTGCGGGTGAAGATACAATGAGAAAAGCGTTTACACTGATAGAGCTAATGATCTCGGTGATGATCCTCTCGATCATTATGGTGTTTTTATATAAGAGTTTTGCGGAGTTAAATGCCCAAAACAAAGTTTATACCCAAGAGAGTTCCAAGATAAAAAAACTTGAGATGACCAAAGAGATGTTCTTTCTCGATCTCTCTCTCAGCTTTCAAGACTCTGTGAAGATAGTTTCGCAGGATAAAAAAGTCGATATTGTCTTTTTTCAGTCACGTCACTCGATCCATAAGCGTATAAACCCCTATATCGGGTATATAGTGCAAGATCACAAGCTCTATAGGATAGAGTCTTTAAAACCACTCAAAAACTATCCCATAGAGAGTGACATCAGTTTCGATATAGACTATCTTGGAGAGGTTAAAAACTTCCGTCTTTATCCTGCAAAATCTTCAAAAGAGCTCTACCTGCTTGATTTGACATTGAAAAAAATGGGGAGTATTTTAATCAAGATAAAATCTTTTTCATAGTAATATAATGTATTAAATTAAGAACTTTGGAGAGAGCCTTGAGTATTTATAGAGAGTACGATATACGCGGTATTTATGAAAAAGAGTTAAACGAAGCAAGTGTGAGCAAGATAGGGTATGCACTCGCTTCAAAGATCAAGGGTGAGTATGTGGCAGTCGGTTATGATGCAAGAAGCCATTCGCCTGTTTTGTTTGAATACCTTGTAGAAGGGCTTAATGCGGGGGGCAAAAAAGTTCTCGATATGGGGCTTGTTCCAACTCCGGTCAATTACTTTACAAATTATCAGGAGTGGGATGGGATCACCCCGTCAGCTTCGGTAATGATTACCGGCTCACACAACCCAAGCGAATATAACGGTTTTAAGATCACGATCGACAAAGCACCGTTTTTCGGTGAAGATATCTATGCGCTAGGACGAGAGTGTGAAACGATGGAAGCGATCGAAAAAGTAGATCGTCAAGTTAATACGATCGATGCAAAAACTCGTTATATCGACTTTATGGTAGAACAGTTTTCACACCTCAAAGGGATGAAAGAAAAAATAGTGTACGATTGCGGAAACGGTGTAGCGGGTGTAGTTCTCCCTGAGATCTTTGAGCGTTTAGAGCTAAACACAAAAGGTTTATATGTCGATCCAGACGGTACTTTTCCAAACCACCACCCCGATCCTTCAGTGGAGAAAAACCTAAATGATGTTAAAGCACTTTTGGAAAAAGAGGGGGATATCGCTTTTGCTTATGACGGTGATGCCGACAGAATTGCAGTGCTAACGCATAAAAACAATATAAAAGGGGATATGATGGCCCTTTTATACTCTATGAAGATGGAAAATCCGACGGTAGTGGGTGAGGTGAAATGCTCACAAGTGATGTATGATGAGCTTGAGCGCCGCGGCGGTAAGACCATTATGTACAAAACAGGGCATTCAAACCTCAAGGTGAAGATGAAAGAGGTAGATGCCGATCTTGCTTGTGAAGTAAGCGGACATGTATTTTTCAAAAACAGATACTTCGGTTACGATGATGCTATCTATGCGACATTTAGAATGTTAGAGTTGCTTCAAGACGGGATCGACCTTGATGCCGAGCTGGCAAAACTTCCGGATGTTTACTCAACAGAAGAGATCAAGGTAAAGACCACTGAAGCAGAAAAGTTTAAAATTATGGAAAAGGTCAAAGAGCTTTTAAAAAACCCGCCAAGCGATTTTCCTAAGATCAAAGATATTATTGATGTTGACGGTGTTCGTATCAACTTTGAAAACGGTTGGGGGCTTGTGCGTGCTTCAAACACGACACCTGTACTCGTTACACGTTTTGAATCAACTTCAAAAGCAGATGCAGAACTTTACGAAAAAGAGGTAAACAGTCTGATCTCCAAAGCAAAAAGCTTGTTATAACCAATATAAATAATAAACATAATTTAAAACTATTTAGGTAGAATACCTTAAAAATAATTACAAGGATCTACCCAGATGGTTTATATTACACTCTTTTTACTCTTCTTTTATCTCAAAGTTGCACGCGTTCATACCAAACAGGAGAAAGTAACTCCGCTTTTTGTTGTGCAGCATACACTTGTTGGCTTTAGTGCTATCGCTACACTTTATTACGGATTTATGACAGAGCCGTGGTATCTGTTGATTTTGGCTATGTGGATCTTCTTTATGGCAGCTGCACTTATGGTTACAGGAGTTATGGTGGGGATCTTTATAGACGGAATCTCGCTTATCGGGCTAAGTACTATATATAAGTACCTTCCGTTACTTACTTTATCAATAGTGACACTTTCAACACTTTTATGGCTTGTTTAACTACCTTTTTGTTATAATTTAGAACATTTATAAAGGATTTTCATGAAAACTCATACACTTTTAATGCCTCTAGATATGCACCTGCACCTGCGTGACGGTGTGATGCTGGAAAATATCGCACCCCTTTCTGCATACAGTTTTAGCGGGGCGATCATTATGCCAAATCTTGTACCGCCGGTCACTACGAAAGAGGAAGTTATCGCTTACAAAGAGCGTATCCAGGCAGCTGTACCAAACGACTATTTTGAACCATTTATGACACTTTTTTATAAAAACTATACAAAAAAGTTTTTAGAAGATGTAGCTGAAGATATTACTGCTGTTAAACTCTATCCTGCCGGAATCACGACAAACTCTGAAGGTGGTGTGAACTCATTTGATATCGAAGAGATGCGAGAGACATTAGAGGCTATGAGCGAGTTGGAGATCCCTTTATGTGTGCATGGAGAGACTGACGGTTTTGTGATGGACAGAGAGGCTGAATTTGTATCTATCTACGAACTTTTAGCGAAAAATTTTCCTGATCTGAAGATCATTATGGAGCATATTACGACAAAAGCTTCTGTGGATATGCTGGATAAGTATCCAAATCTTTATGCAACGATTACGGTTCACCACCTTCTTATTACACTTGATGATGTAGTGGGCGGGATGATGGAGCCGCATCTCTTTTGTAAACCGATCGCAAAACGTCCCGAAGATCGTGATGCCCTTTTAAACGTAGCGCTTGAAGCGCATCCAAAAGTGATGTTTGGAAGCGATTCTGCACCACATCCGCAACATAAAAAAGAGTCTTGCGGCTGTGCAGCCGGTGTATTTACAGCACCTATCGCTCTGCAGCTTCTTTGTGAGATTTTTGATCAGTATGGTAAACTCGACAACTTGCAAAGCTTTGTAAGTGACAACGCACAAAGCATCTACGGCATCTGCCCGGAATTTAAAGAGGTAACACTGGTACAACGTCCGTTTACCATCCCTGACGATTACTCCGGAGTAGTACCAATGTATGCTGGACAAACTATCAACTGGGCTATTGAGGATGTTGAGTAAGATCCTTCTGTTAGAGGACGATCCTCTCTTTGGCGAGACTCTGACAGATATGCTTGAGGATGAGGGGTATGAAGTTGCCCTGTGTCCAAACGGTCAGGCTGCACTTGATCTGACGTATAAAGAAAATTTTGATCTTTACCTTTTGGATATTAACGTCCCTTTGATTGACGGTGTGACATTGCTCAAAGAGTTGCGAGCGGCTGAAGATGAAACTCCTGCTATTTTTGTCACCTCCCATAAAGAGAAAGAGATGATGCAAGAGGGCTTTTCAAACGGCGGGGATGATTATATCGTCAAACCTTTTGACAATGATGAACTTTTACTGCGTACCAATGCACTGCTCAGACGATTTAAGAAAAAGAAGAAAGTGACCCGTTGCGGTTTGTTGATCGACAGATCAAGAAGTATCATCTCCTACAATTCAGAAGATCTCGAGCTCTCCAAACGGGAGTATGAGGTGTTATCGCTTCTTATCGAGAATGCAAACTCTATAGTTTCCAAAGAGATGATCCTCGATGAGCTTTACAGCGTAAGCGAGGGGGGAAGTGAAGGAGCCGTTAGAGTCTATATTAACCGTATCAAGCAGCTTCTGCCGGAGCTTGCGGTAGAAAATGTCCGCGGTGTGGGGTATAAACTTGTTTGTTAACCTCCGCCTGAGTATTTTTATATTTTACTTTGTGACGGTTGTCGCTTTTCTTGCAATTTCATATTATTTTTTGGATATTTTAGGGGTTTCAAATCTCCTTGTATATAGTATAGTTCTCCTTTGTTTGGTGATCCTCTCAGGTGTCTTTATCTCCAAGCTCGCTATCGATCCCCTGATAGAGTATGTGAAAAACCTGCAAAACCTCTCCAAAGAGACACTTCATGAACTGAACCTCCCTATAAGTACCATCACAACCAATACACAAATGTTGAGAAAGAATTTAAAAGATGAGAAGAGTCTCAAGAGGCTACACAGGGTGGAGTCGGCTTGTGAAATGTTGCAGCAACGCTATAACGAACTTGATTATCTTATCAAAATGCAGTCCAAGCAAAACCTCAAGGAACTGGTAAAGCTTGACAAACTCCTAGAGGAGAGGGTGGCTTTTCTCAAACGCATATACCCCGGTAAAACTTTTCGTTTGGATCTTGAGGAATTTACTATCGAGATCGACAGGGTAGGGCTGAGTAAAGTGATTGACAATTTAATCGATAATGGGGTAAAATACTCGCCAAATTCGGAGTTTGTCGACATAAAACTCAAAGAGAGTACACTCTCCATACAAGACTACGGAATAGGTATGGATGAGGTGGAACTGCTGCATATATACGATAACTTTTATCAGTCAAATAAACATATGCAAGGGTTTGGTATCGGACTTGCAATGGTCAAACGTTTTTGTGATGCCAACAGTATAGAATTAGATGTAAGTTCAAAAATAGATCAGGGGACTACTGTCTCGTTAAAATTTTAAAAGTTTAGGAAAATGATGGAAACAACAGGTTTGATAACGTATGCTGAACAAGCTATAGATTATGGTGTAATGGGGACTTTGATCCTTATGAGTGTTGTGACGCTTTGGTTGTTTATAGAACGTATGATGTTTTATAAGACTGTCCGTGTAGAGGAGTATGGTCACAGGGACGAACTAGAGATGGAGCTTACAAACAACATCAATATCATTAGTGCTATTGGTGCAAACGCTCCTTATATAGGACTTCTTGGAACAGTACTAGGGATTATGCTTACATTTTACACCCTAGGAGACGTCGGTGCAGTGGATGCTAAAAAGATCATGACGGGTCTTGCTCTGGCTCTTAAAGCGACTGCGATGGGTCTAGTTGTTGCAATCCCTGCAATTGTTGCGTATACTATAGTGCTTAGAAAAGTTGAAAAAGTACTGACTAAGTACGATGTACTTCAAGATACACAAGAGTAGATAGATGTCAAAGTGTAAAAAAACGCATAAAAGGTTCGATCAGATCAATGTGATCCCTTTTATCGACATAATGCTTGTACTTCTTGTGATGGTGCTTACAACGGCTACATTTATAAAACAGGGTGTTATCCCTGTAAATCTCCCTGAGGCAAGTGCATCGGATCAAAAAGAGGAGAAAAAAGAGGTTACCGTGTATGTCGATGCGAAAGGGAAGCTTTTTTTTGAAAAGGAATCGGTTAATCTCGATACGTTAGAGAAAAAACTCAGTGAAGTATCAAAAAATCAGACCGTAATACTTAGAAGTGACAAAGAGTCACGATTTCAAGACTTTGTCAGTGTAATGAATATACTGAAAAAACTTGGACACGAACAGCTTTACATAGTTACTAAAGAGTAACTAGTAGGCTTTTTCCAGAAGTTTAAACTTTGGTATAAACTTCTCCTCTTTCTCTTGCGTCTTCCCAGCTGCTTTTGTTTCCTTTTTTTCAGTGTCAAAAACTTTTTTTTCAATCTCTTTCGGCTCTATAAAAAGTTCACCTGCGAAAAAAAACAAAATCATTATAACGACTATAGAGGCATAGAGTAAAATATAATTTTTTATATGCCCCGTTTCAAAAGGATTGGTTCCTAGTTTCATTATTTACAAGTAGAGTAGATTTTGAACTCTAGATCAACATCCTGCCAAGTCTTCCCTTTATGAAGATCGTAACACGCTTGTGTGATCGAGTTTAGAGACGGCAGCATTTTAAAGTCGGCTAGATCGATGCTCCCTTTGAGTATCATCCCTTGATCGTTATCTTCAATATTCATAGATATGATCTTTTTTATACGGTTCATACTGATCTCTACATCTGCACTTTTTTTGTGAACATCAACTACTTTTGCATCTATAGTTCTTACCCCTTGCACGATAAAGAAGTTTTGTACAAGTTTTTCATCACGACCCTTGTTGTTTGAGTTGACACTTGCCGTGAAGATTTGGGCAGTGCTAGATTTTAGAAGTTCTTTTTTTGAACTAGATTTGTCAAAATTTACTTCTATGTGATTAAAGGAGCCTTTAACTGCTATCTTTTCAGGTGTTTTAAACGCTGTCCATGTAAGTTCTGTTTTATCTGCACTGTATTTACAAGAGGATACGGCAAAAAGTGTAGTTGACAATCCAAGCAGTGTTGCAAGTAGAATTTTTTTCATTGTTTTCTCCATATTTTTGGTGTATTTTAGCATAAGTTTTATTTAAAATGAGGCTCTGTTTTTCCCATTTTGTTTCGATCTGTAAAGTAGGGCATCGGCCCGTTTGTAGAGCGAGTCTTCACTGTCATTTTTATTTGCTTCCGTCAGCCCCATACTTACTGTAACCGTCTGCTCTTTGATAGTGGTCAGTTGTGTTTCGATCAACTCTAAAAGGGAAAGGGTAAGCGTTTTTGCTTTTTCTAAAGAGGTGTTTTCGAGCAAGACCACAAACTCTTCACCGCCAATCCTGTAGAGGTGATCATTTTTTCTGATATTTTTGTTTATAAGTTCTACAAGATCGATAAGTACTTGATCCCCTAAGTGGTGTCCGTAGGTGTCATTAATAACTTTGAAGTTGTCAATATCAAAAACGATCATGCAAAATGGAATTTCATATCTTTTTCGCAGTGCAAGAAGATCTTCTACTTTTTCTTGGTAAGCCCGACGATTATTTGCACACGTCAGGTGATCGGTACGCACAAGGCTTTCTAGATCTTTTTTTGCGTTTTCAAGCTCATGAGTCCTGCTTTTGACTGCTTGCGTTAGTTCCTGCTCACTACGGTTTTTCTCTTGGATCAGTTCCTCTTGAATGTTAATCTTCTCAAGAGTGATAGTTTTATATTTATTTGCTAGTATCAATGTAAAAAATATGATCTCTATAAAAGCACCAGGAATGAAAAGGTGACGGTTGATCGGAGTGTATTCGAAAAATGCATTAAATGTAAGGACCATCAAAGCCATCATAGCAGTGTATATGACCAATGCTATAAGGTAGTATTTTGCACCTACATAACCTTTTAGGTAGGTTACTACAGCTGCATAGAAGAGGGCACTGAAAAAGATAAGCGAAAAGAAGTTAAGAGCATGACTTGAGTAGGGCACATTATTAAAGATTAGTACGGCTAAGATGAAAAATACCACTGCAGAAAACTGAAAAAATTTATGCACGAGATATAGATGATCTTTGAGTTGTAAAAAAATATCGGAAAAGAGTATCAGTGTGACTACAACAAGTGCGCCAACTACATGGAGCCCTTCATTCCATCCGTGAAACCCAAGCAAGAGATAAAAGCCGCTATGCATAGCACTAAAGATGATAAAAGTTAGAATATAAAGGACATAATAAAAGTACACTTTCTCTTTTGTCAGCAGATAACTGTAAAAATTTAAAATTAAGATACTGAGTAAACTAAAAGCAAAGATCATATAGAGATCAACTGGTTGAAATTGCAGTTCGGGGACCGTTCAAAAATCTGTGTCAATCGGGTAAAATAACAAATACCCAAGGAAAG
>JBEWQA010000045.1:0-11925 GCA_047689515.1 Candidatus Sulfurimonas kebritensis
AGATAGCACTTAACTCCTCAAAACCTTTTAGTTATAAACTCTCAACGCTTATCAATGATAAAGCGACATGTAAAATAGATGGTTCTCTGATCCAAAAACCTTTTTACAATATCTCAAACATCTTTTGCCAAAACTTTGATCTCCCGCATTATAACCCCTATATCGATCAAGCTGCAAAAGAGAGCTTAAGACGTAATAATTTACGACTTGATTCTTTGCTAGTGGGAACCCAGCTTCATCTAACGGCAAAAGAGGAAGCCCAGAAATTTAGCCTTGTAGTGAAAGACTCGCAACTGACATTCAATGACCTTTTGCTGCGTAAAAAAAGTACGGGTGAAAAGCTTGTAGGTTTTGAGTCATTTATTTTTGACGGTATCAATTTCGATCTGCTTGATCAAGAGTTATTTGTCAAAAGGATAGATCTTAATGCTCTTCACAGCCGTATTAAAAAGTATAAAAACAGCCGTTTAAATATCGAAAACCTTGTAGTCCCTAAAACAGTCTCGGCAAAAAAGAAAAAAACAAAACAAGAGGAGGGATTACATCTCCATATTGATGAGTTCGCACTCAATAGTGCAAGAGTTGATTTTACAGATAGAAGTTTAGAAAAAAGGGCATACGAAAACCTTAACAATATCAATATCATGCTCTTTGATATAGACAGTAACAAAAGATCGTGGCTTAACTACAGGGGGTCTATGCGGATCAACAAAACAGGACGTTTTTATGCCACAGGGAAGTTGTGCCATACCCCTTTAAGACAGCAAGGCTCTTTTAGCTTCAAAAACCTTTCTCTAGCAGATATCAACCCGTATCTTAACGAGTCCACTTTTATTAAAATTGAGGATGGGAGACTTGCTTTAAGCGGAAGAACAAGATACGTCAAATCGAAAAAAAGACCCGATTTAACATTGAACGGAAAGCTTGCTCTTAACTCCCTTT
The DNA here is from genome assembly GCA_047689515.1 of Candidatus Sulfurimonas kebritensis. Taxonomy (GTDB): domain Bacteria; phylum Campylobacterota; class Campylobacteria; order Campylobacterales; family Sulfurimonadaceae; genus Sulfurimonas; species Sulfurimonas kebritensis. Next base: position 943 of record JBEWQA010000045.1, read on the forward strand.
TTATCAATAATGTAAAAGATGACAACCTACTCTTTTCCCTTAATAAACTCGATGTGAAAAAGTTTACTTATGAGTTTTCACCCGATAGGCTTTTTGTCGATGAGGTGGATGTTGATGCTTTTTATATAGATGCTTTTGTGGATGAAAACAAGAGTTTTAACCTGGCAAAGCTAAGTAAAAAATCAGATGAAGATACGAAAGAGATTCCTAAAAAGGCTCAAAAGAAGAAAGAGCCGTTTGATGTGAAGATTGTAAAAGTAAATGTTTCAAACGGGAGTGCGAAGTTTGCCGACTTTTCGATCCCGATCAAGTTTCAAACACATATTCACGATATAAACGGTGTAGTGTATGTACTCTCGACAAAACCTGCTGAAACAAGTTATATCAATATGACCGGGGAGGTAGATAAATACGGTGCAACTACCTTGATAGGCAGCATCGACAGTGCTACGCCGAAACTTTATACAGATCTTGATTTTAACTTTAAAAACCTGGAACTTAATGCGATGAGCGGGTACAGTGCGACTTTTGCGGGGCATACAATAGATTCGGGAAAACTTTATCTTGATCTCGGGTATGATATTCTCAATTCAGAACTTAAAGGCTCAAACGCTGTAGTGATCGATAAAATTATGCTCGGTGATGAGGTGGAGGATGAAAATGTCACACACCTGCCTCTAGGATTTGCCATTGCACTTTTAGAGGATAATGAGGGGATCATCGATCTCAATCTGCCTGTTGAGGGGAATATCGATGATCCGGATTTTAAATACGGTACGGTAATACTTAAAGCCTTTACTAACTTGATAGTCAAAGCGGTTACGGCACCTTTTGCACTCCTTGGCTCAATGCTTGGAATTGAGGGTGAAGAGCTTTCTTATATAGCGTTTGAAACAGGAGAGGCAGTAATTACACCGTCACAAAGGGAAAAGCTTGATAAGATTGCTGTGATGTTAAAAAAACGCCGCAAGATCAATTTAGGGATCTCGGCGACATACGATGTAAAAAGTGATCTTTTGGCATTGAAGAGGAAAAAGCTGCTTGATATAGTGATCGAAAAAAGCGGTATAAAAAATATTAACGAAAAAGAGAATGCCCTTACGATAGATCTTTTAGAAGAGATCTATGAGGATCGTTACGATGATGATAAACTCGATGAGATTGAAGAGCGTTTAGAACAACAATATGAAGACGAAGACAAACTTCAAAGGGTTTATCAAAAAGAGTTATTAGCACTCGATATCTCGATCCAAAAGGTGAGCCAAGAGGAGCTTTTAACTTTAGCAAAACAGAGAGAGTCTATAATTAAAAACTATCTCTTAAGCGAAAAAAGTATTGACGCTAAACGTTTGATATTTACAGAAGTAAAAGCGATAGATGAGAGTCAAGAGGGTATGGTGAAAAATATTTTAGAGATAAAAGTAAACAATTAGGTAAACAGGTTTTGTTATAATTGCGCTTTAAAATAATAGAAGGTGAGATTATGGCATTTTCAAAAGAAAATAGAAAAGGTACAATCTCTGGGATTATATTTGTTGCTATCTTTGCAGCGGCAGCAACTATGATCTCAGACATTCAGGCGGTTAAATCTTTAGGGATTTCTCCACTTGTTATCGGTATCGTTTTAGGTATATTTTATGCAAATACTTTGCACAACCATGTTCCGAGTGAATGGGGAACGGGGATAACATTCTCAGGAAAAAAGATTCTCCGTTTCGCAATCGTTTTTTACGGTTTCAACATCACTTTTCAAGAGATTATGGATGTAGGGATGAGCGGTTTTATGGTATCGCTTATTATGTTGGCGACAACGTTTATTTTAGGTTCATATCTTGGGTACAAAGTCTTTAAAATGGATAAAGAGACTTCGATGCTTACAGCTTCTGGAGCATCTGTTTGTGGTGCAGCGGCAGTTTTGGCAACGGAGCCGGTTCTTAAAGCTGAGGGGCATAAAACGGCAGTAGCGGTTTCTATGGTTGTACTTTTTGGTACTATTTCAATGTTTTTATACCCGGTACTTTATACGGCGATCATTGAACCGGCAAGCGGATTTTTACATATGACTCCGCAAGAGTTTGGTATCTATGTAGGGGGTACTATCCACGAAGTTGCGCAAGTAGTTGCAGTTCCGGCTTCTGTTCCGGGTGCTCCGACAGATATGGCAAACTCGGCAGTTATCGTAAAAATGACACGTGTTATTATGATCGCACCGATGCTTATCCTTTTAGGGATCTACCTCTCAATGGAAGCGAAAAAAACAGGTTCAGCGGCTGGCGGTGTAAAACTTGTTATCCCTTGGTTTGCTGTTTACTTTATCGGTATGGCAGGGTTTAACTCACTTCAGTTAGTACCTGCTGATATTGTTAGTGTTATTAGAGAGATAGATACATTCTTGCTTACTATGGCTATGACGGCTCTTGGTATGGGGACGATTTTCTCTAAATTTAAAGGTCTAGGTTTAGCACCGCTTTATAGTGCAGGTGCAATGTTTATCTGGCTTGTAGTGGGTGGATTTGTCGTTACTAAACTTGTAGTGGCTACATTTTCATAACAGTTACAATCCCTTTTAATAGATCTATTTGAAAAAAGAGTATATAATCTAACAAATAGATCGAAGGAGGGGATATGTCAGCTTTACCGGATACGCTTAACTCTTTTTGGCTTTGGCGCGAAGTTTACGGTAAGCTAGGTATATCCAATCCCGCATACAAGTACTGGAAAAACTCCTCTACGATAAAACTCAACAACAAATACGTTTTTATTCAAAAACAGACACTTCCTGAAAAATATCAGCATGTTGAAGAGATATTAACCGATCTCTCAGGGTATCTGCCGATCAAGTATGCATCTGATCAGCTCCATGTCAACGAACACCTTTTTTTGACAGACAAGATGAAACTCCATAAAGAGTTTGAGTATAAGTTTGTCGAGGATGTAAAATTTGTCAATATCAAAAAATTTTTTAAAGAGAATGGTATCTTTATCCCTAAAAATGCATTGATACAACTAGGGCGGACAAAAGATCTCGAGATCACTCCTGAGTGTACATTTTATAACCTCAAAAACGATTATGGGATAGTGGTGTACTGATGGGCAGTTTTTTTATAGAGTTTCGTGATCCCCTTTTTTCGATCATTATCTTTTTTGCGATCATATTTGTGATCACTTTTATATCGTATTGGTGGGGACGTTATAGACGCAAAGAGGACTCTAAGGAGATAGACAAGTTTGTCAAGCAGTTTAAAACTTTGCCCTCAAAAAATGAATTGAAAGTTCTTATATCAAGCGATGTATTGTCGGAAAAATCGTGGTTGTTATTAGCGAGTTCCTATTACAAAAACGGTGATTATGAGAAGTCGATCGAGATCTATAATGAGATCCTGGAGCTTAGTAAGGGCTCTGATGTAAAGAACATTATGTTTCTGCTTGGAAAGACCTATTTTCGAGCCGGTTTTTTAGAACGTTCAAAGCAGATATTTTTAGAGGTTTTAAAGAAGTACCCCAGAACTCCTGAAGCTTTACGCTACCTTTTACTTGTAAATGAGAGTATGCGCGATTATGACGGGGCCTTAGAGGTGCTAGAGCCTTTAGAAGAGCTTGGAGAAGATATCAGTGTCGATCGAGAGTATCTGCAAACAGTAAAGATCTTAAACGATACAGGCGCAGATGAGGAGCAAAAGTGTGAAAAACTTTTGGAGATCTATAAAGCCAACCATAACTTGACGCATATGATCTTTTCATATCTTTTTCGGGTTGATCCAAAGCTTGCATGGAAAAATTTGGACCATTCCAAGAGTGAACTGCTGATAGAAGTGTTGTGGGGTTTAAATGTAGAAGAGTTGAATTTAGATATAATTTCACAAAGTGGTTATCTAAGAGAGCTTTATAGTGCAAGAGGAGATCTTGCACTTGCAAAGTCGAGTTCTTGTTTTGAACTTGATCTATTGATAAAACTCGAGAAAAAAGCAAATGCTACGCTGAGTTTTGAGTATGTTTGCAGCAGTTGTAAAAGAACATACCCTTTTGCTTTTGACCGTTGTAGTGTATGTCATGCTATAGACAGCGCTACGCCGGAGATCGCACTGAGTAAAGATTTTATGAGGGAGTTTGGTGAAGAAAGTAACTCTTTTCAGTGACGGAAGTGCACTGGGAAACCCGGGACCGGGAGGTTTTGGAACTATACTGCGTTATGGCGATAAAGAGAAAGAGATCGTAGGTTCTGAGGAGCATACAACCAACAACAGGATGGAACTTCGGGGTGTGATCGAGGGTTTAAAAGCACTTAAACAGGCTTGTGACGTCGAGATCGTAAGTGATTCATCCTATGTAGTCAAAGGGATCAACGAGTGGCTTGTAAACTGGATCAAAAGGGATTTTAAAAAAGTAAAAAATCCCGATCTTTGGAGAGAGTATATAGAAGTTTCCAAGCCACACAAGATCAAAGCAACTTGGGTAAGAGGGCATGATGGGCACGAAGAGAATGAGCGTTGTGACGATCTCGCCCGCGGCGCTGCAGAAAAAGTGAAAAATTTACAATGAGGATATTATGCATAAAAAAATAGATACGTTAGAGAAAAAGTTAGGATATGAGTTTAAAGATAAAAATCTCATTATCGAAGCGCTGACACATAAAAGCTATAAACAGCCCTACGATAATGAGCGTTTAGAGTTTTTAGGCGATGCAGTTTTGGACCTTGTAGTGGGGGAGTACCTCTTTAGGAAGTTCCGTAACTCAGATGAAGGAAAACTCTCAAAAATACGTGCATCACTTGTAAATGAAACAGGTTTTGACAAATTGGCACGTGCGTTAAATCTAGGAGACTATATACTCCTTTCAAATGCCGAGGACAATAACGGAGGCCGCGAGAAGTCATCGTTGCTTTCAAATGCTTTTGAAGCTATTATGGGAGCTATATATCTCGAAGCGGGACTGCAAAAAGTACAAGAGATCTCGATTAAGTTGATCGAAGAGAACCATAAAGAGATCTCTCTTGATTCACTTTTTAGAGATTTTAAAACTACATTGCAGGAACTAACACAGGCACGTTTTGGAATCACACCTGAATACAAAGTGCTCGCATCCCGCGGCCCTGATCATAAAAAAGAGTTTGAAGTGGGTGTATATATAGAGGACAAAGAGTACGCAAGAGCTGTTGGAAAAAGTAAAAAGATAGCACAGCAGGAAGCGGCAAAATTAGCAGTAGCGATGTTAAAGAAAGAAAGTTAAGAAAGAGGTCTAATGAATAGTTTTGGTCAAAAATTAAGATTTTCAACATTTGGTGAGTCACACGGAACAGCATTAGGGTGTATCTTAGACGGAGTACCGGCGGGTTTAGAGATCGATGAAGCATTTATCCAAAAAGAGCTTGATCGCAGAAAGCCGGGGAAAAGTGAGTTTGAAACGGCAAGAAAAGAAGCTGATAAAGTAGAGATCCTAAGCGGTGTATTTGAGGGAAAAGCAACCGGTACACCTATAGCGATGGTGATCTATAATACAAATCAAAAATCACGTGATTACTCAAATATAAAAGACGTATTTCGTCCCGGGCATGCTGACTTTACCTATTTTCACAAATACGGACTCCGAGACTATCGCGGCGGTGGAAGAAGCTCTGCACGTGAAACTGCTGCCCGTGTAGCTGCTGGGGCCATTGCCAAGCTGATGCTTCAGGAATTGGATATAGAAGTGCTAAGCGGGATCTCTGAGGTTGCAGGTATTCAAGCAAAAAAATACGATTATACCCATGTAGGTGATAGTATCATATATGCACTTGATTCTGATGTAGAACAGGCGCAAAAAGATGCGATACTAGAGGCTAAAAACAGACACGATTCTGTCGGCGGTGTAAGTCGTGTAGTGGTTAAAAATGCTCCTGTAGGGTTAGGGCAACCATTATATTATAAACTTGACGGAGTACTCGCTGATGCTATGATGGGAATCAATGCGGTCAAAGCTGTCGAGATTGGTGACGGGTGTATCAGTGCAAAAACACTCGGATCGCAAAATAACGATCAGATCCGTGCAGAGGGCTTTGAATCTAACCATTCAGGAGGCATGCTCGGAGGTATTAGTAACGGTGACGATATTGTGCTGAATGTATATTTTAAACCAACTCCTTCGATCTTTCAAGAGCAGCATACAATAACAACTGAAAATGAAGAGGTGGATTTTTCCCTCAAAGGGCGTCACGATCCCTGTGTAGCTATACGGGGGACGATTGTGTGTGAAGCGATGGCAGCTTTAGTTATTGCCGATATGCTGCTGCTCAACATGGGATCAAATATGCAAGGTGTTTTGAAATATTATAAGTAGCTTGAGGGGTTTGTAGGGAATTTAATCCCTACAGATAGAATGAAAACCTAGAAATCATCTCCAAACTCTGCTTCCATCTCTTTTTCAAATGCTGCATCTTTTTGCGCTTGCAATTGTGCATCTGTTAAGACTGCCTCATGAAGAAATTCACCGAAGAATGTTTTAGGCTGCTCATATGCTAAAAAGAAATATGTCCCTATAACAAGTCCTATAGCTGCCGTCGCAGCAATTATTGCCTGTAGAGGACTAAACATTTGAATAGGAGCTTTGGTACGTACTTCACACACCCCACCAGGACAGTGTTTCGGATCTTGTCTTGTGATCCATTTGTATATAATGCACCCTACACATATAGAGAAAGCACTTTCTAAAAATGTAAGCAAAAGACAAAGTACACAAAGCATAACTTTGTAAAAAGTTAGTTCCCAGTGTAGAACGAACCACCACATTAAAGGTAAAGAGATCAACCATCCAAGAGTATAGGCAAAGCGTTTTTGCATACCCCCTACATATTCAGGGACTTGGTTACGTACCATAAATCTACCCATTAGCAGAGAGGGAGCGTATTTCGGTGTAATCACTCTTATAGTAAAATCTATAAATAAAAATGTTAAATAAACCTGTGCAACTATCACATGGTTATAACCTATCCCTACAAAGATGACAATCATCCCAAGCATTCCCAGTATACCTGCTGCAGCTCTTGTTTCTCTTTCGTTGACAACGCTTACATCATAACCAGGGACCTTTTCCCCATATTCCCAAAAAAAACTGTGTAAGTTCAAAAATATCCTTTTAATATTTGGTATCTCAATAAAGAATTAAATTATATCTGAGTCTAACATTATTTTATATAAAAATAGTAATAAAATCAAATTTTTATCACATCTCCAACACTTATGCTAGACTCTCCGTTGACTACCTTAGCAAAGACACCTCGGTCGTTTTTTAAGATTTTTGGCAACTTTGAGCTTACGCTTGATAAGCCTTTGCACAAGGTACAGTTTTGAGTTATCTCAAATTCGGTTTCACCTATACTAAAACGTTCGCCCGGCAAAAGAGAGTAGGGGTTGATATCTACTAAGATGTTTTCACCTAATAAACCGTACTCTATCGATATCCCCGCATCCTCTACCAGCTTATAACTATCAATTGAAGTAATAAGTACTGAACGGAGCAGATCTTTTTCGTAAAATTTGTCTGTTAAGATGCCGTCATTGTCAAGCTTAATCGTTTGAGGTGAGAGTCGTGTTTTCTCTGCATCATTGCAGGTTGTAAATAGTTGTAAAACTTTTCCTGTTTTCATAGTTTTTGTCTCTTATCTATATTCATATCTTCTTCCTCTTGAAAGCCGATCTTCTTTTTGTATTGCTCTATACTCATTTTTTTATAGGCACCGGTTTTCATATACTTAAGTATTAGTAAAAACTTATTATCCTCTATAAAACCTACACTGGCATGTTCTAGATCACCTCTTGTATCTAAAAACAATACTGATGGGAAAAAATTATATTCAACTTCTATTGCAAACTCTCTTGGAGTCATTGAGTTGTTTTTATATATCACCTTATCTTCTGTATGGGAGACATTGAGAACGATAAAGTTAAAATTTTTTTGGATATACTCCTGAACTCTATCATCATCTAGGGTGAACTCTTCGAGTAAGTTACAGTAGGGACAGCCTGTTCTGTGAAGATATACGAGCGGTTTTTTACCTGTTTGCAGTGAAGCAGTGCTTGCTTTGTCTAGATCGAAAGTCTCTGCTAAGAGTTGTGTTTGTACTAATACAAAAACATATACTATTGTTAAAAAAATGGTTTTTGACATTAAAAATATACCTTGTGGATTGTGAGGAGATAGTTTATATATGAAAGAAAGGTCCCCCTAAAAGGGGAAAAGCCAAAGAGATTATCTAAGTTTAGCTTTACCTTTTAGTGTGTTACCTTTTCTATCTACAGCAACAATTTCCATTTTGTCACCTTTAGCACCGATACCTTTAACTTCAAATTTAAAGATAGGGTTTTTAGATAAGAATTGAGAAGTTGACATATCCCAAACAGTCTCTCCGTTAAGAGTAGCAGAGATGTGAGTGATAAAGTTAGCATTTTCTCTATCCCCTGTTTTTTTCTCAGCCATGTTGTAAGTTGACATTTCGTGTTTCGCTAATGCTTTAACTTTTACGATATCGCCTTTGATTTTTGCTTTTGCTCTAATTTTACCCATAATTTATCCTTCTATTATTTTCTTTTTATTCAATAATTGATGAAAAGGTTTATTAACCTTCACATCCACCAAGTGCAACGTCTAGAGTTTGTTTAGCAGCATAAAGTTTACCGTCAGTACCTTCAGCTACAACAGTAATAGTACCAGACTTAGCCATCTTGATCTTAATAGAGTAGTTCATTGTGTCATATTTAGTTACATCAATAACACATACAGCAGACTCTGGATTCGCATCTTGGAATACCGATACAGTTTTTGCAGGAACTGAAACAGAGAAATCTACCGGAATAGCTCCACCATTACTTGCTACAGCTTTTTTAGGGCTGTCAGAAGGAACCTTAGCAGCAGTAAGTTTTACATTGCTCATAGTAAGGTTAGCGTTTCCATACATAGCTTTGATAGCTGCATCCGGAGTGTGTGCACTCCATACAGCAGGTTTAGCTTTTCTGAAATCCTCAGCTTTTACGCTTGCAGGTACAACAGCCAAAGCTAGTGCACCTAAAGTCATGTTTAAAAATTGTCTTCTTTCCATCATTTTTCCTTTATTTGAGATTTATTTACTTTGGTCAACTATATAGTCAACTACTAGTTTGAATTCTTTATCACTTAGTGAAGAACCACCTTTTGCCGGCATACCAGCATCTGTACCCTCAAGACCGTTTTTATAAACAGTCTCCATACCTTGTGCGAGTATTCCTGCCCATCCAGCTTTATCACCAGGTGCAGGAGCTGCCCCTGTATCGTGACACATTGCACAAGACTCAGTGTAAGCAGCTTTAGCGTCAAAAGAAGCGTCCCCTTTTTCAGCCGGAAGATCTCTTACAGCTGATAACGGCGGATGGAAGTCACTGATACCGACAGTGATCTCAGCTACTTTAACAGTAGGCTCTTGACAGTCAGTCATACAACGCTCAGATCTTTTTACTTTTTGTCCACCGAAGTTCGCTGGATTTGAGTAAAATTTACGAACATTTTCAGGACCGTTTGGACCATCAATTACCGGTTCATAAACTGGCTTCGCAGGCATTTTAATTTTTAAGAAGTTCTCTTTATTAAGAACATACTCTTCATCAACAGGTACTCCGTCGATTTCCATCTCATTAACGTTTAGTACGTATGCTACTAGTGCATATGTCTCATCATCTGTTAAAGTGTCAGTTGCCGGGTGTGGCATAGCATCTTTGATGTACCACCACATAGTACTCGCTTCAGCCCAGAAACTACCGAAGAATCTTGAAGGACCGTCAGTGTCTGGTTTAAGTCTTTGACGTGTTAATGTCTCATACATATCGTATGCGTTTCCTTTAGAGAGTGCTGGATATCCACCACCACCTGAACCAAAGTCACCGTGACACATTACACATTTTGCTTCGTAGATCTCTTCACCCTCTAACACAGTACCTTCACCCTCAGGTAAACCTGTACCGTCAGGCATTACGTCTGTATTCCATGCGTTGTACTCATCTTTTGTCGGTACACGACCGTTGTTGATTGTTAGTGAATCAACTTGAGTATTTACATGGTATGGACCAGTTTTTCCATCTTTTGCAGGATAGTATACACCACCGTCCATTCCATGTTTAACCGGTGTCGATGCAGAACTTTCCATACATCCAGAGAATCCCAATGATACAAGAGCAGCTACAGAAGCTGATACTAATAGTTTGTTGCTAAATTTTATCATTATGCTTCTCCTTTTTTCTCAATTACAACGTTGCCTTCTGCATCACGTGTAAGATCTGAACGGATTTGAACGTGTGTAACTTTACCGTCTTTTTCAACTTTCCAAGTTTCAACCGCATTTCTGTGGTAAACCGCTTCTACACCAACTGCAGTCAACTCTTGGTCAATTGTCGGTTGAATGTAACCTGCATCATCAGTAGCACGTGAAGTTAGTAATAACTCTTCACCTTTTTTGTATGTATGCATATAGCTCCAGCGAGTCCAACACTTAGGAAGTACTAAACCTTTAAGCTCTGCTTCTACATAGTTTTTACCACCGTCAAATGATAGATCAACACCTGTAATAGTACCCATACCTGACCATGCAAGACCTTCGATCTCTACAATGTCACCATCTTCTAAGTTCGACCAGTCGATCTCTGGAGACGGAGAAGTTACAGTTGAGTTAACTTCATTTGCATAGAAGTGTTGTACGATTTTACCGTCTGGTTTTAATACTGTATATTTAGAAGTTTCCTCTTTACAGTACCATGGCTCACTAGCGAAGTCTAATCTTCTTAGCCACTTAACACATAAGTTACCTTCCCATCCCGGAACAAGTAAACGGATTGGGTATCCTTGCTCTGGACGAAGTGCTTCACCGTTTTGACCCCATACGATCATAGCATCGTCAAGAACTTTTTCCATAGGGATAGTTCTACCCATTTTTGATGAGTCACCACCCTCTGCAAGCATCCACTGTGCTTCTGGCTTAATACCAAGAT
>JBEWQA010000046.1:0-11849 GCA_047689515.1 Candidatus Sulfurimonas kebritensis
AAGTAGGAACTCTCAAAGCTATCACAGATACAAACCATAACATCATTAAAGAGATAACATACGACACTTATGGTAATATACTCCAAGACTCAAATCCAAGTTTCAAAATACCATTTGGATTTGCAGGTGGATTACAAGACCAAGACACACAACTAGTTCACTTCGGATACCGTGAATACGATCCATATACTGGTAAATGGACAAGTAAAGACCCAATAGACTTTAACGGTGGGGATAGTAATCTTTATGGGTATGTGTTGCAGGATCCGATCAACTTTATTGATCCGACAGGAGAGTTTCTAGTCTTAGTTCCATTGGTACCATATATAGCACCATTAGGTGCAACAGCTTTGACTGCTGGATATTTATATTTTAATCCGCCCCCAGCTTATTATGGTAGTGATGTTTATTGTGCTACAGGTGATAAAATGCTAAGTCCAGGTGAAATTGATAAACTTAAAAGAGGTGGTGAGGATATTCATGATTTAAAAGGTGGTAAAAATGCATCCAAGAGAGATTTGTACAAAAATAAAAATGGTGATATTCTTGTAAAACCAAAAGGTGGAAGTGGTTTAGGTGAACCAACGGGGTTAAATATTAATGATTTTTAGAAAAATATAATATTATGAAAAATGAAATTTTTATACGCTTATCTATTTTTGATGCTGACAATAGATATTTAACCAATATCTTGAAAATACAGCCTACAAAAAATGTTCAAAAAGGAGAGTTGATTACTAACAAAGGAATAAGAGTTTATGAACATAATATCTGGAGTTATGAAATTACTTTCATGAATCTTGAGAATATTGAGACTGCATTTGAAAAAATAATAAAATTATTTGAACACCAAAAAGACAAATTAATTTTATTAGGCAAAGAGTATGATATTGAAATATCAATTTCTGCATACTTAAAAAGTGGTATGCCTTCAATTCATTTAATGCAAAACAGTATTGGTTTTATTCATGCAATTAATGCTGAAATAGACATTGATATATATAATTTACCTATTTCAAATGTCCCTGTTAGCGAGATATAATAGTATAAATAAAGGGGACATGTATAATGGCCTGAAAAATCAAGACAAATAATTTTCAAAGTTAATTTCAATTTCAACTGCTACTTTATGCTACATTTTTTATAAAGTCAAGATATAAATTCATAGGTTTTTGATAACCAATTGATGAATGGAATCTCTTGAAATTATATTTGTAGATATAAGATTTGATACCTTCTTTTAACTCCTGTATTGATTTATAATCACTGATATAGATATTGCCATGTTTGAGAGTTCTGAAAAATCTCTCTATGACAATATTATCGATGCTTCTACCTTTACCGTTCATTGATATTTGAATATTATAATGCCACCAATAATTTAGACAATAAACTTTAGAGGGTATCTTCCTTAAATGTTACAATATACGAATCATTTTGGAGATAGAGATATGAGCAGAAAAAGAAAAACATACAGTGCAGAGTTCAAGACCAAAGTTGTGCTTGAACTTTTAGCAGATGAACAAACTGGCATAGATCCCCGGGTCAAGCCCGAGGATGACAGTTGTAAACAAGCCCGAGGATGGTATTTCTCAATGCAATAGTAGAATGTTCTAATAATTTAGACAACAAATTTATAATGCTCAGGATGAGCAGCTTATATGGGATACTCCGGCAATGTCAAACAACTCGGCAGGCTTTTGTCTATAGTATCTCTTCTCTATTTCAGATGATTGTTCACCGTATGGATCAGTCATCACCTCCTGCAACTCTTTTAAGAGTGTATAGTCCCCTTTTTCGGCCTCTTTATAGGCAGGGACAAGAAACCACTCTCGTAGTGTGTATTTTGGATTGACCTGTTTCATTTTCGAAGAGAGTTTCTCTCTAGACTCCTGGGTAGCGGCATCGATAAGCGCTCTCCATCTCTCAAGCCATTCCGACCAGCTTTTTAAAATTTTCTGATCATATACGGAAGCACCGTAGAAGCTTTTTGTCAGTGCTGAGATATCATCTGGGATATTAGAGAGTTCACGGAAAAAAAGAGTGTAATCTACCGAGGTATCCATCATAAGCGTTACAAGCTCGTTGAACAGATCTGCATTAAAGGTTTCTAGTCCCAGTTTGGAGCTCCACATATTGATCATTTTTACCTGCATCACTTTGGAAAAACCATCTTTTATCTCACCGAGTTCTCGAAGTTCGTTTTCGTGTGACTCCACTAGCGGCAGGACTGCTGTGTAAAACGACTGGAAGTTACGCTCGGCAGCTTGGGGCTGATTGAGAAATGAGAAGTGAATACCTCCGCCCGTCCACGGCTGATATCTGGGGTGAAAATTATCAATAAATCCAAACGGACCATAATCAAGAGTAAACCCTCCTGCTGCACAGTTGTCGCTGTTGAAGTTTCCTTGACAATAGCCGACACGGATCCAGTCTGCTACAAGTGAAGTGAGGCGATCGCAAAATTCACGTGCGAGTAACACCACTTTTTGCGCAGTAGTTAAAGAGCTGTCAATTGTATCGCTGTACTCACGGTCAATGAGATGCAGCACTATCTTCTCGAGCTCCTCCATTGCTTGCGGGTGTTCGTTTTTTCTGGCACGGCGGCCGAAAAGCTCAAGTTGCCCTACACGAAGGAAAGAGGGTGCTACCCGTGTTGTGATGGCTACATCCTCTTCGATCATCACTTCTGGGTCTCTGGAGTATGAACCGTTACGAAACCATGGCCGTCTTACTTTTTCTGTTTTTGAGGTGTAGAGGCTCAAAGATCGTGAAGTTGGAATCCCCAGTGCATGCATATGTTCCTGTGCCAAAAACTCCCGAACGCTTGAACGCAGTACTGCACGACCGTCAGCTCCTCGGCAGTAGGGAGTTTGTCCACCACCTTTGAGCTGCATCTCCCAGCGTTTGCCGTTAATGACAGCTTCAAGAACAGAGATAGCCCGGCCGTCACCGTAGCCGTTTCCCGTTTTGAAAGGGCACTGTTCATAATATTCTGTTCCGTAGATCGAGAGTGCATAACCTGTAGCCCAGCCGCTTTTACGTAAGGGAGCCGGCAGTTGTGAAGTGTCACCGCTAAAGAGTCTTATAAAATCATCCGATGTTGCCAAATCATCGGAAAGCCCAAGCTCCTGAAAAAAGTTCTTGCTGTGTGCGATATAAACAGGGGTCTCGATCGGTGTTGGATTTACCGGGACATAATGCCCGCTAAAGACTTCTCTGGGGGAGTGATCCACACCGTTTTCTTTAGCATCTGGATCGGGGCTGAGTGTATTGATGAAAGAGTAGTCTGCAAAATCTGCGAGCTCATGGAGCGTATGTATAGTCCGGGGTTTTGGTTCGTTTTGTTGCATATAGCTTCCTTCGTTAAGAAACATAAAATTGCTCCAATTATACAGTTGTTTTTTTATCTTCTAAGATGGAGTAAGATTGTAGTAAAACGAATAAAGAAAAGTTCAAGAAATCTGATAACAGAGGTTTCATTTGGATTGTTGTTTTAACTTTAGCATCAAACTATGGAATTCGGTGACATCTTTTTGGATCCCTAAAAAGTACTTGAGTTGCAGAGTGTGCTTATCGAAAATAGGTGAGATTTGGACCTCGTTATAGATAAGATCCCCGTTTTTATGATAGTTTCGTAAAACGGCTACGACCTCTTTTTTGTTTTGAAGCGCTTCTCTTATCTCACCCAGAGCAGCTTGGCTTCTGTCATCTCCTTGCAAAAATCTGCAGTTTCTTCCAAGCACCTCTTCAGCTGAGTAGCCAAACATACCGGCAAAAGCTTCATTAACGTAAATAATCGGATTTCCGGGTTGGTTTGGATCGGTGATAGTGATACCGTTTTTTGCCTGATCTAAAATATCTAAAAGATACTTCTGAAAGTCGGGGGTAGGTTCTCTGTACTTCTCTAAAGAGTAAGAGCCTCCATAGTGGTTGATGATCTGTAAACAGGGAAGTTTGTTTCTTAAGTTGCTGATCAAAGAGCGGACAGCTTTGTTTGTAAACTCTTTCGAACCATCTTGATATACAAAGTCAAATATCTCTATGTCTTTTAGCGGTTTGCCTCTGTAGTATATAAGCAACTTTAAACAGCGAGTCTTATTTTCAGATAGAGACACTATACAATCATCTATATAAACAACCTCTTGATGCGGATTCCAATAACAGTTCTGACAGAGTTTGATGAAGTTCTTCTCTTCCATACAACTATTGTATCAGAAAAGTTTCCAAAAAGTGTCCAAAGAGTGTCTTTTATAGATTTTAGTAAAAAAACTGCATAGTATAGTGTCACAAATACTAAAAATAGGGGCTCTGATTTTGTCGCATACTATTTTACAAGATATTGGTGGAAATATTTAAATTATTTCTTTACAATAGTGGGATTATTTTTTTGTGATAATTAAATGGGGTGAAAATATGCAGGAATATGTACTTAAAAGTGATGACTTTTTAGTCTCTCAGACAGATGAGAAAGGGATCATTTTATTTGCCAATGATGACTTTTGTAAAATCGCCGGCTACTCATTAGAGGAGTTAGTAGGCAAACCACATAATATTGTGCGCCATCCCGATATGCCCAAGGCTGCTTTTAAAGATCTGTGGGATACAGTCAAACAGGGAAAGGTTTGGACAGGTTATGTTAAAAACAAAAGAAAAGAGGGTGGATACTATTGGGTTTTTGCAACTATCTATCCTATGAAAGACCCGCATACACACAAGACACGCTATATGTCTTGTAGAAGAAAACCTTCAAAAGCAGAGATAGAAGCTGCCGAAAAACTTTATAAGACTCTACGTTAAGGATATTGAGATGAATAGTATGCAAAAAAATATAGCTGTCACTGTAATGTTTATGTTCACGTTAGCCTCTTTATTTTTGGTTGAGTCAAGTATGGTTCAGGCAGTTTTCATTGTTGTGACTTTTATCGTAGTACTAGCGCTTTATGGGTTAAACAACGGAGGCGTGTCAGAAACACTGGGGAAAAAGCGTCAAGAGTTGATAGAGCTGATGGAGTTCAAAAGAAATCAGGTTGAGGTTGATGATAACACAACAAATGAAGCGGAAAAAGAACTCAATCAAGTCATAAAAAGTTATGAAGGTGCTGTACTTGATGACACGAGAGTGGCAGGGGAGATGGTCTTGCTTGCCGATAAAGTTGCGAAGGGGCACTACTCATGCCGTATAGATGCCGATACAAACACACCGTATGTGCATGTACTTAGAAACAGTATGAACAATATGCTTGATGCTTCAGAAGATAACCTTGACAACGCGATCACTACTCTAAAAGAGTTCTCAAACGGAAACTTTGATGCGAGAAGTTCTGTAGAGGTAGAAGCAAAAATGGCAGAGTTGTTAAACAATGTAAATTCGCTTGGAGAAGCTCTGGGGGCTATGCAGCAACAAAACGAAGACTCCAATAAGCAGATCGTGGAATCGGCAAACAACTTGAACAATACGATAGAGAATATTACCAATACAACAATTGTAGACTTTAAAAATATGATACACGACATTGTTGAACGAATTCATAACGTTTCTCAAAAAGAGAATGAGATGGTGGGTGCACTGCAGTCATTAGTTGAAAATGCAAACGAAACAAAAGTGATCCTAGAGACGATAGGTGATATAGCCGATCAGACAAATCTGCTCGCACTCAATGCTGCTATTGAAGCTGCCCGTGCAGGTGAACACGGTCGTGGTTTTGCAGTAGTTGCCGATGAGGTGAGAAAACTTGCAGAGCACACACAAAAAAGTCTGGCAGAAACAACCGCTACGACAAACGTACTGATCCAGTCTATCTCTGACAGCTCAGACTCTTTAAACAAAAATGCCGACGATGTGAATCAAATCTCTGACGATGTAAACAATGTCAGTCAAAAAATGGATGAGATTATCGATATTTTAAACGAATTGAGCAAGTAAAAGCAAACTGTTTTCAAATTGTTGTAAAATAACTCTATGAAAACGATAAAATTTGAAAACAAAGAGCTTACACCAAGCAAGATAGTCTGCATAGGGCGTAACTATGTGGAGCATATCTATGAGCTTGGCAATGAGATTCCTGAGTCGATGGTGGTGTTTAACAAACCCAATTCGGCACTCTGTAAAGAGCTCTACTACTTTAATGACGAGACCCGTTTTGAAGGTGAAATCTGTTACTTGATCGAAAACTCCCAAATATCGGGTATCGGTTTTGGCTTAGATCTTACCCATGCGGATATTCAAAACAAGATGAAAAGTAAAGGTTTGCCGTGGGAGCGTGCCAAAGCATTTAACGGCTCGGCTGTACTGGGACATTTTGTAAGCTTTAGCGGCGATCTGAAAAAACTCCGTTTTGAACTTTATATCAACGATCAACTCCGTCAGGAAGCTACCTACGATCTGATGATCTATAAACCTGATGTGATGTTAGAAGAGATCGAGCGTTTTATGGGCCTTGAAGATGGCGACGTGATCATGAGCGGTACTCCAAAAGGGGTAGGAAACTATAGTGTCGGTGATGTTTTTAGGGGTGTGATTTATTATAATGATGAGATATTGGTAGAGTCTTTTTGGAGAGTTAAGGGGAGCGTTTGATGGAGATTGAAACAGCGGTTTTTGAGACAGTTGAAGCGATCAATTATCCTGTACTGATCGTAGAGAAGAAAGAGGAGGAGTGGAGCTTTGTTTACGCAAACAGTATGCTCAAACGTTTATCTTCCATAGACGAGGAGTCTCAGGCTCTGTCTGATGATCTGAGCTCTGTAGCGGAGCAGTTGTCTCTACTCTCAGAGTCCAGCAGACCTCACTGCATAACTATGAGATCTTTGATACCGTGTATACCATCTACGCAAGCCGAAGCGCTCAGAGACTTTTTATTATCTTCATTGAACTTGAGATCCGAGAGCTTTTTAAAAATATGACTTTGATAGAGCATGACAGCAGTTACAATCCGATAGTGATCGCTTTAGATACTAAAGGATCGGTTATAGATGCAAACGAGTCTTTCCTGGAGCTGGTTAAGTACAAAAGAGAGGAGATTATTAAGAAAAATTTCTTCAAAAATTTTATTCCGGGTGACATTGAGAAACTCAGTGAACATCTCCAGGCAATTCAAAAAAACGAGCCCCACCATCAACATTTCGTAAGTTCTCTAAAAGGGAAAGAGGAACATCTTTACCGTATTCAGTGGCAGGTCTCTACTATGAAAACAGGGGAGCATACATATATCATTGCCGTGGGAAGCAATATCAGTAAATATGTTGAAGAAAACTGTGAACTGAAAAAGGAGATCACAAGTATAAAAGTGGGGTTTGAGTTTTTCCCTATGGCTGTTGGATATATGGACGGCAAAGGTGATTTTGTAACGATGAACCCTAAGTTTTTAAATCTTTTAAAGGTCCCAAAATCAAAAAAACACATCAATTTTAAAGAGATACCTTTTTTGAACAAACATATCGACTTTGAAGAGATGAGTGAGTATGTGGACCTGATAAAAGAGATGCACTACTCTTTTAAAGAGGGAAAGAAAAAATTTCGTGTAGATATACGTATGCTGCATAACTCCAAAAAGCATACAAAACTCTATATATTTGTGATACAAAAACTTTAGAAGGAATCAGTTTCTTTTTCATTGTCTTTGATCCATTAAACTTGTTAAGTACTTTTTTTAAAAGGATAAAAAGCAATGAATAAAAAAATAATAATTTTTACAGTATTACTAACAAATATCACTTTCGCTTACGCTCTGCCGGTTGAGGTCAGAGTAACAAGCGAGATTTCTGAAAGCAGAAAAAGCTCCGAAGATATTGCGAGCGTGAGCATCGAAGCACTTTACGAAAGAGGTTTGGAAAAAAGTGCAGCAAAAAATAAAGTGTTCAACTCTTTGCAGCATGATACAAAACTGAGTCACACCATGGCGCAAAATATCATAAAACATTTGGATGAGCTCGAGTATAGTGACATTGTCTCACATATTTCTGATGCCGCTTTGTTTGGAAAAAGTGTCGATCTCAGCTCGTATGAGCATCTTATCTCCCTTGCACAAAAAAGCAGGAAACTCAAGTTAGATCAAGGGAGCTTGGAAAAGCTTGAAAAGATCTCCCTTGAAAATCAAGCACTTACTTAATTTACCCCATAGGGTAGAGGATCTCATCGTGTACGGCATCACACGCCTCAAGGATCTCATCACTTAAGGTCAGATCCATCGCATCGAGTGATGCATCAAGCTGATCAGGAGTTGTTGCTCCGATGATCGTCGAGGCTACAAAGTCAAACTGTTTCGACCATGCAGTTGCAAGTGTAACTGGGTGCAGACCAAAGTCACTTGCGATCTTGAGATATTTTTGCGTTGACGCAAGTGTTTTATCATTCAAAAAGCGATCCGCCATAGCTTTTTGTCTTAAGTTGTTTGATCTGACATAGTCGGCAAATCTCCCCTGAACATCACCGCCTTGATTGTACTTACCGCTTAGCACCCCGCCTGCAAGAGGTGAATATGGTAGAAGTGAGATCTGCTCTTTACGTGCAACAGTGGCAAGCTCATCCAGGAATCGGCGATTTAAAAGGGAGAAGTTGTTCTGGATCGATTCAAACCTTGCCAGCCCTTTATACTCCGAAGTCATCGTCGCTTTTGTCATGCCATATGCCGTGTCGTTTGAGGTTCCGATATAGCGAACTTTTCCGGCTTGGACTAAACGATCAAACGCTTTTAAACTCTCTTCGATCGGAACTACAGTATCTGGCCAGTGCATCTGGTAGAGATCAAGATAGTCGGTTTGCAGCCTTTTTAAACTTGCCTCTACGGCACGCTCAATGTGAAAACTGTCAATAGCCGTCAGACCATGACGGATCGGTGGGACAAACCAACCATTTGCAGCCCCTGCAACTTTTGAAGCGAGGATCACACTATCACGTGGTTTTGTTTTAAGCCATCTTCCTACGATCTCCTCGGTAATTCCTGCCAGTTTTGCCTCAGGCGGTACAGGATACAACTCTGCAGTATCAAAAAAATTCACTCCTCGATCGTAAGCTTTGTCCATGATCGCAAAGGCTACTTTTTCATCGGGTGTTTGTGTACCGAATGTCATAGTCCCCATACAGATGGGGCTTACCCTTAAACCACTTCTTCCTATGTATCTGTATTGCATAATATTCCTTAACTAATCGTGTTTATTTAGCTATCATTATAGGACATTAAAGATAAAAAAGATACAAAAGTCAACTTTAGGAGTCTCTATGCGTATAAAATATGCCGGACCAAAACCTTTGATCTCCCATAGAGGGATCGACTTTGACCATAGTAAAGAGGATAAGTATATATATCTGCATGTAGCTCTGCAGATTCTCAAAGCGATAGATCATGAGTACTATGAGGATCGACAATATACCTATAAAACTCATGCGGAACATGTCTCTGAAGATGAATTGGAGATGGAGATCAAAAGGGTTTGTGAAGAGTATGAGCAGTTAGTTGATAAGCAAGATCATAAGATAGAGGATGAAGTGCATGCTGAGCTAGTACATGCACGAGAAAACGATACACTCGATGAACTGGAAAAAGAGACTCTGGAAAACAATATAAAGATGATGCACGACTACCTGATCCAGCGTTCCATAAACAAAAGAGTCTATTACTGCGTTATCGGAAAACTTGCTGAGGTGGTAAAAAAAGACAACTTAGACTATATAGTGGCACCGATGCAGCCTGTCATTGTTCATGTACTGCACTCTATTGAAGGGGTGTTGGCAAAAGATGAGTTTCCTATCGATACAAACATAGAGGTTTATGAAGAGAACTCAGAGTTGTTTGTGAAGCTCGATCTTATCAATCGTTAAGTTCTTTAGGTTGTAAAATAAATTGACAACCGTTTTGGTATGTGGTGTCAAGGAGAAGTTGATAACCGTTATTTTTCGCAAGGTTAAGAGCGATCGAGAGTCCAAGTCCAAAACCATCTATCTCTCTATTTTTATTACTATTTAATGAGATGAAAGGTTTGAAAAAACTTTATTGATGTTATTATACAACGATTCAAGTATAGTGTATTCGCTAAGGGTTAGATGGAGGTGTTTTCCTTGGATATAAAAAGATTTTAGATCCTCATCATGTCGAATGAGCTGTTTTGTGAAATGTTTTGTTTTTGTTAGCTCAAGGCGACGTTGTAGCAAAGCCTCAATTTTAAGTGCTAAAAGCTTTGCAGAAAATGGTTTTGCTACGTAGTCATCAGCACCTAAAGCATAGGCTTTCTCTTTGCTTTCATCTAAGTCAAGTGCACTTACTACAACAATCAGAGTCTCTTTAGAAAGAGAACGTACCTGATTGCACAAAGTGAGTCCATCGATAAAAGGTATCATGATATCCAAAGTGATAAGATCAAAGTACTCGTTTTCTATAGCCGCTTGAGCCAAGGAACCATTTGCAGCTATAGTGATATCATACTTTGTTTTATCAAGTCTATTTGTGATCAGTTTTACGATCTCCTCTTCATCTTCAACTATCAATAATTTATATTTCATCTTTAATATATTTTTTGTAATTTTGTAAATAGATAATCGTTATCTTTTGCACCAACGTGACAAGAGATACAACTATGTGTCCCTTTATCCCAACTACTGTATTTGCCATCTTTTTTTACAAAACGGGCATACCCCCAATGATCTCCATCGTGATCAAATCTTTTAGAGTCTTTGATCATATACTCCACCCTTTGCAGCTCTTTTGCTTCTAGGGCAACTGGAAAAAGTGACATAGTTTGTATATCCCATCCTATTTTAACAAATATACTCCCCTCTGGCATTGTTGTAGTGTTTTTTTGGAGTGCATCAAAGGCGATCTGGTTTGCTAAGATATAGCGTATTTCATTTTTGTCCATACGGAAATGACTCGCAACTATATGGTAGTTTTCATAACCTTGTATCGTCTCAAAAGTGAGGTTATTATCCGGCATTGTAAGATCTGGTAATTGCACATTGTTGTCTGCACTAGCATTTGTAAATAATAGTGCTAGAGAACTTATAAATATAAAAATAAAATGTTTCATATAAAACTCCTAAAATTTTCTATTTATGTTAAATCCAAAGTGCAAATCTTCACTATCTGTTCCAAGCCCCATTGTACGTGGTTCCAAACTTGTTGCATTGCTAAGTGTCCAGTTTCACCACATTATGGTTTCCTAGTTTCATGAATATAAAAGCGATAGCTTAACATCATCTTGGTAAAATCTTAGTTGCAAAACAAAGGATTTAAAGATGTGTCAAGTCTATCACTCCAATGCTAGAACAAACCAGCATATAAGAGAGATTATACAGAAGATAAAAGTTCAAGACCAAATACAATACACTACACTCTGTCTGATTTAGATAAAGAGCTAATAAGAGTTGTTCGTACTTTAACATGGATGGATTTAGATGATTTAGTTGATTGTGTTAGTCAAAATATTCCAAAAGCAAACAGAAGTAATGTTTATCGAACACTAAGAGCTTCCCGGATTAGTCAAGTGCCAAAAGAACAAAAAGCCAAAGCAAAGAAGTGCAAAGAGTATTTTCCTTTTTATATTACTCATGTTCTTAAGTTTGATGTAGAGTGTACAAAAGAAAATATAGAGCATAGACTTACAGCTCCTGCTACTCCCAAGACAAATGGCATGGTTGAAAGGGTTAATGGAACTATCAAAAACAGTACTATTAAAGCTACAGAGTATAAAAATATAGAGGAGTTAAAAGAAGATTTAAATAAGTTCTTGATATACTACAACACAAATAGAAAACATGGTGGGCTAAAAAGAGAACTTAAAGTTAGAACACCTTGCGAAGCTCTTAGAAGTTGGTTTGAAATAGAACCTGAAATATTTAAGATTTCACCTGATGA
>JBEWQA010000012.1:0-42014 GCA_047689515.1 Candidatus Sulfurimonas kebritensis
GTTAAGTTCACATCTGCTTAATTGGTCGAGTTCATTATGTACCCCGCCGATATTTTTTAAGATCTGCACTTTTCTCTCTTCTAAAATAGTTTTAAAATATTCCAGTTCACTCGTTTGCAATATCTATCCTTTTAAATAATTAAAACGAATACTACCCTTTTTTTCTTTAATAAAACTTACTTAAATGCGACTAAGTTGCATTTGTGTATTGTATCATATACAGCTCGAGCTGAAAACTGAAAAAACGTCAATA
The DNA here is from genome assembly GCA_047689515.1 of Candidatus Sulfurimonas kebritensis. Lineage (GTDB taxonomy): Bacteria > Campylobacterota > Campylobacteria > Campylobacterales > Sulfurimonadaceae > Sulfurimonas > Sulfurimonas kebritensis. Next base: position 254 of record JBEWQA010000012.1, read on the forward strand.
AACTCAAATCGATTTTTTGCTATGATATGATCCAAATTTAGTGTAAGGTTTGTGAATATGAAAATTGACGGAAGATTCTGGCTGACAAAAGATGATAAAAGCTTCTTAGGCGCAGGAAGGATAGAACTTCTCGAAAGAATTGCACAAACCGGTTCGATCAATGCAGCTGCCAAAGAGATGAAAATGAGCTACAAAGCAGCCTGGGAACGGATAAACTCTATGAACGAGCTTGCAGATCATCCCATCATCAACAGAACTATCGGCGGCAAAGGGGGTGGCGGCACAAAACTTACCGACTACGCTTACGAACTTATCAACACCTACAAAAAGCTCGATGAGCTCCACCGCCAGTTTATCAACAGATTTTCCGAAGCTGGAGACAACCCTGAACATCTTGCACAGATTTTAAACCGTCACTTCTTAACGACAAGTGCAAGAAACCAGCTTCTTTCTACGATTACACAAATTACTATTGACAAAATAAGCGCCGTAATTTCACTGCAAATTTCCGGAGGTGGTGTCATCCACTCGGCGATCACTGCAAAATCTGCACAAAACATGCACCTCCATATTGAGAATGAAGTGTATGCGATCATCAAGTCAAGTGATGTCACTATACAAACGGATCAGCCCGGCGATCAAGAAAATACAAATGTGATAGAAGGTACTGTAGACTCCCTTAACAGCAACGATACACACACTGAAGTGAGTCTTAAAATAAACGACAAATATTCTATAGTCTCCCTTATGCCAAACGCAACGGCAGAAGATCTGCATATAGGTTCTCAAGCGTTTGCACTTATAGAATCTTCAAAAATAATTATAGGATCATAATTTTTCACTAAATCAAAATTTAAGGTTCTTTTTTCTACAATTCGTTATATCTTTTAAAACATAATGAAAACTAGCTAGAAAATTTACTGTATGAAAGGTTTTAAAAATGGTTGCTCTTAATTCAACTAGCGTTATATCACAAAGTACACAACAAGATAAGTTTTTAAAACTAAAAGCTTTTACTGTATCGCTATCTCTTCACCTTTTGCTGTTTGGCTCAATGGTTCAGCTCGCAAGAGAGCACTTCACTACCCCTGCGCAGGAGGTAAAGAAGGAGGAAAAAAGGACACAGATCTCTCTATCTGCTTATAAGGTGTTCACTCCAAAACCTGCAAAGATAAAAAAGGAGATCGTAAAACCGCAACCGAAAAAAGTTGTCAAAAAGAAAAAAATCATCAAAAAAGAGATAAAAAAAGTAAAAAAAATTGTAAAGCAGGAACCAAAAAAAATCGTTAAAGCCAAAAAAATTGTTAAAAAGAAGGTCAAACCGATAGAGGAGAAAACTCTTCAGAAGACGCAACAAAAACAAGCTGTTGTTGCATCTTCTGAGGCGTTTACGCCTCAAATTCCACATACAGAGCAGGTTAAAGTTACGAAGAAAGAGTTAGCCTTGCAAAATTCTCCTTTGTCCGATTCGAAAAACTCTCAGTTAGCTTTGATTCGTTCTTTGATCCAAAATGCTCTTAAATACCCCGCAATTGCCAAGAGATTGCATCTAGAAGGGGTTGTAACGGTTTCTTTTTCTTTATCCACAACCGGAGAAGTCTCCAATTTACAACTCATTCAAAGCAGCAATAGCTCTGTATTGGATAAAAGAGCTCTTCAAACCGTCTCTTCATTAGACGGCGAGTTCCCACACTTAGACAAAAAAGTTGATTTGAAGATTCCTATCGCATTTTCACTCCAACACTCATAATAAACAAGGAAATTTAAAATGAATTTTTTCACTATATTAGTGATCCTATTTTCGCTATTTATATCATTAGATGCAAAAACCGTAGAGGATTTTCATCATAACGAGCAAAAACTGCCCGATAACGTCACAAAAGTTTTCGGCTCTTCACCGCCGATGAACTATCTCATCTATGCGCTTAATCCTAAAAAGATGACAGGACTTAATTTTCATGCAAAAAATCAAAACAATTTTGCAACAAAAGAGTATCTTGACCCCTACTTTTTATCACTTCCTGTGATTGGTACTTTTCACAGTACCGGCGGGGGAATCAACCTTGAGACCCTCTTAGTGCGTCGTCCCGATCTGATTTTGGTCTGGGAAGATGACATGATGATCTCTGCCGTAAGCAGTTCGATCAAAAGATCAAAAATAGCGACATTCACGGTTCCCTTTCGTTATATCAACGATATGCCGCGAGCGATTAAGGTCACCGCAGATGCTATCGATGAGACAGAAAGGGGAAAAGAGTTAAGCAGCTATGCACAAAAAGTGATAGATGAGATCACTGCAAAGCTCAAAGGGACAAAACCTACACGTTACTACTATGCTGAGGGGGCCGACGGGCTCTTTACGGAGTGTGACAGCTCTTTTCATGTCGAAGCTCTTAATTTCGCAGGCGGAGAGAATGTCCACAAATGTACCCAAAGCAATCTCAGAGGGCTTGAGAAGATCAGTGCAGAGACACTTTACAACTACGATCCCGAAGTTATCATCGCTCAAAACAGTTTTATCTACGAACATATCTTAACCCATAAAACTTTTAAGCATCTCAGTGCCGTCAAAAACAAACGTGTCTATCTGGTTCCAAACACACCCTTTAACTGGATCGACCGTCCGCCGTCGTTTATGCGCGTGATAGGGATCCAGTGGCTCGCACAGATCTTTCATCCAAAAGAGTACGACATCGATCTCAATAAACAGATCAAAGAGTTTTACGAGCTGTTTTTACATAAAAGAATAACAGATAAACAAGTTCAAACTATATTAGGAGAAAAAAAATAATGAGATACAAAATACCCGTATTGTCGCTTATAGCGATATCGAGCTTATACGCTTCACCCCTGAGTGTGGAGAAAATAGTTGTCAACTCTAGTGCTTATGAGGATGACGGTTCTATGTTTATGGGTGAAGATGCCAAAAATAAAAAAGATGCAAAACAGACTTTTACACAAAAAAGTCTTTCAACGCTTTCAACTCAGGCAAATATGAATCCATATACTGTGATCCAGTTCTCCCCTTCGGTAAATTTCACACCTGTTGATCAGACAGGTTCGAATGAACCTGCATACCACGATCCGATCCGTATCCGCGGCAAAAGCCAAACAGGTCCCGGCGGCGTTTATATGATCAACGGTACTCCGATCTCAAGTAATCCGGGCGGTGGAAAACAGATGATCGATCTCGAAAATGTCGCCTCTGTTGATCTGCACAAAGGGTATCTGAGTGTCGATAAAAACTTAGGTTTTTCCTCTTTGATCGGGAAAATTGATCTCAATGTATTAGCTCCGAAAAAAAGAGCGGGAGCCCATCTTGGACAAACTTTCGGAAGCAATAATTTTGGCAAAACATTTGTACGTTTTGACAGTGGAAAAGTAGGAGATGTAAGGGTATTTGGTTCTTTTTCAGCACTGAAAAACGACAAAACAAAAGGTGAAGGGGATCAGCAAAGATTTAACGCAATGTTGGGTCTGGCATATAAACCAAATGAAAGATTCTCATCAGAACTATATGTGATCAAAAACTCAGACGAACACCACAACTACGCAAGTCTCAGTTATGCAGAGGCAAAAGATCTGGATAGTTACTACTCTAAAGATTTTTCTGAAACAAAACCGACAACCCAAAGCAACAACTATTATGATTGGAATAAACAGGACTTCGACACCACTGCTGTAGTAGCCGATCTGAAGTTTAAAGCAGGTAAAGACGACACTATAGTTTTAAAACCTTACTATAAGACAGATAAAGGGGAGTATTGGTTCAGTAAAACAAAAAACAGTACGCCAATGGTGATGAACTGGCAGATGGATCATGATCTCTATGGTGCTGTTGCCTCATATGAGCACAAGTTCGGTGAAGCGGTTAAGGCAAAAGTTGGTTACTGGTACCACAAACAATTACCTCCCGGACCGCCGACAGATCAGAAAAAATACGGCGTTGATACAAACGGGAATCTCGTTTATAAAGGGTATGGAATCTTGGCAGATACTTCACACCATACACTGCAGAGCCCTTTCCTTGAGTTAAGCGGTGACAAGGAGACGTTCCACTATAGCGTCGGGCTTCAGTACCAAACATTTACAATCGCTTCGATTAAGAGCTACACGGGTACCAGCGGTGCCACAAGTATGGATCACGATACGGCAATCACACAAGCGACACTCGATCGCAACGCAAGTGTCTCAGAAAAAGAGTTTAACACTTTTATCCCTGCACTTTATCTGGCGTATGATCTCAATCCAACCGATACGATCTATATCGACTACTCGAGAACTTACGGTTTTGATGTCAACCTTTTCCCGACTTACGCAAGCAACAGAGCAGCTTTTGTCGCTCAAGGGATTACACTGCAGTCGCTTTGGAACGATCTCGAACTTGAGACATCTGACAATATCGATCTCGGAGCCCGTATGCAAGCAGGTGCGATTACACTCAATCCGAGCATTTTTGTCTCTTTCGTAAACAATAAACAGGCAAATATCTACGCAAACGGTGTGAATTACCCTGCAAATGTAGGAAAAGCTCTTGGATACGGTGCAGAGTTTGCGGCAAACGGTCCAATCAATGAAAATTTGGAGTTTATCGCATCACTTTCATATAACCGCTACTCCTTTACCGAAGATTTCCAAACGGCAACCGGGACTACCGACATCAAAGGCAACCAACTCCCAGATGCTCCAAAATTTATGGCTAAAGGTGCCCTTTCATATACTCTGAACGACTGGACCTTTACACCAAGTGTAAGATATACATCGAGCAGATACGGTGATGCGGCAAATACAGAGGAGATACCTGCCTTTACATTAGTTGATCTCGATGTGGCATATAAAATACCTCAAATGCTCGGTTCTAAAAATGCACTTTTTAGACTCACGGCGACAAATCTGACAAATGAAAAGTATATTGCAACAATCATCGCAGCCGATAATGCCCTTGCAGCTGACGGTACTGCAAGTACCTACCAGACAGGTGCCCCTTTTGGGATCTATGCAAGTCTAAATCTGAAATATTAAGGGCTTAAATGACACGTTTAAATAATGCAAAATGGATCTTTTTTGGTACTCTTGTCTTAATCGTAACGGCAACTCTGTTGCTGTTATGGGGGCAGTATCCTATCTCCTTAGATACATTTCAAAGCTACCTCGGTTATAAAATTTTGGGAAGTACCACAACGCTAGATCCAGATACTATCACTCTGTTGGATAATATCATTTTGGAGATCAGGCTGCCGCGTATCCTTTTAGCTATCTTTATCGGTGCCTCACTGGCGACTTCGGGGGCAGTATTTCAGGCAATGTTTGTCAACCCTCTTGTTTCTCCTGGAATTCTGGGAGTTTTAGCAGGGGCTTCTTTTGGAGCGGCACTTGGGATGCTGCTTAGCGAAGAGTGGTTTTTTATCCAGTTGATGGCATTTGTTTTTGGTTTTATTGCCGTTGCTTTTGCCGTGCTAATCGGCTCTATGGTACATAATTCCAAATCGACCATTATGCTCGTTCTCGGCGGTGTAATCAGCGGTTCACTCTTTACTGCCTTTTTATCTGTGATCAAATATGTCGCCGATCCCTACTCTACACTTCCTGCCATTGTTTACTGGCTTATGGGCTCTCTCTCGATGGCGGAACTTGACGGTGTATTGCTCGTAGCTGTTCCTATGCTTTTGAGTATATTCTCTATGATATTTATGGGGAAATATTTTGATATTTTAAGCCTGGGCGACGAGGAAGCAAAAGCACTCGGAGTCAATGTAAAACTGATCAAAACGATTGCGATAGTTTTAGCGACACTTGCGAGTTCACTGGCTGTAGTGATGGCGGGGATCATAGGCTGGATCGGCCTTATTATTCCCCACATTATCCGTATGGCGATCGGCCCTTCACACGCTTTGCTGCTGCCACTCTCAGCTCTTTTTGGAGCGCTTTTTTTACTTCTGGCAGACTCCGTTTCACGACTTGCTCTGAGTGTTGAGATCCCCATCGGCATACTCACTTCACTTATAGGGATTCCTATATTTATCATAGTACTTAAAAATGCGAGGGCAGCATGGAACTAAAACCTATTATTAACGTCAAAGATCTCCACTTCTCCTACCCAAAACACAAAGTGCTTCAGGGGCTTGATTTCCAACTGCATCAGGGGGAAGTGGTATCTCTTTTAGGGGAAAACGGCTGCGGGAAATCTACACTGATCCGCCTTATTTTAGGACTGCTAAAAAAAGATCATGGTGAGATTCTCCTCCACGGCAACGATATAAAATCGTATAAACAAAATCAACTGGCATCGCACATAGCCTATATACCGCAGTACCACAATGTCCCTTTTAACTATTCGGTTCTTGACATGGTTGTGATGGGAAGAGTTTTTAAACTGGGACTTTTTGCCAGCCCCTCAAAAGCAGATATAAAAGTTGCCAAAGAGGCTTTGGAGAAGATAGGGATCGCACACTTGCAGCATAAACCTTTCGGACAGTTAAGCGGCGGTCAAAAACAGATGGTGCTCCTTGCCCGTGCACTGACCCAGGAGGCAAAAACATTTATAATGGATGAGCCTGTTTCTGGGCTTGACTACGGAAACCAGATCCGTCTGCTGCAGATGATCCATGAGCTCTCCAACGAGGGATATACATTTTTAAAAACGACACACTACCCCGATCATGCGATGATGGTTTCATCCCGTGTCGTAAGTATGAAAAACGGGAAGATCCTTGCTAGCGGAACCCCGAAGGAGGTGATCACACCTGAGATGATCACCGATCTTTACGATATTGAAGCGGCAATTGTCCACCATGAGAACAATCCTCTGTGTGTACCGACATTTTCTAAAGGAAGAGTATGAGAATTTTTACTATATATTTTTCTCTCTTTGCATCTCAATGCAAAAACGATCGTAGATGATTATGGCAGAAGCGTTAAAGTCCCCGATAAGGTGACAAAGATCTATGCAGCATCCCCGCCGATGACTATGAGTGTTTTGGCTTTTGACCCTTCACTGATCGCTGCACTCAACTTCCCTTTTGCCAAAGAGCAAAAAACCTACGCCGGTGCTGCAGCAAACAAGCCTGTAGTGAGCGGGTTTTTTGGTCAGGGACAAACACCCAATTTTGAGCTTCTTGCCGCAGCTAAACCTGATGTGATTATCATCTGGGGCGGCATGACGGGATCTGAGAAGATAGTAAAGAAGTTTTCCATGTTAAATATCCCCGTGCTGATGGTGAAAAACAATGAAATTGGAGATCTTGCAGGGCAATTTGAACTCTACGGAAAACTTACGGGCAACACACAAAGAGCCAAAGAGCTTATTGCCTATACCAAGCAGACACTCTCTCTTGTCGATTCATTGCAGAAGAAGTTGGCAAAACACAATCCCAAAAGATACTATTTTGCCGAGAGCATAGACGGTCTTCGCAGTGAGTGTCCCGGTTCATTTCACCTTGAACCTTTTTCATATACGGGGGCAAAAAATGCCCTTGATTGCAAGATGAGTTCAAACTACGGAATGGAGCAGATCTCCATGGAGAGTATTATTATGGCAGATCCCGATGTTTTTATCGTGATGGAGCCGCAATTTTACAAGCATATATATGTCGATCCGAAATTTAAAAATCTTCGGGCCGTACAGGAAAAAGAGGTGTATCTCGTACCCTCCAAACCGTTTAACTATATCACCCGTCCCCCCTCGTTTATGCGGTTAATGGGGATAAGATGGCTGATACACACTTTTTACCCTGAACTTTTAGCGGGTTCATTGCAACAAGAGAGAAAAAGGTTTGAACAACTTTTTTTTCCAAAGAGCAAAATCTAAAAAAACATATCGTTATATCAATATATACATAAAGGAAACAGATGGAGACAATTTTAGCAAATGCAGAACAAATTCTTGATTATGGAGTGATAGGTGTACTTCTTTTGATGAGTGTCATCACTTTTGCGCTTTTATTTGAGCGACTCTATTTTTACGCAAAGTTAAAGATCGAGCACTTTAGAAACCGTGATGCGCTTGAAATGAAACTTACAGACAACCTTAATATCCTAAGTGCCATAGGAGCTAATGCTCCTTATATAGGGTTACTAGGGACAGTGCTTGGGATCATGCTCACCTTTTATACTTTGGGTGATGCAGGAAGTGTAGATGCAAAAAAGATCATGACCTCGCTTGCACTTGCTTTAAAAGCGACTGCTATGGGGCTTATCGTAGCTATCCCGGCCATAGTTTCATACACTTTTCTCTTGCGAAAAGTTGAAAAAATGCTCACACATTATGATATAGCCAATGAGAACCGAGAGTAGCAGCTATGGCCAAATGTAAAAAAACACATAAACGTTTCGAGCAGATCAACGTCATCCCTTTTATAGACATCATGCTGGTTCTACTTGTTATGGTTTTAACAACTGCAACCTTTGTCAAGCAGGGGGTAATTCCCGTAGATCTACCCCAGGCTCAAGCGCAAACAAAACAGGACAAACCAAAAGAACTCAACATCTACATAGATAAAAAAGGGAAGATATTTTTAGAAAAGGAGGAGATAACCCTAAACACTCTTGAAACACGCCTAAAAAAGGTCGCTAAAGAGACAAGCATCATCTTGCGAAGTGATAAAGAATCAAGGTTCCAAGACTTTGTAAGTGTGATGGATCTCTTAAAAAAACTACAACATGAACAACTTTATATAGTCACTAAAGAATAGGAAAAAAATATGCAAAACAACAAACAAAACAACAGCTGTCAAAACGGCAGAATCAACTCTTTTACTCAAATTGAACAGATGCAACAAACAAGAAAACAACCACGCTTTGGCGCAGAGGAGGTACGTGTTGTTGATCCGATGATCGACATCATCTATCCCAGTGTGCCCTTCCCCTCTAAACGCTTATTTGACACACTCGGTGAGGAAGCGATCCGTGAGATGGTATGGCACCATCACCGCTTACTTAAAAAAACAAAAGTTGGAAAACTGTTTCCTGAAAATGAGGAAGCTTTTAAGATGGCGGTAGATAAAAGTGCAGACTTTTTTGTCGAAGCTATGGGTGGTGGAGCCGTGTTTACTTCACAACATGGAGAACCCCGACTGAGAATGCGCCACTTTAAAGTTCCGATCGATGAAAACGATCGTGAGATTTGGCTGGCGATGTATAAAAAAACCCTCAAAGAGATAAATTTTCCAAAAGAGCATCTCGAAGAGTTTTGGAACTGGATCGAACCGCTCTCGATCCGTATGATCAACCGCCGTACAAATATGAATAACATTGAACGCCACCACTGGCACGAAATAAAATCTGAATTTTTAACAAATGGAGCAAACAATGGATAAAAAAACAATCATACTCTCTTTATACACAGCATCCTTACTTTTTACAAATGCACTTTATGCAGATGCAGACAGTGTTGCATTAGAGAAGGCAGAAGTAACAACAACTATAACAGAAGACTCTGGTATAGGTTCGATCGATACAGTAGATGCAAAAGATATAAAAGTTGCAAGTAGTGCAGAACTTATAAGTCCGTACAAAGCAATCTCCCTTGAAGCGGGGGTAGATATACGTACAGAAGATCCTTTCGGTATGGACGTCACACATAAAATCAGAGGGAAATCAAATAGAAACATAGGGGAGACTTTAGAGGGACTTCCATTAAAAGGGATAGGTCCCGGCGGCGGTCTTTCAACTATGGTAGATATTGAAAATGTACAAAGCATCAATATTGAAAAAGGTGCCATAAAAGCTGACAGCGGTTTTGGTTACGGCAGCGACAACGGCATGGTAGATATGCAGATAAAAAAGCCTGCACACAAGTTTTCATCTGAAGTGAAACAAGCACTTGGGAGCTACAACTTTACAAAAACCTATCTGCGTGTAGATAGCGGGGATATTGCAGATACGGCAAGAGTCTTCGTATCAGGTTCATATACAGAAGCTGATAAATTTAAAGGGGAGGGAAAATCCCCGCAAAGGAAAAACTTTGCTGTTGGTGTGTCCAACAGTGCAGGGTCCAAAATAAAATGGGAAGTTTACGGTATCTACAATGATGAGAAAAAACACAGATATAAAGGACTGACATACGAGCAGAGCAAAGATCTCTCACGCTACAGAGATTATGACTACAACACAGTATTAACTGGTGATCCTGCTATCGACAGCAGCTACTACGATCACAACAAAGAAGATTTTCAGACCTATACACTCTTGGCAAAATTAGAGGTTCCATTATCTTCAAAAGACTCCGTAGCTTTTCGTCCCTATTTCTTAAATGATAACGGATATGGTTACTATGGCAGTGGAGACAAAGTGATCGACTGGCTTATCGATCACAATACCTACGGTGCCGTGCTTGAGTATGTGCACCAGTTTGACAATGCCAAGGTCAAAGCGGGTTACTGGTACCAAGAGGATGAGCCTCCGGGACCTCCGACAGGTAGAAAGCTAAGAACTGCCGATACTCTCGAGTTTATCAAATGGGAGCGTATCGTTAAAGCGAAAAAAAAACATACCTTTAGTGCTCCTTTTTTAACTTATGAGCAACAGTTTGGCAATACCATTTTTGAAGCAGGTTTAAAATATTTATGGCTGAGTTCACCGGAACTTGTCAGCTATAACACAGCCGGCATCGGTGATGTAAGTTATGATGAGGCTTTGGCAGAGGTATCTCAGGTCGATTTTACTCTGCCGTCAAACAGATATGAGATCTTCTTACCTAATGTGGGTGTGACACATTATCTAAACGGCAGTTCGTCCGTTAAAGCAAGTTACGGTCGCAACTACAACACACCAAACTACAGTTTTGGCGGGGGTGTAACAAAATATTTTAGTGCTATCGGTAATGATGAAGCACTTTTACAAAGTATGTGGGCTGATCTCAAACCTGAAGAGTCTGATAACTTTGACCTTGGATATACCTATGATGGAGTAGAGGCAGCTTTTACATCTACCCTTTTTTACTCTAAAGTGAAAAATGTAGGAGGAACTTTTTACGATCCAGCTTTAGACTATACCTATCAGCAAAATACGGCTGAAGCGGAATCATACGGTTTGGAACTCAGTGCAGCATATCATCTAAACTCAAAACTGCTTCTCAAGGGTGCTGCGACCTACAACCATTATGCTTTTACGACAGATATTCAGTCCTCTGCAGGCTCATATATAAAAACAAAAGGAAATCAGTTGCCTGATGTGCCCCTGTTTTTTGCAAATATCTCGGCAGAGTATGATCTCGCAGGTTTTAAAATCGTCCCTGTTGTCCGTTATCTCGGGAAGCGTTATGTAGATGTAGAGCATAACTACAGTATAGATCCACACTATCTAATGGATATCTCAATCAATAAAGATTTCAAACTCTCACAAGACCAGATCCTGCAACTCTCTTTGGCATGTACAAACCTGTTTGACAAAGCATATATTGCAACATTCTCAGCTTCAGAGATCAATGTAAAACCTGAGGTCACATATACAGTCGGTGCACCGAGAACTCTGTTTGGTTCATTGAGTTACAAGTTTTAAAATGCGTATCGTTTTTTTTATATTTTTCACATTCTCAGCGCTGTTTGCAACATCGCACAACTCTCTTGCCAAAGATTTTATTGGCAAAGAGTTTTCTTCAAAAAACACCCATAAGAGAATAATTATCACTTGTTACGGTGGTGCCGTGCAGCAGATGGCACTGTTTTTGGACCCAAAAACGATCATTGCCCATCCCGGTACCCAGAGATTTCCGTTTTTTGGAAAACTCTACCCTGCCCTTACCGAAGTTCCAAGCATCGGTACATTTAATGATATAAACTTTGAAACGCTTCTGAAACTCAAGCCGGACGTAGTATTTGCAGGTGTCATCTCATCACCGACAAATCAGCGAATTGAACAGTTTGGCATCCCCGTTTTCACCCTTGGGATCGGAAAGCACAATATAACTACTTTATTACAAGAGTTCAAAGAGGTCGGTATCTTTATAGATCAACAAACCAAAGCTAATAAACTTATAGATTACTGGCAGGAACAGTTAGCTTTTATCCAAACGCATATACCACCAAAAAAAGCACGTCTAAAAGTACTTTATGTCAACGGTTCAAATAAGTTTTCTAGTGAAGGCAAACACTGGTGGGGTGATGATTTTATCACACAAGCAGGCGGGATAAACATTGTCCAAAATATCCAAGGCAGGGCAAACCTTACACCTGAGAAACTTATAGCGTTTAATCCTGATGTAATTATACTCTCAAAAAATAGAAGCTCCTCCTTGCCGCCGCAAGAACTCAAACAAAACAGCGTGTATAAAAATCTAAAAGCTGTAAAAAACGATCAGCTCTACATCTCTCCAGTTGGTGGTTTTTGGTGGGATCGACCGTCTCCTGAAGCAATTTTAGGGATTATGTGGCTAAGTAAAATTCTCTATCCAAAAGAGATGAAAGAGCTTGACCTTAAACAACAGACAAAATATTTTTTTAAAACTTTCTACAACTACAACTTGTCTGATCAAGAGTATAAAAGTTTTTTTCAAAGAGAAAAGGATATCAAATGAAACTCGGCTTATTTTTACTAACAGAGAACTACCATGAAAACTCCCATGTGACTATCTTAAACGATACGGAACTCGCATGCTATGCCGAACAGCTCGGCTTTGATGAAGTGTGGTTTGCAGAACACCATTTCAACTCTTTTAGCGTGATCCCAAATCCCGCTTTGATGATGGCCTATGTAGCAGCCAAGACTTCAAAGATCCGTATAGGGAGTGCTGCATTTTTAGCCCCTTTTTATCAGCCTATGCGTCTTGCAGAGGAGATAGCGACACTTGACAACCTCAGCATGGGGCGTCTCAATGTAGGCTTTGCAAAGGGCGGATTTGCACATGATCTGAAAAACTTTGAGCTCTCAAGCCAGACACTACGCCAAAAACTTTTTGAAAATGTTGCAGCGATTGATGATGCGCTCTATGAAAAAGAGGAACTCTACCCCAAACCGCTGCAAAGCAAGATCCCGACATATATCGCCACCTTCTCTTCGCGCGAAAGTATAACGTTTGCCGCAAAACACGGTTATGGACTGATGTTTTCTCAAGGGGCTTCGCTCAAAGAGTGCGAAGAGGCTACAGCACTCTATAAGGAGCTTGCCGGATTTGAACCAGAAGTGATCCTGATGCGGGTGTTTTATACCTCCGGCGACAAACGAGAGGCGTACGAAGAGGCAGTAGTGGCAACCGATCACTTTATAAAGTCGATGCGATCTTTAAACGCTTTTAAACAACAACCCCATTTCGATCAAAAAAACTATCAGACACTTCTGGAGCAACGCTATGAGTTTTTTGACGCAAAAAAGTTTATAGAGTGCGCGATACTCGGTGAATCCCAGGAGTGTATAGAGCAAATTTTAGATATTAAAAGGAGGATAAAAAAATTACATTTAGTTTTAAAACCGGCATCTGTCAATGCACGAAAAGTAAGAGAAACTTTGAAACTCTTTCACCAAGAGATTCAACCACAAATTAAATAAAAAGGAAAAAACATGAAAACAAGCGCTAGAAATGAATTATACGGAATTATTACAGAGATACAAAATGGTCAAGTTATGAGTGAAATCAAAGTAGATATTTCACCGGAAATTACGCTTTCAGCGACAATTACGAACGAAGCGGCACACGCTTTAGAATTACGAAAAGGGGAAGGAGTTACAGCTTTAGTGAAGTCATCCTTTATCATTTTAAGCAAAGAAAAACTTCGTGCAACTGCCAGAAACAACTTTTTAACAACAGTTGAAGATATCATCCCAGGTGCCGTTAACTGTGAAGTCAAGCTTTCCGCAGGTAAGCAAACACTGTGTGCAATCATCACAGATGATTCTTGTGAGGGGCTTGATCTTAAAACAGGTGATCAAGTGTATGCAATTTTCAAAGCTTCAAGCGTGATGCTGGTAGCATAAAAGGAGATAAGATGAAAAAAAAGATTTTAGTAAGTTCACTTGCAGCTGCTTCATTACTCTTTGGTGATAGTTTTGAACTGGGTCAAGTAAATGTTCAAGACAACATTATTCAAGATGTCAATCTTTTTGAAAAAACATTAAGTGACAAGCAGATACAACAGACAAACGCACAAACTGTGGATCAAGCATTGAATGATGTCAGCGGTATCAGTTCCAATGTTATGGGGGCCAGAGCCGAATCGACTATTCAGATGCGTGGATTTAACTCTAATAGAATTGGAGTATTTATAGATGGTATTCCAGTATATGTACCTTATGACGGCAACTTTGATTATGGACGTTTTTTAACATCCGATATCTCGCAAATAGACATTTCCAAAGGGTACTCTTCTGTGGTATACGGTACAAACACTATGGGCGGTGTTATCAATATCGTTTCAAAAAAGCCGACAAAAGAAACTGAGGGGAATGTACGTACTGAATTTATCTTCGACAGTAAAGACAAACTCTCGCGTCATGTAGAATCTTTTAATATAGGAAGCCGTCAGGGAAATTATTATATTCAACTTGGAGGAAGCGTTTCGCATCAAGATCATTACAGACTTAGCGAAGATTATCAATCAACTCCTTCTCAACCTGTAGGAGATAGGCTTCGTTCAAAAACATACGATAGAAAAGTTTCTATCAAAGCAGGATATATTGCCGATGATCATAGTGAGGTTGCGATCACTTATGCAAATCAACACGGGGTCAAACAATCCCCTCCTGCAACAGACACTGATATTTTTGGGAATGTAAGATATTGGGACTGGCCCCTATGGGATAAAGAGACTATCTCCGTTGCAGGTCAAAAAAACTTTGACAACAGTTATATAAAAGCATTAGCATACTATGACACATTTACAAACTCTCTATTTTCATACGATAACGACACATATACAACTATGAATTTCGGTTACGCTTTTAAAAGCCGTTATGAGGACTATAGTTACGGTACCCGATTAGAATATGGTGTAGGTATGGGCAACCACTTTATAAAAGCTGCATTCAATTATAAAAAAGATGTTCATAGAGGATATGATCTTGATAAAACTACAGAAGTAAAAACTTTGGCAGAGAACTATGCCGATCATACTATCTCTTTGGGGCTTGAAGATACATGGGAACTCTCTTCCGATCTTGAACTGCTCGGAGGGGTAAGTTTTGATCAAAGAAGCGGAGATAAGATCTACGATACAAACACGGCTTACGCAACAATGTTAAAGAAAAAAACAGACAGCTCCGTAGATCCTCAGATCGCATTAGTATATTCTCCTGACAAAACTTCCAAACTCAGAGCAAGTGTTTCCAGAAAAACATATTTACCGACTATGAAAGATCGTTATTCAAGAAGATTCAACCGATTTGTTCCAAACCCTGATTTAAAAAACGAAAGTTCTACACATATAGAGTTAGGTTATCAAAAAGCTATCAGCCACTTAGTAGTTGGTGTTAATGCCTATTATACGAAAGTTAAAGATGCGATTCAAAGCGTTACCTGGACTCCTGATCCATCTTTACAACAAAACCAAAATGTAGGGACATTTGATCATAAAGGTGGAGAGTTAGATATCTCCTATAAATATGACGGCTGGGACATAGGCGGAAACTATAGCTATATCAATGTTAAAAATACAAAAAACAGTACTGTTAAGCGTACATTTGTACCTAAAAACCAACTCTTTGCTTATATACAAAGAGATATAGGATCTACATTTTCAATTTATGTCAATTCACGCTATAGAGAGGGCGCTTACCAACAAAGACGTAGTGATGATGCCTATATTAAGGTCCCTAGTTTTTCCACATTTGATGCAAAGGTTATATATACACCTATAAAATCACTCAAGGCTGAAGTGGGGATTAAAAATATAACAGACAGAAATGTACGTTACGATATGGCATTCCCTATGGCTGGGAGAGAATATTTCGCAGCACTTAACTATAAATTTTAATGGAGTCAAAATGTTTTTAGAACCGATAGATTTTGCCCAAATGTACGTTGAGCATAAAAAGAGTACGATCTTTAAAGGCAAAGATCATAAAGAGTGGGATAAAAAGTCAAAAGAGATGGCACCCTCTATGCAAAAATCGGCCTACGTCGATGAGTTCATCTCAAAGATGGAGATAGATCCAAACGATGTAGTTCTCGATATAGGATGCGGCCCAGGGACACTTGCTGTTCCGCTGGCAAAAAAAGTAAAGCAGGTGATAGCGATCGACTTCTCAAAACAGATGTTGGAGGAGCTGGAGATATATGCCCACAATGAAGGGGTGCACAATATAAGTACCTACCATATCGGCTGGGAGGATGACTGGTCATTTCTGCCCAAAATAGACATAGCCGTAGCTTCAAGAAGTATGGAGGTAAGCGATATGCAAAGTGCTCTTTTTAAAATGAGCTACATAGCTAAAAAAGCGTGTTATCTTACCTATAAAGTGGGCGGGAGCTATGTAGATATGGATATTGTCAACTATATCCAAAAGCCGATCGTGCAGAAGCCCGATTATTGGTATATCCCTTTGATCCTTTATACAAAACAGTATTTGGCGAAGCTCGACTATATCGCAACAAAAGGGAGCATCAAAAGTTATACAAAAGAGAGTTTTGTGGACTCTCTTCGCTGGAGTTTCGGCTCGCTGAGTGAAGCTGAGGAGCTAAAAGCAAAAGAATACTATGATCTTTATATTGCAAAAGAGCAAAAACACCCAAAACCTTTTTTATGGGCATATATAAGCTGGCAGACCAACCCCCTCTCCCTCTAAAAGTGGTATAAATTTTGCTTGTCCACAAGGTATGAAACTTATACTAACAATACTTTTACTTACTTTCACTCTCTTCTCTTCAGAGATAGAGAGTGACTACAAACAACTCAATGAAAAAATAGATGCTATATCGACACAACTCTCAGCGGAGGAGAAGGTCTCACTCTACTACCTTGTTCTCTCAACACACGACAAGATCACCTCTGCACTCTCCGTAGATGAAACAAAAGTGCAAAGTCTTGACAAACTCAAAACAAAAACGTTGCAGCACTTAGATCTGTTACACGATAAAATAGATCCGCAACAACTCAACGAAATCGCAATGCTTTATAAAAAGATCAGCGCCGATGCAAAACAGCTTATTGCTGAACAAAAACCGCAAGAAGCCACAATCATATACAAAGATAAAATTGTCTATAAAGACAAAGTAGTAAAACAATACTCTTGGTCAAACGTACTGATTGCATCTGTTATATCTTTTATACTGGGTTTTATTGCCACTTATATAATTCGTTTAAAGAACAAAGAGCCAAAAGAGGAGCAAGAAAATCTTTTAGCTCAGGAGCTTGCAAAGGATAATCAAAGACTCGAAGCGCGTATCACCGATCTTACAAACAGTAACGATTCACACCTTGCAGAGGTAGAGGAGCAAAAAAGTGAATTCAAGGCTGCACAAAGTTCTTGGAATACAAAGTTAGAAACTCTGCAAGAACAGTATGATCAAGAAAAACAAGCGCTGCAGACACACCTAGAAGAGATAAACACTCAGCTGCAAACAATGCAACAAGAGAAAGAGATTTTATCTAACGAATTGGAAAGTTATAAAACTAAGCAGGAGTCTCTCGATCAGGAAAATGCAGAATTTGATGAAAGACTCAGCAGTGTTCAACACCAGAGTCAAGATATCAACTCGATCTTAGATACTATCGCCGACATTGCGGAACAGACTAACCTTCTTGCGCTCAATGCCGCTATCGAAGCTGCCCGTGCCGGTGAACACGGCCGCGGTTTTGCCGTAGTAGCCGATGAAGTGCGTAAACTGGCTGAACGTACACAAAAGACTCTCAATGAAGCAAAAGTAGAGATCTCTAGCGTCGTTGACGGTATCGCTAATCTTAAAACTTGACTTTATAGAACAAATTAGTGTAAAATTGCACTACTTAAAGATACGCTTCCTATCTTAAAATCTTTCTCAGAACCCAAATCCTAAAAAATCAAGGTAGACATTTAATGAGCGACAATACTCAATCACAACCTCGCAAAAACAATAGAAACAGCAACAAAAACAACAACTCAAAACGTACACACACTCCCGTTAGCGGTACAGGTGTAGAAGAGTTACGTACAAAATCGATCGAAGATCTTGTAACTATAGCTACAGAGCTCGGTGTAGAACATCCAAATGAACTCAAACGTCAAGATATCATCTTTGAGATCTTAAAAGCGCAAACGGCTCAAGGTGGTTATATTCTCTTTAGCGGAATACTCGAGATCATGCAAGACGGTTACGGCTTTATCCGTTCGATCGACAAATCTTTTGACGAATCTATCAACGATGCTTATGTATCTAACACACAGATTCGCCGTTTTGCCCTAAGAAACGGAGACGTAGTAACCGGTCAGGTTCGCCCTCCAAAAGATCAGGAGCGTTACTACGCACTTATCAAGATAGAAGCTGTAAACAACCTCCCGCCTGAAGAGTCTAAGAAACGTCCATTATTTGACAACTTAACACCGCTTTACCCGGAAGAGCAACTCAAACTCGAGTACAAAGAGAAAGGTTATACCGGTCGTATGATGGACCTTTTCGCACCTATCGGTAAAGGGCAAAGAAGCCTTATAGTTGCACCTCCAAGATCTGGTAAAACAGAACTTTTAAAAGAGATCGCTCACGGTATTACGGCAAACCACTCCGAAGTTGATCTAATGGTACTCCTTGTTGATGAGAGACCTGAAGAGGTAACTGATATGGAGCGTAGTGTAAAAGGTGAGGTGTACAGTTCAACTTTTGACATGCCTGCAAAAAACCACGTAAAAGTTGCCGAGATGGTGATCGAAAAAGCAAAACGTCGTGTGGAACTTGGTCGTGACGTAGTTATTCTCCTTGATTCTATTACTCGTCTTGCTCGTGCTTACAATACAGTTACACCTTCAAGCGGTAAAGTTCTCTCTGGTGGTGTCGATGCAAATGCTCTTCACAAGCCAAAACGTTTCTTCGGTGCGGCTCGTAACATCGAAAACGGCGGAAGTTTAACGATCGTTGCAACTGCTTTAATTGATACAGGAAGTAGAATGGATGAAGTTATCTTTGAAGAGTTCAAAGGTACTGGTAACTCTGAAGTTGTTCTTGATAGAAAAATTGCAGACAGACGTATCTTCCCGGCGATTGATATCCTTAAATCGGGTACCCGTAAAGATGATCTACTTATCGGTAAAGATACACTTCAAAAAGTATTTATCCTTCGTCAGATGCTTCACAAACAAGACAATGAGGTTGAAGCGCTTAAATTTATCTACAACACTATGGGTAAGAAAGCGACAAACGAAGAGTTCCTAGAGAGTATGAATACGGACAAATAGATAATGAAAATAGGTGTGTTTGATAGCGGTATCGGTGGGTTAACAGTTGTTAAGTCACTTTTAGCGCACCAACTTTTCGAAGAGATCGTCTACTATGGCGATACTGCCCGTGTCCCTTATGGTTCAAAAGATAAAAACACTATAATCCGCTACGGGATCGAAGCAGTTGAGATGTTTAAAAACTTCGATCTTGATCTTATTGTCGTAGCGTGTAACACGGCAAGTGCTTACGCCCTTGATGAGATGAATGAAACGGCTAACTGTCCCGTTATCGGTGTCGTTGAAGCAGGGATTTTAGCTTGTGCAAACCTCCTTGAATATAAAGATGCAAATGTTTTAGTTTTAGGGACAAAAGCGACTATCAACTCTAAAGCGTATGAGAACGGTTTAACGAAACTTTCATATAATAATGTCAACTCCCTAGCTACTCCCCTTTTTGTACCAATCGTTGAAGAGGAGCTCGGCAACAGCACTATCCTAGATGAAACGATGAAACACTACTTTAACGGTGTAACATCCCCTAACGCTTTGATACTCGGATGTACACACTTTCCCCTTATCGCAGATGAGTTGCAAAACTATTTCGGCAAAGAGACAAAACTGATCCACTCAGGTGATGCGATTGTCGAGTATCTGCATCAAAATTTTAATCTGGAGCCAAAATACCCAGAGCCGAAACTCCAGTTTTTTGCTTCGGACAACCCTGAAGCGCTGCGCACTATCGCCAACAAATGGCTTTGCCTGTGAAAAGGGTCTCTCTCTTTGGGTACGGAATCACTACAAAAGCTTTGGGCTCCGTAATCAAAAATGCTGTTTTTTACGATGACAATGTTAAAGAGCCCTACTTTGATGAGGAGAAACGCATCATCCGTCCTTCATCTGAGTTCAATCCCGACTTTTCCGATCTAGAGATCCCCTCACCGGGTA
The DNA here is from genome assembly GCA_047689515.1 of Candidatus Sulfurimonas kebritensis. GTDB lineage: Bacteria > Campylobacterota > Campylobacteria > Campylobacterales > Sulfurimonadaceae > Sulfurimonas > Sulfurimonas kebritensis. Next base: position 20,471 of record JBEWQA010000012.1, read on the forward strand.
TGCCGCCGAACCATTCGCTGATACAAAGTGCAAAACACCTTATCAGCGAATATGACTACTTTAAAGATGTGATGAACCTCAAAGTGTGGATCAGCGGTACAAACGGAAAAACGACTACTACACAGATGACACAGCACCTTTTAGAGGACAAAAAAAGTGTAGCCGGGGGCAATATCGGTACACCTCTGGCCAAACTCGACAAAACAGCTCCGATCTGGATCCTTGAGACTAGCTCTTTTACGATCCACTACACAAATGAAGCTACACCAAATATCTATGTACTTCTGCCGCTTAGCCCCGATCATCTCTCTTGGCACGGCTCTATGGATGAGTATATAGATGCAAAACTCAAACCGCTTAAAAATATGAAAAAAGGCTCTACGGCCATTATCCCCGAAGCTTATAAAGATGCCCAAAGTGCTGCGAACATCATCACCTATAAAGATGAAACAGATCTGGCTGAGCAGTTTGGGATAGACATCGAAAAAGTAAACTTCAAAGGAGCTTTTTTAATGGATGCGCTTTTGGCTATGGCTGTGGACAAGATCGTCTTTGACCGCGTAGAGTATGACAAAATAAACGCATTTCAGCTCGATCCGCACCGTCAAGAGGAGTTTAAAGATGCTAAAGGGCGTCTTTGGGTCAATGATACAAAAGCTACTAACCTAGATGCCACAATCGCCGCTGTAAAACGCTACGAAGATCGTTTTATCCACCTTATCTTGGGCGGTGATGACAAAGGTGTCGATCTCTCTGAACTTTTTGAATTTTTACAAGGAAAAACACTTAAAATTTATACAATCGGCTCCAATAAAGATCGCCTTATCGCACTTGCGCAAAAGTATGGTGTAAGTACCCATAGATGCACCGATCTAGTGGATGCAGTAGGTGTTATCGATAAAGAGCTAAAACAAGATCAGGTAGCCCTACTTTCCCCTGCTGCTGCGAGTTTGGATGAGTTTAAATCATACGCTCACCGCGGGGATCTTTTTAAAGAGAGTGTAGCTAAACTCTAATTGCTAATAATCTTCTTTTAACACTATAAATGCTAAAATCTCTCTATCTATAAAAGCGGAGAAAAGAGTGAAAGATACATCTGAAGTATTAGCAAGAAAATATCGTCCAAAGAACTTTGATGAGCTGATCGGACAAGACACGATCGCACAAACTCTCTCCCTTGCACTTGATTCTAACCGTCTCTCTCACGCTTACCTTTTCTCGGGGCTTCGAGGAAGCGGAAAAACTTCAACCGCCCGTATTTTTGCAAAAGCGCTTCTATGTGAAGAGGGTGTTTCACATCACCCATGCGGCGTGTGTGAAAACTGTGTAATGGCTCTTGAAAACCGTCATATGGATATCATCGAAATGGATGGTGCCTCAAGCCGTAAGATCGACGATATCCGCGATTTGATCGAACAGACAAAATACCGTCCGGCAGCTGCAAGATATAAGATCTTTATCATCGATGAAGTGCATATGCTTACAAAAGAGGCGTTTAATGCCCTGCTTAAAACGCTGGAGGAGCCGCCAGAGTATGTAAAATTCATTCTTGCTACTACAGATCCGCTCAAACTCCCTGCGACTATTCTCAGCCGTACACAACATTTCCGTTTTAAAAGCATTGCGACACATAAAATCGTAGAGCATTTAACACATATCTTACAGTTGGAAAATATTGAGTACGAGCATGATGCTTTAGAGATTCTGGCACGCAGCGGAAGCGGATCTTTGCGTGATACTTTGACACTGCTTGATCAAGCGATCATCTACTCAAAAAGTCATGTAGATGTCTCAACCGTAACCGATATGCTCGGACTTGTTGATCCAAACTTTATCGCAGAGCTTTTCAACGCAGTGTTTTCAAAAGATCATGCTCGCCTTATAGAACTTACAAAAACTTTAGAGGATTACGACAGTGAGATGGTAGTCGATGAATTGATCGCTTACCTCAAAGAGAAGATGTACAACCACGATGCTCTATTCTCAACTCTGGTACTCGATAGATTTTTCAGAATACTCAGCGATTCAAAATATCTCTTTAGTATCAATGCAGACGGTTCTTTTGTCCTCTCGATGATATTTTTTAAAATGGTTGAAGCACTCAAGATCAAAGAGATCGATGAGATGATCGAGTCGTTCTCAAGCGACATGCCAAAAGTTGATATACCGAAAGTGAAAGTACAAAGCACTACACCTGAGATGGCTACACCGGCACCGAAACAAGCTGCACCTGAACAAGTTGTACCTGCAGCACAAGAGGAGCCCCCTGCTCCACCGCAAACCACAGTGGTAGAGAGTGAGCCAGAGGTTGTACAAAAGCCCCTCAAAGATCCAAACCAAGAGAAGTTTGATACACTTGTAGCTGCTATCGCTGATCGTAACTACGAACTCGGGGAGTGTTTTAAAACTAATATCACGTTTGTCTCATTTGATAACAATACGCTTACCTGGGAGAGCTGTGCGAACGAGGAGTGTAAAAAACTGCTTAAGCACGGTTACTCCGTGATCAAACAGCTTGTCCGTGAAACATTCGGGTTTGAAACTCAAATCAAGGGGATAGCCTGCAGCAAATCGGTAGAAGAACCAGCTGCTGATGCACCTATGGAAAGTTCACCTGAACCTAGTGTGCCGCAAGAACCTCAGACACCAAGTATACAGCCGCAGCAGCAGCCTCAAGAAGATGTGCAAAACATTCAAAATGAAGCGCCACAAAGTGGGTCAACCACTGCCGATATAGAAGCGGGCGGAGGAGCTAGCTGTGTGACAAACTGTGACGAACCCTCACGTCAAGATGAAGTAAATGGGACAGATATCACTCAAGAGCCGATGGTACAACAGGCTATCGAGCTTTTTGAAGCAAAAAAGGTAACGGTTCAGTCGAAGATCTAACTCTTTTTCTTATAGAGTCTTTTGACAATATTTTTCAGCAGCAAAGAGATCTTTAAAAACTCCAGATTATGGTGGATCTCAAGCTGTGCATCGTAGTTTTTGTCATTTAACTCTTCTAAATATTTCAGCAGCGCATTTATATCTTTATCGAGTTTAAATACAAACTTTTTAAGCAGATAATAACTCACGACATAGAGTATAAAAACAAGTTCAAAGTAGGAAAACCAAAAATCCTGCGGGAGCTGCGTATCAACGAGGGTATATTTTAAGATGCCTCCTATAGTGGCAAACACAACCGTAAGAATAATAAAAAAGTGCAGATAAATTCTATGCTTTATACTTAACATAATTTATACCCGACACCCCGAACCGTTTGGATATAATCTTTTGTTTTATCGGGATCGATCTTCTCTTTGAGCCTGTTGATCGCGACATTGACCGTTTTGTACTGATAGTTTTGCGAATCCTGCCATACATTTTCAAGAAGATAGTCACGATCGAGCACAGAGTTTTTATTTGTAATAAACTCACAAAGCAGATCAAACTCAAGTTTTGTTACTTCGACATCTTTCCCGTCAACCTGCAGCTCTCTTGTACTTCTATCTAGTACCATGTCACGATAAGAGAGTTTCCCCTCCCCTACTTTTTTCGATGTACGTTTTAGAATCGATTTTACACGCAGAAGCAACTCTTTCATATTAAAAGGTTTCGTGATATAGTCGTCTCCGCCGCGTACAAACCCCTCTTCTATATCCTCATCTTTATCTTTAGCGCTTAAAAAGATCACAGGCACGTCTATACCGTAATCACGAAGTTCTGAGACAAACTCACTTCCCTCGACGCCAGGGAGGTTACGATCCATGATAAGCAGATCGACCTCCTCCTCCTCAAGCATTTGCACTACTGTTTTTGTGTTTAGAAAACCTACCGTCTCGTATCCCTCTTTTTGCAAGGTATACTCTAAAAGCTCAAGCAGGTCCTCTTCATCTTCGACGATAACGATATTTGCACTCATCTTTATTCCTCTATCCAAGCATCTGTTTTGATAACATTGCCGTTATCAAAAATTTTAAGTTTATAAGCTTTTACACACTTGCCCTCTTCTATCTCCATCACCGCAACTTGTAAGATCTTTTTACATTTTTTCGGGATATCAAAGTGCCCTTTCAGCCCAGTTAAAAACTGTTTTAACGGCTGCTTGGCGTCCATACCGATCACATTGTCCCGACATCCACTAAGACCAATATCTGAGAGATAGGCAGTACCCTCTGCTATTTGAAAATCATCACTGCTTACATGAGTGTGCGTGCCTATTATACCACTAACTTTTCCTTGAAGCAACATCATCATAGCGCGTTTTTCACTAGTAGCTTCGGCATGAAAATCTACAAAGATATTTTTGATACCTTCATTGTGAAGTGCCTCAACACGCATCTGTGCACGACGAAAAGCGTTATCGACATAAGGCATACCGTAATGCCCCATCAAGTTCAAAACCGCAAGCTTTTCATCACCTACTGCATACACCTTGCAACCTGTCCCCATCACTTCATCAGGATAGTTATCGGGGCGCAGAAGCTCATGTGTTTCAAAAAGAGGGATGATATCTTTTTTATCCCAAGTATGGTTGCCGCCTGTCATCACATCGATCCCGTAAGAGAAAAGCTCGTTAGCATTTTTTGCTGTAAGACCAAAGCCGTGTGAAGCGTTTTCATAATTTGCGATCACAAAATCTATCCCGTGTTCCTCTTGAAGTAAAGGTAAGTATTTTTTGATCATCTCTCGACCGGGGCGCCCTATGATATCGCCGATAAATCCTATTGTCATTTTTTATAAAACCTTTGGTTTGTTGTTTCTTAAATAATAAAGTGTTGCTTTAATGATATCATCATCGTCTTTAGAATCCGATTTTATAGTCTCTTTTGAGTCATTCAAATATGTAAAAGTTATATTTTGTCCATAATTAGATATCGTTTTGATCTTTTTCTCCAGTGCCAAGAGTTTGATCACCATCATCTCTATAAACTGTTTTGTAACTACATCTAGCTCGCCAAATCTGTCGATCAACTCCTCTTCGATCTCATATATCTCTACAGCCTCTTCACATTGTGAAAGGCGTCTGTAAACATCGAGACGGAGACGGTCCTCTGCAATTATCTCCTCGGAGATATATGCCGAGATCGTAAGTTTGATATCTACTTTTGCTTTTGTATCTTCTACCGTGTTGCTGAGTTCTTTAATCGCATCTTCGAGCATTCTCAAATAAAGTGAGTAGCCGATATTTTTTATATGTCCGCTTTGCGCGTCACCTACCAGGTTACCGCCGCCTCGTATCTCTAAGTCGTGATGTGCAAGCACCGATCCGCTTCCCAAAAAGGAGTTAGATTCGAGTGCCAGTAAACGCTTTTTCGCTTCATCGGTAAGGTTCTCTTTATTCTCAACAATAAAGTAAGCAAAACCCTCACTGTGCCCACGACCTACACGTCCGCGAAGTTGATGCAGATCGGCGATTCCAAAGCGATCTGCGCCATCGACTATAATAGTATTGACTCTTGGCATATGTATACCGCTTTCTATGATCGAAGTAGCAATCATCATATCGTATTCACCCGCTTCAAATTTGAGCAGCTCTTTTTCTGTTTCAACTGCGGATATTTTCGAATGGAGCATTAAGATTCTAAGATCAGGAAGGATCGCCTTGATCTCCCCCATCTTGATCGGCATATGATCGATCGAGTTGTGTACATAAAACACCTGACCGCCGCGGCGAAGCTCACGGAGTATCACCTCTTTGATCAGTTTTTCGTCATACTCTTTTACAAAAGTTCTTACCCCTTGACGCTCACTCGGCGGAGTTAAAAGCTGACTCATCGTCTTGATAGAACTCAGAGCCTGATTAAGTGAACGAGGAATCGGTGTAGCAGACATAGAGAGCATGTGAACATTGTGGTAAAGCTCTTTGATCTTCTCTTTTTGTTTCACACCAAACTTATGCTCCTCATCAACGATCACCACTCCGAGGTTTTTAAAGTCAAGTCCAAAAAGTGCATGTGTCCCTACGACACAATCAAGCTCGCCGCCAGCTAGTGCTGCAGCGATATTTTTTTTCTCTTTGGGTGTGACGAAACGATCGAGTTTTGCATAACGAATTCCCAGATCGGCAAACCGCTCATCCAGACTTCTAAAGTGCTGTGCAGAGAGCAGAGTGGTCGGGACTATAAAAGCGGATTGATAACCCGACTTCCAGGCTGCATAGATCGTATTGAGCGCTACTTCCGTTTTCCCGAAACCGACATCTCCGCTGAGAAGTCTATCCATAATCTTTCCACTAGACATCTGAGAGATGATCTCGTTTATAGACTGAGTTTGATCATCAGTATACTCGAATCCGCTGAGTGCCTGAAACTCCTTGAGTGTTTTTTGATCGATCGAGATCTTCGGTGCTTTGATAAGTGCCCGTGATGCGGCAATATTTACGATCTGTCCTGCGATCTCCAACAGCCGTTTTTTGACCTTGGCTTTGAGTTTTCCAAAGCTCCCTTTTCCAAGACGATCCAATACAGGCACACCGCCGCCGCTTGCGATGTAACGATCGATATAGTCAAGGTTTTCAACAGGTAGAAGGATCTTATCCTCCCCCACATACTTGATCACGATAAAGTCTTTTACGCCGCCTAGGATCTCCGCTTGTTCGATCTTTTCAAAGATTCCGACACCGTACTCCTCATGCACCACATAATCACCCGCTTTGAGATCATCTAGAAGAATCGAGCTTTTACGTCGTCTGCGTTTTTTATCGGGTTTGTTGAGCGATATCACCACCTCATCGGGTGTAAGGATGTTTAAGATATATGGAGCTTCAACGACATTGATCCCTGCAGTATCGTAGATTCCCGCTTGTTTGATCGTAGCCGTATTTGCGGCAATTATAGTAATCTTTTTATCTTTATGTACTTTTAGCAGCTGCGCGACATCGGCAACTACAAGCTCTTTGATATTGTCGTTTTCTTCTAAAACATCCAGATCAAAACACTCTCTTGGTATCACAGGATTGTTGATTCCGTATGCATCTTTAAGCAGATCATCTAAATTTTTCGAGAGTTTTACATTTTTACCCTCTAAAAAGTTTTCACCCATCTCCTCCAAGTGCCAAAATCCAAGTGAGGCGATATCACGTGAGAGTGCATCATACTCACTATTTTCCACTCGTGCGTTTAGCGAGTCAAACCCCTCTTCATCAAGTGCATAAAAAGCAGAATTTATCTCAAGTTCTTCAAGCTCTTCTCCCGTTGTTCTTTGGGTATCAAGGTCGAAAGTTTTGATCTGCTCGATCTCAACGTCAAACAAAGAGATACGAACAGGTGCATCCATAGAGGGTACATAGATATCGAGAATATCGCCGCGGTGCGACACCTCGCCTGCCACCTGTACCATGTCAACAAAAGTATAACCCCACTGCAGCAGTTTCTCTTTAAGTCCTTGCAGCTCGATCTCAGAACCGAACTCCAAAGTAAAAGAGTCTAAAAACTCTTTTTTCGGCAGCGGAAACAGCAGAGTTTTTAAAGGAGAGATAACAAGCGGTTTTTTTGCAGCATTGTGGTATAAGCGCAAAGTGTTTAACAGCTCCTGCAGCTCCTCTTTGTATGAGCGCAGATCATCCCCTAACGATGGACGAAAATCAGGAAAAACAAGTAGATCTTTTTTAAAATATTTCGCAACACTCTCTAACTCGTGCGCCTCTTTTATATCTTCACAGATAAGAAGATCGAGCTTCTCTTTTGTGTTTGCAAAGTAGTTATATAGTTGTGTCATCTTTTATTATCGAGTTTCCTTCAAAAATACCTTTTGCTTCAATAACAAGCTCACTTGATTTTATCTCACCGTTTACGTGTCCTGCAGCTTTGATCTCAACTCTCTCAGCCACGATACTCCCCTCGACAAAACCTTGTACGACTAGTCTGTCTGTGACAACTTCACCTTTTATATGCCCGTTTTTACCGACATTCACCTCTTTTGTAGAGTTGAGATTTCCCTCTAGGATACCGTCAAGATAAAGATTGCAAGAGAGCTCCAACTCCCCCTTTATTTTTGCCCCTGTTGTGATGATGGTTGTGTTAGAATCGGTTGATATGTTATTCTCGACGTCGCTGTTATTAAAGATTGCCATGGTACTTTTTTCTCCTTTTTAAAAATTTCATTATAGTTTTTCTGTGTCCATTTTATAAAGTAATAAGGGTTTAAAACTCTGTGGATATAACGGAGTTCATAATGCAAGTGCGGCCCGTTACTCATCCCTGAGTTTCCGGTATAGCCTATCAGTTGCCCTTTCTTTACAAATTGGCCCGATTTTATCACAACTTTATTTAAATGTCCGTAGTAGGATTTAAATCCGTAAGTATGTTCTAAAATGATCAGTTTTCCAAAACCGCTGCGCTTATGAAGCCCTGCCCACTCTACAATAGCATCAGCCGTTGCATATACGGGTGTATTCATCTTTGCCCGCAGATCTATACCGCGGTGGAACTCTTTTGTTCCCAGAGTCGGATGGATCCTATAACCAAATTTACTCGTGATTCCGTGATACTCGACCGGATTTCCGCTTGGGATAAGACTTAGCAGTGTCAAACGTTGTGAGGAGCTCATCTTTGCTATACTTACCCGCTCCTCCAAAGACTCTTCGTTGATGGGCTTAAGCCCTATCATCTGTTCAATCTCATAAAGGGAATCGGAGAGCTCTTCGAGCTCGTCTTTTTTTGCCATCAAAGAGATCTGCGTCTCACGCATACTCCCCATCAGGTCGTTATTTTGTGCTTTGAGGTCCTCATACGCTTGTTCGATCTGATCTTTTTTATTCTGCATCTTTTCGATAGATTCATTAAGGTAGAGGATCGTACCCATCGCTATCATCGTTATAGTCAGTAAAAAAAGCGCCGCATAATAAAGCGCCTTTTTTACGAACTTGTGAAGATTGAACTGTCTTACACCCTGATCGTCATGTATGGTAACGGTAAAATGTTTATCCACGATACACCTTCAAAAATGCCTCTACGACACTGAATGAACCAAAAACCAGATAAGAGCGTGAACTCTCGAGCTCTTGAAAATCACCATAAGGAATGGCTAATTCTTTAAAAGTTTCTAACAGTATACTTCTTTCTTCAATCCGCTCATCTGCTACGTCGATAATCAATACTTCTTTAATAATCGGTTTTAATATCTCTAAAATCTGTTTATAGTTCTTATCTTTATAACTATTATACACTAAAGTATATTTGGAGCCTTTTAAAGTTTTGAGAATCGACTCGGCAGCCAAGGTATTGTGCCCCACATCGACTAAAATATTTTCATCTATCTTTGTTAAGCGCCCGAAAAGTTTTGCGTCTTTAAAGTGAGACTTTTGGTACTCTACACCCAGTTCTTTTAAAGCGGCAATACTAAGAGTGAGGTTTGCAACAAAATGTTCGGCTAAAGAGTTCTGCTTAGCGATCTCTTCGATCTTTTTTTGATCATCGGCATCTATATACTCCTGCACTTTTTTGATCACAAGAGCTTTTTTCTCTATAAGCTCGGCGGCTACTTGGTATACCTCTTGGTGTTTTTGCTCGGCCAAAATAGCTCTGTTTTGCACAGCGTTTAGTTTTGTCCTCGCTATCTCTTCGATCGTCTCTCCCAAAAATGCTTCATGGTCTTTATCAATCGGTGTCACCAAAGTTAAACACTTCTCAAATACTGCCGTAGCATCATACTCACCGCCGAGCCCCGCTTCTAAAAGCATGTAATCACACCCTTGTGCAGCAAGTACCGCTAAAAAGGTTGTATACTCAAAGTAACTGAGCGAGTCGATAAACTCTTGATCGAGCAGCTTTTGCAGTTCAAGGTGACAACTCTCAAGTTTCTCATCATTTATATTTTCACCGTTAAGCCAAATCCGTTCATTGAACTCTAAAATATGAGGAGAGGTGTAATGAAGCACCTTTGCACCGCTTCTATGGAGTGCCGTAGCTAAAAAACGCCCCGTAGTCCCTTTGCCGTTTGTCCCGATAATGTGGATAGTCTTAGGGAGATGTAACTTCTCTTTTATAGACTCGTACGCCCTTGGCATACGGGCATAATCGATCTCAGTATAATAAAGCGGTTTCGCCTCTAAAAACTCTTGCAGCACCTCTATTACGACTCCACTCTATCTCTTCCGTTACTTTTTGCTTTATAGAGCATTTTATCGGCATTGTTAATGGTATTTTGCGCAGAGATATTTGCTTTTCTCTCGGCTACACCCGCACTCACTGTTATCTCAATCCGCTGTTTCTTGTACATAAACTTCGATTTTTTGACATGCTCTCGCACCTTGTTCGCAAAAACAGTGCCCCCCTTTTTATCGGTATCGCTCAGCAGTGCCAAAAACTCTTCACCGCCAAAACGCCCTACGATATCTACATTTCTACACTCTTGTTTAAGGATCTTTGCAAAAGCGGTAAGTACGGCATCACCCGCTGCATGTCCGAAACTGTCATTGACATTTTTAAAGTGATCGATATCAAAAAGCACTACCGTGAAATTTCTATCGTATCTTTTAAACTCTCCCTCTTTGAGCTCTAAAAACTCATCAAGTGCCCGTTTATTGAAAAGTTTTGTCAGAAAATCCTCTTTAGAGTCCTTTTTGGCATTTTCAAGCTCCTGTTCGAGCTCTTTTATCTTGTTACTCATCTCTACCACATCTTCATTGTGTGACTTGAGGTCTTGACTTAAAGTTGCCGTATTTTTTTCTAAAGCCAAGGCGATAGTAAAAAGTTTTTTATGTGCAATTTTAAAGTTGCTGCTGTTATGTTCGTTGTAAGCTTCCAACTCCTTTTTGATCTCATGGATCTCCGTATTTGAGTTATCGGATTTTTCAATCATATCGATAAGGCGAAGCGAGAGTTTGTCCAGGACTCCATCAAGTGACTCTATCATCTCCTTGACACTTTTTTTATCAAGTGCGATCCGAAGGGAGATAACAGACTTGATCTCTTTTTCCATAGACTCCTCTTCGATAATATGCGGGTCTTTACGGATATCTTCACTTATTTTCGCGATCTTCTCATTCACACTTGAAGCGATAGAGGGGACAAAAGAAGCGGTTAAAAATCGCGCTATCTTCTCTATATCGTAATCACAGTCCGATCCGGCACCATAGTCGATCTCTTTTAACCCCTCTATACTTTTTTTCAGATCGGTGGTATCGAGTTTGGTATAGGCATGAAGTTTTTGTAAAAAAGTGTCGTCGTAGGTTGTTATAAAGTTGATCCATCGCTGTCGGAAGTTATCAAGCTGATCAGGTTTTGGTGCATTTTCAAGAAGATCGATCGTGTTTTTTGCGAGTTCACTTGCTTCTTTGTTATGTAAAACCTCAACAACCTGTAAAATTCTTTTTGTCAAAATGGTTTGTGATTCGAGGGTGTCGCTGCAGAGTGACTGGTTTGCACGGTTGAGTTTTGAGATCAAAAAGCGTACAAACTCATGGACCGTATTTATGCGATAGTTTTTAAGATCTTTTTGCAGATCTTTGCCAAGCATCTCTTTATATTTGCCTAGATGGCTGCAGTCTTCCAGATTCATCTTCGCTTTTGCGGCTTCTTTACAAAACGCTTCGGCATAGAAGTCGGGAGTAAGCAATTTCCCTTCTGCTTTTAACCTTTTGATAGCATTGTTTATAATCGATTGTATGGTCATGGTACACCCCTACTTTTTTAAAGATCCCTCGGCAGAGAGTTTGGCGATAAAGGCGTTGATAGCTTTTGATGCACTTGATTTAATCGCATTAAAACGCTCCTGATCGGTGATGATCGCATTTGGTTCTACGCTAAAGTCATAACTCCCGTGTGTATTATAAGATCTTTTTTCACCTTTGGTATGACGGATAATGTTGAGTGTAACCCTTGCACGGTAAGCGATAACATAACCGTCACTATTATACTGGATCGGGGTATAACTCGGCGATGACATCTTGATCTCCAAATGGGTATCGGAATATGCCCTCTCTACTAAAGAAGCGTGAAAAGTTGAAACGATAGCTGCATCGACTGCATCTTTGATAAGTACCGTATTTTCAGGATCGACAAGGGAGATATGCACACTTGTAGAGATCTTCTCCCCCGTGACACTGCGGGAGAATTTTGAACTCGGTTTGTATCCACAACTATTTAATCCAAGCAGTAGTGCTACCGAGATAAATAACCGAAGCAGATACTTTGTCAAACCTTATCCTTTAACTACGATATTTACAAGCTTATTAGGGACAACTATCTCTTTAACGATATCTTTGCCCTGGGTCCATTTTGCAACTACCTCTTTAGCAGCCGCAATCATATCCTCTTTAGAAGCATCTTTTGCCACTTCAATCTCACCGCGATTTTTCCCGTTTACTGAGACACCAAGAGTGATAGAGTCCTCCACAAACACCTCTTCGAGGATTGTCTGTTTGCTTAAGTTTTTCAGTCCAAAGAACTTCTCAGAGATCTCCCAACATGTATGCGGGATTACCGGTTCTAAAACAGATGCAAAGATCCAGTAAGCTTCCGTCCACACATCAGCATTGTCTTGTGCGTTTAAAGCATTCATCGCTTCCATTACACCTGCGATCATAGTATTGAAAGTGTATCTTTCGTTATATACCTCTTGGGCACGCTGCAACGCTTCATACACTTTTTTACGTGCAAATTTTTCCTCTTTTGAAAGAGTCGCATGCTCGATACTCGGAATCGTCTCACTTGGTGTTACATGGCTGCTTCTCTCACTAAAACGTTTGATAAATCTATATGCACCCTCAACTCCGCTGTCGTTCCACTCCAACTCTTGTGTCGGTGGAGCAGCAAAGAGGATAAAGAGTCTTGCAGTATCTGCACCGTATTTGGCAATGATCTCATCAGGATCTACGGTGTTGCCTTTAGATTTTGACATCTTCGCACCGTCTTTTAAAACCATCCCTTGAGTAAGGAGTCTGTCAAACGGCTCGTCAAAATCCAAATATCCGAGATCACGGAAAACTTTTGTAAAAAATCTTGCATATAAAAGGTGAAGAATTGCGTGTTCGATCCCGCCGATATAGTGATCCACACCCATCCAGTACTTTAATTGCTCTGCTGAAAATGCCTCTTTTTCCCAGTTTGTTTCAGACGCACAAAAACGTAAAAAGTACCAGCTAGACTCTACAAACGTGTCCATAGTATCTGTTTCACGAACAGCATCTTTTCCACATTTTGGACATTTGCAGTGTTTCCAAGTCGGATGTTTTTCAAGCGGGTTCCCCTCACCCGTGATCTCTACATCATCAGGTAATGCAACAGGCAAGTTTGCTTTATCTTCCATAACAAGGCCGCAAGTCTGACAGTGGATAAAAGGGATAGGTGCACCCCAGTAACGTTGACGTGAAACACCCCAGTCTTTGAGCTTATAGTTAGTTGTCTTTTTACCGATATTTTCTGCTTCAAAGTGCTCAATAATTTTTGCTTGAGACTCTTTTGAGTTCAACCCGTCAAACTGTTCTGAATTAAAAAGCTCACCAACTTCAGTATATGCACACTTATCAAGTGTTAACTCACCTTCAAAAGGTTTGATAACAGGGTTGATCTCTAAGCCGTATTTTGTAGCAAACTCATAGTCTCGATCATCGTGAGCAGGTACAGCCATAACCGCACCTGAACCGTAATCCATCAACACAAAGTTTGCGATCCATACAGGGATCTTTTTACCCGTTAGAGGGTGTACAACGTTAAGATCGAGTGAAAGTCCCGCTTTCTCTTTTTGTCTGTCGATGTTTGAAGCGTTGATCATCTCTTCGATCGCAGCTATCTTCTCATCGCTTATAAGTTTGTTCTCGATCATATAGGTAACGATATCATGCTCAGGAGCGAGTGCCGTATAACTTACACCGTAGATAGTATCGGGACGAGTTGTAAATACATCAAAAGACTCAAACTTGCCGTCAAGTTTTGCTTTTGAATCTTCGTCAAAGAAAAGATCAAACGCTAAACCGTTAGATTTTCCGATCCAGTTATCTTGCATTGTCAGCACCTGTTTCGGCCAACCGCCCTCTAACTTCTCTAGATCTTTTAAGAGTTCATCTGCATACGCCGTGATCTTAAAGTAGTACTGGTTCATCTCTTTTTTTACAACAGTCGTACCACATCTCCAACAACCGCCATCTTCTACCTGTTCGTTTGCTAAAACGGTCTGATCGTGCGGACACCAGTTGAGCATCCCTTTTTCACGGTATAGCAGACCCTTTTCATACATATCGATAATGAACGCCTGTTCAAACTTCGTATACAGCTCATCTGAAGTAGCTAACTCTCTTTTTTTCGAGAATGAAAAACCGAGTGAATAGAACTCGTTTTTCATATAGTCGATATTATCGTATGTCCAAGTTTTCGGGTTTGCATTGTTTTTAATTGCGGCATTTTCCGCAGGCATACCGAAGCTGTCAAATCCGATAGGGTGGAGGACGTTTTTCCCTTGCTGTCTGTGGTAACGTGCAAAAGCATCACTAATAGAGTAGTTTCTCACATGTCCCATATGCAAGCGACCGCTTGGGAAAGGGAACATTGAAAGGATATATTTTTTCTCTTGTGTAAAGTCTTCTGTCGGCTCAAAACTATTGTTTTCTCTCCAATAGTTTTGCCATTTTTGCTCAATACTTTTAGCGTTGTATTCCAATTAAAACTCTCCTAATATTCTTCATGTGTTTTGGAACTCTCGATATATACAAGTCCCATAGAAAATACATTTGCTATAAGTGCCCCGATTGAAAGAGCGATAGCCCATGTGTCATCACCCACGATTACCAAAAAGATAAACGCAGGAATAAGGTGCAGATCTGCAACTAATGAAGATGCAAGCAGTTCTGCCGAGAGCAGATTTCTTACACCTATCTTTAAAATTGTAGAAACAAGGTTTAAGCTTGCTGCTATAAACAGTGAAACCGCAGTGTTTTCATATAAAAACCCCGCAATTGAAGTTAAACTCATTAATGAAAAAAATACGTATATTACTTTTCCCCAATCCATTCTTTTTCTCCTTAGTTTACATTACGCCAGATTCAAACTGTTCACGCATTCTTTGTTTCTCTGCTTCTCTTTGAGCTTTTTTCGCTAACTTTTCATGGTAGCTTGACACATTAAATTTAAACCACATAAGTATCGGTGAAGCTACGAACACAGATGAGTATGTACCCACAATTATACCCACTAATAACGTAAATGCAAATGGATGGATAATCTCACCGCCAAATAAAAATAGCGTCAGAACCACAAAGAAAGTGGTGAGTGACGTAAGTGTCGTACGAGCAAGTGTACGTGTTACCGACTCATTGATAATGGTTTCAAGCACACTTTTTTTGCTCGTCTCAATCCCCTCACGAATACGGTCAAAGACAATGATCGTATCATTCAGCGAATACCCAAGGAGTGTTAAAAGTGCAGCTAACACATCCAGATTGACATCGATCGCAAACAAACTTACGGCTCCAAGTGCTATGGAGACATCGTGGATCAGTGCAAAGATCGAAGCTACTGCAAAACGCCATTCAAAACGAAATGCTACATAGATTAAGATCCCGACAATTGCCAAGAGCATCGCCATGATCCCTTTTTCTCTGAGTTCGTTTCCAACTTTCGGTCCAACGATATCTACACGGCGAATCGTAAAATCTCCCGTACCCTGTAGTGCAGAACGAGTTAAGTCACCGATATCTGTCGTTACGCTTCCCGTTGTTGTTTTAAGACGGATCACCACCTCATCGGGTGAACCGAATTCGGTGATCGAAGCATTGTCAAAAAGTTTTTGAGTGCTTAGCTTTTCACGCATCGAATCAATCGGTGCTTTTCCCTCATATTTTACCTGTACAATCGTACCGCCTGCAAAATCAACACCGTAGTTCAAACCCTTTGTAGCGAGAAGTGCATAAGAGGCAAGTACAAGGATGATCGAAAATACTGCGGCAAATTTTGATTTGCCCATAAAGTTAAACGGTCTTGTATATTTAAAAAACTCCATACTATCCCTTTATCCCAAACCAAAATTTATAGTTTTTACTTTTTTGCATCTTATTCTCTAGGAGTTGATACACACCGTGAGTTCCAAGGATTGCCGTAAGCATCGAAGCTAAAATACCGATACTCATCGTGATCGCAAAACCTTTGATAGCACCCGTTCCGTAAGCATATAAAACAACCGAAGCGATAAGCGTCGTGATGTTTGCATCCAAGATAGCTCTCATAGCATTTGAATACCCCTCTTCGATCGCTTTGTGCATCGACTTGCCTTGATTTATAAGCTCACGGATACGCTCCGAGATGATAACATTGGCATCAACTGCCATACCGACAGTTAAAACGATACCCGCCATACCAGGAAGTGTCAAAGTGGCTCCAAAAAGACTCATCACAGCCAGCAGTAAAAAGAGGTTGGCAATGAGGGCGATATTTGCTATCACACCCGCCATACGGTAATAGATAACCATAAAAACGATAACTAAAACAAAACCGCCGATGAGTGCAACCATAGAAGCTTTGATCGAATCAGCCCCGAGACTTGGTCCTACTGAACGTTTCTCCATCAGATAGATCGGTGCTAAAAGCGCACCGCTTCTAAGTGCGATCGCCAAGTCTTTTGCTTCAACTACCGTATAGTTTCCGGAGATCTGACCCGAACCGCCTCCGATACGCTCATTGATATTCGGTGCCGAATACACTTTACCGTCAAGTACAATTGCAAGACGTTTACCGACATTTTTCCCTGTAAAATCACCAAAGATCTCTGCACCCTCGGAGTTGAGTTTGAAATTGATTACGGGACGGTTGTTTTGATCAAAACCTACATTGGCATTTGTAAGCATACCGCCGTCAAGGATCGGAATCTCATGAACAAGGTACTTAATCTCTGAAGTTTTTGCATCCTCTAAGATTATATCACCGTAGGCAGCAGCATCAGAATCGGTCATGTTGTACACACGCCCTGCTCTATCTTCATCAACAGCCATCAGTTCTAACTTGGCAGCACGGCTGATAAGTTCACGAGCACGCTGTTCCTCTTCTTGGGTTTTGATCCCTGCAAGTTCAACCAAGATCTTCTCTTTACCTTGTTTTGCAACTACAGGCTCTGAAAGACCAAACTGATCAAGTCTGTTTCTGATAGTTTCGATCGCTTGATCGATTGCGAGCTTTTTTGTTTTCTCGATCTCTTGCGGAGTAAAAGAGAGACTAAAGATCTGGTTTTTCTCCGTAACTGCAATCCCCTCTATCTCAGAGAGGTATTCCTTTACGTTTGCGAGTTCATCACCGTCTAAAACCTCAAACTTTACGCTATTTTGATCAAACGTAAGTCCGTCGATCAGTATATCGTTACGTTCAGAGAAATGTTTGATACTTGCCGTGACAGATTTAATGCGGGATTTTATAGCTTCTTCGGTTTTGACACCTAAAAGCATATGCAGACCTCCCTGGAGATCAAGACCTAGGGTTATTTTTTTTCCACCTTCGGTTTGAAGCAGTGACGGGACAGAGAAAACTATCCCGAAAGCTATTGCAAGAGCGAAGATTGCTATACGATAATTAAGCTTCATCCTCATACTTCTTTGCAATAGAATCTTTTGTAATTTTTACGACTGTCTCTTTATTCATCTCTACACTGAAGAAGTTCTCTTCAACTTTATGAACAACAACTATAAAACCACCGTTTGTGATCACTTTGTCACCTTTTTTCAATTCTGCGATCATATTTTGTTTCGCTTTGGCCTCTTTTTGTTGTGGACGAATAATCACAAAGTACATAATTGCGATCAGAAATACAAATGGTAATAATTGAGAGATTAATTCCATGCTACTAACTTCCTTCTTGTAAATAAAATTAGGAGATTATACAAAAACAATACTAATATCTGAGTAAAATTGTGTAAAATTTCACTATGGATAAAAGAATCAAAGATATTTTACTCGGTTTGGGCAGTGCCGTTTTTTTCTCTGCCTTTATATATCTCAGTGACTGGGGGCTTGAAAACAAGCTTCTCAATACCGCTTTAGGGCTTGTTGCAATAGCCGGAATCTTGTATATCCCAAAACGCTCGATCCTGGCTGCCGGCTTCTTTATAGGGCTCTTCTGGTTTTACTGGATCGGATACAGTTTTGAGTATCAGGGTGTAGGTTTTATGACCCCTATCGTGACACTCGGTTTCGGACTTTTGTATCTGTTGCTCTTTTTACCGATGTACTTTACCGAAAATCCACTCTTACGAGCTCTCATACTTTTCGGGCTGAGTTTTTTAGAACCGTTTGACTGGAACTGGTTTAAACCCGAGCTTCTGTTTATCGACAGTTTTATCGGTGTTTACAAGTATCAGTTTGCCGCTGTTGTGCTCTCGATCGCAGCAGTGCTCTACCTGCATAAACATTACCCGAAATACAAATACTATCCATTGATACTACTCATTTTTTCGATCAATTTCGGCTATCCTCTGCAAAAAAACCTCCCAATCAACATCAAACTTGTACAAACAGAGGTTAAACAGGAGGATAAATGGAAAAAAGAGAACCTCTACTCCACTGTGGAGATGATCTTTCACGAGATCAACAAAGCACGCTTTCAAGGGTATAAAGCCGTCGTCCTGCCGGAATCGGTTTTTCCTCTGTTTCTCAACAAGAGTCCCAAACTGATACAACAACTCCAAGAGCTCTCCAACTCGATCACAATCATCACGGGGGCACTCTTGGTTGAAGACGGCAAACATTATAATGTCACTTATATGTTTGACAAGGGAGACTACACCGTAGCAAAAAAGATCGTCCTTGTCCCTTTTGGAGAATACATCCCCCTACCTAGTTTTATCAAGGGATGGGTGAACGATACATTTTTCCAAGGAGCAAGCGACTTTGTCACAGCCGATCAGCCGACGGACTTTACGATCAAAGGGCTCAAGCTCAGAAATGCGATCTGTTACGAAGCGACTTGCGATGCGATCTACCAAGGGGATATCGATTTTGTTGTGGCGATCAGTAACAATGCCTGGTTTGCCCCTTCTATCGAACCGACGCTGCAACGGCTGTTGATGAAGTACTACGCTCGCAAATACGGCGTTACGATTTACCACTCCGCCAACTATAAAGGGAGCGGTATAATCAAATAGAAACCTGATTTAAGCTATAATACGCGAATAATTATGCACAATTAGGATGAGTTTTATGTTAAATTTGAAAAATCCAAACTTTTATAATAACCGCGAGCTCTCCTGGCTCAGGTTCAATACAAGGGTACTCAAGCAGGCTCAGGATGAGACTCTGCCACTTTTAGAGCGCCTAAAATTTCTCGCGATCTACGGAACCAACTTAGATGAGTTTTATATGATCCGTGTAGCGGGTCTGAAAAAACTCTTCTCTGCAGGGATCATCGTCTCCGGTGCAGACAGACTTACTCCGCTGCAGCAGCTGCGTGAGATCAGAAGCTATCTCCACCAAGAGCAGCAGGTGGTAGAACACTGCAGAACCGAGATCTTTAAAAAGCTTGAGCATGAGGGGATCAGCCTTAAAAACTACTCAGAGCTGAACAATCAGGACAAACACAAGGTAAATATCTATTTTCAAGAGAACATATATCCTGTTATCATCCCTATTGCCGTAGATGCGACACACCCGTTTCCACACCTTAACAATCTCAGTTTCGGACTGATTGTCAAACTTCAAGATACCGAAAATCTTAACATAGAACGTTTTGGAATCGTACGTGTACCTCGTGTTTTAAACCGATTTGTAGAGCTTGACAACGGTGTATATATCCCTATCGAGACGGTAGTGGAGCAGCATATCGGTGATCTTTTCCCTGGATACAAGCTGATCAAATATGCCCCGTTTAGGGTGACAAGAAATGCCGATATTGAGATCGAAGAGGAGGAAGCAGACGACTTTATGGAGATCCTCGAAGAGGGGCTGAAACTCCGTAGAAAAGGGGAGATGGTTCGCCTTGAAGTGGGAAGTCATGCAGATAATGAGATCATCAACTTTTTTAATCGTCATGCAAATGTATACAAAGATGATATCTACAAATTTCATACATCACTCAATTTATCAAGTTTATGGCAGATCGTGGGTAATAAAGACTTTGCACACCTTCTTTCACCGTCGTTCAAACCAAAAAATCTTCCACCGCTTGACAGCACTGAAAATATATTTGGGATACTTGATAAACAAGATCTCTTTTTATACCACCCTTACGAGAGTTTTGAACCGATCGTAAAACTCCTCCAAAGTGCAGCAAAAGATCCCGACGTGGTCTCAATCAAAATGACACTATACCGCTCAGGGCAAAACTCCCCTATCGTCAAAGCGTTGATGGATGCAAGTGAAAGCGGGAAACAGGTAACCGTTATGGTTGAGCTCAAAGCCCGCTTCGATGAAGAGAACAACCTGATATGGGCAAAAGCACTAGAGAAAGCGGGTGCACACGTTATCTACGGTATTAAGGGCTTAAAGGTTCACGCCAAAGCGGCACTGGTAACTAGAAGAATAAACGGAAAACTCAAGCAATACGCACACTTGGGTACGGGGAACTATAACCCTTCAACTGCAAAGATCTATACAGATATGAGTTATCTGACAAGTAAAGATGTAGTTACCAACGATCTGACCCGTTTTTTCCACTTCTTGACAGGATTTAGCAAAAAAGGGAAATTAAACGAACTCTATATGGCACCTTCTCAGATCAAACCAAAACTTCTTTCACTGATCCACAATGAGACACGCCAAGGGGAAAACGGACGTATCATCGCAAAGATCAACTCCCTTGTAGATGAGGATGTGATCCGTGCACTCTACAAAGCAAGTCAGGCAGGTGTAAAGATCGATCTGATCGTTCGCGGTATCTGCTGCCTAAAACCTGGGATCGAAGGGGTGAGTGAAAATATCCGCGTTATTTCGATCCTTGGGAAATACCTCGAACATGCCCGTACATTTTACTTTAAAAACGATGCTTCGCAGGTGTATATCTCAAGTGCCGACTGGATGCCGAGAAACTTGGTCAGACGTATCGAACTGCTCACTGCCGTTAAAGATGAGGATGCTAAAAAGAAAACTATTCAGATTCTAAATCTTCAATGCTCCGACAATGTTTTAGCGCATGAGCTTAAACGTGACGGTACATACGTCAAAGTAAAAGCTAAAAAGAGAGCGATCAATAGTCATAAACTTCTCGAGGAGTATGTAAACAAGATCGCAAAAGCGAGTAGAAAAGAGTCCTCTACAAATATCCAGGACTTAGTAGAGAGATTATTTATAGAGAGTTAGGAAAATTTTATGATACACAAGTTTAAAGATTATAAACCAAAAATAGGTGAAAAAACATGGATTGCACCCTCGGCTGACGTGATCGGGGATGTTGAGATAGGTGAGGATTGTTCTATATGGTTTGGGACAGTAATCAGAGGTGATGTACACTACATCAAAATCGGTGACAGAACAAGTGTTCAGGACTGTTCTATGATCCACGTTACACACCATAAAGGTGATGACAGATATAAAGAGGGGGACGGTTCTCCTACAATTGTCGGTAATGATGTAACGATCGGGCACCGTGTAATGCTCCATGGCTGTACGATCGAAGATGCATGTCTTATCGGAATGAGTGCGACAATACTCGA
>JBEWQA010000047.1:0-11384 GCA_047689515.1 Candidatus Sulfurimonas kebritensis
GCAGACGGCGAGCCTGTTGGGCGTTTACCATACTCATATCGATCTTACGAGCTGACTCGAGCGCGTGCTCTATGGCGCTTTTTGTAATCTCGTGAAAGACGATACGCGGCAGCTCCTCAGGGTCTCTTTTGATAGCATGAGCGATATGCCAGCCGATAGCTTCCCCTTCGCGGTCCTCATCGGTCGCGATATAGATAGTATCTGCTTTTTTTGCTTTTTCCTTGATCTCTTTGACCGTTGGAGCATTCTCTTTTGCAACAGAGTATTTAGGGACGATGGTATGTGTTTCTTCATCTATGGTGATCCCAAAGCGGGACTTAGGAAGATCTCTTATGTGCCCTTTGGATGCAATCACTTCATAGTCTTTGCCTAAGAAGTTTTTGATAGTTCTGGCTTTTGCTGGTGATTCGACAATTATTAAGTTCAAATAGTAATCCTATATAATATAGTATAGTGTTTTCAGAAGCGAAAGTTTAGCACAAAAACTTTAAAAGTAAAAAAAATGAAAAATTTATAGGTGAGATTGTAAAGTTATTTTTTTTGTTGTCGATTTATTTGAAGTCGAGGCAAGGATGCTAAGATAAAATCAACGAGAGCGTGCAAGGCCTCTCCCCAAAAAGGATTTAAAATGGGTTTTAGAATTAATACAAACATCGGTGCGATGAACGCACACAGAAATGCGACGATGAACAATGTGGGACTTGATAAAAGTTTAAATGCATTATCATCAGGTTTAAGAATTAACCGTGCTGCGGATGACTCTGCAGGACTTGCGATTGCAGATAAACTTTCAGCGCAATCTATGGGGCTTGGACAAGCTATCAGAAACGCAAACGACGGTATCGGTCTTATCCAAACAGCTGACGGTGCACTTGAAGAGTATACAAATATTCTTAAAAGAATGCGTACACTAGCTGTACAAGCGGCCAATGATACTCAGGATGCTGATTCTCGCGGTTATATCAGTGGTGAGATTGCAAGACTGAAAAGTGAACTTGAACATATCGCGGATGAGACAAAATTTAATGGTAAAACATTAATTAATGCTTCTGCAACGTTTAAATTTCATGTAGGTGCGTATAAAGGTGAGTCTACAAGTACTACGATGAAAGATATGCAAACTGCGACTGTTTTAGCTGCTGCTGCGACAACTGTAACAAGTCAGACGTTAGCAGATGCTGCTATCTCTCATCTTGATAGTGCACTTAAAACAGTAGATAGTTTCCGTGCGACATTAGGTGCTGCACAGAACCAGTTAGAATCAACGATCAGAAATATCTCTGTAACACAGGTAAATATTTCAGCTGCAGAATCTCAGATTCGTGATGTTGACTTTGCTGCAGAGTCTGCAAACTTTGCAAAACACAACATCTTAGCGCAGTCAGGTTCATATGCTATGAGTCAGGCTAACGCTGTTCAACAAAACGTGCTTCGTCTACTTCAGTAGTGAAACGTTAAAGCAGTATAGTTGAGTAGGTTAAACTATTTTCGTCAAATGACGATAATAGTTAAAATTCAGCAGGGAAGCTGAAATCAAAAGAGAGGTGCAAGGCCTCTCCCCAAAAAGGATTTAAAATGGGTTTTAGAATTAATACAAACATCGGTGCGATGAACGCACACAGAAATGCGACGATGAACAATGTGGGACTTGATAAAAGTTTAAATGCATTATCATCAGGTTTAAGAATTAACCGTGCTGCGGATGACTCTGCAGGACTTGCGATTGCAGATAAACTTTCAGCGCAATCTATGGGGCTTGGACAAGCTATCAGAAACGCAAACGACGGTATCGGTCTTATCCAAACAGCTGACGGTGCACTTGAAGAGTATACAAATATTCTTAAAAGAATGCGTACACTAGCTGTACAAGCGGCCAATGATACTCAGGATGCTGATTCTCGCGGTTATATCAGTGGTGAGATTGCAAGACTGAAAAGTGAACTTGAACATATCGCGGATGAGACAAAATTTAATGGTAAAACATTAATTAATGCTTCTGCAACGTTTAAATTTCATGTAGGTGCGTATAAAGGTGAGTCTACAAGTACTACGATGAAAGATATGCAAACTGCGACTGTTTTAGCTGCTGCTGCGACAACTGTAACAAGTCAGACGTTAGCAGATGCTGCTATCTCTCATCTTGATAGTGCACTTAAAACAGTAGATAGTTTCCGTGCGACATTAGGTGCTGCACAGAACCAGTTAGAATCAACGATCAGAAATATCTCTGTAACACAGGTAAATATTTCAGCTGCAGAATCTCAGATTCGTGATGTTGACTTTGCTGCAGAGTCTGCAAACTTTGCAAAACACAACATCTTAGCGCAGTCAGGTTCATATGCTATGAGTCAGGCTAACGCTGTTCAACAAAACGTGCTTCGTCTACTTCAGTAGATGAGTAAAGAGCTTTAGCTCTTGCATGTTTCTTTAGAAAACGTGCTTCGTCTACTTCAGTAGTAGAACTTTTAATTAGAATCACCTTGGGGTGGTTCTAGCTCTTCTAAATAATCCTGCAGATACTCCTTAAAATAAGAGACTATCTTTTTTAACTCCGTAATAACGATTTTGTTAAGAGCTTTGATGTGATGTTTCTCGTTCTTCAGCTCTTTTGTATTGATAATATCAAATATATATCCAGAGACATATTGTAAGTACATCGATATAACATTGTTCATATCTTCTGCATCACTGTCATAATCCTCCCCGAGAATATCGATAAAAGTGCCAAGGAGATGGTAGTGAAAATCATCCATGCTATGGTATTTTTGTTTTGCATACTTCTCTAGTATGGTATAAATTTTATTGATGTAGGCTAATTTTGACTTAATCGCATCGATATCTGTTTCATTTAAAAAGTTTTCAGAACGCTTCTGATAACTTGTTAAAAGGGAGTGGTATACGTCACTTTTATCTAAGTCAGTTAAAGAATCAAACGGGACATTATCCGGTTTTAGAGGGATAGTATCGTCTATATATGCCCCATTACTCAGATTGTAAACCTTTGCATCATCTGATTTAAATGTTTTGGTAAAAAGGTTGCACTGCGTTTTAAAACCGTTGAAGAGAAGGTTTGTTTTTACTTTTTCTTCAAAGTTTCCTTTTGTGAGTATTACAGAATCAACATAGGAGATATCCTCCTCTACATCGTATTGTGTTTTATTTATATCGAGTTGTTTTTTATACTCGTGGGAGTCTGCATGTGATTCTCCTGTTGTTTGATCAAGCGCAAAATCGAGACCGAGCAGGTAGATGTTTTTAGCCCCTAGTTTAAGAGAAAGACCGTAACTGAGTGCGCCGATATTGGAGGAGGATAAACCGTTAAAACCTTTTTTGAAAGCAGAGGTCCCCTGAAATAAAAATACGTTCTCTTTTTTAAATGGTGCTAAAAACTCCGGTGTTGTAAAAGTTGAAAAAAGAGCGATAGACTCATCAAAGAAATGGATATCTTTAACATTCTGAACATGGGGAAGAGCATCGTTAAAGCCGTGTACATTTGTAAGAAGAGTTGGTTTGATCCCCTCTTTTTCAAGTTTTGAGAGCATAGCGGTAACGGTGATGATAATAAACTTGTCTTGATGTGCCTTGAGCCACTCTATATTGTGGTGCAAAGAGGGGCCTGCCCCCAAGATCAGCAAAGGCTTATTTTCAAAGTAATCGTTGTCTAACTTTTTAGAGACATCTAAAATATTGTAATGTTCTTTGAGGTGTTCCAAAGAGCGCAGTAAACTGTTGGTTAGTGCAGAATAATGGAATGTAAGGTATGTTTGACCTAAGATGTTCTTTTGAAAATCTTTGACTTTTTTGTCGTCATGACTTAATATCTGAAAAAATTTCAGGTAGTGATTGTAGATAAACATCTCATGTAAAAAATGTTTACATGTTTCGTTATACTCGTCCTCATCTTCAAAAACAGAGAAAAAAAGCTTAGCCCCGTCATCTGTTAACTCTTTATAGTTTGTAACAAACAGTGAGAGTCTAAACAGTTCAAGATCATCTTCGACAATTAGCATAACATGTGGTTTGAGCCTGTCGTTAATACGGGTGAGATGGAAACCAAGCCCCGTACCGAAAAAGATAAATTTATATATTTTTTTCATAGTAGTTTTATCAAATTCGGCATGTTTGTTTGCATAGTTTATGATCTTGGCAGAAGCGGAGTAGGGACTCTCCGGAATCGTTGAGTGTTCATATCTCTTCACATCTTCATCGCTGATCCAAACTTTGTAAAAAGTTTCAAAAAGGTTCCCCTCTTTTTTAAAATCTATACTTTCGGCTGAAAGCTTTGCATGCTCAAGACTGTTTGCTCCATACAACCAAGAGTCATTTTGTGTATCGTAAACATCAAAATACCCCTCCTCTTTATACTCTAACGAATATTTCTCTTCATAGTAACCTTTCTCTATCGCAAGATTCAGCGCATCTATTTTATCGAAGAGTTTTGGTTGTGTTGTTTGAAAAAAGAGAAGATTCTCTTGAAAAGTTTGGACTGCTTTTTGCTCGATATCGTTCATAGACATATGGTTTCCTTTTGTATATGCCGGAGGAAAAGCAAAATATATACCTAATTGTATTAGGGATTTAAAAAATTTAGGAAGCGACCGATTTACGGGTATGATAAAAGTTGATGATGTAAGATTAAGTCTGGATGCAACAATAAAAGAGTCTTTAGAAAAGATCGATCAGGGTGCAATTAAAATAGCGGTGATACTCGATAATGATGATACTCTTTTAGGGGTGATCACTGACGGTGATATAAGAAGAGCTTTGTTAAAAGGCTTGACGCTTGAGAGTCCGATCAAAGAGATTGTGCAAACCAATCCGGTAGTATGTCATATCGATGAGACAAAAGAGCAGGTACTTGCTAAAGTCTTAGGTAAAAGGATCTATCATCTTCCGGTACTTGATGTCAACAGTAGAGTAGTGGGGATCCAAGATGTAGAATCTCTTTTAAAAGGGAAGAAACGTTCAAATAAAGTGGTGCTGATGGTGGGGGGACTTGGAACCCGCCTGCGCCCTTTGACGGAGGATACTCCCAAACCGATGTTAAAAGTGGGGAACCGTCCTATTTTAGAGACCATTATTTTAAACTTTAAACAGTACGGTTTTGAAGAGTTTATCCTGAGTGTGAACTATAAAGCAGATATAGTCAAGAGTTATTTTGGTAATGGCGAACGCTTCGGTGTAGATATAGCGTATGTGAGTGAAGAGAAAAGGATGGGGACTGCAGGTGCACTCAGCCTTATGAAAGAGCATCTCACTGAACCGTTTTTTGTGATGAATGGCGACCTTTTGACAAATGTCAATTTTGAGCACTTTTTAAATTTTCATCATGAAAACAGTTCCGTGGCAACAATGGCTGTACGGGAGTATGAGTATCAGATCCCTTTTGGTGTGATCAACCAAGAGAGTGGGGAGATACGTTCGATCGTTGAAAAACCGAAACAGAGACACTATGTAAATGCCGGGATCTATATCCTCAACCCTGAAGTACTGGGACTTATCCCAAATGATACCTTTTACGATATGCCGACACTCTTTGAGGATTTAATTAGAGGGAAACAAAAACCTATATCGTTCCCTGTGCATGAGTACTGGCTCGATATCGGGCAGATCGATGAACTGCATCAGGCTCGTGCAGAGTATTTTAATGTGTTTGAGGGTTAAGTGATGCAAAAGATGAAAAAAAAGGTTAATTTTGACATCTGTACTTTCTGTAACCACAGATGTACGTTTTGTTCAAACTCCGATCCAAGAACTATCAAAGCACAGACATCATTGGCAGAGTTTAGAAAAGTGATGCAAAACGTGAGCCGGTATGTCGAGATGGATGAACTTGGTCTTTCCGCTAAAGGTGAAGTACTTGTCAACAAGGAGTTTACCGAGATTGTGCGCTCAGCAAAAGAGGAGTTTCATATCCCGTATATCTATATCAGCTCCAACGGTGCGCTGATGGATGAGGTTAAAGCTGTAGAGCTGATCGAAGCGGGTTTAGACAGTATAAAGTTCTCGATCAATGCTTTAGAGCGTGATAGCTACAAAAGTGTCCATTTGGTTGATGATTTTGATGAAGTGATAACAAATTTTAGAACGTTATTGAAGCTGAAAAAAGAGCGTTATCCAAAACTCAAACTCTTTATCTCATCGGTGATCGATCTTGATAAGGAGAGCTTGACAAAACGTTTTTCTGAACTATTTGAGGAGAACTTTGAGCTGATAGACGGTATATCTTTGTATCCACTTACCTATACGCCGAAATTTGAAGAGGTGAAAAAAGATCAAAAGGTGACGAAAAAATGTTCGATCCCTTTTAATGAACTTTATATCAATTCAGACGGAACCTTGGGACTTTGTTGTAAAGATTATTTTGATGCGATAAATTTCGGTTCACTAATAGATAACGACTTTATGGATATCTATAATTCAAAAGAGTTTAAAGCAATCAGGGAGATGCATAAAACAAGCGAGTTTCCCGATAACCATCTGTGTAAAAACTGCTTATTATTTGACGGAGAGTAAACGATGTATAAAGATAAAAAGATCTTAGCGATTATTCCGGCACGCGGCGGCAGCAAAAGACTACCGAAAAAAAACCTGCTCCCTTTAGACGGTACGCCTTTGATCGGGTGGAGTATAGAGGAGGCAAGGCGTTCGAAGTATATAGATACTTTGATCGTAAGTACCGACTCTACGGAGATACAGGAAGTAGCACATGCTTTTGGTGCCCAGACGCCGTTTCTCAGACCATCTGAACTAGCAGCTGATGATACACGCTCGATCGATGTAGTGATCCATGCGATAGAGTTTTACGGTGCACAAAAGTATGACTATGTGATCTTGCTGCAGCCCACTTCACCACTGCGTGATGTGGATGATATAGACAGTGCCATTGAGTATTTTTTTGAAAAAGAGGCGACATCGGTGATCGGAGTGTGTGAGGTGGAACACTCCCCACTATGGTCAAACACACTCGATGAAACGAAAAGTATGGATAACTTTTTAGACCAAAAGTACAACAATGCAAGAAGTCAAGACCTCCCTGTGTATTATCGTATAAACGGGGCATTTTATATGTCAAAGGTTGATTCGGTTTTAAAAAATGAAACATTTTTCGTAACACACGATATCTATGCTCATATAATGAGTCAGGAACACTCTGTCGATATAGATACGTTTATAGATTTTACAACGGCAGAGGCTATATTAAAACAAAAGGCAAATAATAATGGTTAACAAACATGTAGAAGAGAAAAAAGAGAAAGTAAATTTTAATGCCAATGAGATCATCTACTCCACTAAATGGGAAAGTTACCGGGGTGATGATTATTTTGAATACCGTAAAAACTGGGCAAAATATCCAAATGAGAGGATAGTATCGGACTTTCCTCTCAATCTTGATATAGAGACAACAGACCTTTGTAACCTGAAGTGTCCGATGTGTGCTAGAACGATTAAGGATGCGAATAAAGAGAACCATGTGGCTAAAAGTCGCTACATCGATAAAGAAGCATATATGGACATTATCGATCAGGGGGTAGCAAACGGTGTTAAAGCGATCAAACTGCAGTATCTCGGTGAACCATTATTGCATAAAGATGTCGTTTTTCAGGTGGAGTATGCGAAGAAAAAGGGGATCCTTGATGTGATGTTCAATACCAACGGGGTCCTTTTAACGCCTGAACTCTCTAAGGAGCTTTTAGAAGCGGGGCTTGATAAGCTGTTTGTCTCTTTTGATGCGGTCAATCCAAAACTTTATGCACAGCAAAGAGTAGGGACATCTATAGGTGTTGTGATTGACAATATTTATGAGTTTATAAAACTGCGCAATGAGATCTCACCTAAAACACAGATCCGTCTCTCTATGGTTATGTATGATGATCCTGTCTGGCAGCAACAGTTTGAAGCGATGAAAGTGATGTGGGACGGCTTGGTAGATTCACTCGGATACGGTGTATTTAACGAGCGTGATGCCGATAAAAAACATGAATATGAAAAAGTGGAAGGGTTTGTATGTGAACAGCTGTTTCAGCGTATGTTTTTAAAGTGTAACGGGAATGTTACGGTATGTTGTGTAGACGGTGATGATGAATACGTTGTCGGCAACTGGAAAGAGCAGCGTTTAGTTGATATCTGGAACTCTCCGAAATATAAAGATATCCGTGATCTGCACATAAAAGGAAACTACGATCAGGTGCCAATGTGCCGTAAATGTTTTTTACCTGATATCTATAAAAAAACCTACTGTAATGACGGCGGATGTGTCTCATAGATCGTAAAACTCTTTATTTAAAAGAGTTTGCAGGTTACAGCTTTTTAACTCTGCGATGATATCTTGTGTAGGGGTATTCCCTTCGTAAGGGTTTGTAATATCTTTGAGCACTGTTTGAAATTTGGGATCCAACGCTTTGTTAATTGCGCTGACAATACTCTCTTTGAGAGTGGAACAGTTAATCACGCTTGCAGCCTGCACCCGCCCTTTTTGACGCTCCCCAATATTGACAGTAGGTGTGTGAAAACTCGGCACCTCAATGATCCCACTTGAACTATTGCCGACGACTGCATTGACAGCTTTGATCGCAGAAAAGTAGCGTAGTTGTCCCAAAGATGTGAATGCGATAGCTTTGTGACTGTTTTCTTTTACATATTGATCGATCATCTCGTTGATACCTTGCCCGCCTACATCGGCATTTGCTTTTGTAAAAATAATTTTGAGCTCTTTAAATCTATCAAGGGCATTAAGCAGCCCTTGAAACTGTTGTGTAGGTGCGAGGTCACTAAGTGTTTGCGGATGGTATGTGATCAAAACTGTTTGATTATCGAGAGAAAAATTTATACTTTTTTGCAGTTCCTCTTTTGAAAGGAGTGAGATATGTTTGATGTTTTCAACTCCGAGAGAGCCGACATCAAAAATTCTTGAGGGGTTTTCCCCCAGCTGTATGACACGTTTTGCATACGCCTCAGTTGAGGTGAAATGCAGATGGGAGAGTTTTGTAATCGCATGGCGAATAGCATCGTCAATAGCTCCCTGTGTAACCTCCCCACCGTGAATATGAGCAATAGGGATCTGCAGCATCAGTGCAGTTGAAGCGACACTGAGCATCTCGTAACGGTCCCCTAAAATAACTATGATATCGGGTGAGAGATCAGAAAAAACATCTGTTAATGCGATCTGCAAATCGCCCATAGATTTACTGAGAACTTTTTTATCATCTGAGAGTTTAAAAGGGATCTTGGCATCTATATCTGAGAAGTCGTTTTCTATATCACGAAGCGTATAACCGAAGTTTTGATCAAGGTGTGCCCCCGTTACAATGAGCTGGAGTTGCAGATTGGAATCGTTTTGCACCGCTTCCATCAAAGGTTTTAATAAAAAATACTCAGCTCTCGTTGCCGTGACAAAACAGATTTTTCTCATATCTGCTCATCCTCTTTGTAGTTTTTTGATGCTGTTTGACCGATAAACTCATCCCAACGCATAGGATTTATCCCATCTCCTGGACGTTTTACGGTGAGATTTTGTTCCGTAAAAACTTCCCCCTCTTGAATATCTCTGGCAGCTACGATACTTTTACGTGCGACCGTTATATTCGGCGTTTCGCTTTTACTCGGTTTTTTTACCCCATCACCCAACGCCTGTTCTATATTTCTGATCCCTTGCACCATTGATATCAGTTCATCGGGTTCGAGTGAAGCTTTATGGTCTGGCCCCTCCATCGTTTTATCGAGTGTAAAGTGTTTCTCTATTACAGAGGCACCCAAAGCCACGGCAGCGATATCGACTTCGATCCCCAGTGTATGGTCACTGTATCCCACTTTTATGCCAAAATGTTCTTTGATACTTAACATAGCTTTGAGGTTAACATCCTCCATAGGAGTCGGATATTGCGTATTTGCATGCAGTACAGTGATATTGTCTTGGTGTGTTCCGGAACCGATTAAAACATCAAGTGCATCTTTGATCTCTTGCATATTTGCCATCCCTGTGGAGAGAACCACTTTTTTGTCTAATTTTCCTATGGCACGGAGGTAAGGAAGATTTGTGAGTTCTCCGCTAGGTATTTTAAATATTTTAAGCCCTAAATTGTCTAATGTTTTTATACTGTCAAGATCAAAGGGGGTAGAAAGAAACATAATATCTTTTGTACGGCAGTATTGTACCAACTCTTTATGTGTCTGTTGATCAAGTTCTAACTTTTTTAGCATCTCAAACTGAGATTCTCCATTACTTGTTGTCTCTTTTTGATACTCTGCTTTTTCGGCATCTTTGCATACTAGCTTTTCCGCTTTGAAAGTTTGAAACTTTACTGCATCCGCACCTGCTTTACTCGCTATATCTATAAGTTGTTTTGCCAAGTCGATATTACCGTTGTGATTAACTCCCGCTTCAGCTATTACAAATACATGATTAGACATCAAATCTATCCCCTATCTTTAGTTTCCCCTCATATTCAAATTCTGTAACTTGAATAAAACTATCTCTAGTTTTTACTAAGAACCCATTTTTATTTTTATTTATGATAGCACCTACGACACATTTATAGGTAGGGGCATTTTCTACCTCTAATGCTTTATTTATTTTCATCTCTTTACCATTGATGAAAGCTCTCGCCATAGGACCAGGTGTAGATATCGCTCTTACAAAGTTAAATATCTCTCTACTAGTTTGATTCCAGTTTAAAATTTCATCACCATGAATTCTTTGAGAACAGTAAAAGCCTACAGGGTGAATATCAGATTGCTTTTTCCCATTAACTTCACCTTGTTTAAATAAAACAATAGAGTCATATAAAATATTCGCACATTCAATGTAGGCTTTTTCTAACAAAGTAGCATATGTATCACTAGAGCTAATAGGATATACTCTTTGCATGATGATATCGCCTGTATCGATCCCTTCATCCATATAATGAACAGTGATGCCAAACTCTTTTTCATCATTAATTAAAGCCCAGTTTAATATATTTCTCCCCCTATAAAAAGGGAGTTTTCCCGCATGACAATTGATTGTCTTGTATCTAGGCATATTCATAATCTCGTGTTTAAAGATCTGGTTAAAAGACATAGAAACAAAGAGATCGCAATCATATATCTGTAATTTCTGAAGAAACTCTTGAGAATTAATATTTTCATGTTTTAAATAATCTATCTGATATTGTTGCGAAAAGTTTTTGAGTGTATCATCAATCGTATCATATCGAACACAAATGAAACCTATTTCAATATCATTATCTGCTATAAGTTTTTTAAAAGCCTCATGACTCCAGGGTCCATCGGCAAAATAACCTATCTTCAGTTTCATTTCTCAATCCTCACACTACTTGGAATATTCACTACTCTATCGGCAAAAAAACGGGAGTTTTGTAATGAGTCGCACTGCATCTGAGCAT
>JBEWQA010000048.1:0-10853 GCA_047689515.1 Candidatus Sulfurimonas kebritensis
GATGAGTCACCACCCTCTGCAAGCATCCACTGTGCTTCTGGCTTAATACCAAGATCTTTTAAGATGTCTTTGATATATACACCAGTCCACTCAGCACAAGACATGAAACCTTTTGAGAACTGTAAAGAGTTGTATTGAGGCCCTCTCCACTCTTGTCCACCGTTAGCCGGACATTCGATGAAGTGTGTACGAGTTACACTCGGGTATCTTTTAAGCTCTTCCATAGTTAATACTAAAGGCTTTTCTACTAAACCAGTAATCATTAATCTATGTTCGTTTGGATCGATGTGTGCAACACCGCCGTGACAACGAGAGAAAAATAATCCGTTTGGAGTAATGATCCCCATTGACTCTTGAATAGGAGTTACCGCAATAGATGCTCTAAAGTTACCAGATGCAAGAAGTTTTGTATATCTTCTTGTTACGTTGTGCTCATATTTTGAAGGCACACCGTATAGGTTTTTAGTAACTGGGTCACCCCATATAGTAGCCCAATCAGGTTGTCCTAAAATAGCTTCTTCACCTTCTCCGCCACCATGCTCATTCGCCATAGCATTTGAAGATAGAAGTGAAGTACCAGCTATCGCTGTTCCAGCCATAGCAGCTGTCTTTTTGAAAAAGTCTCTTCTGCTAGATACATTTTCAATATCTTCTTGAGATCTTTTATCCACATTTTCTCCTTTATTAAATTATACTTACATCTTTATTTAGTTTAATAAATGTACTCCGAATTTCGAAACAGGTATTATGCCATTTTATGCTTAATTGTAAATTTATAGCAATCCTAATTATACTCCATTTGTGAAAACAATGTGATAAAGTGTAGTGTTTGTTCAAAAAAAGGTTACTTTTTGAAACACCTGTTTTAGAAAAGAGATCAGGCTATAAGAAATAGTCATTTTTATTATAAGAAGTATGTTATCTTTCTATGATTCCTAGTATCACAAAGGTGTTTTTCTGTTTATTGTGATAAAAAGGGATAACAAAACCCTCATGTTCTATCTCTTGAACATCTTCATCATCGAATAATTTGGACACTTTATACTTTTTTGCTTTTGTAGGCATATTTAGCAATATAGTATCGAGATACATTTTAAAGCTTTTTACCGAGTCGGGATCGTGAGTGAGCATATCTTCTAAGATCTCTTTGAGCTGATCTTCAAAAGTTGTCGTGACTAATATATTCATTTTTGGATCTTTTCGGTAAGCCAGGCAGAGGTCTCCTTCATAGATTGAAGGAGATCCTTTGTTACAGATGTATCGCCGGCTTTATATTTTGTCAAAGCCTCTTTTACTTTTACAAGTTGTGTATTATCTGTTGCCATTGTCGAGTTTACTCTTCCTCTTTTGCTTCACAGCCGATTTTTGCACAAGTTTCTTCAGAGATTGATTCAAGTTTTTCGTTAAGAAGTTCAAGAGCTTCATCGATATCTTCAGCAAAACCTAGTTCATCACCTGCTACAAATTTTTCAACCTGTGTCATCTGGAACGGTTTTCCATGTTCATATACGATCTCACCACCGTCTTTTCCTTGAATAAAAGTTACAGCCATCACTACGACAGTTAAAATAACACCGAGTGCCTGTAAACCAAACTTTTTGAGTTTACATCCAGCAAACTGAATAAGTGCAACGACAGTCATTGCGATTGCGAGGTAAAGCCCAAGTTGTTTATGCTCTAACAGTTCATGTTTACCAGCTTCATCTAAGAAGTTGAAAATTTGAGGACCCGCTTGTGAACCTGTATACCATACACCAATCATTGCGATTGCTGTCACTACAGCTGTACGAGCTGAAATTTTTGACATTGTCTCAGATTTGCTTACCATATATGCAAGACCAAATACAGATGCGACTACTGGAAGTACCATAGCAAAGTGTGCTGTTGCCGGGTGTAACATCATTTTTATTCCTTTTATTATAAAATCATCACATTATAATAAGTTTTTTTAAAAATTTGCTTTATAAAAAATAGTAATTTAACTTTTATTTTTATCAATTACGTCTTTAGCTGTTTTAAACGCACTGCCTAGTGCAACTTTTGCTGTTTCAAAAGCGTGTTTTCCGATCCTTTTTGCCTCTTGGGCTTTCGGAGAGTGGATCGCAGAGTCTGCTTTTTTTACTGCTTTTTTCGCAAAATCGGCAAATCTGTTTTTCATAACTTCTGCTGTTTCTTTTGAAACGATTAAAAGTTCTTCGAGATCATACTGCATCTCTTTGTTGATATCTAGAAGAATTTTATGGATAACAGATGAATTCTGCGAGGCCTGGTTGATCACAACCTGTGAAAATATTGTATCTGTTTGATTGAGGTCTTCCATAATAGTATCGTAGTCCTCTATCAGTATATGTTTGGCTTCAACAGGCATATAAGCAAGACGTTTTTTAAATCTGTGGATAGACTTGAGAAGTCCCGAACGCATACCTTTTGTAGTAGCAGTGAGTATCTCTTGGGCTTTGTTCGGTTCTGCTTCGGCGATGTCGATAGCCACACTCAAGATAGTCGAGAGTATTTTTCTGATACGGATAGTGTTGAGCGAGCCCTCCTTGATTGATTCAAAAGTGATCTCTTTAATTGTTTCAAGAAGATACTCTTGCAGTTCACTGTCGCGCTCTTTTTCAAGTGCGGTGATGATAGCCGACTCTACGATCTCGCTGAGGATATCATAAAGATCGATCGACTGTAGTTTCACTTGGTGGAGTTTAGCAAAGGCTGCAGGGGAGTTTACAAGCTGATCCTCTATAACATGAAACACTTCATATTTTTTCTCTTGTATAGATTCCGACTTTTTCTCTATAAGACGCTCCAACTCCTCTTTTTGTTTGAATAGTGCTGCCAGTTCATCTTTTATTTGTGACGTTTCCTGATTGATAAGCTCCGTGGAGAGTGTCTCTATCTTTTGTGTATCTAACTTTTCTAAATCGAGATCGGAAAAAAACTTCTCCGTTTGTTTTTGCAGTGTCTCTTTGCTCATAGTTTGCTCCTATAACACCATTTTGATCTGTTGATGCTGTTTGAGAGCATCATAGATAAATTGACGATCATCTTCGTTATGTACCAATAGATCGAGGTTCATGCTTACATATTTTCCTGTCTTTGAGTTGTTAGAGTGTGTAAGTTTGTGTTCGCGCTCCTCTAAAACATCTTTGACCGCTTGTTCTAACGCTGTTTTTTCACTTGCGATCACCTTGTAACACCAAGAACATGGATAGTCGAGCTCCAGCTGTTTGTCTTTGAGTTTATCGTTTAAAGTCTCCACTTTTTCCTCCTGATTTAGCTTCTAGTTGTACATTGCGGATGATCATCCCTTTATCGATCGCTTTGACCATATCGTAGATCGTAAGCAACCCTATAGATGTCCCCGTAAGAGCTTCCATTTCGACACCCGTTTGCCCTTTGAGTTTTGCGGTTACGGTAAGTTTAAAACCGGGTAGTTCAGGCAACTCTTCAACGTCACAGTTGATACCGCTTAAGTTAAGCGGATGGCACATGGGGATGAGTTCACTTGTCTTTTTCACACCCATGATTGAAGCAATTACGGCAGTTTGTACTACGGGACCTTTTTTTGTTGTCTCATTCACTATAGCGTCATAAGCATCTTGGCTCATCTCAATAATCCCGCTGGCAACAGCTACACGTGTTGTTTCATCTTTATCACTTACATCGACCATTTTTGGTCTTTGGTTTTCATCTAAATGTGTTAAATCCATTTTATATCTTTACTTTTTTCACTATTATATCAAAGTGGTGTTAATAATCTTTAGTGCTTTTTTGTATTCCTCTTTATTATTAAGGTTTAAAAATTTCTCTTGATCATAGAAGTGGAGAAATTTAACATTGGAATTTTTTAGTAAAAACCCAAGTTTATGAATATCGTTTTTCTCCATCTCTAAAAATTTTTCGAGTAAAGATCGGTGGTAGATACCGCAAAGAGGCTGTACTTTGTCATTGACGATGGCAACGGTAGCATCGTAACTATCATCATCTTGGTCGATTAAAGTTTTGATGATCTTTTGATCTATAAAAGGGGTATCGACACTAAGTGCAAAAAAACGCTCAACTTTTAGTGTTTGAAAAATAGATATAAATGCAGTAGTGGGAGCAAAAAGTTCTTGATTTCGATCTTCTATAAAATTAGCTTGGAAATGAAACTTCTCTTTTGTTTTGCAGGAGATATAAAGATCGGAAAAAAACTGTGAGAGTCTCGTATATTGGTATTGCGTAAGCGTGTCGTGGTTTGCAAACGGGAGAAGTGCTTTGTCTCCCCCCATCCGTGAGCTTTTGCCACCTGCGAAGATGACGCAAGGTATAGCAAACATTTAGTTTCTTGTAAGCTCTGCTTCTATTCTTCTGTTTTGTGCACGACCCTCAGCCGTTGCATTGTCAGCTACAGGATTTGCTTCACCCATACCTTTAGAAGAGAGTTGTGTAGCTTGTACACCTCTTGCTTTGAGTGCTTCTACAACAGCAGCAGCTCTTCTTTCTGAAAGTTTTTGGTTGTATGCAGCACTACCGCGACTATCCGTATAACCTACTATTTTTGCCGAATAGTTTGTATAAGTTGTTAAAAAGTCGGCATATTTGTCTAGTTTTGCATTGGAATCATCTTTGATCTGAGCCGAGTTGTTTGCAAAATTGATAGCAAGTTTTTCAACTTTTGGACAACCATCACTGTTTACTTTAGCACCTAGTGGCGTATTTGGACAGATATCCTGAGAGTTAATAATACCGTCTTTGTCACTATCTAT
This sequence comes from Candidatus Sulfurimonas kebritensis, assembly GCA_047689515.1. Classification (GTDB taxonomy): domain Bacteria; phylum Campylobacterota; class Campylobacteria; order Campylobacterales; family Sulfurimonadaceae; genus Sulfurimonas; species Sulfurimonas kebritensis. The sequence goes on from JBEWQA010000048.1 coordinate 4,749, forward strand.
GTTACAGCCGTTTGCATCCACTTCAGCGCCTGCAATTGTGTTTGGACATTTGTCGTCCGGGTTCATAACACCGTCGTTGTCATCATCTTGTACAACAGGTGCGGGAGCAGCTGCTACAGGTTCCTCCTGCTTTGGCTCCTCTACAGGTTTTACCTCCTCTTTTACAGGTGCCGCTTTTTGTGCATAATCACCAAATGCAAAGTTTAAACCGACCATTGCGATAAGATTACTGTCAAAACTACCTGCATTGTGATGTGCTACTTTTGCAAGGTAGATAGCTTCCGCTTTTAAAGCAAAGTTATCGTTAAGTGCATATTTGACACCGGCACCCGCGTCTAAGAAGAAACCGTCTTGGTTTGCATCTGTCTCATCACTTACATTTTCAATTCCGATACCAGCTTTTGCAAACGGAGTAAGGTTGTCAACAGAATCAAAAGTATATACACCGTTGAAAGCTCCGCGAGTGATCGCAGAATCACCGCCGCCTCTGTACTTTGCTTTTGGTGAATATAAAATAGAGAACTCCGGAGAGATCTTAGAGTCAGGTGAGTTGAATTGTACCTCTAAAGCCCCTAAAAGGTGACTATCGTCTTTAATACCGATATTACCCTCTGTCAGATTGTAACCGAACATCGGAGAGATCTCATACTGTTTTTGCTCCGCTAACAAGACACTAGAGAGTAGTGCCGATACTAATAGTAGTTTTTTCATAAGTTATTCCTTTGTACACACAATTAATATGGCGTATTCTACTCCATAAAAGTGAAATATTAGTGAGTTATATTAAACTCTTGGGTCTGTAATATAACCTGTGATAGCTGAACGAGCTGCAACGGCAGAGTTTGCTAAGTAAACTTTAGAACTTCTTGAACCCATACGACCGACAAAGTTTCTGTTTGTTGTAGAGATCGCAACTTCGTCGTCCCCTAGGATTCCCATGTAACCGCCAAGACAAGCACCACAAGTAGGGTTAGATACAACACCGCCGGCATCAACTATAATGTCGATGTAGCCGAGTTTTGTAGCATCACGAAGGATTTTTTGAGTACCAGGAGTAACGATAAGTCTTACATCTTCGTGTACTTTTTGTCCATCAAGGATCTCAGCTGCAACTTTTAGATCAGCTAAACGGCCGTTTGTACATGAACCGATAAATGCTTGATCAACCTTGATCTTGTCCGCTTGTGCTTGAACAACAGAGTGACCGTTTGACGGTAGGAACGGGTAAGCGATCACAGGGTCAAGTTTATCCACTTCAATGTTTAACTCCATGCAGTAAGTAGCATCATCATCACTTTGGTGAATTTTTGGCTCACGTGCAAGTTCTTTGTCTGCTAAAAATTCTGCTGTTACGTCATCATAGGCTACGATTCCGTTTTTTGCACCCGCTTCGATCGCCATATTACACATAGAGAATCTGTCATCCATAGTTAAGTGAGGGATCGTAGAACCTGTGAATTCTAAAGTTTTGTATAGGGCACCGTCAACGCCGATCATTCTGATGATCTCTAAGATGATATCTTTACCGGTTGTATATTTCCCCGGTTTACCGCTGAGGTTTACTTTGATAGTCTCAGGCACTTTGAACCAGTTTCCGCCAGTGATCATAGCAAATGCCAAGTCAGTTGAACCCATACCGGTTGAGAATGCCCCAAGTGCACCGTGTGTACAAGTGTGGCTATCAGCACCGATAATTACGTCACCCGGAACCACAAGTCCTTTTTCAGGTAAAAGTGCATGTTCAATCCCCATATCTTTTTCATCAAAAAAGTTTTTGAGTTGATGTTTTTTTGCAAAATCTCTAGATATTCTTGCTTGATTAGCTGAAGCGATATCTTTTGCAGGGATGAAGTGATCAAGTACAATCGAAAAGCCGTCAGGATTAGCTAACTTTTCAGCACCACTTTCCTCGAAAGCTTTGATCGAGATAGGTGTCGTGATGTCATTTCCGATAACCATGTCGATCGGTGAGCGAACGATCTCGCCTGCATACACCTCTTTGCCGGCATGTTCAGAAAATATTTTTTCAGTTATGGTTTGTCCCATGTTAAACCTCTATATATGTATATGTTAAATAATTTCGCGATTATACCACATCATACTTAAGGGCTTTTTTAGTAAATTCAACTGAACAGAAAAAGAGGGTTAAAAATACAGGGTTAAATTTCACAAGGTCGTTGTCAAGATCGATAGTGTCAAAGACTCCAAAAGTAAAACCTTCACCGTCGTTTGGATTTTGGGGTTTGACGACAAACTCTATAGGTTTGAGGGTTTTGATACAGTTGATGATCTTTTTCTTTTTTTTCTGGCTGGAGACATCTAAAAGATTGTACTCTCGGTTTTGGGCATCTTTATGTGCGACGAGGATCTCCGTCAAAAGATCTGCTTTATCTTGGAAAATCACCTTGTTCCATTGTATAATTGTGTTATTGGAGGCAATTTGTTTCTTTTTCCCGCAAAGGGGTGAATGTTTGAGACGAATAGATTCTATCAATGTTAGCAGAAAATTTGTACCGCCGATATTTTCGGCAGATTTTTTCATAAGAAGGCTCAGGAGGGTTTTTGTATCTTCGTTTAAATTGTTGAAGTTGCACATATATGGACTCTTTTAAGTAGATTTTCAGAATTATATGCTGTTTTAATTCTTAAGTCAAACAAGGTATAAGTTTTCGTTAAGCTATTCATAACCATAAAGCTATTATGATGTCAAAAATAAAAAGAGACAAAATTTGTCTTATTTGAGAAATAACCTAAAATTAAAGAGGTAAATATGCAAGTATATTTAGATAACAATGCTACAACGATGTGTGATCCAAAAGTTGTAGAAGCGATGCTGCCATATTTTTCAGAGCAGTACGGTAACCCAAATTCACTTCACAAGTTTGGTTCATCGACACATCCTGCACTAAGCAAAGCGATTGATCAAACATACAAGGCGATCAATGCAAGTGATAATGATGATATTGTATTTACATCATGTGCAACTGAATCAAACAACTGGGTTTTACAGTCTATATGGATCGACCATGTATTAAACGGTGACAAAAACCATATCGTAACAACTGAGGTAGAACACCCCTCTATCCTTTCTACATGTAAGTTTTTAGAGGATCAGGGTGTAAAAGTCACATACCTTCCTGTAAATGAAGAGGGTGTAGTTGAAGCGCACACTGTGAAGTCGTTTATAACTGATAAAACAGCTTTAGTATCAATCATGTGGGCTTCAAACGAAACAGGTATGATCAATCCGATTAAAGAGATTGGTGAAGTTTGTAAAGAGAAAGGTGTACTTTTTCATACAGACGGTGTACAGGCTGTTGGTAAAATTCCTGTTGATCTTCAGGATGTACATGTTGACTTCTTGTCATTCTCGGCACATAAGTTTCACGGACCAAAAGGGATCGGCGGACTTTATATAAAAGACTCTCAAGAACTTTCACCGTTAATGCACGGTGGTGAGCAGATGGGCGGACGCCGTTCAGGTACTCTCAACGTTCCATATATTATAGGTATGGGAAAAGCGTTAGAGCTTGCGACTGAAAATATCGAAGAGACAATGGCGAAAGTTCGCGCAAAACGTGATCGCCTTGAAGATGCTCTGTTAGAGTTAAGCGATACGTTTGTAGTTGGAAACAGAGATAACCGTACACCAAATACTATTTTGATATCTATCAAAGGTGTTGAGGGTGAAGGTATGCTTTGGGATTTAAATAACGGTGAGATTGGAGCTTCTACAGGTTCTGCATGTGCATCGGAAGATCTTGAAGCAAATACTGTAATGTTAGCAATCGGAGCAGATAACGAACTAGCACATACAGGTATCCGTTTATCACTTTCAAGATTTACGACAGATATGGAAGTTGACTATGTGATTTCACATTTCAAAAATGCTGTTGCAAGACTAAGAGGGATCTCTAGCTCATTTGCTAAACAAGGACCTTCAAAAGGTGGAGAGGTGCAAGAGTGCGAATTACACCATCATTAAGCAGGCTTAATGATGGCGCCTAGTGATTCATTTTTACGATACTTGAGCAAAAGCCCAAGTATCTACGCTAGCCGCTAGGGCACTAAAGCTAGCTTCTGGCGAAGCAGAAATGAAAAACTAAAAAAGCTTCAAGCAAAGCGAAGAAGTAAGAGCAATTAGTTGCGTTGGGCACTCCGCCGAGGAGAACCTAGTGTTAACGTAGGTGATGGAATTACTTCCAGCACCGTATAAAATAAATGAGGGTTATCCTTCATTTTATGAAATAAAATTAAGGAGCATAATTATGGCTAAGGCTGATATGTTAGGCGAGTCTCTTTGGGACGCGTATTCAAATAAAGTAACGACATTAATGAACAATCCTCAACACCAAGGGGAGATCTTTGAAGCAGATGCAGAGTCACGCGGAAACAAACTGATTGTAGCTGACTTTGGTGCAGAATCTTGTGGTGATGCTGTACGCTTATACTGGGAGATTGATCCTGAAACCGATAAGATTATAGATTCAAAATTTAAATCATTTGGTTGTGGTACGGCGATCGCATCGAGTGATGTAATGACTGAGCTTTGTATAGGTAAAACTGTACAGGAAGCTGTAAAAATTACAAATATCGATGTTGAGATGGCTCTTCGTGACGATCCGGAAACTCCGGCTGTTCCACCGCAAAAAATGCACTGTTCGGTTATGGCTTACGATGTTATCAAAAAAGCTGCCGGACTTTATATGGGTGTTGATGCGGAGAGTTTTGAAGAGGAAATTATCGTTTGTGAATGTGCTCGTGTATCTTTAAACACTTTAAAAGAGGTTATTAAGTTAAATGACCTTAAAACTGTTGAAGAGATCACTGACTACACTAAAGCTGGTGGATTCTGTAAATCTTGTATCAAACCTGGTGGACACGAAGCGATGGACTACTACTTAGTAGATATCTTGGCAGACACTAGAAAAGAGATGGATGAAGAGAAAATGAAAGCTGCTGCTGATGCGCAAGCTGCAGGTGGCGGTAACTTCGAAGAGATGACACTAGTACAGCAGATCAAAGCAGTAGATGCGATCATCGATGAAAACATCCGTCAATTCTTAGTGATGGATGGTGGAGATATGGAGATCATAGATATCAAGAAAAATGATCCATATATCGATATTTATATCCGTTATCTTGGTGCATGTAATGGTTGTGCTTCAAGCTCTACGGGGACATTGTATGCTATTGAGAGCACTTTAAAAGAGAAGCTTTCAGATAAGATTCGCGTACTCCCTATATGATCGACCATTTAGAGCTTGGCGGGACACTCTTTGTCCCGGCATCTCATAAAAATCTGGATGCTATTGTAAATCACGATAAGTATCCCGAACTCCGTTCACTCCTTATCGACTTTGAAGACGGGCTCGATCCAAAAGAGCTGCAAAATGCCTATAGTAAAGTCGAAGAAGTTCTCAAAAAGAAAACTACCAATACTTTTTACACTTTTTTAAGACCGAGAGATACGACACACCTCAAAACACTTTTAGCGATGGAGGATATAGAGAAAATTGACGGTTTTATACTACCGAAATTTTCACTAACAAATGCCCAAAGTTATTTGGACATCCTACACGATACGAATTTTTATATAATGCCTAGTATAGAGGGAAAAGAGCTCTTTGAATATGAAAAACTTTTAGAGCTCAGAGAGCTATTGCTAACAAACAAAGAGAAAGTAGTGTTAGTTCGTTTCGGGCTTGAAGATATGCTGCGCCAACTCAGTATGAAAAGAGGGTGCAGCGAGTCGATATTTGACTTCTCCGTAACCAATGTAGTGCTGGGCAACTTCCTGGCACTGTTTAAAAGTGCAGGGTTTGCGGTTAGCGGCGGGGTGTATCCATGTTTTGAAGACAAAAAAGGTTTTATACAAGATCTTAGACGCGATCTAAAAGAGGGGCTTTTTAGCAAAACTATCATCCATCCAAATCAGATAGCGGTTGTAAATGATTGTTATAAAGTGGAGCAAGAAGAGTACAAAGAGGCCTTAGAGATGCTCAAAAATGAAAAGGCAATATTTAACCAAAACGGAAAAATGGCCGAGAGACATACGATGAGCAACTACGCTAAAGTGATAGTTAAACGGGGTGATATCTACGG
>JBEWQA010000049.1:0-10682 GCA_047689515.1 Candidatus Sulfurimonas kebritensis
TGGCATTATATTATTCTTGTAGCACATTCACAAGGAAATCTCTTTGTAAATAGAGCATATAATGAATTTGGTAAAGTATCGGATATTAATAAAGATGCTTGGATGAAAGCTTATATTCATGCAATAGGAGTTGCATCACCAGCAAATAATATCTTAGGAGAAGCTAGTCCGTACATGACATTTGATAATGATGTAATTCAAGTCGTACCAGATTCCTTAGCAACTAATGTAACCAATCCAACAAGATATTTTTTTAGAAATGCACTTGATGAAGATGTAGAAACTCTTCTTTCTGTTAGAGCACACTCTTTTTTAACAAGTTATATGGCTACAGATATTACACGTAATTCAATATTGGATTTTATAAATACACAAATTGATGACCACAAAAATGCACCATCCCAATGGCAAACAGATCAGGAGATCAGCAAAGACACTAAAGATTATCGTATAACCGTAAAACATAGATTTGATCCAAATATTACTGAGATGGACGGAGTGGAAGTTTTCCCATTTGCACCATCACAAAAGCTTTATTATGTAGATGGAAATATCGCAGGATATGTAAAAGCTAGTTGTGGTGGGACACAAATATTTGATAGTTGGACTGATCAGCAAAGTGGTGAAGTCTATTTAATTAATAATCCACAAGAGGAAACGATAATCGCACAATTGGTACCAAAAGAATTTAATTTTTATTATGGTTTTGTATCAGATCCATATATAGATTATTTACGGTTCACAAGTACACCAGCAGAAGAACGAAAAAAATTTTGGAGTTTTTCTGGAAGTAAAAAACAACTATATTTTAGAAGTTATGATCAGTTAGGCCATCTCATTGAATCTATGATAGAAGAAGAAATATATCCTAATAAGTTCACATTATATACATCCGCAATTTACGATACAATGGCTGAGTTGTTTTTGCTAAAACGTGCTGATGAAAATTTGGGCATAAATACAATTTTAGTTGGGAGTATACAGCTAGTTATTACAGTAGAAGTTATTGGTAATATTTCATATTTGAATTTTAGTGTACACACACCACCATATGCTGCTTCATTATATATTGAACCAGATCTGTACACAAACATAGTTACATTTTTAGACCAACGATATGAACAAAGCTATATAATAGGTAGAAAAAAAGTTTTTTAGAACCTAAGATGGAATAATCTTTGCTTTATTCCCCTTACAACTAGGGGAATAAATGAAAACAGTTTTAACTTTTTTACTTTTTTTATCATCACTATACGCTACAAAAGTGACTGATGTGTCCAATATTGTCGGGGTTCGAGAGAATCAGATTATTGGGTACTCACTTGTAGTAGGTTTGAAAAAAACGGGTGATGGTACTACTTCAAAATTCACCCTCCAATCGATCGCAAATATGCTCAAAGCGATGAATATCGATATGAATCCTGTAGATATCAAGTCAAAAAACGTTGCAGCTGTTGTAGTTACCGCAAAACTCAAACCTTTTGCACGTCAAGGGGATAAACTCGATGTAACAGTCTCTTCGATCGGAGATGCAAAAAGCCTAGAGGGCGGTACACTTCTTATGACACCGCTTAAAGGGGTCGACGGGAAGATCTATGCTTTGGCACAAGGGGCGATCAGTATAGGGGGGATGAACCAGCAAGGCGGAGCTGAGTCACACCCGACGACAGGGATAGTATTTAACGGCGGACTTGTGGAGCGCGAGATAAATATCGATCTGTTTCACCAAGAGTATGCAACCTTATCACTTAAAGAAGCGGGATTTACAAATGCCGTATCTGTACAAAACGCTATCAATCAATACTTTAACACACAAGTAGCCGTAGCACTCGATTCTAGAAGTGTAAAACTCAAACGTCCTAAAAACCGTTCGATGATCGAATTTTTGGCAGAGGTGCAAAATGTTGAGATGGAGTACACGCCAAAAGAGAAGATCGTTATCAATGAGAGAACAGGTACGATCGTAGCGGGTGTAGACATAGAACTTAAACCGATTATGCTTACCCATGGAGATATCACGATCAAGATTGTAGAACAAGAACAGATCGCTGCGCCAAACGATTCTATGGAGATAGACAGCGATATGGCTATTGGTCTGAATGATTCACAGGTTTACACGAAAAAAGGGACGACTACGGTTGCAAACCTGGTACGTTCTCTGCAAAAACTAGGAGCGACACCGAAAGATATCATCGCAATTTTAGAAGCGATGAAGAGTGTCGGAAGTATCTCAGCTGAACTGGAGGTTATTTAATGTCGTACGGACTCTCTGCACTGCAGGCAAAAACACAACTTATCAATGAAAATAAAGAGCTCCCGAAGTTTGAACTTAATGCTCAGGAAAAAGAGCTCAAAAAACAGACTGATTCGTTTGAGGCGATTATAGTCAAGATGCTGATGGACAATGCGATGAAGGATGATAAAGATATCTTCTCTTCACAAAACGACCCGGGTGATAAGATCTACAAATCGATGTACAGAGATGAGCTTTCAAAAGCGAGTGCAGGAAGTTTCGGCTTCTCTGAGATGTTATTTGATTATTTATCGCAAAAAAAGTGAAAATAACGTTTAGAAAATTATAATCTTGCCGATATAGTGTGTAAGAAAAAGTTTTAAACAAAGGAAAGATTATGATTTCTAGTGTAAACGGTTCTGTTGCACAAGGTGTTTATGCAAATAACACTACTGAAAACAGGACAAACAAGAATGTTGGTACTGAAAATGCTAAAGAAAATAGCAGTAAAGTAGAAAAACTCAAAGAGTCTATTGACTCAGGCGAGTACAAAGTGGACTTGTCGGCTTTATCAAAAAAGATGGCAGACGATCTACTTTAAAAAGTGAATATAATGAGGGGATGGAGATATGTTAACTCACCATTTAAAAAGTGCTTTAGAGGATCTCAGAGATCTTATCCAAATAACTAAATCAGATATAGAAGATATAAAGCAGGCACAACACGATCCCCAATTTGACAGACTCTCTATCAAAGATGAAAAACTAAAAAATTTTGAGTCGAAAAAAGCGATGATCGATCATGAGATCGCATCGTTGATGACACAAAATCCAAATCTTGAACTCCCAAATCTTTTAAATGACGAACAGCATCAATTACTTGATCAATTAAAAATTGAACTATCAGAGCTAAGAGAAGTAAATAAAGAATATGCAAAATTAGTTGTGATAGTAAGCAATTTATATAATGACTTTTTAGAACAGCTTGTCCCTACGGAGATGCAGGGTTATGATAAAGTCGCATCAAAAGATCCTTCGGTCTTGGAAGTGAGAGTCTAAAATGGCAAATCTATTTAACACATTAGGGATCGGTTATTCCGGACTCTCCGCTTCACAAGTAGCGATCAATACTACCGGTCACAATATCTCAAATGCAGAAACGGAAGGGTATACCCGCCAAAGGGTGATCACTACTGCAGCTACACCTTTGCATACGATGCCTGGAAGTGTCGGTAACGGTGTAGAAGTTCAAGATATCAAAAGGGTATTTGATAACTTTGTATTTCAACGTTATACTGATGTCTCTGCACAAAAAGAGTATAGTGATTTTGAAAAACAAACACTTGAAACACTTTCTACATATTTTCCTGAGATCGATGGGGTAGGGATCAAAGCAGACCTTGCCGAGTACTACAATATGTGGCAGACATTTTCAGACAATCCCGATAATGATGCGATCAAGATAGCCTTGGCAAAACAGACAGAAACATTAACGCAACATATAAAAGAGACACAAGACCAGATCATCGGTTTGCAGCAACAGGTAAACGAGCAGCTTGCAGTAAACGTCGATCAGGTAAACGAGATAGCTCAGCAGATAGCGGATCTTAATCGAAGTATCGATACCGCAGAGTCAGGTGGTTTGTACGAAGCTAGTGATTTACGTGATAAAAGAAATGTTTTAGAGAAAAACTTGGCAAAACTTATCAATGCTGAAGTAAATCAGGGGCAGCTTTCGGCAAATATACAGATCGATAGTAATTCCAATACAAAAACGGGGAGTTATTCGATCTCCGTAAACGGTTTTAATATCGTAGACGGCAACACATACCACCCGCTTCGTGTAGATAAATCGGGAAATGAGTATGGGTTTTACGAACTTTCTTATGAGAGACAAGACGGCTCTTTAATACCTATGGAGGAGAAGATCACAGGCGGTAAGGTTGGTGCCATTTTTGATCTTCGCGGCCGTGCTATCGATGAAACTACCGGGATGCCGACAGACGGGATCTTACAAACTACGGTAGCTGATTTTGATGCGTTTGCAAAAGGTTTTATTGAATCAACAAATAATTTGTATGCACAGAGCAATACTGATGAGATGCGTTCAAATATTTTAAATCTTGACCCTTCTGATGCTATCCTCAGCTCAGGGATAAATGTTCAAGAAGGCGGATTTGACGTTGTTATTTATGATGTGGATGGTAATGAAGTCGCAAGAAGAACGATCGATATAGATGTAGCTACAACAATGTCGGGTGCTGCGGGAACAAACTCGATAGAGGGACAGATCACGCAAAATAAAGATGATAATGATGACCTAAACGCTAATAACGACGTAGATGACTTTTTGGAGTTTAATTACCAACCCTCTGCAACGGGTGAACTGCGCCTTGAACTAAATATAGACGTAGCATCAAAAGCGCAGGGGTATACTTTTTCTATAGCGGATAAGCTTGAAAATGACGACTTCTCATCAGGGTCAAATTTTGCAGGTGCTGTAGGGTTACATAGATTTTTAGACGGAAACAATGCCCGCGATATTCAGCTTAATTTTGATATAGCAGATAATCCTACGAAAATAAGAGCGGGTTATTCAACTGCGAGTGGTGATAATCGTGTAGCACTTGATATGGTGCAACAGCAGTTTGAAAACTACGACTTTGAAGTGGCAGATCAAAAGTACAACACTACCGTTTACGGAATGTTTGACAATACTGCAACTTACGTGGGGATCGCGACAAATTCGGCAATCAGCCGTAATGAGACGATCAGTACACAGTTCAATGCCACAGAGCTGGAGTATAACTCGGTTACCAAAGTGAGTATCGACGAAGAGATGACAAACCTTATCAAATATCAGACATCTTACGGCGCTGCTGCAAAGATTATCACTACGGTTGATCAGATGATGCAAACCTTATTGGGGATCAAGCAGTAGATGCCGATAGTCAGCATTTCTGTTTTAGCTTTTTTATTTCTTTTCTCATTTTTCGGCTCTTTTTTGTATACGGTAAGCCCATACGACTTGGGTGTTGATGCCATCTTGTCCGCACCGTCGCTTACGCACCCTTTGGGTACCGACAGACTGGGACGTGATCTGTTGGCCCGTTTGATCGAAGGCGGAAAGGTTTCACTCACTATCGGTATAGGAAGCGCACTAATCGCATCATTTATAGGATTGATACTAGGATCAATTGCGGGATATTTTCGAGGAAGTATAGATAAAACATTTGTCGTGCTTGTTGATCTTTTTTTAACTTTTCCAACTTTTTTCCTCCTTCTGGCACTTGTGAGTTATATGAATGCTTCGATCTTAGTGCTGATTCTCATCATTTCGATCACAGGGTGGATGACTACGGCAAGGCTTATCCGTTCGGAGAGTTTTAAGATCGGTTCACAGCCTTTTATAAAGATCTTGGATATTGCAAAGGTCTCAAAAATAAAGATATTGCTGAAATATTATGCTCCGATTTTAGTCCCTATATATTTTGTAAGTTTTACCTTTGGAGTTGGAGGTGCAATACTCGCAGAGTCGGGGCTGAGTTTTTTGGGACTTGGGATAGTAGCACCGCAGATGAGCTGGGGGACGATCCTAAGCGGTGGAAAAGATGTCGTAGAGATCGCTTGGTGGGTAAGCTTTTTCCCGGGCCTTATGATCTTTTTAGTAACATTTTCACTTATCAATATCTCAAACTATCTTCAGCATAAAACAAACAAAAGGGATATACAGTGAAAGAGAAAGATATAGGCTATTATTTTGTAGTGATGGCAAGTGTCGTCATAGTTTTAGCAGGTGTAAAAACTGCTTCTTCGATCATTATCCCTTTTCTGCTCTCGTTTTTTATAGCGATTATTTTATACTCACCGTTTAATTATCTGAATAAAAAAGGTGTGCCGAGTGCTTTGAGTCTTTTGATTGTACTTGGAGTATTTTTGAGTGTGCTTGTACTCGTGGCAAAATTTATCTCTACTTCTGCAGTGGAGTTTAGTCAAAATACAGAAGTTTACAGCGAGCGACTCGGCTTGTACTATAGCTATATCGTTGATTTTGCAAATTCACTTGGGTATCAGGTGTCTGCACAAAGTTTGTCAGAGCTCGCCGATACAAAACAGATCATGAAGTTTATCTCTTCAATGGTTAAAGGGATGGGTGCACTCTTTACAAATGGTTTTGTAGTGATACTTACAGTTGCGTTCATGCTCTTGGAGTATGATGTATTTTTGAAAAAAGTGGAACTGAGTTCACTCGATACACTCTCCCATATCCACGATATCTTTGATAAGATAAAAAACTATATGCTGCTCAAAGCTGTTATATCCGTGGCAACTGCAGCACTTATCTATGGTGCACTTGCAATTATAGGGACTGATTATCCATTTTTATGGGCACTGTTGGCATTTTTCCTGAATTTTATACCAAATATCGGTTCGATCATAGCGGCAGTGCCTGCGGTGCTTATAACACTTGTTCAGCTTGGATTTATAAGCGCCGGCGTTGTTGCGGGTCTGTATATAACTGTCAATATAGTAATAGGTTCTATTATCGAGCCAAAAGTGATGGGAAAAGGTTTGGGAGTTTCAACACTTGTGGTGTTTTTGTCTTTGATCTTTTGGGGCTGGCTTTTAGGAATAGTAGGTATGTTTCTTTCGATTCCACTTACTATTATGGCAAAAATTATCTTTCAGTCGAATGAGAAAACGAAGTGGATAGCTATACTTTTGGATGACGGTGCAAACCTGAAAAAATAATATCACTTATTTTATTTTGCACATAGTAAATTATATGCTATAATCAAAAAAAGGAGTTGGTATGGCGATTTCCAAAACAACGTTAGATGAAGTAAAAGTTGTTGCTAAAAAGTGGCAAGAGCACATAGAGGTTTCGCGAGAGGCAAAAGAGCAAGAATTTCATGATATGATGCTCAAAATGCTTAAAAATCCTGTCAATAAAGTGTTCCTTATCGAACTATTAGATCAAAGTTTTCGTTCACACGATCCTGATCGCGTGGCAAATCAGTTAGAGTATATATTTGAAAAGTATGGTACGACTGATTTTTTCTCCGAATTTGAAAAGATTTTGATCTGGTTATTTCGTGATGTAGGGATCTATGTAAGTTCGATCTCTGTACCGCTGTTTGTAAAGTATCTTCGGGACGATATCAGTTCGATCGTAATTCAGGGGGAAGATAAAGTTCTCGCAGAGCATATCCATAAACGTAAAAATGAAAATACGAGAGTAAACATAAATGTTATCGGTGAGATAGTACTAAGTGAAGCAGAAGCTGAACGTCGAAAAGAGAAGTATATTAAGATACTCAACAATCCTGATATTGATTATCTTTCAATCAAGATCTCAAATCTTTTTTCTCAGTTTATCCCCCATGCACACCGCTATAATGTCGATCAGCTCTCTAGCAGACTCGAGCAGATCTATACAGCTGCAATGGAAAACGGTGATAAGTTTGTAAACCTCGATATGGAGGAGTATCGGGATATTGAAACTACTATGGACCTTTTTAAGGAGGTGCTCTCACAAGAGAAGTTTCATAAGCTCTATGCAGGAATTGTGATCCAAAACTACCTTCCTGAATCACTAGAATATATTAAAGATTTAGCTCAGTGGGCAAAGAAAAGAGTTGAAAACGGCGGATCTCCGATCAAGATCCGTATCGTAAAAGGTGCAAACCAAGAGATGGAACTTACCGAAGCGAGCTTACGCGGATGGCCGAATGTGACATTTGCTACAAAAGCGGAGAGTGACGCAAACTTTAAACTTGCCATGGATTACCTATTTTCACCTGATGTAGCACCGTATGTCCATACCGGTGTAGCTTCTCACAACCTTTTTGATCAAGCATTGGCGATGTTGTTGGCACAAGAGCGCGGTGTATCAGAGTATGTGAGTGCCGAGATGCTCGAGGGAATGAGTGAAGCAGCATATCAGGTACTTAAAGCTGAAAACTTAAATGTGGTCCTCTATGCACCTACTGCTACAAAAGAGACCTTTACAAATGCGATCGCCTATCTTGTTCGCCGTTTTGATGAAAATACTGCTGATCAAAACTTTTTACGTCACAGCTTCGGACTTACTGTTGACTCGCCGGAGTGGGATACCCTGATAAAAAGTTACGATGAGTCGGTAAGACTTATTGAGAACCTCGATACAAGTTGTAACCGTACACAAGATCGTAATATAGAGCCGAAAAAACCAAAAGTTGATCTGCATACTTACCATTTTGAAAATGAACCTGATACAGACTTTGTACTCTCAAAAAACAGAAAATGGGCTGAATCGATCCGTGACAAATGGATGAATATCTCTGCTGAGGGAGGGATCAAAGCATATCCAGTAGTCGCAGGAGAAGAGAAAAAGCATAGAAAAGATATCTGTGAAGTGATCGACAAGTCGCAGTATCATGATGAGAAAAAAGTTGGTTCATTTGTTCGCGCAACTGAGGAGGATATGAAACTTGCAATAAAAACTGCAAACGAAGATCCTGACGGTTGGAGAGATCTTTCGCATCAAGAGAGACAAAAGATATTGATGGATGTAGCGCACGAGTTTAGAAAACAAAGAGCTGATCTTATCGGTATAGCTGCTGCTGAAGTTGGAAAAGTATTTACTGAAACAGATGTAGAGGTGAGTGAAGCGATAGATTTCCTTAATTTTTATCCGTATAGTGTAAATAAATTGGCATCCTTAACAGGGATCGAAGCGACACCAAAAGGTGTAGGACTTGTGATCAGTCCGTGGAACTTCCCAATTGCCATCCCGACAGGCGGAATAGCGGCATCACTCGCAGCAGGAAATACTGTAATCGTAAAACCTGCTGATGATGCGATGTTGTGTGGATACATGCTGTGTCAATGTTTCTGGAATGCGGGTGTGAGTAAAAATACACTGCAATTTATCTCGGCAAGCGGAAGCGAAGTTGGAAAACATATCGTTCCGAGTAAGGAGATCGACTTTACGATTTTTACGGGTGGTGAAGAGACGGCTTACCGCATCATCAAGTCTCGTCCAGATATAGCTCTGAGTGCAGAGACAGGCGGGAAAGATGCTACGATTGTAACGGCACTTTCAGATCGTGAACAGGCACTGAAAAATGCGATCATTTCGGCATTTCACAATTCAGGACAAAAATGTTCGGCTACATCACTTCTAATCCTGGAAAAAGAACTCTATGATGATCCAAAATTCAAACAAGCGATAAAAGAAGCAGTAGAATCGTTAGAAACCGGTTCAGTATGGGATTTTAAAAATCGTATAGGTACTCTTAGCAATGTACCAAAAGGGAACCTTGAAAAATCTCTTGCTTATCTTGATGATGGTGAAGAGTGGCTGGTCAAACCCGACTTTGCAGACGAGGGTAACCCGTATATGTTAAAACCATCTGTGAGATGGGGGACAAAACCTGGTGATTTTTGTCATATGCATGAGCTCTTTGGTCCTGTACTTAGTGTAATGCGTGCAGAAAATTTAGAAGAGGCTGTAGATATTGTTAATGCAACAGGATACGGACTTACTTCAGGGATAGAAAGTCTTGATGACAGGGAAGTGGAGTATTGGAAAGAGAATGTTATTGCAGGAAATCTTTACATCAACCGTGGGACAACAGGTGCGATCGTAATCCGTCAACCATTTGGCGGTATGAGAAAGTCTGCGATCGGAAGCGGGAAAAAAGCGGGTGGTTTCAACTATGTAAGTCAATTTATGAACTTGGAGTATCACGAGACAAATCTTTTTGAAAGTTGTTCAAATGAGTTTATCGATCATATGCGTGTCTTTTTAAATAGAGATACACTCTTTCACGATGAGTGTGAAGTAGCACTCCGTCATGCATGTCACTTTGCACACTGGTATGAAGCAGAGTTTAAAAAAGAGCACGATTATGCACATATTAGAGGTGAGAACAATGTGATCCGTTACTTGCCTGTAAAAAGTGTACTGCTGAGAGTAGAGGATGACGACAATTTTGAAGAGGTATTGACAAGTATCATGGCTATTAAGATGGTTGGTGCAAAACTTCATATATCGATTCCGAAAATGTCTCGTAAAGGGGAATATATCTGGCTCGAGACAAAAGCGCTTTCACTTTTAGAGCAAAGTGATGTAGTTGTACGTGAAGATGAAGATGAATTGATCGCTTCAATTCCAAATTTTGAACGTGTACGTTTCCTTGCACAAGAGCATGTGTCGCCAAAAATTTACGATGCCGTTGCTTCAAAAGCGATCTATATCGCATCGACACCGTTTGTAAGTCACGGTCGTATAGAGTTGATGCACTACTTTGTTGAGCAGAGTGTGACAAACTCTTATCATCGTTATGGTAACTTAGGTATTCAAGGGTTAAACTTTTATACAAAACAAATTCAAGAGTAGGTATAATGTCATAATTAAACAATTATACGGGATATAATCAAATGATTTTAATGATTGATAATTA
>JBEWQA010000103.1:0-1714 GCA_047689515.1 Candidatus Sulfurimonas kebritensis
CTACACGACTGCCAACATACTTGGCAACTTCATCCTCTTCTAAAGTTGTTATGAGTGAAGCTTTTGTATCTAGTTCTAATTCAAACTTGATAAAAACGCTAAACAACCATGAGTACTTTTGGGAGTATGCATAAGCATTTAGCTCCACTTCGGTAGCTATTTTTTCTCCATCGTCGAGTTTATAATAAAATTGTGTCATTTTTTTCCTTGCTGTGAGTGTAGTTATCTTGCCACATCTCTTTAAGTCCTGATAAAAAAAATTTTATCTCTGTATTATCAGTTTTGTATTGGTCAATCTCTCGTTTTGTCATAGTGATTGCATCCTCACACTCTTTTTTCAAAATTTCATATTCCTTATTGGACAATCCGCAACTTTGTTTTGCAAAAGTTTTATAAGTTTTTTCTTTCCACCATAGCTTACCATCTGCAAGTCTTAATGCAGGTATATCATTTTTCACATACATCGTTGTTGTAACGACATCGTATATGGGAGCCATATAAGCATCTTCAAAATCTTTTTCGTAAAGTATGCCATAATTTTTAAGATGTCCATCACCATTTTGAAGAAGATGATTCATAATTATTGCTTTAAAAAGTATTTTTAAACTCTCTTTTCTTCTTTGCGGAGGTATAACATCTTTGATCACTCGTGCACACTCTTCATAACTTCCATCATACTTTTGAGCTGTTCCCCTTGCAGTGAGTACACACATATCTTCAAAACCTAAGTAACTATCATCATCTTTCACATCAAATCTTTTCATTACAAACATACTTAAATCATCACTCAAGTAAAACTCTGGTGTTTGCAGTCCCGCATTTTTGATCGCTCTCATACAGAAATATTCATTCAGCGCTAGTTGAGGATACTCTGATTCCCAGGATTTTACTATATAGTGTTCAAACTTCATAGTTGTCTTATCTTGAGCTTTTAATAATAGTTTTGGTTGCACTCCTGAAACACCTGAACGGATAGCAAACTTTTCCATCAGCTCATTAAAAAGGTTCTGCTTTGATGAGTGCAAAATACTTGATAACTCAAGCGAACTATCATTCGTGTTTATAGCTTCAAACTTTACACGACCCAACATATATGGACCTATAAGAGCGAGTAGGTGCATATCGTCCATAGTTTTAATTTTGGAAAAATGATTTACGATCGCCTCTTTTAAAGCACCTTCTGGCATATTCATTTGAAAAATAGGATGAAGTTTTTTACTATTCCAACTTGCACTTCTTTTAGGCATAGTTAAACTGACTACATCATTTGCATCGTTTGTATAGTTAAAAATATATTGCTCATTTTCATAATCCAAGTCACCACTATACTGAGTATTTATATATACTTTGACGCTATCTTGATTCATCTTGCAATTCTTCTAATGTCTTTGGACGATTTTTGGGTCGTATACTAAATTCATATCCAAGTAGATCTAAAATAGTCTCGACCTTTTTTATCCCAACTTCATCGATAAATCCATTTTCTATTTTAGAGAGCGTCCTTTTGGTAATACCGCTAAAACTCTCCATATCTTCTTGGGAATACTTTTTCTCTTTTCGTAAAGTTTTGATCTCTAAGCCTAACTGTTGCAGTGTCATATTTGCTCCAAATATGAAATATAATTCTTATTATAACTAAAAACCAGACAAATGTGAACTATACTTCTCTTTTAGGCTTTGTGATTAAATTCGGGGACCATCTCTTTGAGTTTTG
>JBEWQA010000050.1:0-10183 GCA_047689515.1 Candidatus Sulfurimonas kebritensis
TACTGAGCTGGGTCTGATTGTAGCGATTCCATTATTGTTAGCAGGAAACCTATTAAATAGCTGGGCTGAAAGCATCAAAGACTCTATGGAGCATTCAGCACTTCACATTGTCAACGAGTATAACAAGCAGAAATAATGGACGCTTTAGTGACATTTTTACATCAGTTCATCGCTTATATGAACAGTGGCGGCTTAGTTATGTGGCCGCTGTTTATATTGGTGTTTGTGCTGTGGTATGGACTTGGTTACAGATACCATACGATCAAACGCGGGACGAAAAAAAGCCCGCGTGTACTTATCAGAAAATTTGCATCGGGTAAAAGAGAGATTCCAAAAGGGATCATTGACGGTGCCGTTGTTGAGGGTTTGAAACTCAAACAGGAGATGCAGGATAAAAAACTGCTTAGAAAGTTTTTAGATGATAAGTTTTATAGCTATCAACAGACATTAGGACAGTATGGAAAACTGGTAAAAACGATCGTAGTTGTAGCACCGCTTATTGGGCTTTTAGGAACGGTTGTCGGGATGATTGAGACATTTGATTCACTCGCGTCGATGAGTTTGTTTTCACAAAGCGGCGGGATCGCAGGCGGTATCTCTCAGGCACTCTTTACAACACAGCTGGGGCTTGTAGTAGCAGTTCCGGGACTTGTTATGGGGAGACTTTTAGATAAGAAAGCTTCGAAGATGGAGCTCGATCTGGAACAGATAAAAGATATTTTATGTAGTGAGGAAAATTTAGATGAGATTTAGACGCAAAAAGGATGATATCAGCGACGTAGATATGTCTCCATTGATCGATATGGTATTTATTTTACTTATCTTTTTTATGGTGAGCTCAACTTTTGTAAAAGATATGAAACTCGACCTTGAGCGTCCGGGTGCATCATCTGCTACACGCGCATCAAGTAAGGTAATTAGAGTGTATATAGACAATCAGGCAGATGTGTATATCGATCAGCAGCCGGTAAAACTTTGGGCAGTTCAAGGGAAGCTCCGTGATATGCTCAGAACTTCCACAAATAAGTCGGTTCTTGTGATCACAGATAACTCGATTGCAGTTGAAAAACTGATCGAACTTGTAGATCAGTGCAGACTTTCAGGTGCTAAAGATGTAGCGGTTGCAACGAAAAAAGAGGTAGGTTAATTGTGAACAACGATACATTTTTACTCCGTCTAAAAGCTTTTGGATGGTCTCTTTTTGGTTTGTTTTTCGTATTTGTCGTCGTTATAGAGATGAATGAAAACGGAATGCTTCCTCAAAACAAAGCAGATAAATCTGCTATGAATTTTGAAGTGCCAAAAGTGGTAAAGCCAAAACCAAAGCCAAAGCCGAAGCCAAAACCAAAAAGAAAACCGCCAAAAGCACATAAAACGTCAAATACTCCTCAGATGAACTCTGCACTTAGCGGAATAGATACGGGGCTTGAGTCATTTATGAGCAGCAGCCTTGATGTAGATGACAATCTTTTAAAAGATGCTGGTAAAAATGTGATCATGAATGAAAACAGTGTAGATAACCCGCCTAAGGCAACACGCCGTTCAGCGATGGAGTATCCGAAAAAAGCGAAGCAAAAAGGGATAAAAGGATATGTTCTTTTAAACCTTCTTGTAGATGCTAACGGTGAGGTTATCAAGGTGAAAGTGCTTGAGAGTGAACCTGCAGGCGTGTTTGACGAAGTGGCAGTTGCCGGGGTTAAAACATGGAAGTTTACTCCCGCGCAGTATAAAGGCAAAGCTGTAAAAGTTTGGGCTAAACAAAAAATTAGATTTGATTTTAACTAAGAGATAGATGATGAGATTACTTATAACAACAATAATAACTTTACTGCTAAGCACTGCTATCTTTGCAGAGACTGACAAAAACCAAGATGACGTCGATTATGTAGCATTGGCGACATTATTACTAAAAGACGGTTATTACACTCGTGCAAATGATGCGCTGGCTCAAGTAGATCTTGCTGATGAGACGATCGACAAGGTGCAGTACTATACGCTTCAAGGTTTGGTAAAAGCGAAACTTGGGATGTATGAGGCTTCAAACAAGAACTTTTATCTTTCGATCAAAGCAGGACAGACAGAAAAAAGTATCTACCTCTATATCGCACAAAACAGCTATAAACTTAAAAACTATAATGAGGCTATAGATGCACTTGATAAAGCAAATGCGATAGTGCTGCAAAAACCGACTATTATGGCTTTAAAAGCCGAGTGTTACTTTCAACTTCAAGAGTACGATAATGCTTTAGACGTCTTGTCGGATCTGAACACGATCCATCCAAAGTATTATGATGCGTACAGACAAAGATTTGCTTACTACATCTCTTTAAGACTTTATCAGAGTGCACTTAAAGATGCAGAGGTGTATCTCAAGTATGCAAAGCCAAACGAGAAGGTTCTGATCTCTTTTATCAGCGCTCTTCGTGAGGCAAAAGAGTATAAAAAAGCAACGCTTTTAGCAGAGAAAGCACATCTGAAATACCAAAAGAATGTCAAACTTATCATCTTGCTTGCAACACTTTACATCGATCAGGAGATGATCCATCCTGCAGCGGATCTTTTTGACCAAGCTTCACTTTTAGACAGCAAATATCTCAAAGATTCTTCAGAGATGTATAGACGTGCACAGGAGTATGTACAAGCCTTGTATAAAAACTCTCAAGTGCTAAACCCGAAAGATAAGTACAAGCAAAAGGTAGCGATCTATCTGGAGTACGGTAATTACGAAAAAGTAGTTGCAACACACAGTGCTTTAGAGAGAAACGGTTTATTAAAAGATCAAAATATCCTTTATGCACTAGCGTATTCGTACTATATAACGGGTGATTTTGAAGAGAGTGAAAAACTGCTCAAACGTATCACAGACTCAGCACTTTTTAAAAAAGGTATGGAGCTGAGAAAAAATATGAACAAATGTAAAAATAACCACTGGGAGTGTACACTATGAGATATTTGATTTTACTATCTCTTTTTATTACGACAATGTTTGCAGAGGGGCTTGGCTCACTCTCGTTAGTTGTCTTAAAAGAGGGAAAACCTTTAGCAAATCAAGAGTTTAAAATCTTTCAAAAAACAGATGGAAAACTTGATACATTAAACGGTGTTAAAGGGGTGACTGATAGTGACGGATATTTCTTTTCAAAACTCCAAGAGGGTGATTATCAGGTTCAGTTGCTGGTAAAAGAGAATGGTGAGGCGCAGGTATTTGTAAGAAAAAATATAGCTATCGAAGCTGAGAAAGAATCACAAGTGATTGTTTCGCTTAAAGCTGACAACACCTTGTCTTTTGTTGATACTGAGGCACCTCAAAGTAAAGAGAACAACGTTACGAAAAAAGCGGTTACAGAACTAGGAACAATGCTACTTACACTAACTTCTGCTGAAGATAAAAAGAAGATAGCCGATGCACGTATTTTTGTAAAAGGTACACAGATTGAAGCTAAAAGTTCTAAAGATGGTTTTGTAGAGTTAAATCTGCCGGCAGGTGAGCAGACTATCTCGGTTATCCACCAAAATTATAGTGCACAAACTATGCGAGTCAATGTAGTAGCTAATGAAGCAGTGACGAAGTTTGTAGAACTCACACCTGCCGGGATGGAGCTTGACGAGTTTGTAGTACTTGCACCGCGTTTAGACGGAAGTGTTGAAGCGGTAATTGCACAGGAGAGAAACTCCGACGCAGTTGGAAACGTCCTTGGAAGCGAGCAGTTTGGTAAAAGCGGTGACAGTAGTGTCGCTTCAGCGCTAAAACGTGTAAGCGGTATCACAATTGTAGGCGGTAAATATGTCTATGTTAGAGGACTTGGTGACAGATATTCAACTGTTATGTTAAACGACTTGCATATCCCATCACCGGAACCGACAAAAAGGGTAGTTCCACTCGATATCTTTCCAACATCTGTTGTAGAGAGTATCACGATCCAAAAGTCGTATTCGGGTGATCTGCCTGCATCATTCGGTGGAGGTACTGTACTTATTAAAAGTAAAGATATCCCAAAAGGTGATGACGGATATGCGAAACTCGGTTTGGAGGTTCTGTACAATGACTCAACAGGTAAAAATGTTGTAACAAATGCAGATAACTCAACTCCGTTACCTGCAAGTGTATTAAGCGGCGGAAATAATGTAGGAGGATATGCTGTAACGCAAGATGTGAGAACAGCAAGATCACTTAACCGTCAAAGTACTACGCTTGATCCGGGAAGTAAATTTGAACTCTCAGCAGGGAAAAGTTTTGCTATAACTGATGATATTAGTATCGGTGCATCAGGAACAATGTATTATAAAAACACTTCTGATAATGATGATGTTGCATATGACAAGTACTTCTTTGATCCAAATACGGACACGGTATTGCATGATAATCATACTAAAACATCTACAAGTATCTTAACAGAAGAGATGTCTGGTATGGCAAATATCGGTATAGATTACTTTGAAAACAACAAAATCAAATATACTTTTTTCACAACGGAGAAAACACAAGATCGTACTACTATAGGTACAATTGACTATACGGGTGCTGCGGATGATCGTGAAAAAACCTACCTTGAGTATGTAACGAAAAATTTAACTATGCAGCAGCTCAGCGGTACAAACGAACTTCGTTTCGGGAACGATACGGACGGATATTTTGACAATATTATCGTAGAGTGGGCAGCTGAAACATCTGAAGCGAAACGTGAAGAACCGGGGACTGTAGAGTACAACTACAGATATGAGACATCAGGGCTTAACTGGGATAGAAAAAACTGGTATTACTACTTTATGCTTAATGATGAAGTGGAAAACTACAGAGCTGATGTGTCATTGCCGTTTGAATTAAACGATCAGGACAACTATACAAAATTCGGTATGTTTATGTATAGCAAAACAAGAGATTTTGATAGTAGAAGATTTAAGATGTATAGCAATAACTTCACACCGATGAGTGAAGATATGGATACTATTTACAATACATATGCATCTTCACTTGATTTTTCGGCATCATACAGAGATACCGATTCATATAAAGCGACACAGGATGTGACGGCATTTTATCTCAAGCAGCTTCTTTCAGTGACACACGATTTTGATATCGTAGCATCTGTACGCCAGGAGACATCATCGCAGCAACTCACCGATGCCGCTGCTACCTATGCACCTCTTGAAACAGAGGATCTGTTTCCAAGTTTAGGTTTGACATATAGATTTGACAATGATGATATGCAACTCCGTTTTGCGTATGCTACATCGATCTCAAGACCGGACTTCCGTGAGTTTAGTAACAGTAGATACAAAGACCCGATCACTGAAAATATCGTCTTTGGTAACCCTGAGTTAAAAGCTACATACATCGATCACTTAGACTTAAAATATGAGTGGTACCTCTCTGCCGATGAGGTATTTTCCGTAGCACTATTTTCTAAAGAGTTTACAGACCCTATCGAACGTGTAATTAAGCTCGATGATGCACAGGACAATACGTTTTTGGAAACATATCAAAATGCTGACTCTGCAACAAGTTACGGTGTGGAAGTAGATCTTCGTAAAAGATTCGGGTTTATCGATGAGAATTTTACAAACTGGTTGTTAGCGGCTAATGTTGCATATATTAACTCTGAGATCACTTTAAACAAGGATCCGAATAATGTCTATACAAGCAGATTAACAAGCAAAACAAGAAGTATGCAGGGGCAGTCGCCGTATGTTGTGAACTTGACGCTAGGGTATGATAATGCCGATAGCGGCAACAGTGCACTCTTTTTGTTTAACCAAATCGGAGAGCGTATCGTTTCTCTTGGAACAGACGGTAATGAAGATGTATATGAGCAGCCGTTTGCAAAACTAGATTTTGTAACAAAGTGGAAAATACTTGATAAAAATGACGGTGGATTTTTTGAATATGCAATCAGGTTTAAAGCTGAAAATCTACTCGATAGCGAACTTGAATATAAACAGGGCGAAAATATTACCAGAAGTACAAAACCGGGTAGGTACTACTCACTCAAACTTGATATAAAATATTAAGATTCTCAGGGGTTATCCCTGACCCCACAACCCCTCTATACAATTTAATACAACTTAAACACCATTTTCGCTACAATATCAGAATTTTAATATGTAAAACTTACTTGGAGATTTTTAATGGACGCAGCCAAATATATTTGGATGAATGGCGAATTTGTAGCATGGGACAATGCTAAAACACACGTACTTTCACATACACTTCATTACGGAAACGGTGTCATTGAAGGGACAAAAGCATACAAAACTGAAAAAGGGTATGCGATCTTTCGTTTAAACGATCACACAAAACGACTGAAAGAATCGGCAAAAATGACACTGATCGATATCCCGTACAGTGTTGAAGAGATGAATCAAGCACAGATTGAGCTTTTACAAAAAAATGAGTTTGAGGGTGATAACGTATATATCAGACCGTTTGCATTTTTAGGTTACGGCGTAATGGGTGTATATCATCAAAATGCTCCTGTAGAGACTGTAATGGCAGCTTGGGAGTGGGGTGCGTATCTTGGTGAAGAGGGGATGAAAAAGGGTATTAAACTCAAAATCGCTTCTATGACAAGACCGGCAAATACTTCAAATATGGGTAAAGCAAAAGCTACTGCGAACTATTTAAACTCACAAATGGCAAAATTTGAAGCTATAGATTGTGGATACGATGAAGCACTTTTACTTGATGATCAAGGTTATGTGGCAGAAGCGAGTGGGGCATGCTTTTTCATGGTAAAAGACGGTGAGCTGATTACCCCTCCAAATGATAACTCACTCGCCTCTATTACACAAAAAACAGTTATAGAGATGGCTGAAGATATGGGATTAACTGTAACGCGTCGCCGTATAACTCGTGAAGAGGTGTATGTAGCCGATGAAGCATTTTTAACCGGTACTGCAGCTGAAATCACACCTGTTGCTCAGGTGGATGCAAGAATTATCGGTTCAGGTTCACGAGGTGAGCTTACAGAGAAGATCCAAAGTGATTATTTTGATATCGTATTTGGGCGTAATCCTAAGTATGAACACTACCTCACATATATCGACTAAAAAGGAAGTATAGAATGAAAGAAGAGAGCATCAAAATGGCCTCAGATATGAATGACTATTTTAACAAAAAGAAGAGTGAAGGCAACTATAAAAAAGGGCCTTCAAACTCAGGTGGCGGTAACGGTCCAAAAGGGCCTCAAATGCCAAACTTAGACTTTAACTTCGGAGGCGGTAAAGCGGGACTTCTCTACTTTATCATCGCTATTGTTATTGTACTTGTAGTTGCAAAACCTTTCACGATCATTGAAGAGGGGCAGCGCGGTATTTTAAGTACAAATGGTAAATATGAAGATCAAGCACTTTTACCGGGACTTCACTTTATTGTTCCTGTTATCCAAAAAGTGTATCTTGTTGATACAAAAGTACGTGTGATCAACTATGCGTCAAAAATGGAGATGAATGCTAACAACTCAGGGATATTGACAAAACCTGCTATTACGGTACTTGATAAACGTGGTTTGCCTGTAAGTATCGAATTGACTGTACAGTATCGTCTTAATTCTCAACTTGCGGCACAAACTATCTCTAACTGGGGCTTTAGCTGGGAGGATAAGATCATCAACCCTGTTGTGCGTGATGTTGTACGTAATGTTGTCGGAAAGTATGAAGCAGAGCGTCTACCGGGTGAGAGAAATACAATAGCAAAAGCTATTGATGCAGACATCCGTGCAAATATTGAAGGTTTGGAAAATTCACCTGCTATCTTACAGTCAGTGCAGCTTCGTGAGATCGTTTTACCTGCAAAAGTAAAAGAGCAGATCGAGCGTGTACAAGTGGCAAAACAAGAAGTACAGCGTGCGCAACAAGAGGTAGAACGTGCGAAACAGGACGCTCTTAAACGTGCAGCTGAAGCAAAAGGTGTAGCACAAAAAGCCCGTATCGAAGCGCAAGGTAAAGCGGATGCCGTAACGATCGAAGCAAAAGCACAAGCTGAAGCAAATAAGATCATTGCTAGATCACTAACGACTCAACTTTTACAATTGGAGCAGGTTAAAGTGCAAGGGAAATTTAACGAAGCACTTCAAGAAAATAAAGATGCGAAAATTTTCTTAACTCCTGGCGGTTCAACTCCAAATATCTGGGTAGATATGAAAAACCCTCAAAAAAGAACATCAGCGGCTCAATAATTATGGAAGAGATTATAAACAGAGTCGACTGGAAGAAGCAGGAACTTCTTCCTGTTATCGTTCAGGAAGATGGTACAAATGAAGTGCTGATGATGGCATATATGGATAAAGAAGCACTACGCCTTTCTTTGGAAACAAATACGGCACACTACTACTCAAGAAGCAAACAAAGACTTTGGAAAAAAGGTGAAAGCAGCGGGCATATACAAACTATTCGCTCTTTTAACCTTGACTGTGACAATGATACACTTTTAATTAAAGTGATTCAAGAGGGTGTAGCATGCCATACAGGGCGTAAATCATGCTTTTTTACTGAGCTGAAAAGCGGTGAAATCTTTAGTGAAGTGGAGGTAGATACCACTTCCGCTTACGGCGTCATCGACATTCTGTATCATACGATCCAAGAACGTAAAAATGCAGATCCAAGTGAGTCTTGGACAGCAAAACTTCTTAACAAAGGTGAAAATACAATTTTGAAAAAAGTTGTAGAGGAAGCGGGTGAATACTGTTTTGCTCACAAAGACAACGATGAAGAGGAGATGGTGTATGAAGCAGCTGATCTCACGTATCATATGCTGGTAGCTTTGGCCTCTAAAAATATTTCTCCAGATCGCATTAAACAAGAGCTTGCTCGTCGTTTTGGAATGAGCGGAATCGCTGAGAAAAACTCCAGGGATGACAAGTAGGTTCAATGCGCAGTAGACTCCAAAATATAGTAGATGGATTGATTACACAAGATTATCTGCTCTTTGGCGGGGTACTGTTTCTTTTCCTTCTACTGATAATTTTAGCACTGGTACTCAGAGAGCGTCTGAAAACAGCCATTGTTTTAGTTCTTTTGGCGTTTAGTATAATAGTTGTCGGTCCCACATATGGTTATGTAAAACTCCACCAGTATATTTTCAAAAACAAAGTAGAGATCTTAAGTCAAAAAAAACTTAACTTTGTTGAAGCTGTAGTACTCAAAGGAGAGATCACCAATATCTCAAAAAGAGACTTTTCAGAGTGTAAGATTACGGCTTCTGCATATAAGCTTACAAGCAATAAATTCAAGAACTATATCTATGAATTAAAACCATTTCAAAAAATGTCGATTGTTAGGGGAGAGTTACTCAAAGGTGAAACAAAAGAGTTTAAAATGATTTTGGAACCGTTTCATTATGAAAAAAACTATAATATTTCTTTAGAGGCGAACTGTAAATGACCGAATTTAACTATGTACACTATATAACTTTCTTTGTAATATTTTTGATATTTTTAGGAGGGGTATATAAATCTCTGAAACAGGAGAAACAATCACTAAAAACCTCTATGCTCTTTACGACGGTACTGATTAGTGTCTTTTTGGCTGTTTTTAGTGTTTTTGTTGTCGATAAATACACAAAAAATGCGCAAATATACAAAATAAAAAATAAACGTATACTCAGTATTGAAAAGATTGTCTATACAGGGATTGTGAAAAATACGGGTAACTTTACCATCGGTAAGGTTGTACTGGAGATCAAGCTTGTAAACAGAGGCCATGCAACAGGAAACGTCAAAGGTGGAAATTTTTATAAATCGACAGGTTTTTTAGAATTTTTTACCGAAGGGATGGGTATTGAGAGAGACAAACCGCAAACTATCGTTAAAAGGTTTGTTATCGCTAAAAAGCTTACTCCCGGAAAAGCGAAGTCATTTAGAGTCTATTTTGATTATCCGCCATACTTTAGCAGCGTGGCAGACTTTATCAAAATAGAGACACACTAATATTTTAAACCAAGAGGTTTTAAAGCCGCGTTGATATTTCTTACCTGCTGGTTTTTATCTCTACACCAATCAGGTGCAATTAGGGTATTGTCATCTATCCCTGCAGTGATACGCTGAACATTGACGTTTGCAGGTTTCATCTCAATAGCTTTGAGCAGTGTATCTAAGTAAAGCTCTTCATTGATCGGTTCAAACTCTCCACGAGCATACTCATTTGCCAGGGCAGTTCTTTTTACGACATAAAGGGGATGGTATTTTAC
>JBEWQA010000013.1:0-32167 GCA_047689515.1 Candidatus Sulfurimonas kebritensis
CACTGGTTGGAAGCTGGATGGGTGGCACGGCAAACATGGTCGCAGTGGGCTCGGCTCTCGGAGTGAGTGAAGATGCCTTTGCGTACGCACTTGTGGTTGACAGTGTCAACTATACGATCTGGGTGGCATTTTTGCTCTTTTTGACCCCTTTTGCACACTACTTCAACAGATTTACAAAGAGTGAAGACTCTGCACGCACCATCGATCAGATAGGGTGTTCGTGTACAGTGGGTGCGAAGCGCTACTGGTTCCTTGTGGTTTTAGCTGTTTTTGTCTCTTTTGCCACACAACTTTTAGCGACGCAGATAACTTTGCTAAACACCACGACAACCATAGTTATACTCGCTTCACTCTTTGGTATTGCGGGTTCTTTTACAAGGCTTAGAACTCTCGGCGGTTCAAATGAGATCGCAACGACAATGCTCTATATCCTTATAGCTCTCATAGGTTCGCAGGCTGTGATCGAGAGTTTTTGGAGTGTCGGACTTTATGTCCTTGCAGGGTTTGTGATACTGCTGATCCATTTTGTGCTTATGGTGCTTGGGGCAAAACTTTTCAAGCTCGATCTCTTCTCGATAGCCGTAGCGTCACTCTCAAATATCGGCGGCGTGGCTTCGGCTCCGATCCTCGCAGCTACGTATGACAAGAAACTGGTAGGGGTTGGTGTCTTGATGGCTATCATGGGGTACATCATCGGAACATTCGGCGGCTTGTTTGTTGGACATCTTTTAGTAGGGATGGCATCATGAAGATAGTAAGTATTACAACTACAAGAGAGGCTATCCCTCTCAAGATCCCGTTTATCACTGCACTTCGAACTGTT
This sequence comes from Candidatus Sulfurimonas kebritensis, assembly GCA_047689515.1. GTDB lineage: Bacteria > Campylobacterota > Campylobacteria > Campylobacterales > Sulfurimonadaceae > Sulfurimonas > Sulfurimonas kebritensis. The sequence continues at coordinate 824 of JBEWQA010000013.1, forward strand.
CACGATGCGGAGTTTATCCGCGCGAAGATTGTATTTGATGACGGGAGTGAGAGTTTTGGAGAAGCCCCTGCGACCAAAGCGATCACGGGGGAGGATTTGGATAGCATTGAGCAAAATATTGCAGAGGTGACACCTTTACTGCTTGGGCTGGACAGAGCAGAAGCTTTACTAACTTTACACGACTCTTCGATCGGCTCCTCTTCAAAAGCGGCTCTTGATATGGCGCTGTTTAGCCAAGAGGCGATCAAAGATACAGAAGCGATTGAGACAGACATCACGATTTCGCTTAGCGATACAAACAAGATGCTCCTCGATGCTGCAGATGCCAAAGCACAAGGGATGAAACTTTTTAAAGTAAAACTCGGCAACGATATCAAGCATGCCATCGAGGTGACACACCTTTTGGCACAAGAGTTCGAGGACAGAAAACTGCTGATCGATGCAAATCAGGCGTGGAGTGTTGCACAGAGTCTGGAGTATATCGAGGGTGTAAAAGATCTGCAGACGATAGAGCTGATCGAACAGCCTGTAATCGCAAAAGACTTGGAGGGGTTAAAGCATATCTCGCAAAACTCTCCGATCCCGATACTTGCTGATGAGGCGGTGTTTAGCTTTGAAGATGCAAAACATGTGCACCAAAATAACATTGCCCAGATGATAAATATCAAGCTGATGAAGTGCGGCGGTGTAAGTAAAGCGGTGGAGATCTTGGAGTATGCAAGGGAGCACAACATAGTGTGTATGCTCGGCTCGATGATTGAGGGACCCATCTCGATCAATGCCGCTGTGCAGCTGGCGTTTAACTACCGAGATGTGATCAGATATGTCGATCTTGACAGCCCTTTACTTTACAAAGAGCCATCAGAGCTGCTTAGTTTCCGTTTTGATCAGGGTGAGGTTTTTGTGCGATAAAACGGAGCCACAGATATCCGCCTAAACCTGCCAGCAATGATGCGGTTAAGATTCCGATCTTTGCTTGGAAAATGTAGCTTGCATTGCCGTAAAAAGCGAGCTCGGCTACGAAGATACTCATAGTAAATCCGATCCCGCCAAGCAGTGAGACCCCAAAAACCTGACTCATAGAGCTGTTGTCGGGAAGTTGAGCAATTTTTAGTTTTGTAGCGATGTATGATACTCCTGCGATCCCTAACACTTTACCAAGTACCAGCCCAAGGATGATCCCAAACGAGATAGGTTTTAAAAGTGCTTCGTCAACTTGGGTAAAGTTGATGCTGATACCTGCGTTTGCAAGGGCAAAAAGAGGGATAACCAGTAAACTCACAGGCAGGTGCAATACCTGTTCGAGTCTTGCAGATGGGGATTGTACAGAGTCAACTTTTTCTGAGATGTTGATCAGTATCGCTTTTTGTTTTTCGTGCAAAGAGTAGTCTGTTGCAACAGGGTAGTTATCGTACTCATCGAGATTATTTTGTATATGGTGTGTAAAATCGCTCGGGATAAATTTTGGTTTTGAGGGGATTGCCATCGCCGCTATCACACCTGCGATCGTTGCGTGCACACCTGACTCGAGCATAAAAAACCATAAAAACATACCGACAAGGAAATAAGGCAGTACGGTATGGATACCAAATCTGTTAAACATCACCATGATAAGAAAGCTTCCCCCTGCAAGAGCTAAAGGCACGAGGTGGATCTGCTCTGTGTAAAATGTAGCGATTACGACAACGGCACCGAGGTCATCTACGATCGCAAGTGCTATCAAAAAAGTCACAAGTGACGGTGACACCCGCTTTTGCAGTAGGACAAGGGCACTAATCGCAAAAGCGATATCGGTCGCCATGGGGATACCCCAGCCGTTTTGACTAGGAAGACCGCTATTGATAAATACGTATATAAGAGCAGGGACGACCATCCCTCCCAGAGCTGCAAGGATAGGGAGGATCGCAACGCGTATGTTGGAGAGCTCACCGACTAAGATGTTTCTTTTGATCTCAAGACCAATCAAAAAGAAAAAGATCGCCATAAGCCCGTCGTTGATCCAGTGGTGGATAGTGTGTGAAAGTTTCCAGTCACTGACATTAAACGATATCTTGAGGTGAAAAACATCGTAGTAGTAATCATAAAGCGGTGAATTTGCAAGAATAAGTGCAATTATCGTCATAAAAATAAGGACAATACCCGTAGTGGTTTGCGCATGGATAAAATGTTCAAGCGGGGTCGCCACTTTTTGAAATGTTTTCTCCCATGGAGCATAAAGTTTTTTCATCAATTTCCTTTCTCTTAAGGGCATTGCTAGAGTTTTTAGATATGCCCTAATTCTTAATTATAACAACTATTTGCAACATTATAGACAAGAGAAGAAAAAACTGCTGTATAATCCTTTTATGAATTTAGAAAATTTGAAAAATCAAAAAATTTTACTACTTGGAAAAACACGTGCTTTTGGGATGGAGGAGTTTATCTCACAACTGGGGCATAAGAATATAGAGTTTGCAAACGAGATGGACGATGATGTGCATTATATCATCGAGGGGAGAGTCCTGAGCCCCTACGAGCAAAACGATCTCAACAAATATTATGAAACAGGCAAGTATGAGTTTATAGAGCTTGAAGAGTTCGAAGAAGCTTTGGCCAAAGAGATCGACGGTGATGTTTTGCTGATGAGTTTAAGACTCTCAAACGACAAGGCAAGACTCAAAAGTTTTATACAAAACGGTTCTATCTCTGATGAGTTGTTTTTTAAGCTGTTGAAGAGTTATAAATTCGGCGGTGAAGATTTTTTTGAAAACGATGATAATCGTGATGTAACTGCGGCACTCATTGAGCGATTTTATGAAAATATAGAGCGAAATCACAATGTGCAGTTTGCCACTACGGGGCTTATCCACCTGATCTCTCAAACTGAAAATGAACAGCTCTTAGAGGCGATCTCTGAGCTCGAACCAATCAAGTTTCATCCAAAGATCAAGGTGATCCTTGCAAAACATCCAAAAACACCCAAAAAAGTGCTCAAAAAGTTTTTGAAAGAGGGCGAGGATGAAGTATTGGAGGTGATCTACTCCAACAGCAATCTCGATAAAACAATCGCAAAAACACTTCTAGACGATACGGAAATCGCAAAAAAGATAGCACAAAATATCTCCCTTGATGAAGAGTTTTTTACACTGCTGGAGTCTTACCCCAAAGAGCTTGCAAAAAATGAAACATTCACCCAAACGATGCAGGAGAAGTTAGTGGAACTCAAAGATGACGAGGTAGACCGCTATCTGGCACAAAATACTTCACTCAAGCCCGAACTGCTCGAAAAGCTGTATACACGATCGCAAAAATACCACTTCGATATCCTGGAAAATTCGGCTACACCCAGTTCGATCCTGGTAGAGGCTTTTGAAGAAAAAAACAACCATTTGGCACTCGCAAAAAACCCTGCAACACCAAAGGAACTTTTGACAAAACTCTACGATCTCGGTGAGCTGGATGTACTTACAGAACTGGCAAAAAATGAAAACACACCGGTGGAACTGCTTTATCAGATGCAGCTTGACAGCAGGTTTGAGCGAGCGGTAAGGACAAACGAAGCGTTTGGAAAACATATACAGACTGAAAATATAGGATGGTTATGAAAGCAACAAACTTAGTAAAATCATTAACAGCTTTGATCGAGAACAAAGTGCCGACATTTCTTTGGGGAGCACCGGGGATAGGAAAATCTTCTATCGTAAGACAGATCGCCCGGGAGCAAAAAGTTGAGTTTATAGATCTGCGTCTTGCCCTTATGGACCCCACAGATCTCAAAGGGATCCCTTTTTATGACAAAGAGAGCCATACGGCACTCTGGGCACCGCCCGCATTTTTGCCAAAAGAGGGAAAGGGAGTTTTGTTTTTAGATGAGTTAAACTCTGCACCCCCTGCCGTGCAGTCTTCGGCGTATCAGTTGATCCTCGATCGTAAAATCGGTGAGTATGAGCTCCCTGATGGCTGGGCGATAGTCGCTGCAGGAAATAGAGAAGGGGATCGAGGAGTGACTTACAAGATGCCGTCCCCTTTGGCAAACAGATTTGTACATTTTGAGCTTGATGTGGATGTGGATGACTGGAGAGAGTGGGCATTTCAAAGCGGTATCGATCCGAGAGTGATCGCCTACGTCACTTATAAAAACGAGCATCTTTTTACCTTTGATCCTAAAAACGATACGAAGAGTTTTGCAACACCGAGAAGCTGGGAGTATGTCGATAAGATCCTAAAAGCTGATCTTGGAAGTGACGTGATCTTAGATACACTCAGCGGTGCTATAGGCAAAGAGGTAGCTGTGGGCTTTTTGAGCTTTATGAAGGTTATGGACAGACTTCCCGATGTGGATAAGATCCTCGACGGTGAGTTGCGTGAGTACCCTGAGGAGATCGATGTACTCTATTCACTCTCTTCGGCACTTGTAAGCGGTGTGCTCAAAGAGGATGCAAAGCTGGATAATCTTCTAAACTATACCCTTGATCTCAAAGGGGAGTTTGCCGTGATGATCGTACAGGACTTGCAGAGAAACGGTGTAACGATGGAGCACAGTCCCGTCTTTAAAAAATGGGTAGAAAAATTCTCTTATTTGTTAGCGTAGCATGAATATAGATGAGAAGATCTCCCAGGCAAAAGCGAAACTTTTAGTAGAGTATCCGTACTTTGGTACGCTCGCTTCTAAGCTTGAACTGGAGCTTAATGATGATCTGGAGAGTTTTAAGTCTGATGGGAAAAAGATAGAGTACCGTGAAGAGTATCTGGCCGATCTGGAGATCTCGGAAGTGGAGTTTATACTCGCAAACGGAGCGATGCACAAAGCACTTGCCCACGAAGATCGAAAGAACAACCGCAGCGGCTGGCTCTGGCGTATGGCGACAGATATCGCGATAAACGATATGCTTCTTGAAAACGGTCTGGATATGCCCTACGGTGCAGAGTATAGAAAACGTTTTGCAGGGATGTATGCCGAAGAGATCTACGCCGAGTTAAAAGATGATATTTTGCGCGATGATGAAGATCTCGAGTATGAAGCGGATGATGCTGATGATGTTGAAAAAAATGACGAGCAGCAAAAAGAGCAAGAGGCTGAACAACAAGAACAAACTGAGCAGCAGCTGCAAGAGGAGATCCTCCAGGAGCAGTTGATGGCTGAGGAGGCGATCTCACTTCTGGAGCAGAAGTTTCAAAGCGGGGAAGTGCCCGAATCGATAGAGCGCTTTTTTGATATCAGTGAGTTTGGCAAGGTGAACTGGCGCGATGAGCTCAGAGATGCGATCGATAAGTACTATAGAGATGACTATGCCATTATGCCGCCGTCGAAAAAACTACTCTATCAGGGGATATATCTCCCCTCAAACATCTCCAACACTTTTAAACTGGTTGTTGCGATCGATAGCTCGGGTTCGATCGATGAAGAGCTTTTAAATCAGTTTCTCAGTGAAGTAAATTTTTTGATGGAGCATGTGCAAAACTATGAGATCGATCTTATAGTGTGTGATGACAAGATCCACTCTCATCAAACTTTTTACAGCGGTGAGCCTTTGGAAGTCAAAGTTGTTGGAAGCGGGGGGACAGATTTTCGTCCCGTATTTGAGTTTGTCGAACAAAATATCGATGAGGTGAAACTGCTTTTGTACTTTACCGATCTCGACGGAATATTTCCAAAAGAGGTACCAAATTATGAAGTGCGATGGGTTACGCAAGAGGATACAGAGACCCCTTTTGGGAAAAAGATACTTTTAACGTAAGTTATTTTTTTTCTTTTTTTAAATTTTCCTGTTCAAACCATTTGTCGTTTACCTGATCCTCTTTTGTTGCTACACTGGGCTTTTTTTCACTTTGCCAAAGCGCTTCATTTGGTTTTGGGCAGGCTCTTACACACTCTCCGCAATAGATACATAACCACGGATTGTACTCATACTTTTGCGATTTTTTATTTTTTTCATTATCGCTGGGATCGTCTGTAGGTACAAAAAGTATAGCACCGGGCGGACAAGCTTTTTCACATTTTAGGCAGTAGATGCAGTCCGGTTCCGAGTACTCGATCAAGCCGCGATAATCTTTTGGTTTTTCGAGCTCCTCTGCAGGATAAGGGTGAGTTTGCGGTTTTTTAAAAAGATTTGTAAACGCTTTTTTTAACGACTGAAACATTGTGTACCCTTACTTCGCCGTACAAGACATACACGGATCGAATGAGGCGAGAATCGCCGGAGCATTTGCATACTCCTCACCTTCAAATATATGCATAAAGGCCGGGATCGATGAGAATGTCGGTGTTTTGATTCTGACTCTGTCAAGGATTGGCTTTTTGCTCCCTTTGAGATAGTACATCAACTCTCCTCGAGGGGCTTCAAGACGTGTCACGATCTCACCCTCGGGTTTGCCTTTTAGTTTTGTAAATATCTCACCTTCAGGCATTGCATCTATGATATTTTCACACATCGTTATCGAGTTGAGCATCTCATGCAAACGCACCATATTTCTGGCATGAATGTCACCTCCCTCTTGTGTTACCATCTCAAACCCTATTTCATTGTAAGGAAGTCTGGAACTCTCAGCCCTTACATCTGTTTTTACACCACAGGCACGAGCTAAAGGTCCTATAGTGTTAAAAGTGTAAGCATCCTCTTTGCTGAGTGCGCCGATCCCTTTATATCTCAGAGACAGACTCCAGTTGTTTGAAAATTCTGCTATATAATCTTCCACTTTTAAACGAAGCTCTTTGAGGGTCTCTTTCGCTTTTACTGCAATATCACTTTCGATATCGCGGTTTACTCCGCCGACACTGACAAAATCAAACTGAATACGGTTTCCGCTAATGGCTTCCTGTAAGTCCATTATCGGTTCACGATCGCCCATAATACGCATAAACATGGCTTCAAAACCGGCATTTTCACTTACGTGGGATAAACACAACATATGTGAATGTAAACGATCCAGCTCCACCATAAGCACTCTTAAGTACTGAGCCCTTTGTGTAACTGCTCCACCCAAAAGTGATTCTACAGCCATAGAGTATGAGAGGGAGTGGGTGATAGCACAGAGTCCGCAAACTCTTGCTACGACATAGGGGACTGCATCAAATTTGAACTTGCTGGCACACGCCTTTTCCACGCCGCGATGTACAAAACCCACATCACTGTCGATACCGACGATCTTTTCGTTCTCACAGGTAAACTTGAACCGAATCGGTTCAAGAAGTGAAATATGTTGTGATCCGAGGGGGATATTTACAGTTTTTTTACTCATAGTGCACATCCGTAGCTCAGCGGTTTTTGGAGTGAATCTTCATCGAGATACAAGCCGCTTTGAGAATCTTCAACTTTTAATCCGAACATATCTACAATCTCGCGCTGGGATATAATCGCCGAGGGAATAATCTCTACGATTGAGGGGATCAATTCATCCTCTTTTACATCTGTATAAAACAGAGTTATTTTATCCATCGCGCCATACTCTGAAAAGATCCACTGGATCTCTGTCGTTTGTTCATCTATAGCTACACCGTTGAGGGTTAAAAAATGGTGTTTGTGAGGTTTGTAAAATTCACGTATGACATTTACCACGTTCTTTAGCGTTACTTCAATCTTTTTCATCTTCATCCACCTTTAATGCACTCTCTCTCAGGTTTATTACACCGTCAACCTCTTTTGGTTTTGCATAGAGTTTTTTAGCATCTTCTAACTCTTTTGTTTTCTTTTCTAAAATATCCAGAGCCTGTACAAGCCCGTCAATAATAAGCTCCGGCGTAGCCGCACAACCTGGGATATACACATCTACGGGAATATATCTGTCGATCCCGTCTTCAACATTGTACATATCGCGAAAAACTCCGCCTGTACAGGTACAGCTTCCAACTGCTACGACCACTTTTGGTGTGGGCATCTGTGTATATAACTCAACAAGTCTTTCACGTGAGCGGTAAGTGACGGGACCCGTTACCAAAAATATATCTGATTGTTTTGGATTTCCGGTATTTATTACTCCAAATCTCTCCAAGTCGTATTTAGGTGAAAGTGCTGCGAGTATCTCTATATCGCATCCGTTACAGCTGCCTGCATTGTAGTGCAGTATCCAGGGGGATTTTTTTCTAAATTTTTTTAGATCAAACATAACTCAGTCCTACGATGTTGAGTATTGAAAGTGAAATTCCTATCCACATTATTATCTTAACGCTATGAGCTATATTTACCCTTGAAGTTGCGTTGTCGATTAAATTTATAAGCAAAAATACAGAACCTGCTAAAAACAAACCGAGCATGATGTTATTTCCCGCAAAAAGGAGAAGCAGCAGATAGACAAAAACATACTCAAGCCATTTCGCCATATAAAGAAACTCAAAATAGATACCGCTATACTCAATCTCAACACCGCCGACTATTTCCTGATGCGCTTCACAGGCATCAAACGGTGACTTTTTTAACTTCAAGGGGATAGTTGTTAAAAAAGCGAGAAACAGTAAAAACATTGACAATATCTGGCTGTCTGCTTGACGGATCAGAGATATATCGTATGAGCCGTTGAGCAAATAAAATCCTGTAGCTACCAAGATAAAGACAGGCTCATAAGCAAGCATAGCCAAGAGCTCACGGTTTGATCCTATGTGGGAGTAAACGCTTCTTACACTAAAACCCGCTAAAACCAAAAAGATAGTAGAGAGCAGGTGTAAAAAGATAACGTATAAAAAGTTCACACCCATGATTACCATTGCGACCACGATCCATAAAGCTAAAAAATGCACCATTGCCAATACTATATGCATGGGATGAACTATAGAGGAGTTTTTGTCTATAAGTTTATACATATCGTAAAACGGCTGCAAGAGCGGGGGACCCTGACGATTTTGCATTCTCGCACGGACAACTCTCTCGAAACCGTAAACGATCCCTCCGATGAGAGGGGCTAAAGCTATTAAAATATACTCTATCATTGGAGTACTCCCACTACCAGATGGAAAACGATGGCAGCTATAGAGATGTACATAAGTTTTTGAACGACACCTGCACTAAGGCTGTAATTAAACACTCCAATCTCAAAATCCCCTTTTTCACCGCAGTTATACTCTTTTACCCTTGGAGCATTTTTGAAACTAAAATAGCCAAAAAACAGAGGTGTCAAAAAGATTAACAATAACGGGATTAAGATCTCCAGCGTATCAAGACCGTTTACAAAAAACAGACCTATGAGCAAAGATGCAAAGAGCAGGGTCGAGCTCAAGGTGTACTTTAAAGCGATCTTCTCTTTGGTTATGTTTTTAAAGGGCTTCTTGTTTAGCAGTTTTGTAATGATTTTAAAATACAAAATCACTAGCAACACACTCCCTACAATAAGAGCTAAAAGGGTAAATATATAAAGCGGATTTTGTGTTAAAGCCTGCGTAAGTGCTTCGATGGCTAAAAACTTGCTGATAAACGCACCAAAAGGGGGAAGTGTCAAAGATGCAAAACCGATGATAATAAAAAACAGAGTACGGGGAGCTTTGTCACTCAAGCTGTCTATATCGCTAATATACTTCAGATGATACACCTTTTCTAAAATTCCCGCCTGTAAAAACAGAAGTGCCTTGGATATGGCATGAAAAACTAGCAGGATCATCGCTGCATATCGAGCTTCTTCGCTGCCGGTTGCTGCAAGAGAGATCATCAAAGAGAGGAGCGCTATTGTGGAGAGACCGAGGAGCTCTTTAAAAAAGTCGCGATTGAGTGCCATAATCGATGCCCCCACAAAAACAAAAGCGCCAAACAAGGAGACCGTTAATGAGAGCGTCGGTGAAAAAGCCGGGGCTAGTTTCAAGATAAGAAACGGCGCAATTTTTACCATAGTAGCACTGTGAAGTATAGCACTAACCGGGGTTGGTGCGACCATCGCTCCAAGCAGCCAGTTCTGAAAGGGAAAAGCGGCACCTTTTACATAAGCAGCGAGCACTAAAAATACGACAGGAAGCAAAAAGGTGTCGTCAACTACCTGCAGGAGTTGTGTAAAGTATATAGTAGAGTAGGAAGTGATTGAGAAGAGCAGTGCAACCAAGATAGCTACTCCGCCGATCTGGTTCATCCATAAAGCTCTTAGTGAATTACTTACTGCGACATCATCACCGCGGTAACGGATCAGAAGATACGAGCAGAGTGTAGTGAGCTCAAATAAAAGGAAAAACACCTCTATATTGTCGACACTTACAATAAAGTTCATCACACCTAAAAAAGCGACTAAAAGGGCTATAAAACTATTTTTTTTCAGGCGGGAGAAATCTTCTGCTTCTATATACTCTAAAGCATATATGATAATAGCTCCCCCGACTACGTTGATAACCAAGTACATCATACGTGAGAGCTCATCGCTTACTATATCTAAACCGTGAGTTTCAGGCAGTATGCTTACAATGAACCCGTAAAGTGCTAACTGCACAAACGCTAAAGCTAAAACCAGTTTGTCTTTGTATAAAAACCCCTGGAGTAAAAAATAAAGCAGCAGAGTAATATCTAATAGTTTGATAAGGTTATGAATATCGTGTGAAAAGGTAAAAGAGTAAAGGGTGGCAGTGAAAAAAATATCTATAGAAAAAAATGCCAGCAACAGGATAAAAGAGATAACCAACAGATCTCTTGCCCCTTTACCGCTAAAGGGAATAATGGGCGCAAATAAAAATGGTAAGAATATTAAAAAATTTATATTGCTCATAGATGTATTTTATCCTAAAAATAGATGAGAACAAACTATGAGCGATTTTCTACCTTTACAACCCGGGCGACGATCAAGATAATAAGCCATGCCAACACCATAGTGATAAATGTATGGCTAAAGAAGTGATCACCGATAACCATCTTATAACTTCCCATTGTCCAGCCTACAAACAGAGCGATTCCAAGAGCGAGATAGCGGTTGCGTTTGCGTTTAAATAAAAAGAAAAACGCCATAAGGGCAAAACCGCCGCTTGCATGACCGGCAGGCCAGCACTTAAGCTGATGCCCTCTATCGAGAACTTCTTGGGGAAATGACTCCCAAACTTTTGTAGTTGGATAGGAACCCCCGTAGAGGATCTCATCACGGGGGCAGGGCATATTTGTATTTGATTTTAGTCCGCCGATGATCATAGGGACTAAGATCGCAGAGAGGACTACGACCATTATCCCCCTTTTAAAACTGTTGATCCTTTGACTCACTCTGTAAAAAGCGAGAGAGAGCAAAAATAAAACACCGATGATTATAAGCAGCTTTTTTAGACCGTCGTAAAAAAGAAACTTATATGGTTGTGTATAAGATGAAAGGATCCAGCGGTGTTGTTCAAAGTTGTAAAAAAAATTCTGAATCTCCTCATCTACACTTGTAAGTCCAAAGAATAGGATACTACATACAAGTGTGATCAGTGTGATTAGAATATGTTTATTGCTTGCCATTGAAGACGTCCAGATCTTTGTCATAGACTTCTGTTTTTACTTTAAAGATTCCAAGCATTGAGTGAAACAAGTTGTCTTGGGTAAACTGCTTGTCTTTTTCAGCTTCTAGTTTTTCTATGTCAACATCCTGTTTCATCTGCTCGCCGAACCACATAAACGCCCCTATGTGTGTTTGTGCATCAGGTGCCATAAAGTAAGGCAGACCGTGGAGGTAGACACCCCCTTCGCCGAGGGATTCACCGTGGTCACTCATGTAGAACATTGCAGTCTTGTAGTCTTGGTCATATTTTTTCAAAAAGTCGATTGTCTGTTTTAAGAAATAATCTGTGTATAAAATTGCATTGTCGTAAGCATTTGTGATCTCTTCTTGTGTACACTCTTCAAGTTGGTTTGTTTCACATACAGGTGTAAACTTTTCAAACTCTTTTGGATAGCGTTTGTAGTATGCGGGACCGTGGTTACCCATCTGGTGCAGGACAATAAAGATATTTTTCTCTTTGTTCTTTTCTATAAAATCATCAAGGCCGACAAGCATACCGATATCGCGACATTCACCATCTTCTGTACAGATTGTATTGAGCTTATTAGATTTGTAGTTTTCATAAGGGACTCTCAGAGCCATCCCTTTGGAGTCTGAGTTGTTGTCGCGCCATAAAACAGCTACGTCATCTGTGTGGGCAAGTACATCTAAAACATTTTCGTTTGTGATCCCTTTTTTGTACGAATAATCACCTCTGTCAAACGGTGAGAACATACACGGTACCGATTCAGCCGTTGAGGTTCCGCAAGAAAATACATTTGAGTAGTTGATGATATCCTCTTTGCTTAAAAGCGGATTTGTTTCTCTTTCATAGCCGTTAAGTGAAAAGTGATCGGCACGAGCAGCTTCACCGACAACGAAGATCACAAGTTTTTTTGTAGTGTTTGTATCCTCTTCGATTTTGGCGTCTTTTCCTAAAGGTTTTACGATGATAGGACCGGAATTGAATGTTTTATTAATGTATTTTCCGGTTGAGTAGATCCAGTATGTCGGGTTTGTCGAGTAGCGAAGCGGTTTATGCTCGCGGAAAAACGATGTATAGTGTTTTGAAAATATAAGTATCGGGATGATAACCAGTGCCAATGAAGCAAATACGGTAACGATCTTGGCAAAAATCTCTTTTTTTAAGCCTCGATCTTCGAGTTTGACTTTATAGACTAAAAATGCCGGTAAAAGTCCTAGAAATATAAAGTAGAGTACCTGTTTAATACTAAGAAGATCCATAGACTCATGCATGTCTGTCTGCATCATATTACGGATCATTGTATCATCGATCACAACTTTATAGGAGTTCATAAAGTAGTTTGTCATTGAAGAGATAATGAGCACAATGATCAGTACCGGTTTAACGGTGTATTTTGAACTTACCAGTGTAAATAATAAGGTAGTAAATGCCGCAAGTACCACTGCAAGAGAGATTAAAAACCCTGAATTTTCAAAGGTAAATGGGTACACTTCTAACACATTGTTAAAAAAGGCATAGTTGTCAAAAAGAACTAAAAACGCAACCGTTAAAAGTATAAGTTTTGTTTGGCTAAGAGTTTTGATAATTGTTTCCTTGTTTAATTTGTGAAATTGTAGCGAATTTAAACAAATACTTGGTACGATTTCGCCTATGAAAACAGAGGTACTAAAAAAGCTTGAGTCCGGCAGTAATGTTTTTTTAACCGGCGGTGCGGGTGTCGGTAAAACTACAAACACTTTAGAGGTGATCAAACATTTTGAAGCAGATGCCAAAAAAGTAGCAAAACTTGCTTCAACTGCAATGGCCGCTACTTTAATCGGCGGACAGACTCTGCACAGCTTTTTTGATTTTGGACTTTCAGGTTCTTTAGATGAACTGGAAAAAAACGGCAAGAGTGATCCGAAAAAGAAAACAAAAAAACTGATAAAGAGTATAGATCTGCTTGTGGTTGATGAGATCTCTATGGTGAGTGCCCCACTGCTTGATATGATGAGCTTTCGCCTGCAGCAGTGTGAATTTAGCGGTGTTATTTTAGTTGTGGGGGACTTTTTACAACTTCCTCCGGTAGTAAAAGGGGCTCGAGATGTAGAGTTTGCTTTTGGATCTGATGCTTGGGAAGAGCTTGCCTTTGAAGTGGTGGAGCTCACCCATGTATACAGAACGGATGATCAGGCGTTTATAGATCTTTTGCAAAATATCCGTTACGGTTATATAGATGAGACGATCCATAACCAACTCAACGAGTTTATAAAACCGCTCCCTAACGATATGGAGGACTTTACTTTTCTTTTTGGGAAAAACATCTCTGCAGCCAGACATAACAAACAGGAGATCGAAAAAGTCGAGGGGGAACTGTTTGTCAAAGAGGCACAGATTGTAAACCACAAAAAAGCAGACGAAAAAGAGATAAAGCGTTTTTTTGATGATGCGCGGATCGAAAAAGAGCTGGAGCTGAAAATCGGCGTGCCTATTCTTTTTACGAGAAACGCCTGGAACTACTATAACGGGGAGCGGGGCGTAGTGGTAAACATAGATGAGCAATACCTCTATATACAAAAATCTGACGGCAGGGTGATCAAGCTTGAGAGCGTGGTACAAAGCAAGTCGCAATGGGTTGAAAAGAGTGTCAACGGTGCTCGGGAGATGGTTGAGGAGGAGCGTTTTTCTATCTATCAGTATCCCGTAAAACTTGCCTATGCGATCACCATACACAAATCACAGGGGATGAGTATTGACCATCTTATAATCGATACCAAAGAGATCTTTGCCCCTTCACAGTTTTATGTAGCACTTTCAAGATCTTCAAATCCTCTTCATCTAATACTTATCGCTCCAAATACACAATGGTACAATCTTGCTTTTGTTGATCCAAAAGCACTTACGTTTGTAAAACAGGGCTCACAGTGTTAAAACAACTCGATAACGGCATACTTTATATGCTTCTTTCCGCGTTGATCTCTGCAATGAACGGAGCACTCACCAAGATCCTTTCTGATGATCTCTCAGCTTTGGAGATTGTATTTCTTAGAAATATGATAGGGGTGTTTTTGATCCTTTACACCCTGCGTCATACACCGCCGAAACTTAGCGGCGGAAAGTTTCAGCTTTTGATCACCAGAGGTTTGTTCGGTTTTTTGGCAATGATAGTGTTTTTTTATACAATAACTACTATTCCGCTGGGTGAAGCGATAACGCTCAATAAAACCTCACCCTTCTTTGTCACAATACTCGCTTTTTATCTTCTTGGGGAAAAGTTAAGCTCTATGACACTCTTTGCATTGCTGATCGGTTTTTTAGGGGTAATACTCATTGTAAAGCCTTTTGGACTGAGCCTCTCGTATGAACATATCTTAGGTGTGGCGGGTGGATTTTTTGCCGCAGCTGCCTATACCACTATCAAAAAGATTAAAGATCTTTATGACTCTCGTGTAATTGTGCTCTCTTTTGTATTGATCGGGACACTGATACCGGCATTGCTGTTTTTAGCGGCACCATGGGTCGAAGCACCTGAGGCACTCTCGTTTCTATTTCCGGAGTTTATCCTCCCAAGCAGTATCATGGTATGGTCGCTTATAGCATTTATGGCACTTGTCTCCACTATCTCCCAATGGCTGTTGACAAAAGCCTACAGTGCTAAAAACTTGAGTGTTGTCGGGGTGATTAGCTATACCAATATCCCTTTTGCGATCGGGTTTGGCTTTTTACTTGGAGATGCTTTTCCTGATACGTTGACATTTATGGGGATTTTTCTGATTATATCCGGAGGAATTTTAGTAAGTAGAAAAAAATCATAAAAAAGATTATAATGTTTTGCAAGGAGTCATTATGAAGTATATCATGTTAAGTTTATTGCTTGTTTTAGGATTGAGTGCTTGCAGTTCAAAAAGCAGCGGGGTTTCAGAGAAAGAGTATCAGCGCTCAAACAGCGCGAGTGAAAAATCTCTCAATAAGTTAGATAGAGAGTAGGTGAGTGTGAGCTATTAAAGCTCAGACTCGTGTTTTGCTAAGTAGTCAGCTACACCTTCAGTGTCAGCTTTCATACCTTCGTCACCTTTGTTCCAACCAGCTGGACAAACTTCACCGTGCTCGTTAGTAAATAGCATAGTATCAACCATACGGATCATCTCATCGATGTTACGTCCAAGTGGTAAATCATTGATAACAGCGTGGCGGATAGTACCGTCTGCGTCGATTAAGAAAGAACCGCGAAGTGCTACAGACTCACCGAAAAGTACGTCGTAATCTTTTGAGATTTGTTTAGAAAGGTCAGCTACTAGTGGGTATTTGATTTTCCCGATACCACCTTTGTCTACCGGAGTCTCTCTCCATGCGAAGTGTGAGAATTGAGAGTCAACAGATACACCGATTACATTGATACCACGGCTTTTGAACTCTTCGATTCTGTGAGAGAATGCAATGATCTCAGATGGACATACGAAAGTAAAGTCTAGTGGATAGAAGAAAAGTACTGCACCTTTTTCCCCTAAGTTGTCCATTAAATTGAAATCCTCTACGATTGAACCGTCTGCTAATACAGCTGTAGCTGTAAAGTCAGGAGCTTTTTGAGTTACTAACATTGTTTGTGTCCTTTTTTAAAATTTAAGTTGACAAATTCTACCTAAATTTTATTAACATTGTTTTAT
The DNA here is from genome assembly GCA_047689515.1 of Candidatus Sulfurimonas kebritensis. Classification (GTDB taxonomy): domain Bacteria; phylum Campylobacterota; class Campylobacteria; order Campylobacterales; family Sulfurimonadaceae; genus Sulfurimonas; species Sulfurimonas kebritensis. The sequence goes on from JBEWQA010000013.1 coordinate 16,835, forward strand.
GGCTGTAGATGTAAACAAGAAATTTAAGTCAAGGATAATTTTTATCTTTTAAGTACTTATAAAAAATTAATATATCTAGTGTATAATTCGTCCGATTTATGAAGCTTGACTTTATATTTCAATAAAAATCGATGACGGGAGATAAAATATGTCACAAAAAGAGTACATATTTACTTCAGAGTCTGTAACAGAAGGGCATCCTGATAAGATGGCTGATCAGATCAGTGATGCAATTCTGGATTATATTATTGAAAATGATAAAAATGCTAGAGTGGCATGTGAAACTCTAGTATCTAATGGTTTTTGTGTAATAGCAGGCGAACTGAAGACAACGGCGTATGCGCCGATGCAAGAGATTGCAAGAAAAGTGGTTCAAGAGATAGGCTATACTGACGCTACATACGGTTTTGATTACCGTTCAGCTGCAGTTTTAAACGGAATAGGTGAGCAATCGCCCGATATCAACCAAGGGGTTGATCAAGCAAGCGGTGAGATTGGCGCAGGTGACCAGGGATTGATGTTTGGTTACGCTTGTCGAGAGACAGATGTACTAATGCCTTTACCTATTTATTTGTCACACCGTTTAACGCAAAGACTAGCTCAAGTAAGAAAAGACGGAGTTATTCCGTATCTTCGTCCTGACGGGAAAGCGCAGATCAGTATAAAGTACGTTGACGGCAAACCTGTTTCTGTTGAAACGGTTGTTGTTTCAACACAACATGCACCTGAAGTATCTCAAGAACAGATCCATAAAGATGTGATCGAAGAGGTAATTAAAGAGGTTATTCCTGCAGAGATGATGAGTGAAGATACTGTCTTTCACATTAACCCGACAGGAAAATTTGTGATCGGCGGACCGCAAGGTGATGCAGGTTTAACGGGTCGTAAGATCATTGTTGATACTTACGGCGGAAGCTGTCCTCACGGCGGGGGAGCATTCTCAGGAAAAGATCCGACCAAGGTGGATAGAAGTGCTGCATACGCTGCTCGCTGGGTTGCAAAAAACCTTGTCGCTGCAGATGTGTGTGACAAAGCAACGATCCAGGTAGCTTACGCTATCGGTGTAGTGCATCCTGTATCTATTATGGTAGATACACACGGTACTGGCAAAGTAGCAGAAGAGCAACTTGAAGCGTGTGTAAAAGAGGTGTTTGACCTGTCCCCTGCAGGTATCATCAGAGACCTTGACCTATTGCGTCCTATATATAGAAAAACGGCAGCGTATGGTCACTTTGGTAGAGAAGGTGATGAGTTTACATGGGAAAAAACCGACAAAGTTGAGGCTATTAAGAGCTTTTTGAATATATAAATGTAACTATTGATTACATTTAGTAAACTATATAATAAGTTTTAGCTACATTTAAAAATCTTCATTGTATAGTTACTTTCACAATAATTAAGGAGAAAATTATGGCAGTTTATATTAATGATACTTGTATCAACTGTGGTGCTTGTATTGACGAGTGTCCTGTTGAAGCGATCGTAGACGAAGATGATAATCCAACTGGTGAAGAGATTTACTATGTATACGGTGACAAATGTGTAGAATGTGTTGGACATCATGATGAGCCAGCATGTGCTACTGCATGTCCTACTGAGGGTTGTATCGTATGGGATGCTGTTGGAGAGTCTCCAGAGCACCGTGAAGATATCACTGATGAGCAACGCTCAAGCCAAGAGCCTGTAGTAGAGTAACAGCGCTTTTTTTGTGGGGTATATCCCCACACTTTCGTTAAATAAAACAACATCTTTCCTAATTTAAATCATAAATTTCTATTTTTAAACTAAAATATACTTTTTTTTAGATATAATCGCACCCTAATTTTATATTTTCAGAGGAGATTTGATGGAACGTACACTATCAATCATCAAGCCAGACGCTGTAGCAAAAGGTGTTATAGGTAAAATTTTAGATCGTTTTGAGAGCAATGGTCTTAAGATCGCAGCTACTAAAAAACTTCAGTTAAGCAGAGCTGATGCTGAAGCATTTTATGCAGTTCATGCTGAGAGACCTTTTTTCAACGACTTAGTTGATTTTATGATTAGCGGGCCTGTTGTAGTTTCAGTACTAGAGGGTGAAAACGCGATGCAAAAAAATCGTGACCTAATGGGTGCTACTAACCCTAAAGAAGCTGAAGCCGGTACAATCCGTGCAGATTTCGCTGAAAATATAGATGCTAATGCAGTTCACGGAAGTGATTCTTTAGAGAATGCAGCGGTTGAGATCGCATTTTTCTTCTCTGAGAGAGAAATTTCGTAAGTTAAGCTGTATTTTTGAAAATACTACTTAGAAAAGTAACACATACTCCGTCAGAGTTTGAATTAAGCTCAGATAATGTAACTTTTAAAGGTTATTTAGAGTATCATAAGCAAAAGTTGATCGTGCTCAAAGCAGATCTAAAAGGGAAGATCACGAAACCTTGCGACATGTGCGCAGAGGAGACGGAAATCCCCGTAGATGAGAAAGTAGAGTTCTTCATCTCTGACGGCATTTATGAAAATGACGACAATATCGGGATCGATGTTGTAGAGTCGTTTGACGGTCATGCAGATTTGAATGAACTACTACATTCAGAGATCGAACTTATAAAAAGCGATTATCACTTTTGCGATAATTGCAAAGAAGATTAAACCAAACAAAGGAATAGACTATGGCAGTACCTAAAAGAAGAGTATCACATTCTCGTGCAGCAAAACGTAGAACACACTACAAAATCTCTTTAGCTCGTCCAGTTAAAGATAAAGACGGAACTTACAGATTACCACACCATATGAATCCAACAACGGGTGAGTATAAATAATTAATGGTAACAATTGCTATTGATGCAATGGGAGGGGACTTTGGTCCCGAACCGATTGTAAAAGGTTGTGTAAAAGCACTCAAAAATAAAAAATTCACTCCGATACTAGTAGGTAACAAAGAGGAGATTTTATCTCTATTACCCAAAAGTTATAGAGATAAAATTTCGATTGTTGAATCGGATGATGTTATCAGTATGTCTGATGCCGCTACAGATGCCGTTAAACGCAAAGAGAGCAGCGTATACAAAGCTGTAGACTTAGTCAAAAAAGGTGAAGCTCAAGGGGTTGTTTCCGCTGGACACAGTGGTGCAACTATGACCTTGGCAACTTTAAGACTCGGTCGCCTTAAAGGTGTCTCTCGTCCTGCCCTTGTAACACTAATGCCGACTAGAATAGGTCGTCGTTCAGTTGTACTTGATGTTGGAGCGAATGTTGATTCTAAACCTGAACACTTAGCAGAATTTGCGGTAATGGGCGGATGTTATGCCGAAGATGTCCTCAATATCGAAGAGCCTTCGATCGGTTTGCTTGCAAACGGTGAAGAGGACTCAAAAGGAAATGAGCTTACAAAAGCAACTTTCAAACTTTTGCAGGGTTACAAAGGGTTCAAAGGAAACGTTGAGGGGAGTGATATCTTCAACGGCTCTTGCGATGTTATTACCTGTGACGGTTTTGTCGGCAATCTAGTTTTAAAAGCGAGTGAAGGGGTAGCTTCTACTATCTCTGCACTTATTAAAGACTATATTAGAAAATCACCTATTGCAATTACCGGGGCGCTTTTAATGAGAAAGGTGTTTAAGCTCCTTAAAAAAGAGATCGATTATGCTGAGATAGGCGGGGCACCGCTGATCGGTATAAAAGGTTGTGCAATTGTTAGTCACGGTAAAAGTAATGCAAAAGCTATTGAAAACGCTATCTATCAAGCGATCAGATATGTCGATACGGGTGTAAACAGACATATCGAGACAAGAGTAGCTGAGTTAAAACAAAAGGAAGCTTAATGGCATACGCTGCGTTTCGTTCTATTGGTGCTTATGTTCCAGAAAAAATTTTAACAAATGAAGATCTTACAAAGATGGTTGATACTTCAGATGAGTGGATCACAAAAAGAACAGGTATCAAAGAGAGACATATCGCAGCAAGCGATGAGTTTACTAGTGATCTTGGTGTAAAAGCTGCACAAAAAGCATTGGACAGAAGTGGTTTAGATAAATCTGAAATAGATATGATTGTTTGTGCTACTATCTCACCCGATTATTTTTGTATGCCTTCAACTGCAACAATTATAGGGACAAAACTTGGGATTAAAAATGCTACGGCTTTTGATATCTCAGCGGCATGTACAGGTTTTGTATATATTCTCTCTATAGCAAAAGCATTTATCGAATCGGGTATGAAAAAAAATGTACTCATCATTGGTGCAGAGAAGCTTTCAGCTATCACAGACTATACTGATCGCGGTACTTGTATCTTATTTGGTGACGGTGCAGGAGCTGCAGTAATATCGGCAACGGACAACAAAGAAGAAGCTATCATCGATGTTCATACCGGAGCAGACGGTGAATATGCCGATCTTTTAATGACTCCAAACGGAGGAAGCGGTTCAGCGCACGATGCAATTGATGAAGAGGCTGCAGAGTGTTATATGCAGATGAAAGGGAATGAAACTTTCAAAGTTGCCGTTCGAACACTTACAAAAGATGTACAAGAGATCTTAAAAGATAACGAGATCTCAAGTGAGCAGATCAAACACTTTGTACCGCACCAGGCAAACTACCGTATCATTAAAGCGGTAGGCGATGCACTGAAGATGAAAGAGGAACAAGTTGTTTTAACGGTTGCAAAATACGGAAACACATCTGGAGCTTCTATCCCTATGGCTATCAATGATATCTATGAAGAGGGGAGATTAAAAGCGGGTGAGCTTATGTTGCTTGACGCATTTGGCGGGGGACTCACATGGGGTTCAGCTCTAGTCCCGTTTTCTCCAAAAAAATAACATTATATCTTAAAGATAATCCTCAATATTGACTTCATCTATCTGTTCGGGTTTAAGATACTGCTTCGCATAGACAGTATGAAGATCACTCTCCAAAAATAATCTAAACAGCTCACCGTCTATATGCTGATCTTTTACCATAAAACTCATAATTTTTAAAGACTCTGAGAGTGTTTTTGCTTTTTTATACGGTCTGTCAGATGCAGTCAGCGCTTCAAATATATCAGCGATAGCCATTGCTCTTGCCGGGATAGAAAGATCTTTTGCTGTGAGCTCTCTTGGGTAGCCTGTTCCGATCAACGTCTCATGGTGTGTACCTGCGTATTCCGGTACTCTTGTTAAATGTTGAGGGAACGGGATAGCTTCTAACATTTTAATGGTCATAATGATGTGTTCATCGATTTTATATCTCTCCTCTGTGGTGAGTGTCCCTTTCTCTATACAGAGGTTATAGATCTCACCGTAGTTATAAAGATATTCCGGTACTTCCTCTTTGAAGCCGGCTTTTTCATACGCTTCGTAATCAAAATTTTCCCTTTTAACTATATGGTGTTCTTTGTCACATAGTAACTTTTCAATTACAGGGAGTTGCTCGGTTTGTGTCGGATCGTAGCGAAGTTTTTCATCCTCACTGATACCTAGCCTATCATCAAAATGTCGTACCCACTCTCTCTGGGCTATCTCTTTGATCTTCTCCTGTTTTGCAGGGTCCATATACTCCCCGCCGATATTTGTATTTGCTATAAACTCAAACTCTTCCATAAGCTGTTGTTGTTCAGTATTTAGTGTTTGCAGAGCTTTTTCTTTATCTTCTCCGTCGAGTCTGGACTCAAGATATCTGATCTGTGCATCACGCCATAATACTTCAAATCGTGTTCTGATTTCGTGTATACGGTTATAGATTGTCTCAAGTTTGGTCGCTTTATCTACTACATATTCCGGAGTTGTTACTTTTCCGCAGTCGTGTAGCCAGGCACCGAGTTCAAACTCCCGAAGTTCATCTTCATTTTTAAATGAAAACTCTTTAAAAGGGCCTTGTGCAGTCTTGTCTGCTTTGTCAACAAGCATTTGTGCGATAACGGGTACACGTTTACAGTGTCCGCCGGTATAAGGGGATTTGGCGTCGATCGCATCGGCTATGAGTTTAACGATAGAGTCGAGAAGCTGCTCTTGAGATCTTTGAAATTCACTGATACTTGAAGCCATAGAGACCATGGAGTTGGAAAGTTCTATAAGTTCATATATATTTGTATCGACTTTGTTTACATCTGCAAATTGACGGTTTTTGATCTTTTTATTCTCTTCGATCAGTTTTTTTATCGGTTCAACGATGATATATGTCCCATAGATAACCAGCGGCAGAGCAAGTAGTAAAAGTATAAAAGCTATCAGAAAAGAGTATTTCATATTCTCTTGATACGGGGCAAAAAGAAGTTCTGAATTGATCTTAACTCCTACATAGAGATCTTTATCGAGTGCTTTGTAGAGAGCGTAATAGTGTTTTTTATCTAAATCGTACTCAATAGTCTCAGCTTTATTTCGTAAAAAACTATCCATCATTTGCGGATCGATCATTGTTGACTTATGTATAGTCGCATTAAGCCATTTTTTTTGGAGTTTTGTTCTTTCATCTGCAGTGATCGAGTCGAGAGTTTTATTTATAATCGATAAAAGTGTTTTTTGCTCCTTATCTACCATAATGTAGATAGGATGAGAGGAGTTGTTGTCATACTCGCTGCACCAGCCATCGAGTTTTAAGTTGTCAATATAGAGCTTGTGTGTTATAAAACTAAACTCCTCTTTTGTTCCGATTAGTACATCGATCTCATTGTTTGAGAGTCCAAAATAGTTTGATGAGAGGTTTTTATATTTTAGAACTTTAATATCTGGATAGTTGTTTTTGAGATACTCTTCCATCTGCCAGCCGGCGACTATACCGATACGTTTATCTTTGAGATCGGAAAACGAAGATATCTTCGGGGCATCTTTTCTTGTAATAAAGTAGTTTTTAAAACTGTAATAGGGTTTTGAAAAGGAGCCGAACTTTTCCCTTTTTTCTGTTTTATAAAGGGAGTGTACTATATCTATATTTTTCTTTTTAAAACTCGATAGTATCGCTGCCCAGCTCAAACCGTTGACAAACTGAATTTTTAATCCGCTTTTTTGAGCTATAAGTTGCAGCAGATCGATAGAGTATCCCATAGGTTTTCCCGCAGATTGAAAATCAAAAGGGATCCAGTCCTGTTCATTTGAGACGATTAGGGTAGGGGCATTATCGATAAACTCTTGCTCTTGTTGTGTAAATTTGATCAAATCTTTAGATGCTTGAAATTTTGGAGTAGTTGGAGTTTGAAAGTCTTTAGAAGAGGATAGTTTATTGCCGTTTTTATTAAAGAGAAAGATCTCAGAATCCTCTTCAAATTTTTGTGCTTTTAAAAAACTGTTCATCTCCTGCATAGTATAGTCAAGTGCCAGCACACCACGGTTGTTCATCACACTTATAGAGTAAGTGGTTCCGGTTTCTTTGAGGTTGGTAAAGAGATAAGGTTCTGTTTTAAAAACACCTTGGGTATTTATAGCCCCTTTGTACCAAGGACGCTCAAGCGGGTTGTATTTTTTTGCAGCTACTCTAATCTTGAGAGGTGTTGCCGTTTTATCTAAGAAGGTATATTGGATCTGGTTGTCAATATGGATCAAGACAGTCCATCTGGTTTCTTTTGGAGCTTTGTACTTTTTGTACAGCAGGGGTGACTCATCCATATTGATAAGTTCGTAAAAGCTCCCGTCGTTATGTGCAAAATATGCAGCATAGATATTGTTTTTGATCGAGATAAGATCAATAAGTGTCTGGAGTGCAGGGTGTTTATAATCAAACTCTATTTTACTGTTTAGTTTTGAGTTGTTTTTGTTAGTTAGTAAAATTGATTTGATATTGTCATTATTTGAAGCGATCTTCTCAGAGATATTTTTGCTAATTAGCTGGAAAGTTTTTTGTGTCGATTTAACCGCTATTTTGTTGTTAAAGTAGTATTGTGAAGTTAGAAGGGAAATGGAGACAAGACCGATAAGAAAAAGAAAAATTGTTAAGATGTTGGTTCGGATACTTGTCTTGTACATTTTTCAACCTTAGCCGAGCTCTTTGTTAAGTCTATAAAAAACTCTTTTGTAAAACTCCTCTTCATCCCGAAGGTTGAGTTGACTCTCTCTTTGTTTTTTCCCCCACATGGGTTCAGGATAGTAATCATCATTTTCAAAGCGTGCCATGACATGAATATGGACACGGGGTAACATATTTGCAAAAGAAGCTATATTTATTTTGGTGGGTCTGTAGTAGGAGATCATCTCCTCTTCGATTATATTGACAATCTCCCAAAGTTGAGAGCGCTGCTCATGATTTAGATCGCTGAGCTCTTTGTAAGGTTCCTGGGTGAAAAGCTTGAGCCAGGGGACCTGACTCGGCTGTGTCTCTATATAAAAGTCACTGTTCTCGTAGATTATGTGATGCATCTCAAGTCCGTTTTTGCTTATTGTAGCATAAAACGACTTTGATGTGTTTACTAACGCTCTCTGTTTCTTCTTCTAGAACTGCCTGAACGGTTTGAGCTGTTTGAACGGTTGCGAGAACCTCTGTAGCTGCCGCCGCGTCTATTGCTGCGACCTCTTGAGTTTCTATTTCCGCCTCTTTTGTTGGCTTTATCTAAAATAGCAACAATCTTATCTGCAGGGATACCGATATTGCTCGGCCCTTTGATGTCTTGTTTTGTAAGGATCATAGAGATCAGTTTGTACATGATCGTCTCTTCATCGATATCCTCTTTGAGTTGATCGAGAATAAGGTGCGCTTCATCATAGATCTTTTGATCTTCGATATTTTTTACGATCTTGTCTATATTTGTTTGACGGAGATCGTTTTTACTCGGTATAAAAGCATGCTCCATTGAAGTACCGACTATCTTTTTGATCTTTTGAAGCTCTTTAAACTCTAACGGAGTTAAAAGTGTGATCGCCTTCCCTTTTGTACCTGCACGCCCTGTACGACCGATTCTGTGTACGTAAGACTCCGGATCAAACGGGATATGGTAGTTAAATACGTGAGAGATGTTGTTAACATGGATACCACGTGCCGCAACGTCGGTTGCAACCAAAACTTTTACAGAGTTAGATTTGAAACCTTTAATTACAGTTTCACGCTGGCGCTGTTCCATGTCTCCGTGTAAACCATTTGCAAGGTAACCTGCATTTGATAGTACGTTTGAGAGTCTGTCTACTTCAGATTTTGTTCTACAAAACACTACCGATTTTTGAGTGGTTTCACTATCCATTAAACGGATGATCGCATCATCACGCTCATGCTCATCGATCACATAATATTGTTGTTCGATATCTGCATTTGTAGTCTCACCTTTAGTGATAGACACAAATTCAGGCTCTACTAAGATCTTGTGTGCAAGAGTTTTAATAGGCTGTGGCATAGTCGCTGAGAAAAGTAATGTCTGGCGATCTGTCGGCATATATGAAAAGATCTCAGTAATGTCATCTAAGAAGCCCATATCTAACATCTCATCAGCTTCATCAAGTACTACCATACTCGGTGAAAAATCTTTGAGCATCCCTTTTTTGAGGATATCTAACATACGTCCAGGAGTAGCTACTACTACACTTGCCCCGCGATTAATAAGATCGAGCTGGCGCTTGTAAGAGCTTCCGCCGTAAACAGTTACGGTTCTTACTCCTAGGTTTTTACCGTATTTGAAGATCTCGTCACTTACCTGCGTAGCAAGTTCACGTGTAGGGGTGATAACTAAAAGCTCAACTGAACCGTCTAGTTTCATATTGTTCAGTGCAGGAAGGCTGAAAGCTGCCGTTTTACCAGTACCGGTATGGGCCTGACCAACCATGTCACGACCCTCTAATACTACAGGGATAGCTTGTGCTTGAATAGGAGAAGGGCTAGTAAACCCTGCAAACTTGATACTCTTTAGTATCTCTTTTTTTAGTCCTAACTCATCAAATGTTAGTACTTTTTCTTCTTGTTGTGCATTGTCTTGCATCATATTCCTTGTGTGTTAAGGAGATGATACAGACTGTTTAGACTCTTTATAGCACCTTCTCCTCAAATTGTTTTGCGAATTATATCCAAATTTACCCTATATTATATTAAAATAATTAATTCTTTTGATAGTTTAAGTTTATATATTGCATTTTGTAATATTCTTGTTAAGATTTATTAAAAAGGTGTATAATTTTTTCATGCAATTAGAACTCAACACAATCATCATTTTATCTCTTGTACCTTTATGGGTATGGACAATCTATCTCCTTTTTAAGCAAAAAGGTGACAATCAGGAACTTAGAGAAGCTAAACATGCTTTGGAAAAAGATTTTGCAGCGCTTCAAGGGCGTTATGAAGCGGAGATCGAAGCGTATAACGAAAAGATCCATCTGTTACGTGCAGCAAAAGATGAACTCTCAAAAGAGTTTAAAAATCTTGCAAACAAGATCTTTGAAGATAAGTCGCAGCAGTTCAGCTCCTCAAATAAAGAGCAGTTGGAACTTCTGCTTAAACCGTTTCGCGAGCAGGTGGCAAACTTTTCAAAACAGACGCGCGAACAGTTTGAACAGGAACTCAAAGAGCGGCACCTGCTTAAAAATGAGCTCTACAATCTCAAAGAGATGAACTCGCAGCTTGCCAACGAAGCGTTGAACCTTACAAAAGCACTCAAAGGGGAGAATAAGACACAAGGGAACTGGGGTGAGATCGTTTTAGAGAAGATTCTGGAGCAATCGGGACTGCGTAAAGGGGTAGAGTATGAACTCCAGGCGACACTTAAAGATAGTGACAACAAAACATACAGACCCGATGTGATCGTACATATGCCGCAGGAGCGTGATATAGTGATCGACTCAAAAGTCTCTTTGACTGCATATGAGCGTTTTATGAGCTTAGACAATGAGGCTGAAAGACAACAGGCTCTTAAAGAGCATCTACTGAGTATAAAAACTCATATTAAGCAGTTAAGTGAGAAAAACTATGAAAAATTAGAAGGGGTAAACTCTTTAGACTTTGTCTTGCTGTTTATGCCGATTGAAGGGGCATTTTTACTTGCACTCGAGAGTGACGGCGAGTTTTTCAAAAATGCGTATGATAAAAATATTTTGGTGGTATCTCCGTCGACACTCCTTGTAACACTTCGTACGATCGAACATATCTGGCGTACCCAAAGACAGGAGGAACACGCACAAAAGATCGCACATGAAGCTGAAGCGATGTATGACAAACTGGTTCTGTTTTTAGATGAGATGAACAATATCGGCAAGCAGATTCAAAAAACACAAGACTCTTACGATACTGCTTTAAAGCGTTTAAGCAGCGGTCGCGGCAATGTGATCAAACGTGCGAAAAATATAGTAGAACTGGGGATAAAAACAAAAAAAGAGCTGCCGATAAACACAAGTGAAGATGAGTAGATAAGATTAATTAATAATTTTAGCTTTTTCTAAACTAGTTAGTTGTTATACTTCCGATCATGAAAAGAGTAAAATATATCTTGGCAAGTTTATTGGTCGCTATGTTGTTTTTGACTGTACACGATTTTGTAGTTGCGCAGATAGACTCTGTGAGCGATACGCAAAAAGAACATACACTTGTCAAAACAGAACACAAGATTTTTCATATCCCTGTTATTTTACCTTCTAACCAAAATAAACTTATTGCAGAGTTTGAAGAACAAAGCAATTTTCGTCTTCAACATTTAGTTTCAAAACACAGCTGCAACCTCTTACTCAAACCCCCGCAATTCTCATAACTATCCCTTAACAATCAAAACAAATCAGAATTATTATAAAAGGAAAATAGATATGAGATCTATGCTTATATTGTTCCTGCCGTTTCTGTTGAGCGCAGAGAACATAGAGTCACTTTATGAAAAAGTGGCAAAAAGTAACAGTTATAAAAGTGAGGCTGCACTCAGTGATGCTGCCTACCAACAAACCAGAACAGAGTATTTGCCTTCGGGAGTAATCTTTGGTGGAGGCGCTGCTTTTGCCGAGGTAAAAGATAACTCCAATTCGGGGACAGAATATGAAGTTTCTCTTGTAAAAGAGTTAAGTTTAAATGTTAGTAAATTAGACAAATTGCTGCAGCAAAGCGGCAGATATAAAAACTTAGAGATAAAGAGTCTAAAAAACCGTTATAAAGTAAAACTTTGGCAGCTTTACGGCAACTATTGTGTAGTGATGGAAGCACTGCAGGCAAAAGCGGAACTCTCCTCGGTATACCATGCGATCAAAGAGCATATGCAAAAGGGTGTAAAGTACGGAGAGTTTGATAACTCAAAAGTAACAGCTTCATCGTTGGCATTGGAGAGTTTAAATTTAGAACTCTCAAAACTCGAAAATCTCGTACAAACATACGAATCGCAAATAAAAGTTTTAGTTGATTTTGACGGGCAGTTTGAGTGCAGGGGACTTGAAGCTGACCTAAACAAACTTTTTGATCCTGAGTACTCAGCATTGTGGCCTTTGTTAGAATCCGATGTTCATAAAAACAAAACTGCTTTAAAACTTGCACAACAAACTTTTAACAGTGTAAATTTAGAGGCAAAGTACACAGACGAACTTGATACAAGCAGGTATACGCTGAACTTCTCTTTACCCCTTAATATCGGTGCTAAAAATGAAGCCCAGCAAGCTGCAGCGATGAGTCAATTAAGTGCCGCTAACTATAAACTCGAATCGTATCGTAAGCAGTATAGATATGAGAGCAGTGCTCTGCAGCAGCGATTAGACACTTATAAAAAATATCTTCTTTCAAGTGAAAAAACAATTATCTCAGATGCAAACCTGTTGATCAAACAAAGCAATATGAGATTTTTAGCAGGTGAGGAGAGTTTCCTCTCGATGATTAAAGCTACAGAGACCAAACTCAACATGATTGAGACCATATTAGATCTCAAACTGCAAAGACATAATGCAGTAGCACAATATATGTACCAATATTCTATAGATCCGCAAGGAGTGAAAAAATGATCAAAATAGCAATTTTAAATATTTTAGTTATAACTGCACTGTTTTCTAGTGAGTTAAGTGTAAGCGGGAAAAACCCGATGGCGAAACTTGCAAAAGTTCAAACAACAAAAAATGTATATCTGGGAAGTTACCTTGCACAAGGGCACCTGCCTGCAAACGGTTCTTTTAGAATCGATGCACCTTTAGAGGGACTTGTGGAAAGACTCTCTACAAACATCTATGATGATGTGAAAAAAGGGAGTGTACTGGCAGTGATTAAAAGTCCTAAGATCCTTGAGTTGGAGGCTGATTATATCAACCTTTTGATCGAAGAGGAGTATAATCAAAACGAGTTAAAAAGGTTAAAACCTTTGTATGAAGCAGCTGTTGTTGCAAAAAAACAGTACCTTATGGCTTTAAATATCTCAAAAAAGTATCAGTCACAAATCAAGTTTTATCGTAATCTATTGCAGGAGTGGGGGTTAACAAGCTCTCAGATAGCTACAGTCACAAAAACAAAAAAAGCGATTACGCAGATCCGTATATATGCACCGATCTCGGGAAAAATTGCCGATTTGAATATTTATCCTCAAATGTATCTTGAGCGAGGTGAGCATATGATGAGCGTAGTTGATACGAAAAGTACCCACCTTGAACTCTCTTTGCCGATCTCTTTAGCAAAAAAACTCCACATCGGTTCTGCGCTGTATATAGGGACCCAAGCTGTAAAAGTGGAGTCAATCGCAGCTAAGATCGATCCTAGGACGCAGACGATCGCTGTGCATCTGATCAGTGACAACGAGATGGTAATCTTACCGGATGAAAAGAAAAATATTAAACTCTATTGGCCGAAAGAGGCGTATAAAGTGCCCGCTTCTGCAATAGTCGAGTTTAACTCTCAAGCGGCTCTTTTTGTGGAAACACAAAAAGGATATCGTCTGGTAAATGTAGAGGTGATTAGCAGAGACTCTAATACAGTCTATCTTATGAAAAAAGGCCTGGGTATCAACGATAAAATTGTCGTAAGCGGTGCTATTGCACTCAAAGGTGCTTTGGAGGCACAAGGCGATGATTGATAAACTGATAAGCATAGCGCTTTCACAAAGAATCTTAGCACTGATCGTAGCACTTGCAATTGCTGTCGGAGGGGTGATATCGTATTCGAAGCTGACTATTGATGCTTTTCCAGATGTCTCAACAACACAGGTGAAGATCATCATCAAGTCACCCGGAATGACACCAAAAGAGGTAGAACAGCAGATCACGATTCCTATCGAGTTGGAGATGCAGGGGATACCCCATCAGAAGATAGTACGTTCGATCTCAAAATATGCCTTGGCAGATATTACGATCGACTTTGAAGAGGGGACGGACCTTTACTGGGCGAGAGACAGGGTGTATCAACGTTTTAATAATATCAAAAATGACCTTCCAAGCTCTATGAGCGGCGGGATAGCTCCTGTAACGACTCCGCTTGGCGAGATACTTATGTTTACTATTGAGTCAGATACTTTATCTCTGATGGATAAAAGAACTCTACTTGACTGGGTGATCAGACCAAGTCTGAGAAATATTGAAGGGGTAGCAGATGTAAATGCCCTCGGTGGTGAGGTACAAACTTTTAGAATTAAGCCTGATTTTGCTGCTATGGCTACTCTTGGAATCACCCTTGATGATATCGAAAACAAGATAGCTAAAAACAATGCCAACTTCGGTGCGGGAAGAGTAGAGCGGGGTGATGAAGCATTGCTCGTACGTCTTCCCGGGCGTATGAAAGATAGCGAAGACTTGCTTAATTTGGTACTGCGTGTTGATCAAAACAGTGCGCTGATCCGTCTTAAAGATGTAGCAGAGGTGATGAGCGATAAGCTAACCCGGTACGGATACGTTACAAAAGACGGCAAAGGTGAAGCTGTCGAAGGATTGGTACTGGGACTCAAAGGTGCAGATGCATCCAAAGTCACTACACAGGTAAAAAAACGTTTGCAGGAGCTTGAAGAGAATCTTCCCGAGGGGACAAAGATAAATATCTTCTACGATAGAAAAGATCTGATCTCCAAAGCGGTAAATATGGTGCAAAAATCACTCACTGAAGCAGTGATACTTGTACTTATTATACTATTACTGTTTTTAGGGAGTTTTGTCTCTGCCATTACGGTAGCACTTATTTTACCACTTTCAATTTTGAGTGCCTTTGTAGCTATGTATTATTTCGGTATTAGTGTAAACCTTATGAGTCTCGGGGGTATCGCTATTGCGATCGGGATGATCGTCGACTCGGGTGTCGTGATGGTTGAGAATGTGATCGCACGGCTTGCAGAGGATAAACACGCAAGTCGCCTTCATACGATCTACAATGCCGCAAAAGAGGTGAGTACACCGATCATATCGGGTGTATTTATCATCATCATTGTTTTTACGCCTTTGCTTATGTTGCAGGGATTAGGGGGCAAGCTTTTTGCACCTGTGGCTTTAAGCATAGTATTTACACTCGCTTCAGCTATCGTGTTGGCACTTTTTGTGAT
>JBEWQA010000013.1:32267-38888 GCA_047689515.1 Candidatus Sulfurimonas kebritensis
GGTTCTGATGAGATAGGGCTCGATCCCATGGGACTGAATGATACTGATACTTTTTTAGTGTTTAAACCTAAAGAGCAGTGGAGAAAACAGGATGTCTCATGGCTTAAAGAGCAGATGCGTCAAACATTAGAGGAGATCCAAGGGATCGAGTACGGTTTTACGCAGCCTATTGAGATGCGTACGTCGGAGATGCTCACGGGTTCACGCGGGGATGTAGTAGTTAAACTCTTTGGAGAGGAGATCGACAAACTCAATGATCTCGGACTCAAAATCAAAGAGATCACAAAAAATACGCAAGGTTCCGAGGATGTGTATATGCGCCAAAATGAGGGTGCAGCGTACCAGCAACTCCACTTTAATGATGAAAAACTAAGAAATTACGGCTTAGATAAACGTGATGTGGCCCATTTGCTTCAAGCTGCTGTGAGCGGTGTGGAAGCGGGGACTATCTATCAGGGGATGAAACAGTTCTCGATCATTATTAAAGGGGATTATAAAACGAAAAATCTTGACGAGCTCTATCTTGTCGGAGCAGATAAAACTCCTGTTTCCCTTTTAGAAGTTATCGATATCGATCGCTCCAGCGGACCTGTTGAGATCAAACATGAAAAAGCGAGACGTTTTGTCTCTATTCAGACCAATGTGTCGGGAGTTGATCTTGTTACTTTCGTCGATAATCTTAAAGCAAACATTGCCAAAGAGTTAAAACTGCCGGCTGGGTACAGCCTTAGTTTCGGCGGGGAGTTTAAAGATCAGCAAGCTACGATGCAAAGGCTGCTAATCGTTGTGCCTATCGCATTAGTACTGATATTTATGATCCTTTATATGACGTTTAGATCTATTTTACAAAGTGCGATCATCTTTACGACGATCCCCTTGGCGATGATGGGTGGTATCTTCGGGCTTTATTTGACAAACTCTTATCTTTCGGTTCCCGCATCGGTAGGTTTTATTGCCCTGCTTGGTATTGCAGTGCTTAATGGTGTAGTGATGATCAGTTACTTTAATGAACTTTCTCAGAGTATGAGTATAAAAGATGTAGTGATCCAAGGGGCAAAAAGAAGACTCCGTCCGGTACTGATGACGGCAACGATTGCCGCTCTTTCTCTTGTACCGATGCTTTTTGCGACAGGACCCGGTTCGGAGATCCAAAAACCGCTGGCTATCGTAGTGATCTTTGGGCTTATATCCTCTACTGCACTCACTTTGATACTCTTGCCAATGCTTTATAAAAGATTTATTAAAGAGAATAATGATATAAATCTAGAATGAATATAGAAACGAAGTATAATTATGAACAAACATGGACACTAACCCAAGAGGCTGATCTTTTGAAGATCATCGCCGAAGAGGTTGGTGATGCCGACACGCAAGGGACACTTCTTTATATCAAAGAGGTGCTCAACTCGGGAAAAGAGATCTCTGTCGGGTCTTGTAAATTTAGAAAAGCGGAGAAGAAGTGATGTTACTACAGCCTGATCTGGCAAAACTGTTATTAAGAGTGAGTTTGGGAATTTTGATCCTTTTTCACGGAATCCATAAAGTGATTCACGGAATCTCAGGGATTAAAAGCATGATGGATGCCAGCATCTTTCCCGGTTTTTTTGCTTACGGAGTTTTTGTAGGGGAGCTGATCGCTCCGATCTTTATCATTTTGGGATTATATGCAAGGGTAGCTGCAGGTGTACTCGCTTTTAATATGTTTATGGCGATCTATTTAGCGTATGGTTTCTCGCTTACACTCTCAAAACATGGCGGACTCACTTGGGAGCTGCCGTTTGTTTATCTGCTTATGAGTATTTTAGTTATTTTATTAGGAAGCGGAAAGTATGGAGTTAACTCAAAGTGATTAAGGATGTTTCACTTTGATCTTGGAGTTTAAGCTCCAAGCGATCAATGCCATAAAAGCGATTACACCGTAAGTTGGTAAAAGTTCGTAGGCATTTGCAAGATAAACTAACCACAAAAGTATCGCACCCATCGGTGTCGGTACCCCCACAAAGTATTTTTCAACTTCACCCGCATCCGAATTTATATTGAACTGGATTAGGCGTCTAAGACCTGAGATAACATAAAAGATACTCACTGCGCCTGAGAGTAATAAGATGCTTCCCTCTAAACTTTGTGAATAACTCGCCTGAAAGATCAAAAATACAGGTACTAGAACAAAACTCAAAAAGTCCGCAAAGCTGTCAAGCTGGATACCAAACTCGTTAGAGAGATTAAATTTTCTTGCGATCTTTCCGTCAAAAATATCACAAGCTCCCCCGATCCATGCTAAAATAATTGCTAAAAAAAAGTTATTTTGTGTAATAAAGTAAGTTGCCAGCAATCCTGCAGTAATATTAACAAATGTAAACATATTTGCAAGATTAAAATGTGATGAGGGTGTAAAAAGAAACTTCATTGTTGGTATAGCCTTAAATTTTTTTTGCAATTATAGCAAAAGATCTGAGTAGGATCTAAGTTGTTATTCATTAAACTTTGATTATCATTCTCAATATATAATATTTAGGGTATAATATAGCTAGTAATAACTAATATAGTTTTTAAAGAGGAAAAATGAGATTAAGTGACGGCTCAAAGGGGAAAAAGTTTGAAGTGTTAAAGCTGCATGCAGATGAAGCTTTAAAACACAGACTCATCTCTTTTGGAATAATGAAACATGCTGTTTTAGAATTTATAGGTGAAGCACCGAGAAAAAAAGCTCTAGAGATAAAAGTGGGCAATATGCAGATCGCATTACGTGCTGAAGAGGCAAAGACAGTTGAGGTAAAAGAGATATGACTGAAGAGAAAGCAACCTGCCCCGTAACTGCACAACACATTAAAGTAGCACTTGTCGGACAACCTAATGTAGGGAAGAGTATGCTTATCAACTCTGTAAGCAATGCCCATTTGCATGTTGGGAATTTTTCAGGTGTGACCGTAGATAAAACAGAGGTGCTCTTTGACTATAAAAACTACCATTTTACGGTTGTCGATCTTCCGGGTACTTATGCGTTTACCGACTATACGATCGAAGAGCGTGTGACACACGACTACCTTTGTGCGGAAGAGTACGACATTATCATCAACGTAGTAGACTCTACAAACTTAAATAAAAATCTGCAGCTTACCTCTGAACTGCTTACTATGAGTAAAAAAGTAGTAATTGCTCTTAATATGAGTGATGAAGCGGACAAGGAGGGGATCTCCGTCGATGCCGAATATATGAGTGAACTGATGGGTCTGCCTTGTGTCAAGGTCTCAGCGGCTACAAAAATGGGTATAGAGGATCTGATCGATACGGTTGTTACAGAGTTTGAATGTGAAAAGACAGATCCGAAACTGATCTTTTCCGAAGCGGTAGAGCAAGAGATCCTCACAATCGTAAACTATCTTACAAAACACAAATATCAAGCGGCAAACTCCTATAGAAATATCGCTATCAATCTTTTAAAAAATAATAAAAAAACATATACAAAATTGCACGATAACCCTATATGGACAGAGCTGCAGCCGATACTTATCGAAGCTTCAAAACATATTGAACTTCACCATGATACAAATGATATAAAAGAAGCTTTTGCCGAAGAGTATGCAGCTTTTAACAGAGGAATCGTGACCGAGGTTGTCAAGCAGGAAAAAAAAGAGGAGAAAAAAACTCTTACAGAGATGATCGACTCGGTTTTGATACATCCGATTGCAGGGATCCCTATATTTTTATTTTTTATGTGGGGTCTTTTTCAGCTTACATTTGAACTTGGCGCTATACCGATGGACTATATCGATGGTTTTTTTGGATGGTTAGGCGGTGCAATAGGTGATACGATCCAAAATGAGAGTATCCGCTCACTTGTCGTAGACGGGATCATTGCCGGTGTCGGTGCCGTTGTACTCTTTATACCAAATATCGTTATTCTTTTTATTGGTATTGCTTTACTTGAAGGGACGGGGTATATGTCCCGTGTGGCATTTTTGCTCGATGGCTTTTTTCACAAGTTTGGGCTTCATGGACAAAGTTTTATCCCGCTGGTAACGGGATTTGGATGTTCGATTCCAGCATATATGAGTGCAAGGGTACTTAAAAATGATAAAGACAGACTGCTGACGCTTTTTATAATAGGTTTTATGTCGTGCGGAGCGCGTCTGCCTGTTTACGTCCTTTTTGCAGGTGCATTTTTTTCTGAACAGATGGCGGGAAATGTCCTCTTTGCTATCTATATCTCGGGAGCACTTTTAGGACTTATCGCTGCAAAAGTTTTAAAAATGACAGCATTTAAAGGGATAGATGAGCCTTTTGTTATGGAGATGCCAAAGTACAGACTTCCAAGTGCAAAGCTGATCTGGCATACGGTACTTACTAAAACTATGATGTATTTGAAAAAAGCGGGTACTTTTATCGCAGGTGCATCGATGCTTATCTGGTTCTTGTCCAACTATCCACACAATGAGGCTTTAAACGCCGAGTATGAAAAGATGATCGCAAATGCATCGACAAAACAAGAGGCTGCAACACTTGAAAATCGTCTCAAAATGGAGCATCTGGAACAGAGTTATTTAGGGATTATAGGAAAACTGACAGAGCCTGTCTTTGCACCTCTGGGATTTGACTGGAAGATGAATATAGCTCTGCAAACAGGACTTGCAGCTAAAGAGGTAGTTGTTTCAACTCTTGGTGTGCTCTATGCGTTGGGGGATGAGGTTGACGAGGCAGACAGCACTTTAGCATCGCAGATCAAAAAACATATACCGTTTGCATCGGCGGTCTCTTTTATAGTGGTTGTGATGATCTATCTTCCGTGTCTGGCAGCTTCGATCGTATTTACTCGTGAAGCGGGGGGCGTGAGATATTTCTTTTACCTCTTTGCATTTACCTCTGTGACAGCGTATGTAATGGGCTTTATCGCGTATAGAGTGACGTTGATGCTCACTTGATATTAGCTAACTATTATTTTGATACGGCTATAATATTCAAAAAATTAAAAAAGGTTTGAGATGGCAAAGCATAAAATATTGATGATTGAAGATGATCTGGAACTTGCTGAGATACTTACAGAGTATCTGGAGCAGTTTGAATTTGATATCACCGTCGAGGATGATCCTTTCAAAGCTGTCAGTATTTTAAAACTAGAACCTTTTGACCTTGTGATCTTGGACCTTACACTGCCTGGTATGGACGGACTTGAAGTGTGTGAGGCGATCCGCGAACGCCAGGATCTGCCTATCATCATCTCTTCGGCTCGAAGTGACGTGACCGACAAAGTAAAAGCGCTTGAACTTGGAGCTGATGATTATATGCCAAAACCTTACGATCCTCGTGAACTTGAAGCGAGAATCCAGTCGGTTCTGCGTCGTTACGCTGCTAAAGCCGAAGCAAAAGCGGAGAACAAAAGTGACTTTAAATGTGACAAAGAGACGATGACGATCAGCTACAAAGGGCGTAATATCGATCTCACCAATGCCGAGTTTGGAATACTCTCATATATGATCCAAAAGCACGGGCTTGTAGTATCTCGTGAAGATCTGATCCATAATGTCAACGCGATCAATGAAGACAGCTCAAACAAGTCTATAGATGTAATGGTCGGGCGTATCCGAAATAAACTCGGGGATAAGTCGCTTATTGAGTCAGTTCGCGGCGTAGGGTATAAACTCCTGAAATGATCAAAAAAAACGGCGTACTGATAACGGTACTTTTTGCCCTCTCTGTCTCGCTAATTAGTGTGAGTGCAGTTTTTTGGGAGTTTTACAAACTTAATAAAGAACAATATATAGCCCATATATTTACAAAATATTCGGTAATCGCCCAGGTATACCGTGAACACCGCCAAAGAAGCTCTTCAGAGATCATGCTTGAAGCAAACTTGGCGATCTACAACCTTTTTATTGTTAATGATAAAGAGAAAACCAAAGAGATCCTCAAAGGGGCAAAACTGCTCAAAAAAGAGGGATTTAAAAGTTTCAACACCTCTTTGATGATCAACAAAAACGGACTTTTTACAAAAAATACGGTCACAGATCTTAAAGCCTCGATGCTGGAATATAAAAAACGTATCTATTTCCGTATAGAGAGTCCTGACTCTGAAGTGCTCATCAAAGATGAAGAGCTCAAACCCTATAGCTATATCAATATCCTCTATTTTTATAACTTGGTCTTTTTGATCATCTCGGTTTCTTTTGTACTGGTTTTACAAAAATTGCGTCCCCTGATCCGACTGCGCCGGAAGATCGCCCTCTATGGAAACGGAGATATGGATGTCTCGTTTAAGACGAAAAATATGGATGAGATTGGCTCAGTTGCCAATGAGCTTGAAAATACAAAAGAGAAGATCAACAATGTTTTAGAATCTCGTACACTCTTTTTGCGTAACCTGATGCATGAACTAAAAACTCCTATTGCAAAAGGGACAATTGCTACACAGATGTTAAAAGAGGAGAAACAGCGTAACCGCTTTACATCGATCTTTAACAGGCTGGAAACTTTGGTAGAGGAGTTTGCCCTTATTGAAGAGGTGGGAAGTCTCGAAGATTCTACAGAGTTAAATGAGTACCGTTTAGTAGACGTGATCGACGGTGCTATAGATATGGCAATGGTGGACAGAGAACGTGTAGTGGTGCTAATCAATGCAGATGTAAA
>JBEWQA010000051.1:0-9871 GCA_047689515.1 Candidatus Sulfurimonas kebritensis
CTTGTTTGATCTTGCAGTATCTCTGCGATAGTTGTTAAAACTAAGTCACCTACATTATGACCGAAGCTGTCATTTACTTTTTTAAAAAAGTCTATATCTAGAAGCAATAGAGACATCACTCCCGATCTTTGTACCATTGTTGCCAAAGAGGAGTTAAAAAGCTGTTTAAACTTATATCTGTTATAGAGTTTTGTCAAAGGATCAACCGATGCTAAAAGTTCATACTCTTTGTTTTGCTCTTTTAACAAAGTATTGATCTCCTGAAGCTCCTCTTGGTGCTCTTTCATCACCATAGCCCATCTGTTATAGGTTAAGAATATCAACTCTTTTTGAGATATGATACCTACAAGTCTCTCATCCTCATCTACGACGATCAAACGTTTGTAGTGTTTCTTTTTGACAAACTCTAAAGCATCCCTGACCGATGTTCTTTTATGCACACTGTCAACGGGTGAATTCATATAGTTTTTGATAGGAAGATTTAGATCTGATTTATGCTTGATCAGTTGCACTACATCTTTAGTCGTTAAGATCCCTATTGGTCTTTGGTCCTCTACGATTATAACACTGTCATTGCCAGCGATATACATTTGCGAAAGTACCTCAGCGGTATTCATCTCTTTGTCTATCCACTTTACACGACGTGTTAAACGGAGAAAATCTTCGATCGTATAGTTATCCATAATAATCTCGGGATCGATATTGCTCGTGATATCTATATGGGTGATAATACCGTAGATAGACTTATTATCATTAATAACACAGATATACTCTGTCACTTCATCGAGGTATTTCAGCAGATTAAGCACATTTGTATCTTTATGTACGGCAGGGATTCGTCTGAGATGCAGATGGGAGATCTTATCGTCGAGTTGAATGTTTTCATCTTTTAACTTCAACACTTCGATCGCAGTTAAGACATAAAAAACATCAAAATCCTCTACAATCACATCACGGTGATCACTCTCTATCATGCGATCAATTGCAGTTGAGATCTTCTCTTCGATATTTGCCGAAACAACTTGGGTACTTGCAATATCTGCTGCGCTTGGAAACTTCATCACTATCCCCTTTGCAAGGCTTTAAAAACTTCAAGAGCCTGCTTGTGCTCATATACATCATGGACACGAATGATCGAAGCTCCGTTTCTCACTGCTTCCAGATGCAAAGCTATCGTACCGCTGAGACGATCTTCAACTTTAGCAGGGAATATTTTATCAATCATAGATTTTCTTGAAGCACCTACAAGCAGTTTTTTGCCGAGATGTTGAAACTGTTGCAGATGTTTGAGCAAAGAGATATTATGCTCAAGTGTTTTTCCAAAACCTATTCCCACATCTAAAACGATATCTTTAACTCCCAGAGACTCCAGCTTTTGTGTTTGAAGCTCAAGATAGTTGTATACATCAAAGATCACGTCGTCATAAACAGGTGCTTTTTGCATCGTTTGGGGGTCCCCTTGCATATGCATCACCACTGCCGTTGCCTCGTAACTCGCACACAACTTGCCAAGCGTTTCATTTTCAAAACCGGTAATATCATTTACGATCGTAAAACCGCTCTCAAGTGCATAAGAGACGACGCTAGGCTCATAAGAGTCGATGCTCAACTTCACATCTTTATATAAACTGTTTGTTTTGATCGCATCCATAATAGGCTTGACACGGTTCAGCTCCTCATCCGGACTAACTTTATCGGCTCCGGGACGGGATGACACCCCGCCTATATCTATAATATCAGCACCGTCTTCGATCATCTGCTCTATCCGTTTGATTGCATTTGCACCCACAAAACGTGAAGCGCTGAAAAAGCTGTCATCGTTTGCGTTAAGTACACCCATGATCGAGTACCCATCATCTTTTTTAATCGCCAGATGCTTTTGCAGGTGCTTTGCAAGGTTTTTCAGTCCGAAAGGTTGCGCCAACTCTTTTTTTGCAAGTGTGTGCAGCTGTTTTGTAGTAGCGATAAGGATGCAGTCTACATAGGGCTCTTTTGCGATTACGGTCCCGCGGGGAACTGCAAGATCGGCTCCAATTGAGAGGGCATCTTGCTTGAGAATATTTGCCGCACCCACTGCAAGATCTTTTATATAAAAAAGCTCCGTTTTCGCTTTTTGTGAAAGTATTTTAATCCCGCCGCTGTCTACACCGAGTTCAACTAAATAACGTTGTATATCTATATCGTTTGAAAGTTGTTTGATCTCCATTAGCGCTCCTGCATAAAACTCATCAAGAGTAGTGAAAAGACACTTTGCACACGAGCATTAAGCTCGATCAGACGGTATGCCTGTTCAAAGTTTTCCAACTGCTTTTGGGAGAGTTTTAAGCCCTCCACTACCGTTGCTTGGTAAAAAATAGACTCTACAAGCTGTTTCGCCTCATTTTTCGGAACTCTAGCGTGCTCTTTTAAAAACTCAAACATCGCTTTGTGATCGAGTTTTGTCAGAGTGAGTCCAAGGCTTTGCATCTCATGGGAGGTATCTACTTTTAGTATCGGCAGTCTTGAACGGATTGTAGGCAGAAGTGTTGATTTTGTAGTAGAGAGAACAATAAACTCAATATTTGTCGGAGGCTCTTCGAGAAGTTTTAAAAGGGAGTTTTGGGCTACGTCTGTAAAATCAACTGCAGCCAAGATAATGTATTTTGTTGCATTTTCGCTTACATACGCTTCGGCTGTCACCTCTTTTGCGTGTTCGATCTTAAAGGTCTCTTCGACAAATTTTACAATCCGAGAACCTGAGAGTTCGGTCTCAAGACGCTCTATCTCCCCCTCGAGATCTTTTGAGATGATGATGTGGCCTTTTCGGGAGTTAAGAGCTTGCATCAACCTCTCCGAACATTGCTGCACCCAGTGATGCATCAAAAAGTCTATAGAGCTGTAACAACTTTATATCGAGCAAACTATCGTAAGACTTAAGGGTAAAAGCGTTATTGAAATTCTCATCAAAGATCCAAAAGTAACTGTTGTCTCGTCTTTTGGCAATATCGCTTCTTTTGTCGTCCCCTTTACCGATATACCAAAAGAAGTGATCGTTCTTATACGACAGAGCGATCAGATCATCTACCATATCGATCATCTCTCCACCGTTAATATTGCTGTAGTGAGGATAGAGACTTTCTATCGTTACAACCGGGATAAGAGGTCTATCGAGTTCTACGCTGTTTATCGTATCGATAATATAACGCTCAAGCCACTTTCTTTTTTGATCGGTTATAAGAACAACTGTTTTACCGTTTAAGATCTGCTCTAACGCAAGAGCCGTTGTTTTTGACCATTCAAAGCGCTGCTCTTCAAGCCAGCTTAAAGCCCCGCCCTCTTCACGGATGGCATCAAGGCTCCACTGTGCAAAGTCTAACAATTTACTTCTCTAACTCGTATGCATCATGCAGACTTCTTACAGCAAGCTCTGCATATTTTTCATCGATGATCATAGAGACTTTTATCTCTGAAGTTGAGATCATATTGATATTGATATTGTTCTCAGCCATTGTAGAGAACGCTTTTGCAGCTACACCTGCATGTGACTTCATACCGACACCCACTATTGAAACTTTACAGATAGATTCGTTGTATGTATCTGCTTTGATCTCACCGTTTTGTACAAACAGATCAACTACCGCTTTGGCATCGTGCAGATCACTTACAGGTACTGTAAAGTCGATATTTGTTGTATCATCAACCGCTTTATTTTGTACGATCATATCTACGTTTACATCCGAATCAGCCAGTTTATTAAAGATCTCACTTGCGATTCCCGGTCTGTCTTTCACACCTAAAAGTGAGATACGAGCTTGGTTTTTATCTAGTGCAATTCCACTAACTAAAGGTTGTTCCATAATATTTTCCTCTTTTGTTATTAATGTTCCCTCTTCATCAGAAAAGCTTGATCTTGTTACTAAATTTACGTTTAATTTTTTTGCCATCTCTACAGAGCGGTTTTGAAGCACTTTTGCCCCGAGTGAAGCTAGTTCCAGCATCTCATCGTAAGAGATTTTGTCGAGTTTATGCGCTTTTGAAGTGATACGCGGATCGGTTGTAAAGATACCCGTTACATCGGTATAGATCTCACAAAGATCAGCTTTTAATGCACCTGCGATCGCTACGGCACTGAGATCACTTCCTCCACGTCCGAGTGTCGTTACATCACCGTTTTCATTTACACCCTGAAAACCTGCGACAACAACGATCTTGCCTGCTTTTACTTCATTTTGCATCGATACCGGATCGATATCTTCGATACGTGCCTTTGTATGAGAGTTGTCTGTAACGATTCCCGCTTTTCTACCGCTCATTGCAGTTGCATCGTACCCCATCTCTTGAAGTGCGATTGAAAGCAGTGATGCCGTTACACGTTCACCTGAACTTAACAACATATCCATCTCTGCACGAGCCGGAGTCTCTGAGAAGTGCTCAGCATACCCCACTAATTTGTTTGTCTCTCCGCTCATTGCAGATACTACTACGACGACGTCGTTACCTGCATCTCTTGTTTTTGCAACTCTGTTGGCAACATTTTGGATACGGTCCAGATCACCTACACTCGTACCGCCGAACTTTTGAACAATTAACATCTACAGTAATCCCTCTTGTTTAAAATAATTTATGACACTCTCATAAACAGGTTTTTTGAAATGAGCCGTGATATCTAAAACCTCATCCACAGAAACAAACTTATAGTCCGAAAACTCAGGATGGTGGGTGTTGAGATCGATGATCGCATCTTTGGCAAGTTTTACTAAAAAATATCTCTGTGTCTGCCCTTTGTAAGGCCTCATATTTTTAGCAATCTTGCTCGGAAAATCGTAAGAGATCCACTCGGGAAACTCTGCAACTATCTCAGCCTGCTTTGTGCCGATCTCCTCTTCCATTTCACGAAATAGTGCATCTTTGACCTCTTCACCTTCGTCTATTCCACCTTGAGGGAACTGCCAAATATCACCCAAATCGTTTCTTTGTGCTATAAAAATATTTTTCTGCTTCGGATACTCGTGCGATACGATTATCATAGCAACATTTGGACGATATACCTCTTCTACACTCATTAAAAACCCTAATAAAATAATCGTGATTATACAAAAAGAGTGATTAAAAGAAGTTAAACATAGTATAATACGCTTATGTTACTTTATATCCATATCCCTTTTTGTGATTCAAAATGCTCCTATTGCGCTTTTAACTCCTATGTCGATAAATTTCATCTTAAACAAAAATATATGGACGCACTCCATACACAGCTCTCTGCTGAACTTCAAGATTTAGGTAAAGGGAGTATCAAGTCTGTTTTTATAGGGGGAGGTACCCCCTCTACCGTCAGCCCTGCACTTTTTGAAAAAATTTTTAACACTTTTTTGCCCTATCTGCAAGAGGAGGCGGAAATTACAAGCGAGGCCAATCCCAACAGCGCTACAAACGAGTGGCTTGAGGGGATGCACAAACTGGGTGTCAACCGTGTAAGTTTCGGTGTACAAAGTTTTAATGCCGAGAAACTCAAACTCCTTAACCGTGCCCATAGTCCTCTCCAAGCGATCGAAGCTGTACAAAATGCAAAAAAAGCGGGTATTGAAAATATCTCTCTCGATCTGATCTATGCCACTTTAGGAGATACAAAAGAGCTGCTCGAACATGACCTTGATACCGCTTTTTCTCTACCGATTAACCACATCAGTGCTTACGCATTAACGATCGAGGAGGGGACGGTATTTGAAAACAAACCGCAACTCTCCAGCGAACAGTTGGAGCTCACGGAGTGGTTATTTCAAGAGATCGAAAAAAACGGACTGCCACAATATGAGATCAGTAATTTCGGCAGCTACCGCTCCGTACACAATATAGGGTACTGGGAGTATGAAGAGTATTTAGGGGTAGGTGCCGGTGCCGTCGGATGTTTACATTCTCAGCGCTACTATCCGCAACCCGAGATCGAAAAGTATATAGAGGAGCCGTTAAAGTACAGATACGAAGCACTAAGTGATGCAGATATAAAAACGGAAAAGATCTTTTTGGGACTGCGATCTACTGTAGGGATCGATGAAAAAACTTTCACACAAGAGGAAAAAACAAAAGCAGATCTGCTCGTTACTGAGGGGAAACTGGAGTTTAAAGAGGGGAGATACTACAACAAAGAGTATCTCCTGAGTGATGAGATAGCACTCTATCTCGAGTCTTAGTTCATCGCAACTTTGATAAGAATATCTTCACCGTTTTCCACAGCTTGAAAATTATGTTTTTTACAAAATGTTTCATTCATATCTTTTGTCATCTCTAGAGCCTTTATTAAAGCATCCTCTTTATTTGCATAACTAACATTATTTTCATAGTCACTTCTTTTAACACAACCGCACTCTTTTTCAAAAATTATTTTACTCATAATTTCTCCTAATAGTATTTTTTAGAATTTTATATATTTATCCTTTATTTCAATTGAATTTTTTATTCTTGAAGATTTTTTAACCATTCTTTAGATAAAATCTCAAAACTATAATTTTTAAAGGCACTTTTTATGTTTGGTATGGGTTTTACAGAGATACTTATTATTGCAGTTGTTGCCATTTTATTTTTGGGTCCGGATAAGCTCCCTACTGCAATGGTCGAAATTGCAAAGTTTTTCAGAACTACAAAAAATACACTCGGATCATTAAAATCGACGATCGAAGAGGAGATGCACGTAGCCGACATCAAACAGGAGGCTTTGGCATACAAACAGGAGCTTGAAACAGCTAAACAAAAAGTTTCAAAAGCTGCCGATGTCAATGCCCATATCGGTGACATCATGGATGATGAACCAAAGGAGGAGTTGAAAAAAGCTCCGAGTGAACCCGAAGAGGTAACCTTTAAGAAAAAGAAAAAAAAGAAAGTTGAAGAAGAAAATATAGATGTTTGAAGAGATTAGACCCCATTTAATAGAACTAAGAAAACGTTTAGGTATTACTGTCGGAAGTCTGGCAGTTATGTTTTTTGTGATGTTTTACTTCCATGAACCGATCCTCAATTGGATGGTAACACCACTTAATGATGCTTTGATCGAAGTTGGGAAAAAGTCTCTCCATGCAGCTGACGGTATGGTAACGACGAGTCAAGTCGGGGGAGCATTTTTCGTTGCTTTAAAAGTTTCATTCTTTGCTGCGATCCTCGGAGCGCTGCCGATCATTTTATCTCAGATCTGGATGTTTATAGCACCGGGGCTGTATTCAAATGAAAAAAAGATGCTTATCCCATTCATCGTTGGCGGGACCATTATGTTTGCCGTCGGGGTCTTGTTTGCTTACTATATAGTAACTCCGTTTGGATTTGACTTTTTAATCACTTTCGGTTCCTTTAAATTTACACCGCTTATCAATATCGAAGATTATGTGGGCTTTTTTACCAAGATCATGTTTGGTTTCGGTCTAGCTTTTGAACTCCCTGTATTTGCATACTTTTTAGGGCTTTTAGGATTAATAGACGATCGCGGTATGACATCATTTTTCAAATACGCGATCATTATTATCTTTATCGTTGCTGCACTATTAACACCGCCTGATGTACTGACACAGCTCCTTATGGCTGGACCGCTGATCATCCTTTACGGTTTTTCTATTTTAATAGTAAAAATGGTTAACCCTGCCCCACCGTTAGAAGATGATGATGAAGAGGACAATGAGGAAGCAAGTGCAAAATAAAGAGCTCCTCACCTCCAGCTATGACTTTCATCTTCCCGATGAGCTCATAGCTACCCATCCGGCTTCACCGCGCGATCATGCAAAACTGCTTGTTTATGATCGTAAAACAGACACAATCACTCACACCCACTTTTACAATCTTGAAAAGTTTATCCCAAAAGATTGTGCCCTTATATTTAACGACACAAAAGTTATAAAAGCCCGCCTGTTCGGGAAAAAACAAAGCGGCGGAAAAGTTGAACTCCTTATCAACAGAGCTTTAAACGCCAATGACGTCCATGTATATATCCGCGGTCGCGTAAAAGTAGGTCAAGAGATATTTTTCGAGCACAACCTAAAAGCTGTTATCAAAGAGCTTAAAACCGACGGTACCCGTATTGTAAATTTTTTCCAAAACGATCAGGCACTTCGTTTTGAAGAGCTTCTTCCTATAATCGAAGAGATAGGTCATATCCCTCTGCCCCCTTATATCCAAAGAGAGGACAATAAAGAAGACGCAACAGAATACCAAAGTGTCTTTGCAAAAAACCAGGGGGCGGTTGCAGCACCCACTGCATCGCTGCACTTTACAAAAGAGCAGCATGAGCGTGTATGTAAAAACCATAAACACGCCTTTGTAACACTTCATGTCGGTAGCGGAACGTTTAAGCCTGTTGAAGCTGAAACAATTACCGATCACCCGATGCACTCCGAGTTTTATGAGATTCCACAAGCGGCAAAAGAACTACTCGATTCCGATCAGGAGATCCTCAGCGTAGGGACTACCTCGACACGTACGATCGAATACTATGCCAGACACAAAGAGCAAACAAGCGGGGAGGCAAACCTCTTTTTGCACCCGAACAACAAACCGCTTCGGGTTAATCACCTTCTAACAAATTTCCATTTACCAAAATCAACACTGATCATGCTTGTAGCCTCTTTTGTCGGACTTGAAAAGACACTTGAACTCTATGAGGAAGCGATCAAAAACAGATACCGTTTTTACTCCTACGGTGATGCGATGTTAATTCTTTAATCTGCTATAATCTTTTTATGAAAATATTTTTACGAAAAATGACCTATATCTTCGGGATGCTGCTGCTGATATCGCTCATCTCGTTTTTAGCGATCCATGCAGCTCCAAACAGTTTCTTCGGTGCGGGACAACTCAACCCAAATATGACCCCTGAAGCGATCGAAAAGCTCAAAGCGGTATACGGTCTGGATAAACCGCTCCATATTCAGTATATAGACTGGATCATAAATATAGTACAACTCAATTTCGGAATCTCTTTTGTAAACGGCGGCGATGTCTCTACCGAGATCCTCAAACGGCTCCCTATTACCCTGACAATCAATATCGTCTCGTTAATTGCCGTATTTGTCTTTTCACTCTATCTGGGGATCAAAGCAGCACTTAACTACGAGAAAAAAACAGATCATCTGATCCGCCAACTATCACTTATATCCTTCTCGATGCCCTCTTTTTATCTGGCACTGCTGCTTATTATCATCTTCTCTGTAAACTTTAAACTCTTTCCTATAGCAGGACTGCATTCTGTAGATGTGATTGAGGGCGGGCTCTCCTACTACGTAGATATGGCTTGGCACTTGATTTTACCGATCGCTATTATGATCTTTGGAGGGCTTGGGAGTATGATCGTCTATATTCGCTCCCTAACGCTTGAGATTCTTAAAAGTGACTACTACTATTTTGCAAGGTCAAGGGGATTAAACGACAAACAGTTACTTCGTTACTACATCCTGCCAAACCTTTTACCGCCGATCATTACGCTTCTTGGGCTCTCTTTACCCGGGCTTATCGGAGGAAGTGTTATTTTGGAGTCTATTTTTGGGATTGACGGGATGGGACAGTTTTTTTATATGAGTGCACTTTCACGTGACTACCCAACCATTATGGGCATCCTTATGATAAGTGCTTTTTTAACGCTGCTTGGCAACGTTTTGGCGGATTTAATTCTTTTAAAACTAAACCCCTATATGAAGCGTTAGTTAAATAACGCTTCTAGTGCATCTACACTCTCTTTTTGCTCTTCTTGGGTTTCGCTTGCATCTTTACCGCTCATATCGTCATTCTCGACAAGTTCGATCTCCATACCGCATAACATCGAAGCAAGACGGATATTGATACCCCCTTTACCGATCGCTTTTGATTTTTGATCGCTTGGAAGCGTTACAATCGCTTTAACATTTTCACCCTCATCGTTTTT
>JBEWQA010000052.1:0-9597 GCA_047689515.1 Candidatus Sulfurimonas kebritensis
AATTTATAAGTTTTTATAATTTCATGGGATTTCTATTGCATAATTTGGGTTTATATTGACAATGGGTTGAAATGCTATATCGAGCACTTCAAGTTTTTTTTGACACTGCAAAGGGAGTTGACAAAAGTTTTTATTAGGCACCAAAATATCTCTCCCTCTGCTTTTGTTTGATTTTGTCGATCTCTACAACGATAAAGCTGTCGATACAGTCGGAAAAGTCTGGATCGACATTGTAAGCACAAAATTTGATGCCGTCTTGTTCACAAAGATCGCTGTACTGTTTATAGAGTGTTGGCACACTTGCACCGATAGTACTCAGAGAGCGTTTAAGAGTTTTAAAATTCTGTTTGAGATCTTCTGAATTAAACTCCCCTTCAAGCCGTTTGATAAGCGACTTGTCACTTTTAAAATTGTAGGGGATCTTTGCATCAACAAGTGTGCCCTTATCACCATAATATGTGTCGTAATAATAGAGGATCATATCTTTAGCAGGCTGCGGCAGGGTAGCACTCAAAGAGACAGGCCCAAACATATATTTGATCTGGGGATTGTTTTTGAGATATGCTCCGATCCCGTACCAAAGATAGTCAAGTGCACGGCTTCCCCAGTATTTTGGCTGGACAAAACTGCGTCCAAGTTCGATCGAATCGTAGAGGTAGTGTAAAAACTCCTCATTGTAGTCAAAAAGGGTAGTTGTATAAAGATCTGTCATACATTTGTTCTCCAGTACCCAGGCACATTCTGCTATTCTGTAGGCACCTACGATCTCGAGATCTTCATTATCCCAAAGGATAATATGTTTGTAGTAACGATCATATTTGTCGATATCGCGTTTTTTATTGATCCCTTCACCCACTTTTCTGTAAGAGATCTCTCGAAGTCTTCCGATCTCATTGACTACGATAGAGTTTTTATCGTCGCTGGCATAGAGGTAGATAAGTTTGCCGTCTTTTGTTTTGCCGAGCAGTTGAGATTTTTTCAGCTCTTTTTTGACCGCTTTTGCATCTTCGGGGTGGGCTATCGCTTTTTGTGTCTCAAAATAATTTTTTTTTGATTTGAGGCTATAGAGATGTTTTTTATAAAGATTGACAAGCTGATCAAGCTTAATCCCTTTTGGATTGGTATTTTCAGCAGGGATAAGCTCACCCACTACTATCTCGATCGTATTGTCTCTTTGTTTAAACATCTCGTTTGGCAGCAGAGCTGTCGAGAGTTTTTTGTTGAGAGCCGAGATAGAGTAGAAAGTTTTTGAGTTTTTGCCGCCTATATAGATCGGGAGGATCGGAGCATGGGTCCTGTGGGCAAATTTTAAAAACCCTTTTTTCCATTTTTTATCTTTGATCCCCGTAGGTGTAGCACGGCTTACTTCACCGGAAGGGAAGATGATCACAGCCTCTTCATTCTCCAAAGCGTCATATACTTTTTGGATCGATTCTTTTTTCTGTTTTCCGCCGAATGCATCGATATTGATAAGTATCGGTTTAAGGTTTTCAAACTCCTCTAAAAAGTCGTTAGCGATCACTTTGATATCTTTACGCACCTTAGAGACAAGTTTGATAAGAGAGAGGGCATCAAGGGCTCCAAGAGGGTGGTTGGCGATGATCACAACGCGTCCGCTTGAAGGGATGTTTTCTATCTCTTTATCTTTGACGTGAAAGTTAAAGTTGAAATACTCTAATACTTCATCTATAAACTCGTAACTTCCAAGGTGGGTGTTTTTCTCTACAAATTTATTGATCTCATCTTGGTGGATCAGTGAATCGGCAAATTTAGTTACGGCAGATTTTAAAAGTTTTGAGTTTTTGAGTTTTGGATATTTTTTGAGAATCTTTTGTTCTATATCTAACATTATGCGATCCTCTGGATATTTACATACCAGTCTTCGTTAAAGTATCTGACTTTATCGGTCAGTTTGATACTAAGGTGGTCATCATTGAGGTTAAGATCTTCGATAAACTCCTCAGGTACCTCTAACTCTTCACATAGATGTTCTGCAACTAGACCCAGGCTGAGTTCCTCTTTTGCATATCCTAGATATTCAAGCTTGTCAGTTTGTATAGTAAACTCACGCATTTTCATTTCTTTATCCCTTGAAAAGTATAAACTTCTGAAAAAGTTTGGAGAAATGATAAACTAGCTAGATTACAGTTGTATTACGAAAAGGAGATACTAAAAGTTGAACCTTGATTCTCTTCACTTTCGATCGAGAGTTTGAAGTTGTGAAGCTTTACGATAGTGTGGACCAAAAAGAGTCCAAGTCCCAGAGAGTTGTTCCAGGAGTTTTTATGTACACGGTAAAACTTGCTTGTGATGTTTTCAAGATCTTTTTGTGCGATCCCTATACCGGTATCGACAACCTCTATATGTTTTTCGTCAAAGTTGACCACCACTTCATCTTCGGAATACTTAACACCGTTTTCTATCAGATTTGAAAATACCACCCCGAGTAAAGTCGGATCGGCTTTTATGGTGACATCTTTTGGCCCGTTTACGAGCACTTTTCGGCCGGGGTAATTGATCTGTATGTTCTCTGCGCACTCTGCAACAAGATCGTAAAGATTAAAAGTTGATAGATTGAGTGACTGCTGTTTCGAGTCTAATTTCAGTGAGAGTCGAAGCGTATCTATGAGCTCACTAAGTTTGGTCCCGTTATTATGGATCTTTGTTAAAAATTTTTGGCGTATATCGGGATTGAGGTCTTGATCCTCTATCAATGTCTGGGAATAGCCGTTGACGATAGCGATTGGGTTTTTAAACTCATGGGAGATTGCTGAGATGATGTCATCTTTTTGTTTGTTGAGAGTTTTAAGCCTATTGGTATATTTTGATTTTTTCTTTTCCTGTTTTACAATGATCTGTGAGACTTTTGTCAAAAGGTTGGTGATGAGTGCAAACTCTTGAGAATACTCTGATTTGATGTAAGTAGACTTTTGTTTTTTTGCCAAAGACTTTAAAAAAGAGATTATATTTTCAACTTCTGTCTCAACTTGTGAGTTGATTTTGTAAGTGATATAAAATATAGCGATAAAAAAGAGTGTGACAACAGAGAAGATTTTGAGTGCAAGCTGCATTATATTGGCTTTTATCCCTTCAAGTTCAAGGGCAAGTCTGATATACAAAGTACGATCTTGCAACGTGTATTTTTTGACAACGTAGAGAAGATCAATGCCAAGTGTAGCTGAGTGTCTTTTTTTATAGCCGAATTCTTTACGATCCGCCTGCATCACTTCATCGCGATAGCGGTGGTTTTCCATTTTGTTTTTGTCTTTGTGGGATTCGGCAATAACGACACCTTTGGCATCGATAATGGTTGTACGGATATGGAGTTGTTTTTTTACCTTTTTTGCAAGGGCGTCTAAGTCTGTATCTTTATCGATCTGTAATGCGATAAGTTCTATATCTTGCAGGAGAGCTTTTTTGGAACTATCGAGGTAGAAATCGTATTCCCAAAAGTAGATTACCCCGCCCATCATCAAGAAAAGGGCAAGGAAAAGTGCTAAAAATTTTCTAAGTACTATCTGGTGAAACTTTAGCACTGTGACTCCTTATTTATGAAGCTTGAAATTCGCCGCCGACGTTGGCATAAACTAATAAGTTAGCCATGCTGATTGCACGACCTGCTACTTTTTCACTTTTTCTTAATGCTCTTAACATTCTATGGTATTTTTCAAATTCACCGTTAGCCGTATCTGCTTTTTTGATCAGGTTTTTCTCGATCATTGAGAAAAGATCGTCTGTTTTGTTCTCTTCAATAAGAACCTCTTCATATCTTTCTCTAAGCTCATCCGTATCGACACAGCTGATCATGCTGACAGTTATTTTTACGGCTCTGATTGTAGAGTTTTGCATAGGAATGGCATACTCGTTGATTGTATCCTCTTCGAGGTCTGTACATATGTCTGTAAAACCTCTGATGAAGCTTCTTGTGTTTGCACATGCACGTGAGAGTTCATTTGTGATCTTAAAGTATGCAACCACTTGTCTCAGATCTCTTGCTTCTGGAGTATAAAGTGCTAAAATTTTAATAATCAGATTATCAATGTCACTTGTTTTTGAAGAGATATTCTTTATGTAAGATCTTGCTTCATTAAACTTCTCCACATCACAAGATGTGATAGCGTCAACTATTATCTCATTTGCTTTTACAAGATCGTTTCCTATATTTGTAATTTTTTCTTGAACTTCGTTTACGCTTGTCTTAAATGTTGCTAACATAATTTCTCCTTCTTATCCAAAACGACCGGTAATATAATCTTCAGTTTGTTTCTCGGTAGGATTTAAGAAAATAGTTTCTGTTTTATCATATTCTACCAAATCCCCAAGGTACATAAAAGCTGTATAGTCACTGATACGGCTTGCTTGCTGCATATTGTGAGTAACGATAGCGATGCTCACCTCATTTTTTAACTCTACGATCAGCTCCTCAATAGCTCCAGTAGATATTGGGTCCAGTGCCGATGTTGGTTCATCAAACAGTAAAACTTCCGGTTTAACTGCAACTGCACGGGCGATACATAGACGTTGCTGTTGACCTCCTGAGAGCCCCATCGCAGATTTGTCAAGTCTGTCTTGCACCTCTTTCCAAAGAGCTGAACCTTTGAGTGCTACTTCAACTCTATCTTGGAGTTCCGTTTTGTTTTTGATACCTGCAATTTTCAGACCGTAGGCAACATTGTCAAAGATACTCATAGGAAACGGTGTCGGCTTTTGAAAAATCATCCCCACTTGCTGACGCAGTTTAATGAATTCATTCTCTTTTTTGATATCCAGGATGTTATTGTACTTTCCTGTTTCTAGATCAAGAAGTTCAATCTTTCCGTCATATTTGTTACCCGGATAAAGATCGTGAATTCTGTTCATAGAACGAAGCAGTGTTGACTTTCCACATCCACTTGGTCCGATAAGAGCAGTAATCTTATTTTTCTCAATCGGCAGGTTGATGTTTTTGAGTGACGGGTGATCAACTCCTGCGTATGTAAAAGAGAATTTTTTTATTTTCATTATTGACATTGAGGATATCCTTATTTTTTGTTTCTTGTGATATATCTACCACTTAAATTGATTATGAGTACGAGTACCGTCAGAATGAACGAAGCAGCCCATGCCAGGTCACGGCTAGACTCTTCAGGTTCATTGGCAAGATCGTAAATACTTACCGTCAGTGACGGAAAACTTTCACTGAGATCGAGCGTAAAATAGTTTGACGTCTCAGATGTAAAGAGCAGTGGTGCAGTCTCACCCACAATTCTTGCAAATGCAAGTAAAATACCTGTCATGATACCCACTTTTGCAGCTTTAACGACAATATCGATAATTACTTTGTATTTACTCGCTCCCAGTGCGATACCCGCTTCTCTAAGTTCACGCGGAACAAGAGAAAGCATAGAGTCAGTCGTATTGATTACAACCGGTATCATCATAATAGCCAAGGCAATGGCACCTGCATAACCGCTTGTGCCGCCAAAAGGTACAACAACCATAACATATACGAAAGCACCTATTACGATCGAAGGTGCAGACATCATAATGTCGCTGAGATCGCGGATAAAGGAAGCATATTTACCGCGACCGTATTCTTGAATATAGATACCGGCCGTCATCCCCAGTGGGATACCGATAAGCGATGCAAGCCCTGCAAGTATCAACTGCCCTATAATAAGGTTTCGTAAACCCCCTTCAACCAAGTCGTTGAGAAAGAGTGAGAAGTGAAACGAGCTTAATCCTTTTATAAAAAGAGTCGTCAGTATCCACGCTAAAAAAGCAAGCCCGATTAGTGCTGATAAAATTGAAAGCGCTAAAAATATTTTATTTAGTATAAGTCTCATTATTTAGCCTTTCTTAAAAAGTAAAATTTTGCCAGTGAGATAACACCGAAACTGATGATAAACAGCAATAGTGCTAGGTAAAAGAGTGAGCTTTCACCCAGACCGCTTGCTTCACCGAAGTTGTTTGCCATTGCAACAGGGATCGAAATAGTCGGATCGTTGATAGCATCAGGGAGGCTGAAGATCGAACCGATAAGAAAGGCAACTGCCATAGTCTCACCAAGGGCACGACCAAGTGCTAAGATGATCGAGCCGATGATCCCAACTTTTGAGTATGGAAAGATAATATCTTTAATCACTTCAAACTTTGTAGCACCAAGTGCATACGCTGATTCTTTTAAAACATTTGGAGTTGTGTTCATACTATCACGAGTGATGGCAGCCATAAAAGGGAGGATCATAACTCCAAGTACAAGACCAGCTGTTAGAAGTGAGACTTGATAACCACCTACGATATCAGCGACAATAGGCGCAAAATAATAAAGTCCCCACATACCAAATATGATCGATGGGATCGCTGCTAAAAGCTCAATTGCGATACCCACAACATGTGAGATGTTTTTTGGAGCAATTTCCGATAAAAATACGGCAATCCCCATGGCGATAGGGAGTGCAAAAGCAAGTGCGATCAGGGTAGAGAGGAGTGTCCCTACAATCGGGATCAGACCGCCGTAAACGGTTTTTGTATTGCCATTGTCTCCAAATAGAAGATCGTCTTCATCAAAAAGCATATCATCTTCATCTAAAATCATATCGTCTTCATCAATGATTTCATCTGAAACTGTGGCAGTTGCAGGAGCTGGAGCCTCCTCTTCGAGGGCAACCTCTTTGTTCCAGTCAGGGTTTGTTATAAAAGCTAAACCAAACTCATCTATCGCCGGTTTTGCAGCGTTGAACAAAGTGATAAATATCCCGATAAGGATAATTAGAACTAAAGAAGCACTGCTAAAAGAGAGCTTTTGAAAAATTTTTTCCATATACGAACCCTGAATTTTAAAAATTAGATGAAATTATATAGAATTAAAGTTACAAAAAGATTACATTTCGCAACGATGTGATTGAAAAAGGAAAAAAAAGGGGGAGGGGAGAAAAGGTACTATTTAATACCTTTTTCTGCCCAGTATGTATAGATTTTGCTTGTTAAGCTCTCTGGTAATGGAACGAAACCAAGAGATTTAGCAATATCTTGACCGTTTTTGTATGACCAGTTGTAAAATGCTGTTACTCTTTTGTTCATCTCAGGTTTTTCTGCAGGTACAAGGATGAATGTAGCTGCTACCATTGGATAAGACTCTGCACCAGAAGGGTCAGCGATTACCGCATAGAAATCTTTTGCAGGGTTTAAGTCTGCTTTTGCAGCTGCAATTTGGAAATATTTTAACTCAGGTTTGATGTAGTTACCAGCTTTGTTTTCTACAGTAGCCATTGCAATACCGTTGTTTTTAGCATCAGCATAGTCGATGTAACCAACAGAGTATGGAGTTTGTTTTAAAAGTGCTGCTACACCAGAGTTTGTTTTACCACCAATATGTTGCTCACCAGGCCAGCTAAGTGACTTTTTAGCACCGTAGTTTGCTCTCCACTCTTTTGATACTTTTGAAAGATAGTAAGTGAAGTTATAAGTAGTACCACTACCGTCAGCACGGTGTACGAAAGTTAATTTTTCGTGTGGAAGTTTTACACCTTTGTTAGTAGATGCGATAACTTTGTCATCCCAGTAAGCAACTTTGCCGCTAGCGATAGCAACGATTGCGCTACGGCTTAATTGTAAGTTTTTAACACCTGGAAGGTTGTAACCCATTGTGATCGCACCAACAACACCAGGGAATTGGTAAAGACCAGCTTTTTTTAATACTCTTGGAGAAAGAGGTTTGTCAGTTCCTGCAAAATCAACTGCACGAGCTTGAGCATCTTTGATCCCTTTTGAAGAACCTTTTTTGATGTAATCAACTTTGATTCCAGTATCTTTGTTGTAAGCTTTTAACCATTTTTGGTATACACTGTATGGAAAAGAAGCACCACTTCCTTTGATGATATCACTAGCACTAAGACTACCTGCTAACACTGTAGTAGCAAGAGCAATTTTAATTATTTTAGTCATGTTGAATTACCTTTGTTGTTTGTTAAGATGGCGAAAGTATAAAATAGTTAGGTTACAAGATTATTACAAAAAAAATTGATGTCTCTATCTTGTAATCGTTCTGTAATAAAGCTGTAATAAACTTCCACCAACAATTAAAAAAAAGGAAGTAAACAAATGAAAAAAGTTGTTTTATCAAGCTTAACTGTTTTAGCAATAGGTTCAGTTGCTGCAAATGCAACTCCAAATCCACCTCTCGTATCTAAAAGTGTCTCTGAGGCTACCGGAATTGAACATGATATTCTGAAAAGAATCCATTTTAAAGGTGATTTGAGATTAAGATATGAAAGTAAAGAAACTTGGTATAAAGATGGTGATAATGACCTTGATAAAGAGACTTATCATAATAGATATAGATTAAGATTAGTAGGAGCTGTTGATTTAACTGATAAGCTAACATTTGATGTTGGTATGAGAAGTGGATATGCAAACCCAACTTCAGGAAATCAAACTTTTTCAAATAG
Organism: Candidatus Sulfurimonas kebritensis; assembly: GCA_047689515.1. Taxonomy (GTDB): domain Bacteria; phylum Campylobacterota; class Campylobacteria; order Campylobacterales; family Sulfurimonadaceae; genus Sulfurimonas; species Sulfurimonas kebritensis. Next base: position 8,430 of record JBEWQA010000052.1, read on the forward strand.
TGCTGAAGGTGCTGAAGATGGTAGACCTTTAAGTGATTACTTCTGGCAATCATTAAGATTTAATATTTTAGATGTTGCATATAAAGATGGAGACCATACAGTAAAAGTTGGTAGACACCCATATATGATCTATAGACCAATTAAATCACAGCTTATTTGGGATAATGATATTTCACTCAACGGTGTAAGTTATAACTATGAAAATGACGCTCGCATCATAAACCTAGGTGCTAATCAACCGACGTATGCAGAAAGAGTGAATGCAAGAGATAATGTTAATCTATTCTTTGCACAATATGTAGAGAAAATGAAATTAAATGATAACTCTAAATTAAACTTAGGTGCAAGTATTTACTACTACGATGGTTTAAAAGGGAACACTGCTATGTATTATCCTGAAAAAGGTGGCAAACAAATGGGGAACACATTTGTAACAGATGGATCTGGAGCTGAAGTATATGAAAATGATTTTCACATTGTAGAAGGGTTTGGAGAGTTAAAGTTTAAAGATGTACTTGGTAAACCAGTTGCACTGGCTGCCGGAGTAGCATATAATGCTGCAGCAAGTGATAATAACTTTGGATATGATCTGGCAGTTCAATTAGGTAAAGCAAAAAATGTAAACGACTGGCAAGTGAAGTATTCTTATACTGATATTCAAGAAGATGCAGTTCTAGGTGATCATAGTGATTCTGATAATTTCGGTGGCGGTACTGCTGCTAAAGGACATGCAATCAGAGCAAAATATAAATTTGGCAAAAACACATACCTTGCCGGAACATTCTTTTACAATACACTTTATGCAGGTAAAGTTAATGCACTAGCAGCAGATTATGAGCGTGTGCAACTGGATGCTATCATAAAGTTTTAATAAACAAATTTCAAATTTCATTTCTCCTTTTTTACAAAAAGCAAAGTCTTGAGAACTTTGCTTTTATGTAAAATCAAAACAAAATCTTTCTAGTTAATCATATATCCAATCCCACGAATCGTTTTAATATAGTTCTTTTCTCCGAGAGGATCTATCTTCTCTTTTAATCTTTTTATTGCAACATTGACTGTCTTCTTATTTGTTGATTCTGTGTCATTCCAGATATTTTTGAGTAGGAAATCTCTGAGCCACTTGCAAATTCAATAGCTAAAAGTGGCTAGTTTTTCTTTATAAGCT
>JBEWQA010000053.1:0-9264 GCA_047689515.1 Candidatus Sulfurimonas kebritensis
TATCCTTCTATGTTCAATATTTTATCTAATTGACACAGAATTATTTACAGTCCCTCCTTTTATAAAGCTCAAGGGTATAAGGGTATTATAAATTAATAAAAAACTACAATAGGCTTAATGTCTCCAGTGTATATCTGTTTTTAAAATTTTAGCTGGGTTACCAGCAATAATACTAGATTCTTCTTGAAAAGCTTTGGTGATTGTTGTATTGGCACCTACAATAGAGCCATTTGGTATATTTGAACCTTTTAAAACAAGACTACGTGCACCGATCCAAACATTGTCACCAATAGTGATTTTTTGATCTTGATTAATTTGTGTTTTGTTTTGATCGTAGATGGCATGCTGATCAGTATCCATAAGAATAGTTTGCCATGCAATCATTGTATTATTGCCAATTTCAATCTCCTCTGTACAGATAAGAATTGCATCACCGGTAATATCAAAATTCGCACCGAGTTTTAATTTTCCGTTAACTGAAATTTTTGCACCCACACCTATTTTTGTCTTACCTTGAAAGAAAATTTCACCGGTAACTTTTAAAATGCTTCTATCATATCTGTAGTCAAGCATATCTGTCCCACCAAAACCGATACGAACTATTCCTGTTCTTACTTTATCCAGATGTGCTTTTCCTGATAATGAGCGTAATTTTGTTTTTCGAGAAACTATAATAGGCAAAAAGATAGCTTGTTTGAAAGGTAAAAGTCTAAAATTTACATAAATGCTTTTTGGAACACCAGAAATATAGCGTATAAGTTTAGATGCCTTATCTAGATTCATTGGGTATCCTTTTGAGAGCTAAACTGTTGAATAAACCTGCAAAAAGTGCAAAAAATATCATTGGGTTCATAGTATGTAAAGTGTTGTGTGTGAAAGAGAATAGTACAAAAGTGATGGCAAAGACTAAACTCATTACTTTATATTCTTTGTTTAGGTAATGAAAATCAAATAGTTTATAGATGATTAACAATGAAATAAAAATACCTATAATCCCAAGTTGGGCAGAGATAGTAATAAAAGCATTATGATAATCAGAAAATTCCTTTAGAAAATCTGGATCAAATCCTAAACTGGAAGAATAGTCTTGTATTTTATACATATCATATGATGGTCCCGTACCAAGAATAATGTTGTCTTTAATTGTATGCAAACCGATAATCATCAAAGCAACTCTGCTACCTCCACTTCCTGTATAGTCATTATCTTTTAGCATGTTATTGATATCAGTAGATAATTGATGAGAACGTTCATAAAAGTTAGGGCTGAAATTGTATGCAAGAGTAAAAACTATTAGTAAAATACTCAAAGTCCCAAGAAGAGCTTTGACTTTATGTTGTATTAATGAGAAGAAAATAGTTGCGATTACTATAATGTAAATAATTTGTCCAGTTCTTCCACCATTGATAAATAAATTTACGGTTGCGCTGATAAAAAATATAATATAAAACAGTTTATACCTCAGATGCTGTTCGTAGCTTAAATAGACTAGTAAGATAGCAGTTGTAAAAGCTAAAACTGTACTATATGTCATATGACTCATAAAAGGGGAGGGATCTTCAGGTTTAACATCTTTATAATGAATAAGCTCAAAAAAGATAGCGTAAGATACTAATTCACTTAAGAATATTGAAAGTAAAAAAGCAGAAAGCAAGCTTTTCGTATACTTATGTTGAAAGGAAGTATAAAAAACAAAAATAATAAGTAGATGCCTGTACTTTGCAATATAGTGAAGTGTAGTTTCTAGATTGCCATGCCAGAGGATAGATAGTAAACTAAAACCTATTAAAAGTACTATTGCGATGCTGAGTAAATTAGTTTTATAGAGTTGATATTTCTCTCTCCAATTACCCTCTACAATCCATAGTAAAATGGCTAACACTTCAAAAAAATTCGTAGCTGCTTTAGAGATGGGAAAACTAAATGCATAAGCTATTAAAATATAACTAATATATTTTTTAAAGTTTATGTTTTCTTTTTGTAATGCAATCAAATCATAATACCTGTAGTGTTTAATTGTTTTAAGTCTACAAAAAATAAGATTAAAAACGGTATAATCCACTTATGAATGAAAGAAATATGCCGTTTTTATCGATAGTTGCACCTTGTTACAATGAAGAAGATGTGATTGATATCTTTTTAGAGAAGATTTTTTATATCTTACAAAAGTTGGACAGGTCATTTGAGATAGTTTTTGTTAATGATGGAAGTAAAGACAATACGTTAGAGTTGCTAAAAGAAAAAGCAAAGGAGTTTGAAGAGGTTCGTGTTATTAACCTCTCTAGAAACTTTGGAAAAGAAGCTGCTATGACGGCAGGAATCGATGCGACTTGCGGGGAAGTGGTAGTTCCTATCGATGTTGATCTGCAAGATCCTCCCGAACTGATCTTAGACTTTGTAAAAAAGTATGAAGAGGGGTATGATGTAGTTATCGGTAAACGCGCAGATCGTACGACAGATACAGCCGCAAAACGTGTGAGTGCAGAGATGTTCTATAAAATGCATAATAAGATCTCAGAGATAGAGATACCTCACAATGTCGGGGACTATAGACTTATGTCGCGACGTGTAGTAGATGAGCTGAAGAAACTGCCCGAAACACAAAGGTTTATGAAAGGGATCTTCGCTTGGTTAGGCTTTAAAACAGCAGTGGTCGAGTACAAAAGAGATGCTCGTGCTGCAGGTGAAACAAGCTTTAACGGTTGGAAACTGTGGAACTTTGCCCTTGACGGGATCACGAGTTTTTCAACTGCACCGCTCCGTGTTTGGTTGTATGTTGGCATGATACTGGCGTTTTTAGCATTTATTTACGGTTCCTGGATTGTGTTAAAGACTTTGATCTTTGGTGTTGATTCCCCTGGATATGCATCAATGATAACAGTTGTTCTTTTCCTTGGAGGCATCCAGCTTATGGGAATTGGGATATTGGGTGAATATATAGGACGGATCTATTTAGAGTCAAAAAATAGACCTGTGTATATAGTGGAGAATGAGTATTAAAACACATCTTATCCAGTTAAGCAAATATGGCATATTTGGGATCATTGCAACGCTGATACACCTTGGAGTTGCATCTGGAGTTATATATTTTTTTCAGGCCGGTGTGTTTGTAGCAAACTCTGTAGCATTTTTTACTGCTTTTATATTTTCATATATCTTTCAAACACTTTTTGTTTTTAGCACTTCATTTCATTTAAAAAAGTTCATCCGTTTTTTCCTCGTTCAGTATGGAACTTTTTTATTTTCTTATTTGCTTTCTAATGTTATCACACTCTCAAATGCCTATTTGCACACGCTGCTTATAGTAGTTATAATGCCGTTAATAACTTTTATCATACATAAATTTTGGACTTTTAAAGAGATATAGGAGCTTCTTTGCAGTTAGAAAACAGATTTCATATTATTCAGATCGCACTTTTAGTCTTAGGCTTGTTCTTCTCATTTTTTTACGCACAACATCAGATGCTCACGGGCGATCAGATTCAGATGCTTTACAAGGGCTATATGGGTGCATATACGGGAGAGTGGATCTCTTACGGAAACGCTGCAAGTGTTGTGGGGAATGTTCCTGGAACTATGATATCGTATGTTGTAGGTCTGCCTGTGATGGTGTACGATTCTCCGTGGTCACCGATGGTATTTCTAATCTTTTTCCATCTGCTCTCTTACTTTCTTTTAGACAATGTAATAAAAGATATTTTTAAAACAGATATCCGTTTAGTATTTCTTGTAATCTACTGGCTGAACCCTTGGTTTTTATTTGAAAATATTTTATATAACCCATCTTACCTTTTCTTTTTCTCCGCTTTGCATATCTGGAGTGCTTATAAGCAAAGGGAAAAAAGTTCATTTGTATATTCCGCCTTACATGTGATTGCTATTGGACTGGCTTTACAGTTTCATTATTCATGGCTAATACTCTCAATTATTTCACTCTATTTGGTGTATAGAAAGATGGTGAAGGTAAACTGGTATGGAGTTGTATTTGGAGGAACAATAATTATAATTTCTCTTATTCCTTATGCGATCGAATATTTGGACAATAAAGAAATTAGAGAGAACCAAAATGCAAAAGGGAGTGGACGCTACATAGGATGGGGCGGTGTTCATGTTTACCCGGTACTCAAAGCGTTTTTATACTGGTTGAGATATGATTCATTTATTTTTCCAAATAAGCTTATCAACAGTGCCCATTTCGACTGGCTCGGTCTCTCTGCAACAATGCAGACAGTTGTAGTATATCTTTATAAAGCGATAGTGTTTTCTGTCGGGGCTGTAAGTATCTACATAGCCTTTAAAGCAAATCAGCTCTTTTACAGAACTATGAAAAGCAAAGTTTTTAAACGTTCACTAGCCGTGACATCAAAAGAGGAGTGGCTTTTACTTTATGTGTTTGGTGCACTTTTTGGAGTCTTTATCAGTGCAATCCTCTCACCGATCATTTTTGGATATTGGCATCTGATTATCGTATTTCCATTTGCGTTGATGCCGTTTTTAATCTATTTTAAAAGCTATAGTGAAAAGTATCTAAATAAATTTCTTGTTTTTATCGTGCTTTATTTTGTGATGGTCAATAGTATCGGCGCCATTGACAGCAGAAAGTTCTCACTTGAGAAGGATTATGCTCAGGATGTTCGGGAGTATGTAGCAAAAACTATACAAATTCCTGAGTGATTTTTGCTACCTCTTTGATCGAGAGATTTTCAATATCGATCGTTTTATTTCTTTCCCCTAAAGCACCGTATACCTCTGCGCTTGTTTTGTTAAAAAATGCCAGTACTTTTGCCTGTGCTGCAACAGCCAAGTGCATAGGGCCTGTATCGGCACTTACATAGAGATCGCATTGCTGGAAAAATGCTCCCAGTATTCTCAAGTCTTTATTGCCGTATGCCAGTACTTTGTCGTTAAGTTTTTGAGGAATATCCGGCGATAAGATGTCGATAAACACGATGTTTTCATCAAGTTTAAGTATCTCATCTATCCATTCACTCCACCAATCATCTGCAATCTTTTTATCAAAACGCGCATTTCTAAAGATTGTGATGATTTTTTTCTCTTTGGATACATTGTTGTCATCTAAAAGTTTTTCGAGATCTGTTTGAGCTTGTTGGAGCTCCCCGTCTGTCAGTTTTATATCTAAAGATGGTTGCGGTTTTGGAATGGGGATGTTGAAAAAACGGAGAAATTCCAATGTTTCTAGCCCCATGTGTACATATGTTTGTGTCCCGCGTTCTTGCACATGGGTAAAGTCGGCCCAGAGTTTATCGCTGTAAAAACTTGCTTTTGCTTTTGACTTGACAAGAGCCGTAACGATCTGAGAACTTGTAGAACCGCCCGAGATGTTTAAAGTGATATCGTAGTTTTTTTTGCGAGTCTGCTTGATGTAGCGATACATTTCTACAGGGTGTAGCAGCAGTTTTCTTGGGATATCGATCACTTTATCGACATTTGGCAGAGGTTCGAGTATCTTACCTGCTAGCTTCATCCCTACGATGATATCTATTTTGGCATCTGGAATCTGCTTTGCAAGCTCATTGATAAGGGGTGTCAAAAACAAAAGATTACCGATACGATAGTTTGGACGGATAATCAAGATATTTTTAACTTCATCTTTATTGATTGTCGTTTGTTGGTTTTTCTTTGGAAAGAGAAATGATAATAAGCCGTTAAAAAGGCTTGATATCTTTTTGCGGATAATTACGTGTAAAGGGTATTTCATAGTTCGCTTTTTTGGTGCAATTATAACAAATTAACTTTTAACTTGGATAGTTAGTGTAAAATGTCATTATTAAAGTTGGAGATTTTTGTGAAAGATATAATTAAACGATTTTGGCCCTATATAAAAGAGTATAAATTTCATTATGCAATGGTGGTCTTTGCAGGGCTCTTAATTATCGCAGCTACAGCGGGGAATGCTCATATCATGAAACCTTTAATGGATGATATGTTTATTGAGAAGAAAGAGGAGATGCTTTATTTGATCCCTCTGGGGCTTATCGGGATCTATATCACAAAAGCTGTCGGGAAATATCTTCAAACTGTTTTTATGGAGTATATAGGGCAGAGTATCATTACAAGGTTTCGTGAGATACTTCTTGGTAAAATGATATCTATGGATATGGCATACCTCTACCAAAACAGAAGCGGTGAGCTTATCTCTAGAATTACCAACGATATCGCCCGTATTCAGTTCTTTGTTTCAAACATGCTTCCTGATATGTTTCGCGATCTTTTGGCAGTTATTGCACTGGTCGGTTATGTGATCTGGTTAAACCCTTTACTGGCATTTTATACACTAGTTGTAGTGCCTGTTGTAATCATACCTATTATGTCAATTGCAAAAAAATTGAAAAAATACTCCCACAGATCGCAGTCTAAAAATGCCGATGTCGTTTCCCGCCTTACGGAGGTGTTCAATAATTCGGAAGTGATTAAGGCAAATGCAACGGAGAAGTTTGAACTAAAACGTTTTTCTGAACACAACTGGCAGTTTTTTAAGATCAATATGAAAGCGATTTATGTAGGTGCAACCGTTTCACCGATTTTAGAGATTGTAGGTGTTTGTGGACTTGCGGCAGTTATTTATATCGGTGGACGGGAAGTTTATGACGGCAAGATGACTGTTGGTGAATTTACCGCTTTTATTACTGCCGTTATTTTGGTGTTTGAGCCGATTAGAAAGCTCGGGGGGACATACTCTAAGATCCAAGATGCCCTTGCGGCAAGTGAACGTGTGTTTGAAGTGTTGGATGAAGATTCAAAGATCGTTGACGGAACAACAGTTTTACAAGATGATATTCACGAGATCGAGTTCAAAGATGTTTCTCTTATGTATGAAGGCTCATATGCTCTAAATAACGTAAACCTAACGATTAAAGAGGGTGAAAATATTGCTCTTGTAGGAGACAGTGGTGGTGGAAAATCTACTTTTATCTCTATGCTGCTGCGTTTTTACGATCCTGACAGTGGTGTTGTAAAGATAAATGGTGAAGATGTTAAACACTATGATTTAAACTCACTGAAACATCACATCTCTTTCGTAACACAGAGGATTTACATCTTCCAAGATACTTTAGCGGCAAATGTAGCTTATGGTGAAGAAAATATTGACGAAGAGAAAGTAATCAAAGCTTTAGAACTTGCAGATGCAAGCAGCTTTGTTAACGAACTAGATGATGGGATCCATACTATGATGAGTGAAGCGGGTACGAACCTCTCAGGCGGACAGCGTCAACGTATAGCTATAGCACGAGCGATCTATAAACACTCCTCACTTATCTTATTTGATGAAGCGACTTCAGCTCTTGATAATGAAACGGAAAAAAGAATCCAAGCGGCACTTGACGAGTATACAAAAGATAAAATTACGATCACAATCGCTCACAGACTCTCTACAATCGAGCATGCCGATAAGATACTTGTAATGCAAAAAGGGAAAATTGTTGACAGCGGAACGTACCAAGAGTTACTCACAAGTTCTGAAGTATATCAGCGTTTAGCAGGCGAGATGAAAAACTAGTTTAATAGGTTTATTAGTCTTTTTTCGAGATAATCGCGGGATTAGTTGTCGTTTTTAAAAGATAAAAACAAGAGGACGAATCCTTCCTTTGGTCTGAGCCTCTTATTTTTACCTCTTAAAAACTAGAAATTGATAAGAAATATAAGGGGAAGAAATGTCATTAGACTTTGCAAAATTTATAAAATACTCAAAACCGGGACCAAGATATACATCTTATCCTACAGCATTGGAATTTAGCGATGCCTTTGGTTACGATGAGTATATTAAAAAGCTTGAAAATCAAGATGACACTCGCCCTTTAAGTTTATATTTTCACCTTCCTTTTTGTAAAAATGCGTGTTATTTTTGTGGATGTAACGTAGTGTTTACCTCTAAAGAGGACAAGATGCTTCGCTATGTCGACTATCTTAAACGTGAATTGAAAATTCTTTCGCAGCACCTTAACATGAAACGTGAAGTTATTCAGATGCACTTTGGCGGCGGGACACCGACATTTTACTCTTCAGAGCAGATGAAAATCATTATTGACGAGATCAAGTCATATTTTCCAAACTTTGCTGCTGATGCGGAAATCTCTTGTGAGATCGATCCTCGTCACGTTGATGAAGCACAAATGAAAGTGATGAGTGAAAGAGGATTTAACCGTGTGAGTTTCGGTATCCAGGACTTTAACGAAAAAGTTCAGGTTGCGGTTCACCGTGTACAGCCTTACAATATCACTAAAAATGCGATGGACTTGGCACGTAAATACAATATGGTCTCAGTTAATGTAGACCTTATTTACGGACTGCCGTACCAATCATTAGAGAGTTTCAAAGAGACTTTAGAACTCTCTCTTACTTTAAACCCTGACAGATTTGCAGTCTTTAACTATGCACACGTGCCTTGGTTGAAAAAGACTATGCGTAAGATCGATGAAACAACACTGCCGGAACCGGATGAAAAACTCAAAATTATGCAATACACGATCGATTATCTGACAAGCAACGGCTATAAAATGGTTGGAATGGATCACTTTGCAAAACCGGAAGATGAACTTTTCCAAGCGATTGAGAAAGGGGAGCTGCACAGAAACTTCCAAGGTTATACTACAAAAGGTGGTGCCGACTTAATAGGTGTAGGACTTACTTCTATCGGTGAAGGAGTTGACTGCTATGCTCAGAACTTTAAAGATATGAAAGAGTATGAAGCAGCGATAGATGCAGGAAAACTGCCGTTTGAGCGCGGTGTGCTTTTAAGTGAAGATGATATGATCCGCCAGTATGTGATCATGGAGCTTATGAGTAACTTCAAACTAGACATCAAACGTTTTGAATCAAAATTTGGTATCGACTTTAAAGAGTATTTTAAAGATGCCTTAGAAGAATTACAAACATTTGCGAACGAAGAGCTTATTTCGATAAATGATGATAAGATCGAGTGTTCTCAAACGGGAACATTACTTATTAGAAATATTGCAATGCCTTTTGATGCCTATATGCATCAGCATGCAGGCTCTAAAAAGACATTTTCAAAAACGGTGTAGATGTGGATAAAAAACTAGACGAAATTTTTAATTTTGACGAAACTGCTGATGATTGTGTGAAGTGCGGGAAGTGTATCCCAGTTTGTACTATCCACAAAGTCAATCCTGATGAGGTGACATCACCTCGTGGTTTTATCGATCTCTTAGGAGCTTATAAACGCGGAGACTTAGAGCTGGATAAAACGGCAAAAGATATCTTTGAGAGCTGTTTTTTATGTAC
>JBEWQA010000054.1:0-8620 GCA_047689515.1 Candidatus Sulfurimonas kebritensis
ATTTCTTATCCTTATAATAGCAAATTTTGGGACACAACATTTATTTTTAGTTCCATACTGCAAAGTGGTCATATAAAGAAGCACCGGGTTATATGCCTATGGTTGGACATATTAACGGTGGCTATGTGATAGATGTAGATTTTAGAGAGGGCAACGAAGCTCCAGCATCAAGAAACCTAGAGTTTATCAAGCAGTGTCAAACACAACTTCCGCTTGGAGTAAAGTTTGCTAGGTTCAGAGCAGACAGTGCTTCATATCAAGCAGATATTTTTAACTATTGTGATAAGGAAGAGATACTTTTTACAGTTACTGCGAAAAAGAATAAAAATGTATTTGAATCCATCAAAAATATCAAAGATGAAGAGTGGCAAGAACTTACCAAAAGAGAGAAAGTAGCAGAGTTCACCCATGCAATGCAAGATACAGAGAATGCTTTTAGGATGATAGTTATCAAAAAAGATATTACACCTACACTTCCAACAATGGAGGAGTACATCTCAGATGAAGTGATGATGCAACATAAAGATGAGATATATTACTGCATCGCTACAAACGATAATGATTTAACTCCAGAGGAGATAATTAAACTTCATCGCCAAAGAGGTGAGGCAAGTGAGAACAAAATCAAAGAGTTAAAGAATGGTTTTAACATGAGCTATCTTCCAACCTCCAATACAGAGGCTAATGCTTTTTACTTTCAGATTGGAGCATTTGCATATAATCTATTTTTACTTTTCAAACAGATACTCGATTCAAACCTGCAAAAACATACAGTAAAAACTATCAGATATAAGCTTTACAATATAGCTGGTAAGGTAGTCTCACATGCTAGAGAGATAACTCTAAAGGTAAATGAACAGTTTAAAAATATATTACAAACAATAAGATACAGAGCTTATGATGAGAGTTTGCAGTGACTATAGAGATTAACCTGAAAAAGCAAAGAACAGAGATAATAGAGTTTATTTTAACAGAAGAGTATTGTCTGAAAATTATAAAATACACACAAGAAATGCAAAATTTAGTAACTACGGAGTCAACAAAATGTAAAAAGTGATTTTATAGCCTGCTTAGGTGCTTCTGAATTCAAAAAAAGATGAGTTTTTTATGAATTTGGAGGTATTGAAAATATTATGGAATGATTTGGGTTTATATTTGGACTTGTACACGGTTTTGGATTCTCTTCAAGTTTATCGAGTATCGGACTGCCCCATCAGGAGATTCCCCTTTCTTTATTCTCTTTTAACTTAGGGATAGAGCTCGGGCAGATAATCTTTATCCTTGCAGCCTCATTTGTACTCAAAATCGTGCATAGAGTTATAAGTGAACATAAACTCGACAGGGGTCTCGCTTATCTCATTGGAAGTGTCTCCTCATTTTGGCTTTTTGAGCGTATGATCTTCTAAGATCGCCCTATCTTATGCCCCTTAAGCGCATAAAACAGAATAAACAGATAACACACGACACCAAGGAGATAACTCTGCTGCATATCTCCCGTGTAGATTGCAAGCTTCCCAAAAACAAGCGGTAAAACCGCTCCTCCTGCGATCGACATGATCAGCAGTGCACTTGCTTTTGGAGTGTGTCGCCCGAGTCCCTCAAGAACCAAAGGCCAGATGGTGGGCCACACAAGAGCATTAGAAAGCCCAAGTAGCGCTACAAAAAGGAGCGAATCGGGCACACCTTCGAGGATCGCTGTACTCTCTTTGGGGATATATACAATCAATAAAATAAACACTATCCCAAAGAGTGCAGAGAGTGCCAGGGCAGTTTTTTGCGAGAGGTATTTTGGGATCATAAACACCCCTATAAGATATCCAAGGACCATAAAACTCATCGTGTAAGAGGTGAGTGTCGTTGCATCTGACACTCCCAAACTCTGTGCATACAGCCCTATAGTATCACCAGCCATAACTTCGATCCCTACATAAAAAAACAGCGCTATCGCACCGAGAATGACATGGGGAAAGCGAAAGATACTCACATCATCAAAGTTATCCTCCTCTTCGTACTCTACATCTTTTAACGGGGAGAAGTGAACAAAGAGAATCAAAAAAAGCAAAATCCCCGCCATCACAACATAGGGGGTGATCAGTTTTTGCGATAACATATCGAGATCATCTGCCCCGATATTTTCCAAAAGGGGAATATCTGAGAGTATTAAAGCGGTAAAAACGAGTGGTGCAAACACCCCGGCAAGTTTATTGATAAGCCCCATAATACTAATACGGCGCGCTGCACTCTCAATAGGTCCCAACAACACAATAAAAGGGTTTGAAGCACTCTGAAGTATTGTCAGACCCGTTCCAAGAACAAAAAGTGCCAGCAAAAAGATCCCAAACTCCCGGGTTGTTGCCGCAGGGATAAACAGCAGGCTCCCCACTGCCATCACCAACAATCCTAAAGAGATCCCCCTCTTGTAACCCGTGAGCTCCAAGAGATAAGACATCGGATAAGCCATCACCGTATATGCTATATAAAAAGCAAAGGTCACAAAAAGTGCTTCAAACTCATTCAACTCGCACAATACCTTTAAAAAAGGGATCAGTGAACCGTTAAGCCAAGTGACAAAACCAAATATAAAAAAGAGTGTCGCGATGATAAGCATCGGGACAAAACTAGAACTCCTGACCATCTCTCAACCCCTCTAGATAGCGTGCAACTCCATCTTCGTCATTGCTATGATCCAAGATCACTTTCGCTTTTGTTTTCACATCGTTATGAGCATTTGCAACAGCTACGGAGATATTTGCGAGATCAAACATCCCGATATCGTTGAGATTGTCTCCAAATACACTTAAACGGGAAAGATCAAATCTCAAAGCTTCACTCACACTTTGGATCCCATGTGCTTTATCGGCGTCTTTATGCAAAATTGTTAAAAAGTAGCACCCCATATACGCTTCAGGAGCCAAGATATACTTGAGCTCATCACCAAATATCTTCTCAACCCTTTTTTTAAGCTCTATGAGTATATCCTCATCGGCCATATAGACGATCTTAAAATTATCATCCATCGCACGCAGGTTTTTAAAACCCTGTGTGTGGTCATCGTTAGCATAACGTTTTAAGATCTCTGTCTGGTAGTTATTGAGTGTATGAGAATATGTAAAAGATTCATTTAACTGCTGATCAAGAAGTGAAAGGACAAACGGATAGATCCCCAGTTTCCCACCTTCATCTATGATCTCATCGGCGATCTCACGGGTAACAAACTTGGTATCAACTATCTGTCTCTCTTTTGTGGCGATCAAAGCACCGTCAAGCAGAATCATCGGTGCGTTGATGCTTACTCCTTGCAAAAACTGCATCGTTTTTTTAAAAGTTCTCGCCGTAGCTATAGAGATAATGGAATCCGCTTCATAGGAGTTCCATATTTTTTTAGTATAATCACTTACAGATAAGTCATTTCGCAAAAATGTATGATCGAGGTCGGTTATATAGATATTTTTCATAACTATAGTATAAGGAATAAAGATGAAAAACGCAATAGTAACAGGTGCAAGCAGCGGAATCGGTTATGCGATAACAAAACGTTTGTTAGCATTAGGTTATAGTGTTACCGGTGTTAGCCGTACGATCGATGAGGCTCTGTTTGATCGCGACGATTTTAAAACTATCAGATGCGATCTCAGTGATGAAAAAGCCACTCGTCAACTTGCAGAAAAACTAAAAAAGGAGCGGTGTGATCTTTTGATCAACTGTGCAGGCTTTGGAAAGTTCTCACCCCACGAAGAGCTCAGTGCCGAGACAATTATAAAAATGACCTTTTTAAACCTTACTGCTCCTATGCTGCTGACCAACGCCACTTTACGATCTTTGAAAAAAAAAGGTGGTTACCTCATCAACATCAACTCGATCGAAGCATTGCGTGCGAGCAAGTTTGCAGGGGTGTACTCTGCTACAAAAGCGGGGCTCAAAGCTTTTAGCGATGCGCTTTTTGAAGAGACACGCAAAAGTGACCTCAGTATCACCAATATCAATCCCGATATGACGGAAAGTGAGTTTTATAATGAGCTCAACTTTGATGTGACAGACAATGAAAATCAAAAACTCTTAGCACAAGATATTGCCGATGCTGTAGAACATATACTCGATATGAGAAAAGGTGCTGTAGTTACTGACTATACTATAAGAAGTTTACATTTCGGGATAAAGAAGCGAACCGCTACGACTTAATGTCGAGTTTGGGTTTGGCTTCCGGTTCTGTAGCATTTAAAAAATCGATGTTTTTTTTGAGCTGACGCATCTCTAATGCGGTCTCATCTCTTTGTTGCGTTAAATATTCACTCAAATTTTGTAATAAACCTGCTGCTTTTAACGCTTCATCCCTCTCTAGAGCGGGAATATTCTCCAGCAGTTTTTCAACTTCGGTACTATTGCGTTCTAAAACGGCTACCGTCAGTTGATCAAGCCACATCCGTGACTTCTCTCCATGCCTCTAAAAGTCCTTTAAATACTTTTGTACACTCATCTATTTTCGTTTCATCATTATGAACACTTGCCTCTGTTAAAAGTTGAATCTGATAGTTATACAACCCTTCTAGATAGTAGCTCACATCACCCTCTGAATGGTCTAAAACCGATATCAATTCAGTGATAATAGCAACCGAACGGTTGATCCAGTATACTTTTTTTTCAACATCCGATGCTTCCATCGCTTTTTTTGCTTGTCCGTTAAATCTTAATACACCTTCATATAACATCTCTATCAATTTTTTAGGTGATTCAACCTGAACATTATTTTGAGCATATGTATTATAAGCTGTCCCTGCATACATCTTGTTACCCTCCTTGTTTTCCTCTTTTTTCATCACTAATTAGATCGACAAATACACTGTTATCTTTAATTATTTTGTGAATTTTGTGAATTTGCCATCTGCACAAACATATCTGATGCATTATTAAGTTTTGCGATCATTGCATCGTATGCGATATATTGTTTTTTGAGTATCTCATATTTATTATCGAGACGATCGGTTACACTCTCTTTACGATCATTTAAAGTTGTAATACTGTCATCGATAGAGTTTTTAAACTGGTCTAAAACCCCGTTATACTGAGTAAACTCTGTTACAAGATCCGACATCTCGTTAAATGCACCGTTTAACGTCACTACAGAGCTGTCACTCTTTGTATATTCCCCTCCACTGAAAAATGCTTCAAAATTAGCAGAGTTTTGATCAAGTTGCTCATTTAATACGGTTTTGTCTACTTTGATAGTTCCGTCTTTATTGGTATCAAACCCATAATCAAATAAACTTCCGACACCTTCACCAACATTACTCACCATATCAATGATCGAGTCATGCATACTTTTAATAATACTTTCACCTGAGAAGATTCCACGTATCTCACTATCTGTACTCGATTTGGTCAATGCATTAAGTTCAGTAATCGCATCATTATATTTTGAAACAAAACTATCAATTTTTTCCAGTAATGATTCCCTATCTTGTGCAACACTTACATTTGAACTGCCTGCTTCTTTTAAGGTGATCTCATATCCTGTGATAAGGTCGTCAACCGTATTTGAAGATCTTGTAATAGTTTGCCCGTTAAAAGTGAACTGGTTGTCTATCCCTGTCTGGATCGCACTCAAACCTGTTGTAAGATTTGTATCTAAAAAAGTGTCGTTATCCGTGATGGAGATATCTTGATCAGAACCTGTACCCACCGAACTGATAAACAGTCTCGATTCTGTATCACTTATCTTTACTACTGTAGCGTCTACAAGGTCCCCCGCATTGTCATTGATCAGGTTTTTTAGATCATTAAGCGTAGTACTCGCATCGTAATCAATCGTCACAGGATCTGCTGATCCTGCATTGAGTGTCAAACTTCCTGTTCCTGTTGCTATAGTATCTGTTGAAGCTGTAAACGCACCCGACTGCTCAATCTGTTTTGTTGCCAAATGATCTACATCAATCGTAAAATCCTGAATATCACTATTTTCAGATGCACTCACCTCTACCGATGTACCATCTACTGTTGCAATTCTACCGTCAAATACAGTAGCACTTTTGATAGCATCGACACTATCGATCAGGTTTGTCATTTTGGCATCTAATACACCAAATGCATCTTTTTTGTCATTCTCATTTGCCAAACTCAAATCTATGGGAGTGATGAAACTAGCTTCATCCGCTTCGCGCAATTGATCTAAAATATCTTGAGTTAATATGCTTGATCCGACACCAACTGAACTGATACCCATAATATATCCTTTATAAATTCTCTTATGCAATCATATCGACCTTTTTTGAAAAAGGTTAAATATCTGGTATATTTTTTGCTATTTTTTCTCTATCAGACGGAGGAGAAGACCTTGAATATACTCAAACTTATCGGTAGAGACAAAGAACTCTTTGAAAAAGATATCAAAGATATACAACAGCAGCTCTCATCACAGGTGCAAAACTCTACGTTTTTAGTCCTTGGCGGTGCAGGGAGTATCGGTCAAGCCGTAACAAAAGAGATATTTAAGCGCAATCCCAAAAAACTCCATGTTGTCGATATTAGCGAGAATAACCTGATAGAACTTGTTCGAGATATCCGCAGCTCTTTAGGTTATATCGAGGGGGAATTTAAAACTTTTGCTTTAGATATCGGCTCACTAGAGTATGATGCTTTTATCAAACAAGACGGTCACTACGACTACGTTCTCAACCTCTCTGCACTCAAACATGTCCGTAGTGAAAAGGATCCCTTCACCCTTATGCGGATGATCGATGTCAACATCTTCAATACCGACAAAACGATTGCCCAGTCGATTGCCAAAGGGACAAAAAAATACTTCTGCGTCTCTACCGACAAGGCTGCAAACCCTGTTAATATGATGGGGGCAAGCAAACGGATCATGGAGATGTTTTTGATGCGAAGAAGTAAAGAGATCGAGATCTCTACAGCCCGTTTTGCCAATGTTGCCTTTAGCGACGGCTCACTGCTGCACAGCTTCAATCAAAGGATCGCAAAATCACAGCCTATCGTAGCGCCAAAAGATGTTAAACGCTATTTTGTCACCCCAAAAGAGAGTGGTGAACTCTGTTTGATATCTTGTATATTCGGGCAAAACAGAGATATATTTTTCCCTAAACTCTCCGCTGATCTGCATCTGCTCTCTTTTGCCGATATAGCTATAAAATATCTCGAAGAAAGAGGTCTGGAACCTTATATCTGTGAGAGTGAAGATCAAGCAAGGGCCCTGGCATCAAGTTTGCCTAAAGAGGGAAAATACCCTTGTCTTTTTACTCACAGTGATACAACCGGTGAAAAAGATTTTGAAGAGTTTTATACAGAAAAAGAGACCCTTGATCTCAATAGCTTTGAAAACCTGGGAATCATCAAAAACGAGTCGATCTATGATAATGCACTTTTAGAACTTTTTACAAAAGAGATTGAGAAGATGAAAACTACACTGTCATGGAGTAAAAAAGAGATAGTTTCTCTGTTTTTTAAACTTCTGCCAAATTTTGATTACGAAGACAAAGGGAAATATCTTGACTCAAAGATGTGAAAAAATTACAAACTATATCCAGCAAACGTTTAACACAAAAGAGTTTATCCCCCTGCATGAACCAAAATTTAATGGTAATGAAAAACAATACCTCAATGAGTGTATAGACTCCACTTTTGTCTCCTCTGTAGGCCGGTACGTCGATGAACTAGAGAAAAAGTTTGCTGAATTAGTCGGTGCAAAGTATGCAGTTGCAACCGTTAACGGTACTGCGGCGCTACATGCCGCCCTTACTTTAGCCGACGTACAATCAAATGACGAGGTGATCACACAGGCACTCACATTTATCGCTACGGCAAATGCGATCAGTTACTGCGGTGCAGCGCCGATCTTTTTGGACGTTGACCAAGAGACAATGGGACTGAGTCCTCAATCCCTGCAGAGTTTTCTTGAAAAAAACTGTAGACTCGAAGATGGCAAATGTATCAATAACATCACTAACAAACAGATCAAAGCATGTGTCCCGATGCACACTTTCGGACATCCATGCAAAATAGATCAACTCAAACAGATATGTGAGCAGTGGTATATAAAACTGATCGAAGACAGTGCAGAATCTTTAGGGAGTTATTATAAACAACAACATACAGGCACTTTTGGAGATATGGGTGTGTTTAGTTTTAACGGCAACAAGATCATCACCTCAGGGGGTGGCGGAATGATAGTCACCGATAACAGTGAACTTGCAAAAAGAGCAAAACATATCACAACAACCGCAAAAGTACCTCATCCTTATGAGTTTGTCCACGACGAGATAGGGTTTAATTATCGGATGCCAAATCTTAATGCAGCACTCCTTGTTGCACAGCTTGAACAACTCCAAGGTTTTTTAGATTCAAAAAGAGTGCTGGCTCAAGAGTATAAAAAATTTTTTCAAAATATAGAAGAGTTCGAGTTTATAGAGCAGCCGCAAGATGCCCAAAGCAACTACTGGCTCAACGGTGTGATCTGTAAAACCAAAGAGCTGCGTGATCAATTTTTACAATACTCCAACGAGCACGGAGTGATGACCCGTCCGATCTGGAAACTCTTAAATGAACTGCCTCTTTATGCTCAGATGCAGTGCGACTCATTACAAAACTCCCGTTTTTTTGCCGATAGAGT
>JBEWQA010000055.1:0-8580 GCA_047689515.1 Candidatus Sulfurimonas kebritensis
TTACAAATTACTTGAACAGGGACAAAACAGAGTTTATGAAAATGAATTGTCAAAAAAGTACTACTTTGTAGCTTTGCAGACATTTGAGGACTTTCAGATCATCTCCCACTCCGACTACAAAAACATCGAAGCTTTTATCTTGGAAGTGTTGGAGTCATTTGCAAGCTCTGCTCCAAAAGATACCTACCTGGTACTCAAGCACCACCCGATGGATCGAGGGAAAAAAGATTATAAACCTTTTATAAAAAAACATGCTAAAAGGTTAGGTGTAAGCTCCAGAGTCAAAGCAGTATACGACCTGCATCTGCCTACACTACTCAAAAATGCGATCGGGACTATCACGATAAACTCTACGGTAGGTATCTCATCACTCTATCACCATACTCCTATTATTTGTACGGGAAGATGTTTTTACGATATAGAGGGACTCACCTCTAAAGGTTTAACACTTGATCAGTTTTGGGAAAATTATACTGAAGTTGATGAAGAGTTATTTAAAAAGTTCCGTTGTTACCTGATCGAAAAGACACAGATCAACGGAAGCTTTTATAAGGGATCAGAGTCCCTCTAAGAGTACATTCCAAAGTCTCTCTATCTCTTTATCGTTCAAAAACAGGGAGCTTTTATTTTTATAAAGCTCCTGAAGTCCTTTTTGGTTGATCTGCATCGTTTTATTGCAGTGCAAATGGGTGGGTAACAGGGCCCGTATGATTGTGGGATCGTCTTCGATCTTGTTGGAACACAAAAAACAGATAGACTCTGAGTGCAGGCGCCCCTCAAACTCCAAGAGTTTTACATAGAGCTCGATCGCTATTCGTTTCGGGTTTTGTTTATCCCATTGCAGGGAAGCTTCCTCTAACAGTTCAAAATAAAACGGGTTTAACTCCTCTGCTTCTTTGAGGTGTTGGTGAAAGAGGCTGCAAAACTGCTGCCAGAGTTGCAGCTTTTTTTTATCGTTTATCCATTTATACCCTATATGGATCACATCTTTTAGTCTGGAGATCGTGGACTTTGAAGAGGGCTCGATCTCGTAGTCGATCTTAAATCCGATATTGATCGTACCGTGGCGTGAACCGTAGAACCTGTAAAGGGTATCTAAGCTTTCTTTTGATACGATAGTAACTATTAAATCTTCCTCTTTAACACGATTGAGGTTGATGATAAAACCCTGCATTTCCTGCTTCCTAACGATACATTTTTTGAAATTATACAGAAAATATGTCAATTATAATGAAACTTTAATCAACTCTTATGTACAATATATATGCTTAAAATCTCTAAATAAGATATTTTTCTTTAAAAAGAGATTAAATTTATATCTTTTTGGTATAAAATTTAACAATTTTGGAGTGAAAATGGTAGAACATCATGATTTATTAAGATCATTTAAAGACAACTGTGGATTTGGACTTGTTGCAAATATCAAAAACAAGCCTTCTCGTAAAGTTTTAAATGATGCTATTACAGCACTAGAGCGTATGATGCACCGTGGTGCAGTCGCTGCAGATGGAAAAACAGGAGACGGTAGTGGACTTTTACTATCTATGCCTGAAGAGTTCATCAAAAAAGAGGCAAATAAAAATGGTGTGGAGTTACCAAAACAGTTCGCAGTAGCATCTGTATTTACAAAAGATTTACAGTATTTGGATCTGCTTGAAGAGACTTGTTTAAACAATGACTTAAAAGTTGTACTTCGTCGTGAAGTTCCGGTTAATACAAAAGCTTTAGGGGAGCAGGCTATAGAGTCTTTGCCGAATATCGTGCAGATGTTTATCGTACCAAACTCTATCATGGCTACAAACAGATTTGACGCGCTTTTATACCTTTCCCGTAAAGAGACGGAGCATAAACTTGAAGAGGACAAAGGTTTTTATATCGCTTCTATGAGTTCAAAAGTGTTGTCATATAAAGGTCTTGTTATGCCGACGCATATCAAAGAGTTTTATCCTGATCTTACAGATGATGCATTTAAAATCTCATTTTCACTTTTCCACCAAAGATTTTCAACAAACACTTTACCTGAATGGCGTTTGGCACAGCCTTTCCGTGCAGTGGCACACAACGGTGAGATCAACTCGGTTGAAGGAAACCGTATCAATGTGGAGATCAAGTCTGAATCTATCACATCTGAAGTTTTTAGTGATGAAGAGATCCAGAGACTTCTTCCGATCCTTCAAGAGGGTGCATCGGATAGTGCGAGTGCTGATAACTTTTTAGAGTTTTTACTTGTAAACGGTATGGACTTTTTCAAAGCTGTTCGTGCAGTGATCCCTTCAGCATGGCAAAACGCTCCACATATGGACCCTGAGCTTCGTGCATTTTACGAGTATCACTCAACGGTATTTGAAGCGTGGGACGGTCCAGCGGCATTCTCTGTAACTGACGGTAGATATATCGGTTGTGCGTTAGACAGAAACGGTCTTCGCCCGTCTAAATATATCGTAACAAAAGATGATAATCTTATCATCGCTTCTGAGTACGGTGTAATCGACATTGCAGAAGATGAGATCAAAGAGCGTGGAAGACTCCAGTCAGGTGAGATGATCGGACTTGATCTTAAATATGGAAAACTGCTCAAAAGCAAAGATATCGATAACTATCTGAAATCTTCAAACCCATATATGAAATGGCTTAACGAGCACATGATCTACCTCCAGGAGCATGTAGAGGATCAATATGTAGGCGTTGAGAAACAAGAGGGTGATGAACTTATCAGAAGACAAAAGTTCTTTAACATCACTCAAGAGATTGTTGAACAGGTGATCGAACCTATGATGAAAGAGGGGAAAGAGTCTGTAGGTTCTATGGGTGATGACACTCCGCTAGCAGCTTTTTCTGACAAACAGAGAAACTTTACGGACTTTTTCAAGCAAAAATTTGCTCAGGTTACCAACCCGCCGATCGATCCGATCCGTGAAAAAGTTGTAATGAGTCTCAATACAGGTTTTGGTGAGACACACAACATCTTGGGTGAGATACCGTCTCATGCACACAGACTAAAGTCTATCTCTCCGATTATTACAGCTGAAAAGTTGCGTGTTTTAAAATCTTTCGGGGATGAAAAATCACCAAGCTACCAAAGTTTTTATAAAAACAAAACATTCTCAACTGCATATACGGGTGATCTGAAAAATTCACTAGATGCTTTAGTTGCAAAAATCATCACATCAGTTAGAGAAGAGGGTACGAGAATCGTTATCCTTGACGATAAAGAGTTTGATGAAAACAACAAAGTTATGCCTATGGCTATGGTAGTGGGACGCTTAAACTTCTCACTTTTAAAAGCAAAAGTTCGTCATCTGGCAAGTATCGTAGCGGTAACGGGTGAAGTTGTTGACTCTCACTCTGCAGCTGTACTTTTAGGTTACGGTGCAAGTGCGGTTTATCCAAACCTTTTATTTACGACGGTTGCCGATCAGCTTTCACGTGATAAAAACTCTGCTATGGGAGAGACTGATGCACTTAAAGCTGTACACAGCTCTTTAAATGCGGGACTGTTAAAAATTATGTCAAAAATGGGTATCTCTACGATCGCTTCGTATAGAAACTCGGGACTTTTTGACGTGATGGGACTTTCTCGTGAGATCGTAAGTGAGTGTTTTGAAACTTCACATGTGGCGATTCCGGGACTTACATACAGTGATATCGATGAGAGAATCGAAAAAAATCATAAATCTGCGTTTAAAAACGACGGGTTTAAACAGATCTTCCCACTCAATATCGGTGGTTTTTACAAATTCTATACAGGGCAAGAACACCATGACTTCGGTCCGTCTGTGATCCATGCGATCCATGCGGCGGTAGACAGCGGAAAAAAAGAGGACTTTGAGAAGTTAAAAGCGCTTGTAAATAAACGCGGTCTGAAGTTTATCCGTGATTTCTTCGATCTTAAATCTGACAGAAAAGCGATCGATATTTCAGAAGTTGAACCGAAAGAGGCTATCTTCAAACGTTTCGTATCGGCTGCGATGAGTCTTGGTTCTATCTCTCCTGAAGCGCACGAAACACTTGCAATGGCTATGAACACTATCGGCGGTCAGTCAAACTCAGGTGAGGGTGGTGAAGATAAAGCTCGTTTTTCAACTAATAAAGTTTCAAAAATCAAACAAGTTGCATCGGGACGTTTTGGTGTAACTCCAGAGTACTTAAGAAGTGCAGAAGAGATCCAGATCAAAGTTGCTCAAGGTGCAAAACCGGGTGAGGGTGGTCAGCTTCCGGGTCACAAAGTAACGGGACTTATCGCTAAGCTTCGTCATACTGTTCCGGGTGTTACACTTATTTCACCTCCTCCACACCACGATATCTATTCGATCGAAGATCTTGCACAGCTTATTTTTGATCTCAAACAAGCAAATCCAAAAGCGAGAATTGCGGTAAAACTTGTTTCAACTATCGGTGTAGGTACGATTGCTGCGGGTGTTGCAAAAGCGTATGCGGATAAAATTATTATCTCAGGTGGTGACGGTGGTACAGGTGCTGCTCCGCTTACATCTATCAAATTTGCGGGTAACCCATGGGAGCTTGGTCTCTCTGAAGCACACAATGCTCTTAAAGCAAACAATCTTCGCGGACTCGTGGAGGTACAAACAGACGGTGGACTCAAAACTGGTCTAGATGTGGTAAAAGCGGCACTACTAGGTGCTGAGTCTTATGCATTCGGTACAGGTGTCCTTGCGATCATCGGTTGTAAAATGCTTAGAATTTGTCACGTAAACAAATGTTCGGTAGGTATTGCGACACAAAACGAGAAACTTCGTAAAGAGTTCTATAAAGGGAAAGTTGATCAAGTTATCAATTACTTTACACTCCTTGCTGAAGATATCCGTTCTATTATGGCTGAGCTTGGATTTAAAACTATGGATGAGATGATCGGACGTTCTGACATCTTAAGAGTAAAAGAGGATGATTTTGCACAAAAATTTGACTTTTCTGCGATCCTTCATAAAGAGGACGGTGTAAATATTTGTCAACAGAAGTTCAATCCGCCGTTTGATGACAACAGTTTTGAAAAAGAGATCCTAAAACAAGCAAAAGAGGCGATCAAATACCCTGATCATCCTGTAAAAATTAATGCCGAAATTACAAATATCCATAGAAGTTTCGGTACTTTAATCTCCGGTGAAATCGCTGAGTATTACGGTGACGAAGGACTCAAACCGGATACTGTCAAAATCAACCTGACAGGTGTTGCAGGGCAAGCCCTGGGAGCATTCTTAAACAATGGTATCTCTATCAACCTAGAGGGTGTAGCAAATGACTATATCGGTAAAGGTATGCATGGCGGTAAGATCGTTATCCGTTCGAAAAACGAGGGTGAAGCGTTTAGTGCAGGTGGTAATACGTGTCTTTACGGTGCTACGGGCGGTAAGCTTTACATCTCGGGAAGTGTTGGTGAGCGTTTCGCGGTAAGAAACTCAGGTGCACTTGCTATCGTTGAAGGTACGGGAGATAATGCGTGTGAGTATATGACAGGCGGTGTTGTCACGATCCTCGGTAAAACAGGTATCAACTTCGGTGCAGGTATGACAGGCGGTGTAGCGTTTGTTTACGATGAGTGTCACCAATTTATTGAAAACGTAAATCACGAGCTTGTTGAAGCGGTAAGAATCGATACTGACGAGGGTGATGAAGCAAGACACTACCTCAAACGTTTACTTAAAGAGTATATCGTTGAAACAGGAAGTATAAAAGCAAAAGAGATTTTAGAAAACTTCAGAGTTGAAGTGAGAAACTTCTGGTTGGTAAAACCGAAAAACTTAACGAAACTACCTCTTAACTTAGAGAATGGAGATTAATATGAGAGAATTTTTATCAGTAGAGAGAATAGATCCGACAAAAAGATTAGTTGTAGAGAGAACAAAAGATTTTAAAGAGATTTATGAAGTTTTTGGCACATACGATGCAGCTTCACAAAGTGACAGATGTATCCAGTGCGGGGATCCGTATTGTTTAAATAAGTGTCCATTGCATAACTACATTCCACAATGGCTAAAAGCTGTTAGTGAGAAAGATCTTGAATTCGCATTTAAACTCTCAAATGAACCATCTCCTTTCCCTGAAGTTATGGGGCGTGTATGTCCGCATGACAGACTTTGTGAAGGGGACTGTACACTCAATGACGGCCATGGTGCGATCACTATTGGTTCTGTTGAGACTTTTATCAACGAAGAGGGTTTCAAAGCGGGACTAAAACCTGACTTTCCGGGGATTACGACAGATAAAAAAGTAGCAGTTATCGGAAGCGGTCCTGCGGGACTCTCGGCTGCTACATACCTGCTTCGCTCAGGGATTGCCGTAACTATGTATGAAAGAGCTGATCGCGCAGGCGGGCTTCTTACATATGGTATCCCTAACTTCAAGCTAGACAAAAAAGTGGTAGATCGCCGTGTTAAACTTCTTGAAGAAGCGGGGCTTGAGCTAGTACTTAATTGTGAAGTGGGCAAAGATATCTCTTTTGAAGAGATTGCAGACAAGCACGATGCGATGTTTATCGGTATCGGGGCTACAAAACCAAAATCAGCTGGCATTGCAGGTGAAAAAGCTCCAAATGTTTATGCTGCGATGGATTACCTGACAAATATTCAAAGAAAAAACTTTAACGTTTCATACGATAAAAAGTTTGACTTTAAAGACCTGAACGTTGTAGTTATCGGTGGTGGTGATACTGCTATGGATTGTCTGCGTACTGCAAAACGTGAAGGTGCAAAATCTGTAACGTGTCTTTACCGTAGAGATGAGCACAATATGCCGGGAAGCAAAAAAGAGTATAAAAACGCTATGGAAGAGGGTGTTGACTTTACTTTCCTGGCATCTCCAAAAGAGATCATTACTGATGATTCAGGCAAAGCGATCTCTGTAGAAGCTATCAAAACGACACTCGGTGCAAAAGATGAATCGGGTCGTCAGAGAATGGAAGAGGTAAAAGGGAGCGAATTCCGTGTTAATGCCGACGTTGTGATCATGTCACTCGGATTTGATCCTGTAGTACCTTCTTTCTTGGCTGAAAACGGAATCGAGACAAACTCATGGGGCGGTATCGTTATCAACGACGAAACACACGAGACATCTACTTCAGGCGTATTTGCCGGAGGGGACTGTTTCCGTGGTGCGGATCTTGTTGTAACTGCTGCTTATGACGGTCGTGAAGCTGCCCGCAGCATAGTTGACTCTTTACTCAACTAAACTATATCTCCATCTTTGGAGATATGCATTTTTGTAATCTTACCCTCTATAAATTTCAATTATTAAGTATAAATTTGTTATAATTCGCCACTATTATAATTTAAGGATATATTTTTGAATTTATTAAACCTTTTTACCAGATCATCACAAACGAAAGAACCTGAAAAAATTGAAGCTTCTGCTCAGTGGATAAAATGTAAATCGTGTCAATCTTTGATGTACTATAAAGAGGTTGAAAATCAAAACTATGTATGTCCAAAATGTGGCTTTCATATCCGTATAGGAGTGAAAGAGCGTATCTCCCTTATAGCTGACGAGGGCAGCTTCGTAGAGCATGATGCCTCTTTGGAGCCTGTAGATCCGTTGAAGTTTGTTGACTCTAAGCCGTATACAAAACGTGTAGAGGAAGGGTTTGCAAAAACCGGACGTAAGTCTTCGGTAGTAAGCGGAAGCTGCAGCATGAACGGTGTGGGTGTTGAAGTGATCATTTTTGACTTCTCATTTATGGGCGGCTCACTCGGTTCTGTTGAAGGTGAGAAGATCGTACGTGCGGTAAACCGTGCAATAGAAAATAAGCACGGTCTTATCATCTTCTCTGCTTCAGGCGGGGCGAGAATGCAGGAGAGTACCTTCTCACTTCTGCAGATGTCAAAAACTTCTGCAGCTTTAGCAAAACTAGGGCAGCACAACCTCCCGTATATCTCAGTTTTAACTGATCCGACGATGGGTGGTGTATCGGCTTCATTTGCAACACTTGGAGATATCATCATCGCTGAGCCGGGAGCACTTATCGGTTTTGCCGGGCAGCGTGTTATTGAGCAGACAATCGGTTCTGAACTTCCTGATGGATTCCAAAGAGCTGAGTTCCTACTTGAAAAAGGCTCAATCGATATGATCGTAAACAGAAACGAGCTGAAAAAGACACTCTCTGATCTTCTGACTCTTATGAAAAAAGGCTAAAGAGCACTTTATGCGTTTATATGCACTATGTGATCAGGAGATGCTCGATGCTCGGGGCGTCTCTCTCGAAGAGTTTATCGAGACAGCTGTTTCACATAACGCCGAAATCATCCAGTATAGGAACAAATCTGCAGATGTAGCCCTCATCAAGCAACAGCTTATTAAGATCCGTAAACTTTATGAAGGTTTTTTAATCGTCAATGATGCATACGAACTTATAGAGTTTTGTGACGGTGTCCATGTTGGACAAGAGGACTTAAAAACGATCGATCCCGATTCTCAAAAAGCTGTAAAGATACTGCGAAGCGTGATCGGGGGTGACAAGATACTCGGAATCTCGACTCATAATGCAGCAGAGATACAAGAAGCTAACGAGATGGACCTTAACTATATAGGTTTGGGTGCATACAGGGATACGTCGACAAAACAGGATATTCA
>JBEWQA010000014.1:0-34583 GCA_047689515.1 Candidatus Sulfurimonas kebritensis
GATTTTTGCTTCGATTTTAGCGATAGTGCTGATCTTTATCGCTATTTTATATCTGTTCAACTCTTTTAGAGAGACACTGATCGTTCTCTCGGTGATACCGTTTTCATTTTTAGGGGTGTTCTTTGGACACTATGTAATGGGACTGAACCTTTCATTGCCATCTTTGATAGGAGCTTTAGGGCTCTCCGGAGTTATCGTCAACGACGGAATAATAATGATGGCGACACTAAGAACGGCAACTCAAAAAGGGGATATTTTTACCTTGGCTTCAAGACGTTTTCGACCGATCATTTTAACATCGATCACGACATTGGTGGGGCTCTCCTCTTTGATGTTTTTTCCGACGGCTCAAGCGGTTGCTTTTCAGCCTTTAGCCGTTAGTCTTGGGTTTGGTCTTTTGTGGGGGACGATTTTAAATCTGTTTTATCTGCCGGTACTATATAACTATGTAAGTGGAGAGAAATATGCGTAGATATTTGTTTGCTTTTGTGGCTGCGGCGATTTTGTACACTTCAGTGCTTGCTTCAATATTCTATATTTCGCAAAAAGAGGAGACTCCCTCTATATCTAAAGAGGTTGTGGTGACTAACACAGTGGCGATCTCTATGATAAAGCAGGAGTGCCATCACGCCAAAAAAAGAGTAAAACCAAAGCCAAAATCGAAACCAAAGCCCAAAAAAAAGGTAACACCAAAACCGAAGCCGAAACCAAAGCCGAAACCTGTTGTGAAAGAGAAAAGCAATGAGGTGGTAGAGGAGCCTGTAAAAGAGGTGGTTGAAAAAGTTGTTGAAAAGGAAGTGGTCCAAGAGGTTGTTAGACACGAAGAGCCTGTTCAAAAAGAGGAGCGCCAAGAGGAAGAGCAGCAACTGCAACAGCAGGTACAGGAACAGCTTTTAGCAAAACGAAAAGAGCTCGAACACTTTACAGAACATCTTATAAAAATGATAAATCAAAACAAACGCTACCCTAGATCTGCACGTAGAAGAGGAATTGAAGGTGATGTCGATGTTAAATTTGTCGTACTGGCAGACGGAGGTGTTTCAGGTATTGAAGTGGTTGAGGGGAAAAGCATCTTTCACCGAGCGACAAGAGCAGCGATAGAGGACAGCTTCCCTATAGAGACGAAAAGCTCTTTACTGGATTTTCCACATGAATTTCAAATTAAACTTGTATATGTGCTTAAATAAAATATTTCCCGATAGATAATTTTACATATATATCAAGATATATTGATATATTAATGTTTTTCTGCTAACATTCAATCAATCAGAAATATGTATGATATATACAGGGGAAAATGATGAAAAAGAATGTATTGGTCTTATGTACTGGAAATAGTTGTCGATCGATTATGGCAGAGGCGCTTCTCAATGCCAAACTTGGAGATTGTGTCTACGCGCAAAGTTCAGGTGTCAAAGCGAGTGGAAAAGTAAACCCAAATGCACAGGCACTGCTGGAGTCAAAAGGGTACTGGAGAGATGAGTACCACTCAAAACTGATAGAGACGGTTATAGATACTCCGTTTGATCTCGTTGTAACGGTATGTGATCATGCAAAGGAGAGTTGTCCAATGTTTCCAAAAGCTATAAAGACTATACATGTCGGCTTTGAGGATCCAAGCGGCAAAGCAGTTGAAGAGTATGCAAAAACTCTTGATCTCATTGAGCAAGAGCTGCTTCCTGTGATCGAAAAGGAGCTTTGTTAGATGTGGGAAGAGCTCTCAGGGAAGTTTATTTACAGCGTTATGGGGCTAGAGGGAAAATTGGCTGATGCTCTGCATTTTTTTCTCTATGACACGGTAAAGATATGGTTTTTACTGCTGAGTATAATTTTTGTTATTTCGTTTTTACGGACATGGGTCAATACAGAGTATGTCCGTGCGCACCTTCAGGGAAAATCAGCCATTTACGGCCATACAGGGGCTGCACTTTTTGGAATCATCACCCCTTTTTGTTCCTGTTCGGCTATTCCTCTTTTTTTTGGTTTTTTACAGGCAAGGATACCAGTAGGGGTCACCTTTAGCTATCTGATCTCTGCACCTATGAACAACGAGATTGCAATAGCTATGCTTTTTGGGCTCTTTGGCTGGAAAGTAACATCGATCTATATCGGTTTTGGGCTTATGGTCGCTATAGTCGGGGGCTACTTTATAGGGAAAATGGGTTTAGAGAAGGAGGTACTCCTGGAGGTCAAACCTATAGAGGGTGAACTTGAAGCAGACCTTGTGAAGCTGACCTTTGGGCAAAGAGCCAAAGAGGCTTGGGAGTACACTCTCGATATATTTAAAAAGATCTATATCTATGTGATGATAGGTGTCGGTGTGGGTGCCTGGATCCACGGGTATATTCCGACCGATTTTATAGCAGAGTATGCGGGTGAGGGGAACCCTTTTGCCGTAATCGTTGCGGTTCTTATGGGAATCCCGATGTATTCAAATGCTGCGGGTGTAATGCCCCTTATTGAGGTGCTCACCTCAAAAGGGATGCTACTAGGGACTGCATTGAGTTTTATGATGGCAGTTACAGCGCTGAGTTTACCCGAAGCGCTGATCCTGAAAAAGATCATCTCACTGAAACTGATCGCTATATTTTTTGCCATAGTCGGAAGCGGAATTATCGCAATCGGGTATCTGTTTAACGCAATTTTATAAAAAGGAGTATTTATTATGAAGATAGAGATATTAGGGACTGGATGTACCAAGTGTATCACCCTGGAAAAAGTAGTTAAAGAAGCGGTTGCCAAAAGCGGTAAATTTGCTCAAATTGAAAAAGTGGATGATATTGCGAAGATTATGGAGTATCAGGTGATGAGTACACCGGGACTTGTGATCGATGGAAAAGTTGTAAGCACGGGAAAACTACTGAGTGTTGATGAAGTTGTTGCACTAATCAACGGGCAATGATGCAGGAGAGTATTTTAGCTCTGCTTGAGGCCAACTCACTGCTTGCTTTTCTTGGGGCCTTTGGTGCAGGTGGCATCACGGCAGTTGCTCCGTGTTCGCTTATCTCTGTCCCGTTATTGGTCGGGAGTGCCGTCGCACTCAATAAAGACCTGGAGGGGAGAAAAAAAGTGCTCTATACCTATGCCTTTACATCTTTATTTGCTTTGGGTGTGATGATCAGCTTTTCTATTTTAGGTTTTATCGTTGCCAAGTTTGGAGGTTTTTTCTCAGTAGCTCCCCTTTGGGCGTACTTGATCGCTTCGGTTTTGAGTATTTTGATCGGACTCATCTTTGGTTTAGTAAGTACGCCGTGTGCCTCTGCACCGCTTGTTGCGATCATTACCGTTGCGGCTAACAGCGGCTATATCTATGCATACGGGCTTATCTTTACATTTGCGTTGGGGCACTCACTGCTTCTTTTGATCGCAGGGGTATCGGTCGGTTTTGCACAAACGATCACAGCAAGCGCAGCACTTGCCAAAATGTCAAATATGATAAATAAAAGTTTTGCACTTCTGCTAATAGCGATAGGGTGCTATTTTGCCTGGCAGGGATATTTACAATTTTAGGAGATTTTATGAAAAGAGTTTTAGCAGTTGTTTTTATGTTAATGTCATCGGCAGTTTTTGCTTCAGAGCATATGTTGCAAGCGAGTTTATATAAGGATGTACAACAAGGGATAGGGCAAGGGAAACCCTACTTTTTAGAGGTGGGCTCTGAGAGTTGCCACAGCTGTAAAGTGATGGGCGGACTCCTTTATAAGATGACACAAAAACATCCTCATTACAGTATCTATTTTATAGATGTAAAAAGAGAGCGTGAAGCGGCTTCAATGCTAAAAGTTATGATGATACCTACACAGATCATATACGATAAAAACGGCAAAGAAGTATATAGACATATAGGGGTGTTAAGTAAAGAGGAAGTGGAAAAACTGTTTAGAGTTTATCAGTTTTAATCCACTTTAAAATAAAGAAGTTTTATTTATCAAACATTATTGAACCCAGGCGCACCATATTTGAACCGCATTCAATTGCGAGTTCAAAGTCACCGCTCATACCCATAGAACAGTATTTTGCATCGGGGATCTGTTTAAAAATTTCGTGCGTAGTCTCAAAGCTTTTTTTGATAATATCTTTGTCATCGGTGTGTGCACCGATACTCATTACGCCTTTAAGGCGAATATTTGGACAAGTGCTTTGTATCTCTTTGTAAACCTTAAGAGCATCTTCGGGCATTACACCGTGTTTAGATTCCTCTTTTGCAGAGTTGATCTGCAGAAGGCAGTCCATAGTGCTCTCTTTTGCTACAAGCTTTTTTTGTAACTCGTGTGCTAACTCTAACGAATCAAGCCCTTGAAAAAGAGTAGGGTTAAGGTCTATTAGGTTGTTGATCTTGTTTTTTTGCAGGTTGCCGATGAAGTGCCATTCAAGCGGCAGCTCTTCTAGTTCGGCAGTTTTTGCTCTGAGATCCTGTACTTTATTTTCTCCAAAAGCGCGCTGTCCAATCTCGTAAAGTTTTTGAATTTCATCGCTTGTAGAGTATTTGCTTACCGCTACGATCTTCACAATATGGTGATCGTCCACTTTTAAGCGTGCCGTTTCAACACGTCTGATCACATCGTCTATATAGATTTTATATTCTGTTTGTGTCATTTTATTCTCCCTAGTGTGCTAATCTGTTGATATCGTTATAAAGTCCAAGACCCATAAGACCAAAAAGTACTACCCATCCTGCAATAGTGAGGTTTATCATCACTCTTTCACTCACCTCGCGGCGGAAGATCATTTCATAGAGGTTAAACATGATATGACCACCGTCAAGTGCAGGAATTGGTAAAAGATTTAAAATACCTAAGTTTACCGAAATTAGCGCCGTAAAGAAGAAGAGGCTCACCCAACCGACGGCACTTGCATCCGATGTAAGCTGTACGATACTGATAACACCGCCGAGTTGATCGGCAGCTACCTCTCCAAAGAGCATCTTTTTCACGCCCGTAAAGATGATCGTACTTGCATAGAGGGTCTGATCGTAAGCGTACTTAAATGTCCCGAAGAAACCAAGCTCCATCGGCTGTGTCACTCCCGCAGCGGAGATTCCGATCATCTTTCGTTTTACCGTTTCACCGTACATATTTTGTGTCTCTTTGAGTTCAGGTGTGAGAAGGATCTGCTCAAGGTAGTTACCGCGTTTGATGTCGAGTTGTAAAGCCCCTTTTGCATCACCTATCAGCTCAGCCATTGATTTCCAGCTTTTGACCTTTACACCGTTGATTGCGAGGATCTCATCATCTTTTTGCAAACCTGCGCGCATAGCGGGTGAATCTTTGACAACTTCTCCGATAACAGGTGAGAGCTCATTTGGTCCGCTGAGTGCGATCGCAAAGTACAGCACAAAAGCAAGGAGGAAGTTTGCAAGCGGTCCTGCCAAGAGTATAAAGATCTTTTGTAGCGGTGTTTTCGAGTTGTAGCTGTCGGGATCGTACGACTTCTTCGCAGGGTCCATGTCATCTTGCCCCTTCATGCGTACATATCCGCCAAGGGGGATGAGTGCTATACTCCATTCAGTTCCCCATTTTTTGATCGTAGCTACACGTTTACCGAAACCGATACTGAAAACTTCAACATAGACACCCATCAAACGGGCTGCCGCGTAGTGTCCAAGTTCATGGAAAAAGATTAATGCCGAGAGTACAAGTAATGATACAAAGATACCCATTATTTATTATCTCCTAATAGTGCTTTTCTAAATTCCCAAAGATACTCTAGCCCCGAGTAGACCGTTAAAAATACAGCAAACCAAAGCAGAGCGTCGCCGTAAGGCCAGTGCATCAGTAAAAATCCGATCGCAAACATCTGTCCGACAGTTTTTACTTTTCCTGCCCAGCTTGCTTTGACACTAAGTCCTTCACTCACAGCTACGGTTCTGATCCCCGTGATAAAAAGCTCACGGATAATGATAATGTAGATAGCCCATGCAGAAGCTTCACCCATCATCATAAGCCCTAAAAATGCCGCCAATGTAAGCATTTTGTCGGCGAGTGGATCGAGGATGGCGCCGAGCATCGTCATTTGATTCCACTCTCTGGCGATATAGCCGTCAAAAAAGTCGGTTACACTCGCAAGTACAAAAAGAAGTGCGGCAAAATAGTAATTCCATGTAACATCGTAGCCGTTGTCGATAAAAAATTGTTCGTTGAGAATCACCCAAAACATCAACGGTGCTATAAGGATCCTAAGAGAAGCTAAAAAATTTGGTAGATTAAGCAAAAAATTCCTTCATTTATAAAAAGTATTGCGATCTTATCTTATAAATACTTATGTTACAATTACCCTTATGAAACAAGCCTGCAGACTCTGTAAAACTTCAGCTGATTTTTTTTATCAGGATACACAAAAATATTTTAGATGCCCCAACTGTAAAGCGATCTTCACAGCCTATGAAGATCTGGTAGCTCCCAAAGATGAACAGGAGCGCTACGAACTGCACGATACCGAGATCGATGCAGGGTATAGAAAGTTTGTTTCCCCGATCACTTCAAATATCCTGCATGATTTTTCCCAAGATGATCAAGGTTTGGATTTTGGAGCAGGGCGTTCGCAAATCATTTCAAAAGTATTAGCTGAGAACAACTACAAGATCAAAAACTACGATCCCTTTTTTGCAAATAAGCCTGAGCTCTTAGAAGATACCTATAACTATATAAGCTCATGTGAAGTGATAGAGCATTTTCATGAGCCAAGAAAAGAGTTTGAACTCCTTAGAATTATGCTAAAAAAAGGTGGAAAACTTTACCTTATGACCGAACTTTACGACGACTCTATCGATTTTGAAAAATGGTACTACAAAAACGATCCCACCCATGTGTTTTTTTATACAAAAGAAACATTTGAGTGGATAGCAAAAGAGTTCAATTTAACATTGCACCAGTGTGAAAAAAGATTAGTCATATTTTCTAATTAGCATCATTTTTAACCTTAACAATATAACACTGATTTATAATAGTTATAATATTTACTAATCATTGTTTTAGTTATATCATAATTTTCGCTCATCTTATTAAAAGGAATAACATGAGTTTAAGTAACAAGATTTTTATGAATATTATCAAACTAGTCATAAACCTAAATGGTTTCAAAACAAAGAAAAAACTTTATAACAAAGTACAAAATAGAGATCCTAAACCTTTAAAAAGAGTAGATTATGACTTTTTAAAAGAGACAAATCTTTCGGGTTGTATCAATTACGATAAGTTTAAAGAGGTGTTTTATAAGGAGTTTACGTTTTTTACATCTCTTTCAGGAGGAAAAAAACATGAAACTAATTAAGAGTTATATTTTTTCCTCATTAGCACTTTGTGGAGTATTATCCGGTGCAAAACTTGATTCTGAGACTTTAAATAAGTTAGATATTGGTGCTGATTATAGATTTTCTGTAGATAATATCGCTTATAAAATGGCAAGTGGAAAGGAGTATAAAAACTCTTCACTTTTGACAAATAGACTATGGTTAATGGTAGGATATAAGGAGGATGAACACCTCTCTTTTAATACAAAAATAGCTTATAACAAAGTATTCGGCCAGCCGGTATTTCCAAATAATCAAGCACCGTTTGACGGTTTTGACTGGTTTGGTTCAACTACAAATACCGATAATGAAGTACGTATTAAAGAGGCATATATAGATTATAAGGATGATAACTTTTTCGGTATGGCACTACCTTGGAACTTTGGGATTGGAAGACGACCTACTACGTACAACAAACTGATCAGTTTACGAGATGATGAAGCTGCATCGTCACCGCTTGGGCATATAGTCTCAGCTGAATTTGACGGTGGACATTTAGGTTTTGATCTTGAAAAACAAGTTGGGATCAGCGGTTTTCGTATCAAACTTGCCGTAGGGAGGGGACTCAGTCAAATTAACCCCAGTGTAGCTCCTACACCTGTAGCTTCAAGTGGAAAAAACATAAATATGTACGCTGTTAACGTAGTCACTTATGCCGATAAAAATCTCCATACAGAGCTACAGCTTCTACGAGCTAATAATGTCGTAGATATTACAAACAGTGATCCTTTAAATTATGATCCAACGCTCAAAACAGTCGGAGATATGAACCTTGCAAGTTATATGGCTCTTTATAATATAAGCAGTCTAAACGATACAAAAGTGTTTGCCTCTTTTGCATTGTCTCAAACAGACCCAAGTGGTGGGGAGACAATGCTTGGCAGTGCAGATAAAAAGATAGGGACAAGTATTTGGATCGGTACACAATTTCACTCTCCAATCTCACAAAAAGGGAAATGGGGTGTTGAGTATAACCACGGGAGCAAATACTTCCGATCTTTTACCTACTCCGAAGATACAATGGTTGGCTCAAAATTGGCAGCCCGCGGGGACGCGATAGAAGCATACTTTACAGAACCTCTCTATAAAGGTCTCTCGGCACAACTGCGACTTACTTATATAGATTATAACTACTCTGGAAGTAATGGGTTTTTTGGTTCACAAACGGGGACACCGATAAAAGTCTCTTCAACTAATAGTGATGCCGTAGTAGATACTGCACAAGATATAAGAGCATATTTACGTTATAGGTTTTAATTAAAAATGTTAAGAGCCCTTTAGTAAAAATTTCGTTATAGTTCCGATTATGAAAAAATTTGTATCAAAATATATAGGTATTGTACTACTGTTAGCGACGATGATGGGTGCGTTTCACCACCATCATGACGGCAAACAACACAATGACTGTCAAGTGTGTACTCTGCAGTCTACTATTTTTGATGCTGATACCCCAGAAGATAATATCTACCTTTGTGATGTAGATATTATCTCAGAAGCGATTGTAGTACCGCTTTTTTCTTTACATATCGCACAACATATCTCCAACCTGAACTCCCGAGCCCCTCCAAAAATTTCTTAATATTTAATCTAACAAAAAACAAACCATTATCAAAATTACAATATTAAGAGGATATTTATGTACAAAAAAATAGCATTTTTATCGCTATTTGCCGCAGTATCACTGTTTGCAGATAGTGAAGTTGAAGAACTGAAAAAAAGAATTGATTCATTAGAGTCTATCATTACACAACAACAAAAAATTCAAGAAGATACAAAGATCAGAAACTCATTGATGGGGAGCCTAAACAGTTTTTCCCAAAAGAGTTATATGCCTGATATCTCCTTAATAGTAGATACAAGTTATGTAAGTAGAAATAAAAAAGATGAAGAGTTGATACACTTGGAGGTTCCTGGTGTAGCACACGGACTTATGGGTGCACACTCACACGGTGAACATTCACATGCACCGTACAATGCACATGACGGTTTTAACTTAAACTATGCAGAGATCGCACTGGAGAGCATCGTTGA
This sequence comes from Candidatus Sulfurimonas kebritensis, assembly GCA_047689515.1. Classification (GTDB taxonomy): domain Bacteria; phylum Campylobacterota; class Campylobacteria; order Campylobacterales; family Sulfurimonadaceae; genus Sulfurimonas; species Sulfurimonas kebritensis. The sequence continues at coordinate 9,320 of JBEWQA010000014.1, forward strand.
TCCATATTTTAGAACTATGGCGGTTTTTCACTTGACTGAAGACGGTTTTGAGATCGAAGAAGCGTATGGTGAGACTACATCATTAGGGTATGGGCTCAAAGCAAAAATTGGTAAGTTCAGATCAAGTTTCGGGCGTATCAATGAGCAGCACCAACATGTTCAGGATTTCTCAGATATGCCTTTAGTGTATATGGCTTTTTTGGGTGAGCACGGGATTAACGATATCGGTGCGCAAGTTCAATGGACGTTGCCTACAGATACTTACATAAAAGTGGGTGTTGAAGCACTACAAGGGAAAAATCCTTCTATGTACGGTACAGACGCGATCATCCCTGCTGGTGGTGAAGAAGCAGCAGTGGCATCTCCTTCACAACCAAATCTATTGGTAGGATATGTTAAGAGTTCGTTTGATCTTGGAAATACGACAGTTCTTTATGGTGGTTCTATCGCTTATGGAGACAGTCGTATAGACCATTTAGAAGTAGAAGGTGATGAGTGGGAAGCAGCGCATGCGTTTGTAGGACCAAGTACACTTTATGGAGCTGACTTGACTATAAAACACTATTTTGATTCGTATTCTTATCTGACATTCCAAGGGGAATATATGTATCGAGATATGGATGGAGATATTTATAAGTATACAGATGAAAATCTAACTGAATTCAAACCAGCAATTGCAGCTACTAAAAAACAAAGTGGATATTATGCACAATTAGTATATGCATACAACCAAAACTGGCGTGCAGGTGTTAGATATGATAATATTAATAAAAATGATGTAAGCACTGATTCAACTTTACCAAATAATTTTGACAGATACTCTGCAATGATTGACTATAGAACAAGCGAATTTGCACTTATTAGACTGCAATACAATCGCAACAATGCAATGTTTAATGAAGAGGGTGAAAGACAACATATTGACACTCTGATTCTTCAGCTCAATTTAGCGATCGGCGCACACGGCGCACACAACTTCTAGGAGAAAGATGATGAAAAAGATATTATTAGGGACATTATTATTGGGTGTATCTTTAATGGCGAAAGTAAATGTTGTAACAACATATGCTTACCTGGGAGAGATTACAAAAGAGATAGGAAAAGAGAACGTAAAAGTTGATGTGTTGGCAAACTCTAAGTTTGATCCACATTTTATCGTTCCAAAACCTTCTCTCATTACAAGGTTAAGAGGTGCAGATATGCTTGTCGTAAACGGCGGACAGCTTGAGATCGGTTGGCTGCCGCCACTGCTTCGCGGTGCACAAAACAGCAGTTTAAATGCAGGGGCAAAAGGGTTTTTAGATGTAAGCGGTATGATTGATCTGATCAATAAACCTGCAGTGGTTTCTCGCGCTTTAGGTGATGTCCATCCAGACGGAAATCCCCACTTCGCACTCGATCCTCACAATGTAGGGATGATGGCAAAACTGATCGCAAAAAAACTAGAGATGCTAGATAGTGCAAATCAAGCTGTATATGAGAAAAATCTTACAGCGTTTTTAGCGGACTGGGATCAGTATTTAAAACAGTATGATGCAAAGATGCAAAAGTGTAAGGGGGTCAAAGTTGTGCAGTATCACGATCTTTATACCTATTTCCTAAAGAGATATGGATTTGAACTTTACGGAAATATAGAGCCGCTTCCGGGAATCACGCCTAGTTCAAAACATACACTTAAAACGATCAATACCATGAAGGAGAACGGTGTAAAAACTATACTTCAAGATGTGTATCATGAGAAGAAAACTGCGAAATTTATCGCGGACAAAACAGGTGCAGGGGTTATAATACTGCCACACGATGTAGGCAGTGTGTCAGGTACTGAGACACTTAAAGGCTTTTATAACACTATACAAACGAGACTATGCAGATAATAGAGATCTTTTGGCCGGCATTTACACTGGCGATTTTACTTGTTTATATCCATGCGATATTTGGTTTAGAGATCATCCGTAGAGGGGTGATCTTTACCGATCTGGCTATTGGGCAGGTTGCAGCTGTTGGTATGGCTCTAAGTGTCGCATTTTTTGGTGGAGCTTACCAAACTCTCCTTGTCCTTTCGTTTGCAATTTTTGCCGCACTAGTGATCGCATGGGCAAGTAAAAATCTCAAGAATGTAGAAGCTTTTATAGGGCTTTTATACGCTCTTGGGGTCTCCTCTATTATGATCATCCTTGCAAAAAGTGCCGAAGGAATGGAGCTCTTTTCCAAACTGAGTGCTGCAGATATACTCTTTACCTCTTCAGATGAGTTGTGGACAAGCCTTGCCGTATATATTCCGATCTCATTGGTGATGTTTTTTATCTATCCGAGAATGAAAGGTTTTTTTAAAGAGATCACTTTTTTTGTGATGTTAGCACTGACAGTTACCTCTTCGGTACAGGTTGCAGGTGTACTTGTAGTATTTGCTCTTTTGATAGCCCCTGCATATATAGGCTTAGTGCAAAAACGTTTTGCTCCGCTAACGGTAGCCTGGGTAACGGGATGTTTTTCGATCATTGCTGCGATCTTGGGATCATATCACTTCGATCTGCCAACGGGGTATAGTATTATATTTGTTATGGTTGGTTTAGCACTTGGATTTGTAGTGGTAAAAGAGAGAAAAGAGGTAGAGGATAAGTAGGAGAACCTACTTATTTTGTATTTACTGGAACGTTGTTCCACCGTCGATGATAAGCGTGTGACCAGTAATCCATCCCGCTTCATCACTACATAAGAATTTACAAGCCCCGCTTAGATCTTGAGGGAATCCCATTCTGTTTAACGGGCTTCTTCTTTCAGTCTCCGCACGCACTTCATCGTAGTTAGGGAATGCTCTGAGTGCGTCAGTATCGATTGGACCGCCGCTTACTGCATTGACACGGATCTTTTTCTCACCAAGTTCTGCCGCAGCATATCTTACCATCGCTTCAACAGCTGCTTTGTTCGCACCGTGACCTGCATAGTTCGGCGTATAGATAAGGTTACCCGTAGAGCTCATAGAGATGATGCTTCCACCATCTTCCATACGTTTTGCAGCCTCTTGCGTACCAACAACAAAAGCATCAACCGTAGCTGTCCAGATGTTGTTGAGTCCTTTTGGTTTAAGTCTCATGAATGGACCGAAACCACCGACAACAGCACGACCTGAGATGATCGCATTTGAGATAAAAAAGTCAAGACGATCAAAGTCTGCATCAAACTCTTTAAAAACCTCTTTATATGTTTCAGGCTCTAAGATGTTTAGTTTGTAGGCGCGAGATTTTACTCCGTACTTCGCTTCAATATCAGCGATGATCTCATTTGCAGTATCTGCACTTGATGCATAAGTAAATGCAACGTCTGCACCTGCCTCAGCAAATGCGTATACGATTGCTTTACCGATACCGCGGGTACCACCACTGATAAAAAGAGTTTTTCCTTTAAAATCTGCCATTTTCTTACATTCCTTTAATGTCGTAATTTTTCATAACTTCTTCGATCTTCTTCATATTTTCAGCACTCGGTGCTACAAGCGGAAGACGATACTCTAAAGTATCTAAAAGACCTGCGATATACATCGCTGCTTTTATAGGGATCGGGTTTGCTTCACAAAAGAGAACGCTGTTAAGAGGGTAAAGTTTGTTGTTGATCTCTTTTGCACCCATTAGATCACCACTAAGTGCTTTATTTACAAGCTCAGACTTAAGATCGGGCATAAGGTTTGATGTTACAGATGTGATACCTGCACCGCCGCTTGCCAGAATAGGGTAATCGATCGCATCATCACCAGAAAATACTTTAAAATCAGGTCTTTGTGAAAGAAGCTCTACTGTACGCTCCAGTGAACCTGTCGCTTCTTTGATTCCGTAGATGTTATTTACATCGTCAAAAAGACGGATCGCAGTATCTGCCGCGATATCCACGCCGGTTCTACCCGGTACGTTATAAAGCATAAACGGCAGTTCAGGTACCGCTTCGGCGATCGCTTTGTAGTGTTGGTAAAGACCCTCTTGGGACGGCTTGTTGTAGTACGGGCTCACTGAAAATACAGCATCTACGCCGCAGCTTTGTGCGTGTTTTGCGATCTCTACAGCTTCGTGTGTAGCGTTGCTTCCTGCACCTGCTAGAACTTTTGTAGATGTGTTTTTACAAACCTCTACAGCTATCTCTATACATCTTTTGTGCTCATCGTGAGTAAGCGTAGCGCTCTCACCAGTTGTACCTACTGGACATACTGCGTCCATACCGTATTTTATTTGTCTTTTTATTAGATCAGCGTATCTTTGCTCATCTAGTTTTCCATTTTTAAATGGTGTGATTAGTGCGGTTGAAGAACCTGTAACAATATCCATATTCACTTTCCCTCATAAAAATTGTGTGCAATTATATCTAAAAACTCTTATTTTTTTAAGATAACTGTTGTTGATTTATCAAAATCAAAATACTTTTGAGCCGTCTCAAGCACCTTTGCCTGAGTAATAGCAGCGATATCATCTTCATACTCGATCAGTGGCGAAATATCACCGCGAACAAGATAGCTACCGTAAAGGTTGGCAACACTTGTCGAGCTCTCCAAAGAGTAGATAAAGTCCGATTTTGTATTGATCTTTACTTTCTCAAGCTCCTCTTTGGAGACCTTCTCTTTTTTGAGTAGCTCGATCTGTTTATGCAGCTCTTTTTCTACATCTTCAGCTTTTACGCCCGGGTTACATGTCGCCATAAATATAAAAAGTCCGGGATCGGTATTTTCCATATTATATGCATATACCGAATTGACAAGACGTTTCTTATCGACAAGATCTTTATACAGACGTGAACTTTTTCCCGAAAAAAGGATCTCTGAGATCACGCTGAGTGTCGTTTGATCTTTATCTCTGAAGTCTGGGATATGAAACGTGATAGCGATCATCTCAACTTCACTCTCTTTATGGACGATAACCCTTTTTGCACCGTCTTGTTCAGGCTCTACAAATTTTACCTCGGGGATATTACTTCTGTTTTCGATCTTGCCAAACGCTTTTTTTGCTTTTTTAAATACCTCTTTAGGTTCAACATCACCCGTGACTATGAGGATCGCGTTTTTCGGTTGGTAGTATGTTTTATGAAATTTTCTGATATCTTTGATCGTCCATGTGCGGATATCGTTCATAAAACCGATTGGGGTCCAGTGGTACGGATGGTAGACATAAGCGTTGTTAAAAAGTTTAAAGTAGAGGTAACCAAGCGGGTTGTTGTCGGTTCTCCAGCGGCGCTCCTCCGTTACGACATCACGTTCAGGTTGAAACTCCTCATCTTTAAGAGTGAGGTTCTCCATCAACTCCGCATAAAGTTCGATCGACTTTTGCATATTGTCGGTGCTTGATTTTATATAGTAGTGTGTGTAGTCAAAGCTTGTTGAAGCGTTGTTTACCCCGCCGATGCTTTTAACTTCGTGGTCAAATTCACCCGCATCTAGATTTTTAGTCGATTTGAAGTTCATATGCTCCAACATGTGGGCTATCCCAGTTTTGCCCATGATCTCGTTACGGCTGCCCACTTTGTAAAATATATCGGTACTGACAACGTTTGTACCGTTTTGCATCGGAACAACTACGATCTCCAGACCGTTTTTGAGTGTTTTTGTTTGATAGCTTGGGAGGGTGTCTCCCATCTTGACTGTTTTGATTTTACTCATATCGCTCTCTTTTGTTGTGTTTGTATTGGAAAATAGTATAGTGAAGGGTAGTGCTAAAGCTAAAAAAACTTTTATCATTTTCTATCAGCTCCGATAGCTTCTGTAATGTTGTTGTAGCCGTCAGCTTTGAGCAGTTCAACAAGTCCTTTGTTGATGTTCATAATCAGATCGGGACCGTGGAAGATCATAGCGCTGTAGACTTGAACGAGCGATGCTCCCGCTTTTATCCTTTTATATGCCTCTTCGGCAGAGTCAATTCCCCCAACCGAGATAAGTGTCGTTTTGCCGTAGAGCTCTTTCGCTACCGCTTCAAAGATCTCAAAACTTTTTTGTTTGAGTACAGCTCCGCTGAGACCGCCTATATCTTTCGGGTTTGCAACAAGTGAGTAGTCAATCGTCGTATTTGTAGCGATGATCCCGTCAGCTCCCTTTTCAACTGCAAGAGTTGTAAGTGCCACGGCATCCTCTTTGGTCATATCCGGAGCAATTTTTAAGAGGATCGGCAGCTTTGTAAGTGCTTTAACCTCTTTAAACAGTTCTGTGATAAACGCTTCATTTTGCAGATCTCTTAGACCCGGAGTGTTTGGTGAAGAGATATTGATCACAAAATAGTCCCCTAAACCGTCAAACGCTTTTACTAAATGTGTATAGTCGTTGATCGCTTCATTCTCGGGTGTTACTTTGTTTTTCCCGATGTTGATCCCGATCGGTGTAGAGAAAGGATAACGTTTTTTGAGTCGTTGCACTACCTTGTAGGCACCGTCGTTGTTAAATCCCATAGCATTTTGGATCGTCTGCTCCTCTACATGGCGGAACATTCTCGGTTTAGGGTTTCCAGGCTGTGGTTTTGGCGTTACGGTTCCGATCTCGGTGAAACCAAATCCAAGTGTCTGGATACCGCGGATCATCGTTGCATTTTTATCAAAACCTGCACCCAGGCCTACAGGGTTGAGAAAAGTTCTTCCAAAAAGCTCTTGGTTCAGAATCTCATCGTTTATAAAGTGAGACTCTAAAAAAGAGTTAAACGGCAGTTGCGAGATGTTTGGCAGTCTCAGCACAAACTCCGCTATATGGTGTGCATTCTCAGGTTGAAATTTAAAAAGATAAGGTTTGATCGAATCATAATTTAGCATAGTCATCCACTTGTTGAAAATATAAGAGATTATACTAAATTAAAGGTAATAGTTTAATTATAGCGCTTGTTAGAGAGGAAAAGTTTTTCAAATGCTTTATATGGCAAAGGTTTTGAACAGAAATAACCCTGATAGATATTACAACCCAGTTGTTCAAGCATAGTAAGTTGCCCTTGTAGCTCTACACCCTCGGCAATAACCGTAAGATCCATTGTCTGTGCGATATCTATGATTATATGGATAAAAAGTTCGTCTTTTGGATCTTCCAAGATATCATCTATAAAACTTTTGTCTATTTTTAAAAAGTCAAAAGGGATGTTTTTGAGGTAAGATAAAGAGGAGTATCCGGTCCCGAAATCATCAAGTGCAAGAGTAAGTCCCAGCTCTTTTAACGCTTTGATCTTTATAAGGTTTTCTTCAAAATTATTTATAAGTACCGATTCGGTAAGTTCCAGACAAAGTTTGCTTCTGTTTAGATCGCTGATGTTGTTTTTCACATTTTCTATAAAGTCTATATTATTGAGTTCCAAAGCAGATATGTTAATGGAGAGTTTCAACTCCTCAAGGGGTGTGCCCTCCCATGTTTTGAGCTGTGCGGCAGCTTCTTTTAGTATCCATTGCCCAAGTGGTACGATCATGTTGTTCTGTTCAGCGATCGGTATAAATTTGTTTGGCGGTATGATCCCCTCGATTGGATCAATTAGCCTGATAAGTGCTTCACACCCTGTGATCTTTCCTGAACTAATATCGACTTGCGGTTGGTAATAAAGTTCAAAGTTGTCATCTTTGAGTGCAGACTCGATCATACTTTTTATATGAAGTTTCTCTTTAAGTTCTTCGTTGAGATCGCTGGTGAAAAAGCTAAAGTTGTTTTTTCCGAGATCTTTTGCCTTATACATCGCAATATCTGCATTCTTGAGTAAAGAATTGGAATCGTTGCCATCTTTAGGGTAGATCGTTATCCCCATGCTTGAGGTTGTATTGTAGGTAAAGTCTTCGTATCGGATAGGGAGAAAAAGCTGTTTTTGCAGTTTTGTCAGCACTTTGACAATATCAGATACTTCGGTGATATTAGGGAGTATGATGACAAATTCATCCCCGCCAAACCTTGAGACTATATCATTTTCCCGAAGTGATGAGCTGATCACGCCGGAGATCTCTTTTAGAACTTTATCCCCAAACTCATGACCGTATGTATCGTTGATATTTTTAAAGTCGTCAAGGTCAAGAAAGATAAGGGTAAAGCCTTGTTTTGTCCTTTTTGACTGGGAGATCAGCCAGTTTATCTTCTCTATAAGGCTCAAACGGTTGTAAAGTCCGCTTAGGGGATCTTTTGTAGAGAGGTTGTACAGTTTGTCCTGTTCTTGCTTCATTCTTCTAAACGTCATCGCCAAAGAGTAGCGTATACTCTCAATCTCCTGGATTAGAAAGTTAGAAGGGGGATATTCACTATAATAGGCATAATGTTTAAGCTCTTTGAGGGGAGAAATTATAAATTTTTTCAAGCCAAACCATAAAAGAGTTAAAAATATAATCGTGAAAAGGGTAAACAGCAAAGTGTATTTTTTTACTTGTTTCTCTACAAGAGATTCTCTATACTCTTTATCGGTATAGACATATGAATGGTAGTAGTGCGGTTTGAGTTGATCGTAGAGTGTAATCGTGAAGTAGTAACAGCTTCCGGAAAATATATCTGAATCCATTGTTTTCGATATGTGGACACAGTCGACATCTTTTGGGTAGTCGTAATTTTTCCGATCGTATGAGTAGAGGAGTTTTTTATGACTATTTACGATATGCAGATCATGGATGATTTCGCTTGATGCCACATAGTTGTCTATATTGGCAACTACAGTATTGACATTTTCAATCTTCATATTTTTTTCAAGGATATGTTTGAGATTGATCATATTTGTTTGAATATTCTCTTTAAGTAAAGTGGCAATACCTGCTTTTGACCTGTCATAATAGGCGTAAAATGCAACTAACTGATAGATAATTGCCGCTAATATTATTACACTGAAAAACAGTTTTATGGAGAGGGTTTTCATTGAATTATCACACCCTTATCGTAGCCTAACTCCCTTATGTTTTTGAGGAGTCTTTTTGAAGGATTTTTATTGATCCACTTTATAAGTTTTAGAGAGCTTTTATACTCATCATAGGTGATATTACCAAGATATTTTTTGATCACTCCGTATACCTTTTTTGGATCTTTTTGTATCTTTTCTATAGCCTGATCTATTACGATTTTTAGTTGTTTAAGCCGCTCTTTATCGGAGTCCAATAAAGAACGCCTTGCACATAAGGCATCGATCACTATAAGGGTGTCTATATCCCCAGTGGAAGCCAGCTCTTTGAAACCGTTTGTCGCTAGTTGTGTATTGTAAGGGCTATAAGTTACGATTAACATTGACTTTGCTTCGTTTTTCAGAGCAGAGATCTGGAATTGGTCTTTATTTATATGGACAAACTCTTTATCTTTAAAACGGTACTTTTTGAGAAAAGATTTTAAAAGTTCACTATTGATAGAATCGATCTCTAAATAGGTGTAGATTGTTTTTGAGGCATTGAGTTCATCTATAGTTTTGTTTGACATTATCATATCCCCACCGTCAGATCTGTCGATCAGGATAACGGGAGTGATATCTGTTATCGATTTTTTCAGTGAGAGGTATTCGTGTTGCGTTGTGGTAACCAGATCGGCTTTACCCATCTCAAAAATTTCCGAAGCCTCAGCTAAAGAGACATTTGTAATAAGCTCAATGTTTAACTTCTTTAGCTCTCCTGTTTCATACGCATAAAACAGAGGTGCATATCCGATCCATGAATTTGTAGCGATTTTTATTTTATGTTGATTATCAGAAGAACACCCGATAAAAAATAGTGATGCTATTAGAACAAAAAGTATCTGTTTAAACATATGTAATGGTGCCTTAGGATTATATTTAAAAGTTATCATAGCTATAATGAGTTTAATAATGCTTTAAAAAAGAGTGCAGTAAGATAAATGAAAAAGGATTTAAGATGAGCAGGGTATTAGTTCCATTGGCAAAAGGGTTTGAGGAGATTGAAGCGGTGAGCATCATAGATGTTTTACGCCGTGCAGAGATCGAGGTAATGGTAGCTGCACTTGATCAGAACTCTTTGGTGAAAGGGGCAAACGGTATCACTATACAAACTGAACATCAAGTAAAAGATATTAGCAGTGATGAACTTGATATGATTATCTTGCCTGGCGGTTGGGACGGTACCTATGCGTTAGCAGATGATGAAAATGTGCAAAGAGTTTTAAAAGAGATGGATGCCAAAGGGAAAAATATTGCCGCAATCTGTGCAGCACCGTTTGCCCTCAATAAAGCGGGAGTACTCAAACACAACTATACCTGTTACCCGTCGGTTGAAGAGCAGATCAGAAAGGATGGTTATCAGGGTGACAAATCTATGGTTGTTGAGGATGGCAATGTCCTTACTTCAAGAGGACCTGCTACTGCGATCTGTTTTGCTTTGGAGATTGTGAGAAAACTTAAAGGGGAGCAGAGATATGAAGCACTCAAAGCAGGGGTCTTAGCGACATACTGCTAAGTTGAAACCCTTTGAAATACGAGGTTTTTAAGGCTTCTTGTCTCGTCTGCACTTTTGAACTCTTCAAGGTTGTCTAATCGTTTTACAAACTGAAAACTCGGTGCAAACTTTTCCATCATCTCAATGATAAAACTACTCTCTAATTCGGGTGAATTTAAACAAGAGAGCAGGGTACAGTCTTCAGCTGCCAGTTGCGGCAGTTTTTTGATCAATTTTTCATAATCTTTTGTCGCTTCAAAACTCCCGCGCTGGAAACTTGGCGGATCGATGATGATAAGATCGTACGGCCCTTTGCGTCTAAGAGCAGAGAATGATTTTAGGATATTGTAGGGGAGAAAACTCACCCCTTTTGGATCGAGGTTATTGATGGAATGGTTTGCCATCCCCACTTTTAAAGCACCCTTGGACATATCGACATTGACGACACTCTTCGCCCCGCCGAATTTTGCGGCAACCGAGAAGGCACAGGTGTAAGAAAACAGGTTAAGTACGTGTTTCTCTTTTGCATGCTCCATCACAAAAGCACGACCGTTTTTCATATCGGGGAAGTAGTAGTTGTTTTTATTTGAAAGGAGATTGAGCTTGAGTTTCATCCCGTTTTCAAAAATGGTGAGATCTTCGGGCACCGCACCAATGAGTACTTCACTCGGAGCCCCTTTTATGTAGCGGCGCTGCACAACTAGGGTAGTGTAGGGTGAAGCATCTACAAACTTTTTAAGCATCTCTATAAGCTCTGTTTCACTATCCTCTTCAAAGTAAAGTGCTACGCTGAGTATATCGGGGTTTACACTGTCGATAGTGAGGTGTTTAAAACCTTCGTATAAGCCGCCGCGGCCGTGAAAAAGACGCTTAAACTCATCCGTAATATCCGGAAGTTGTTGCTCTAAGTGTTTTTGTATCTCGCTAATAGTCATACTTTTTCCCAAAATGTCCCCTGAGGGGTATCCATCAGCTGTACGCCAAGGTTTAAGATTTTATCTCTTAAACTGTCCGACTTTTCAAAATCTTTTGCTTTTTTTGCTTCGTTTCTCTGTTCAATCAGCTGATCTATTTTTGTTTTTGTTGCTTCATCGATCCCAAACTGGAAATACTCAAACGGGTTTTTTACCCCAAAGCCTAACACCTCTTCAATATAAGCCAAGTTTGCCATCGTCTCACGTTTAAGCACTTTGTGTTTGCCTGGAGTATCCAGGGTCTCATTAGCAGAAGCTACCATCTCATCGATCAAAGAGAGTGCTTTTGAGATATTGAGATCATCACTTAACGCCTCTAAAAGCTCACGTTGAAAATCGGTTTTTGCTTCTGATACAGCCAAACCGAAGAGGCGCTTTTTGAGACGATAGAGTTTATCTAAACGCTTTTTACTCGCTTCTAGATCTTCGGTATTGAAGTTGAAGTTTGCACGGTAGTGTGTCCCTAAAAGGTAAAAACGCAACACTTCCCCGTCATACTCTTTGAGAGCATCTTTGAGAAAGAAACTGTTGCCTAAAGATTTACTCATCTTTTCACCATTGATGTTTACAAAACCGTTATGGACCCAGTACTTTGCCAAGCCGTGGTTGCTTGAACAGCGTGTCTGTGCCGCTTCATTTTCATGGTGGGGAAAGAGCAGATCGGCTCCCCCGCCGTGGATATCGATCGCGTACTCTTTATCTTTGTAGGCTAAATGCTCTTCGATCATAGCCGAACACTCCAGATGCCATCCCGGACGACCGGTACCAAAAGGGCTTTCAAATGTAACGGAACCGTCTTTTACGGATTTCCAAAGGGCAAAATCTGCTCGGTTCTTTTTCTGAGCAGAAGATTCTACACGATTTTGTTTTTCATCTTCCTCTTGTACACGGTTTGAGAGGCTTAAGTACTCAGAATCGCTTGATGTGTCGAAGTAAACATCTCCCTCCTCAGTTTTATAAGCATGCCCTGTATCGATCAGCTTTTGGACCATTGTGTACATCGCTTTGAGGTTTTCAGTCGCTTTTGGTTCGATGTCGGGGCGTTTTACACCCAGCTGTGCCATCTCTTCATGAAACGCTTCGGTATAAAAGTCGGTGATCTCTTTTATATCTTTTTTCTGCTCAATTGCTTTTTTGATGATCTTGTCATCTATATCGGTGATATTTCTGGCATAAGTGACATCAAGACCGTTTGCACACAGTACCCTTGTCAAAAGATCAAATACCAGGGCCGATTTTGCATGGCCGAGGTGTGCGTTGTCATACACGGTGGGTCCACAAACATAAAGTGTAGCTTTGCCCTTAACAAGAGGGATGAATTCTAGTTTTTCTTTTTTGACGGAATCAAATATATGCACCGATAAAATCCTTGAAAATAAGTAGTAAAATAGTAAAAACTGCCGAACCCGATAATAGGTATATAAGGTTTTTAGATCGAATTATATCTAAAAAGTTTTTTACGCCAAAAACCCTCACGGTAAGAGTAAAGCTCACAAAACCTCCGATCGTAGATGCAAGAGCCAGTCCGCCGACACCTAGAGGCTGGATAAAGCTTAAGGCAAAGATGATGTAGGTGATGAGTGAAGCGGTAGCTATCTTTGCCGCACGCAGCTGCATCTGTTTGGCATAGAGCCAAAGTACGAGCAGTTTTTGCAGGCCGAAAGGGATAAGACCTATAAGGTACATCATCAACACATAGGAAGTGTTTTGTGTATCATTTGCATCAAATGCACCCCTCTCAAAGAGCAGCCATGTGATTTCACGAGAGAGGATAATCCCGCCAAGGGTGCTTAAAGTGAGCAGGTAGGTTAAAAACCAAAACGCTTTTTTGAGTTTTTTGAGTGCCTCTTTTTCGTTATTGGCCTTGAGATAGCGGGCGACACTCGGAAAAAGTGCGATTGATGTAGCGATCGCAAAAAGAGCTAAAGGGAGCTGAAAAATACGGTTTGCGTAGTAGAGGTAGGAGATACTTCCCGTGAGTAAAAAAGAGGCTAAAAAAGTATCTAAAAAAGCTGAAACCTGTGCAGTGGAGTTTCCCCAAACTGCCGGAAAAAACTCCCTTTTAAATTTTTTTGTATCTTTTTCTATCTTTTTCGCTTTGGATTTTAGATGTTTAAACCCTCCAAAAGCTATCTTCAGCAGACCCATTTTTTTGATCGCCAAGATATGGACAAGGAGCTGTAATACTCCACCGAACACCACTCCGAAACTGAGATAGTATACTACAGTGGAGGCGTTTTTCTCTTGTGCTAAAAGCAGGGCGGTTATCAAGGAGATATTTAAAAGTGATGTTGCAAAAGCGGTTGTGGCAAAATGGTTTTTATACTGCAGCATTCCGCTTAAAAAGGTCATCGCAAAGATCAGCGGCAGATACCAAAAGTTGATAGCTACATAGGGTGCGGCAATCTCGATCGTCTCATCTGAAAAACCGACGGCGATCGCTTTTGTAAAAAGCTCGGGGAGGAGATTGACAACTAAAGTGAGCAGCAAGATGATAGAGATAAAGATCAAAAAGATATGTGCTGAAAAAACAGCCTTTTGAGTTGTCCGGGTAAAAGCGGGGATAAACACTTGTGTAAAAGCCCCTTCGGCAAAGATACGGCGGAAAAGGTTGGGGAGTTTAAAAGCGACAAAAAAGATGTCGGAGTAGATACTTGCACCTAATGTAGAAGCGGTTAAAAGATCTCTGATAAAACCTAAAATTCTTGAAAATAAAATGCCGAAACTGTTGGTGAAAATCGCTTTAAACAATGCATCTCTTTATATTTTTACATAATTTTAACAAATTTTTGGTTAAAATGGAGAGCTTTAAAAAATTACAGTAGGTAGGGTGATGGCACTATTTGGTTCGAAAGATAAAAAACAGACTCAAAAAAAAGTTCGTCCAACCGTTATAAGAACACAAAATGTTGCAAAAGAGATCTTCTCTCTTGCAAAATCGCATGACACCGATCCTGAAACTTTAGATTTTAACCTTCTCGGTGTACAGACATATACCCGCCTTCAAAAAGAATCACAAGAAGCAGAATGGAATGAAGTAGCAGCAGATGAGCTTTACGAGCTTGACGATGATAGTACCCTGCTAAATCCTGAATTTCAGATCAAACAAACCTACGAGATAGAGCTTTTTTCAAAGTCAAAAGATGACGACTATATCTGTAATGAGTTTAAAAGTGCAGTTGGGGCAAACGCTACAAAATGTAAAGTGTACCTGAGTATTGCGGAGGGTTCAAAACTTACTTATATTGAACATTTAGAGCACAATTTAAAAAACTTGATCAATAAAAAGAAGATCCGTGCAGGGATACTTATCAATATATTTGACGAGATGGTCGACGATCTCGTTTCAAAACTATCGGCTTCGGCCAGAATTAACGGTGTTTTAGAGTTTGAGAAAAATGAAACCCATCTAATCGCAGAGGGGTTTGAACCTATAAAAACGATCAATGACGATCTCATTCTCCATTTTGAAAACAACAATGAAGATGATGAAGATACACAGGTTGATTACGCTTCAAGAGGGTTTATTCAAAATGTTAAAAAAGATGAACTTCTTATAGAGTACATAAAACCTAAAAAGGGAAAATTCGGAAGAAACTGCCGCGGTGAATTTATGAAACCCGAAGAACCGGTAGTATCCAATGAACCAACTTTTGACGTTGAAGAGACGATCAAGGTTGTAGAGACTCCCGAATCTATAAAATATATAGCAAAAAAGAACGGCTATATCGCTTTTGAAGATAACAAGTATATTATAAAACAAGATGCCGATCTTACCGAGATCAGTTTTAAGACAACGGGATCGATCTCCAGCGGGGTTGATTCAGACGTTAATATCTCGGTTAAAGAATCTGATGCCATAAAAGATGCGATTGGAACGGGTATGGTTGTTGAGGTGAGTGAGATCGATATCGACGGTAATGTCGGTTCAAATGCCAAAGTGATAGCAAAACGTGCATCGATAGGGGGACAAACCCACCAGTCGGCATATGTAGAAGCGGATAAACTTGATATCAATGTCCATAAAGGTACCGCAAAGGGGAAAGATGTCCATATCACCAGACTCGAACATGGAAATGTAAGGGGAGAGAATGTGGAGATTGTACAAGCGCTCGGGGGGAATATCTCAGGCAGGACAATCTCTATGGAGGTGTGTACCTCCCATGTAAAAGCGTCGGCTATGCAAAAAATAGAGATCCAAAAACTCCACGGAAGTGAAAACACCTTTACCATCGATCCGCTACTTAGTGACAGTAAGCAAGAGGATATGGAAAACAACGAAGAGACTATTCAAAATCTTGAGGTGGAGATACGTGATTTGAAAAAAGATATTGAAAAATACCAAAAGCTCGTAAAAGATGGTATGCCTGCATTTTTAGATATAAAAAAACGTTTGATCCATTACAAAAAGAATGGTGTGAAGATGCCCGAAGCGTTTGTAAAAAAATATAAACAGTTTCAAGCGACGCAGGAAAAATTAAAAAAGCTGGAAGAAACTCTTGTAACAAAAGAGGACCGTTATCATCTTTTAAATGCGAAAACCTCCTCTTTTCAAGAGAATATTTTTGATGCCAGAGTGATCAACAGAGGTGAGTGGATAGGGTATAACGAGATCAAATTTAAGCTAGTCGATCCGCCTATAGAACTTGTGCATAAACCGGCAGAGGGTTCGAGTGAGAAGATATTTGGTGTCAAAGAATTAGCCAGCGGCGAATATGCTATTCGTGCAATGTCAGAAGAGTAAAGGATAAGATTTTTAGATGATAGTTGGATTACGTGGAGATGTTGTATATAAGGAGCCGAGTTTTGTACATATCGATGTCAACGGTATAGTGTATGAGGTGTTTATCTCATTGCAAACTTTTTCGGCATTAGGCAAGGAGAAGATATCTCTTTTTACATCACAGATATTTCGTGAAGATGCACAGCTGCTTTTTGGTTTTTTGGAAGCAACCGAAAAAAAGATGTTTGAGAGACTGATCAAGATTAACGGCGTGGGACCGAAAGTGGCGATGGCTATCTGTTCTACCTATACCCCTTCGCAGTTTGCGGTTGTCATCAACAACAACGATATAAACGGTGTCAAAAAAGTTCCGGGGATTGGTCCTAAGAGTGCCGGACGGATACTTGTAGAGCTAAACGGTTTCGATACGGAACTGCTGCAACAGCATGAAGAGGGTTCAAATGCGAACAATACACAAGCTTACGCACAGGCAACCGAAGCACTCGAAGCCTTGGGATTTAAAAAAGATAAAATCTCAAAAGCACTTTCATCACTTGATGCAGAAGATACGGCTGACCTTGTCAAAGGTGCTTTAAAATTACTACAAACAGTTTAACAAATTAATAAAGGATAGAGATATTGAAATTAACTATACTATTTGGCGGCGCTAGTTTTGAACATGAAATAAGCATAGTCAGTGCTATAACATTAAAAGAAAAATTATCAACTTTTGACATAACATATATATTTTGTGACGGAGACCATACTTTTTATCTGGTAGAGGCGTCAAAGATGAAAGCGATCACTTTTTCAAAAGGTGAGTATAAAAAGATGCCGAAGCTGACGCTTGAGCAGGGTGCTTTTGTAGAAAAATCTTTCCTATCTGCAAAAAAACATGGAGGTGTAGTACTCAATCTTATTCACGGTGCAGACGGTGAAGACGGGACTATATCTTCACTACTCGACTTTTACGGGATCGAGTATATCGGACCGCGTACGGCTGCATCTGTCTTTTCATTTGATAAAGTTTATACAAAATATCTTTGCGATGCGATCGGTGTAAAAAGTGTCAGATATGAGCTTCTAAAAAAATCTGAGCATAAAGAGATCGCTATTGATTATCCTGTGATTGTTAAGCCTGCACGTCTAGGGAGTTCGATCGGCGTAAGTATTGTTAAAGATGAAACCGAGATCGACTATGCCCTTGATGTCGCTTTTGAATTTGATGAAACAGTACTTATTGAGCCTTTTTTAGAAGGTGTAAAAGAGTATAACCTAGCCGGGTATAAGGCAGATGGCGAGATTAAGTTTTCGATCGTTGAGGAGCCTCATAAAGAGGAGTTTTTGGATTTTGACAAAAAGTATATGGACTTTTCGAGAAGTGAACAGGTACTTAACGCGGAGATCTCCGAAGAGCTTACAAATAAACTTCAAAGCAACTTTAAAAAAGTATACGACGGACTCTTTGATGGGGCGCTGATCCGATGTGACTTCTTTGTTCATGAGGATGAGGTGCTTCTAAATGAGATCAACCCGATTCCGGGAAGTATGGCAAATTATCTTTTTGAGGATTTTTCTGCTTCGATCGAAGAGTTGGCAGCTTCGCTTCCTGAGAAAAAGCGTATAACTACACAATATGAATATATCCACTCTATCTCTAAAGCAAAAGGGAAGTAATGGCTCTAAAGTCGATCCAACATAAGCAGTATACTTTTGATATAAGTTATGAGATTGTCAATCCAAAAGGAGCGGTTGATCTGATTGTCCTTCATGGTTGGGGGAGTAATAAAGGGTTGATGAAACAGAGTTTTTCAAAAGAGCTCTCGGGGTTTCGTCATATCTATATCGATCTGCCCGGTTTTGGAAAGTCAACTTGCCCGACGGCACTGACAACTGCCGATGTCGCAAGGATAGTTGAACTTTTGATGATCCATATAAATGCTTCAAAAGATATCATTATGGGACACTCTTTCGGCGGAAAAGTAGCACTCCTTTTAGAGCCTAAGATGTTAGTACTCCTCTCAAGTGCAGGTATCTATATACCGAAACCGCTTAAGGTACAAACAAAGATATTGCTCTTTAAAGCACTCAAAAACCTGGGCTTTGCAAAGCTGCGTGAGTTTTTTGTCGCTGATGATGCCAAACAACTCTCTGAACATATGTATCAGACTTTTAAAAATGTTGTTGATGAGGACTACTCTGACGAGTTTTCGAAGTATGAGGGCAAAGCACTTATCTGCTGGGGTAAAGAGGATACTGCCACTCCGCTGAGTTCAGGGCAAAAGATCGACAGCCTGATTAAGGATTCCCGATTTGAAGTGTATGAGGGGGATCACTACTTCTTTATGCAAAACAGTAAAGATATAGCGCAAAAAATTGAAAAAACTTTTTTAGAAACTTTAGGAAATTAGATGGAAAACTATGAAACTCTTGTCGCCTTTGTAGTGAATGCTCTTTTTGTTTTAGTACTCGGATGGTACTTGATTACAAACTTGCAGTGGTATGACTATAAACTCTCCCGTGTTGTTTTAAAACACCATAAAGCCCATTGGCATCTGATCTATTTTGTTATCCCTTTTATCGCCTACTACACGACAGGAAAGTTTTTTACGATCTTTTTTGTTTTTGCGGTGTTGCCCGCGATCTTTTTGTGGTATAAAAAGCTTGATAAAAAACTGGTACTTACTTGGAGGGTGAAAAGGTTTTTAATTCTTCTGATCACACTTGTGTTGTTTCAAGATATCTTATGTACTTTAAAAGAGGGCTGTGCTGTTTACGGTGTCTTTATGCCTTTAGCCGTGGCTTACATAGGGAGTACTTTGATCGAGAAGTATCTGTTTGCGATCTATACAAAAGAGGCAAAAAACAAACTGGGTTCTATGAAAAATCTAAACATAATTTCGATCACGGGCAGTTATGGGAAAACAAGCATAAAAAACTTTGTTGCCCAAATCCTTGCACACAAATTTAAAGTGTATGCAACCCCAAGAAGTGTCAACACAATCGGCGGACTGGTTGCCGATGTAAACAATAATCTTCAAGAAGATGTGGAGATCTATGTAACCGAAGCAGGTGCGAGAGAGCAGGGCGATATATATACGATTACTCAGTTTTTAGAGCCGCAGACTGTGGTTGTCGGGCGTGTCGGTGAAGCGCATATAGAGTACTTTAAATCTTTAGAAAATATCATCGCTACAAAGTTGGAAATCATGCAGTCACCAAGGCTTGAAAAAGCGTATATCCATACCTCCGTAACCGATGAACCGCATGAGAAAGTGGAGTTTTTCGGTAATGAGATCAGTGATGTTGAAGCAAACCTGAACGGAATAGATTTTACGATCGAACTAGAGAGTGAGAAACTTGCCCTGCATACTGATATCCTGGGTGAATTTCAGACGATGAATATCGCAGTAGCCGTGAAGATCGCAAAACTCTTTGGTATGAGTGATGCAGAGATCAAAGAGGCGGTTGCAAAACTTGAACCGGTTGAGCACCGCTTGCAGAAGATCGAAGCTGGCGGCAAGATTATCATCGATGACGGCTATAATGGAAATATTGACGGGATGTTAGAAGGTATACGTCTATGTTCCCTTCACACAGGCGACAAGGTGATAGTCACACCCGGGCTTGTTGAGAGTACAAAAGAGCTGAACTTAAAACTGATCGAGGAGATCAATAAAGTATTTGACACGGTGATCGTGACAGGTGCACTCAATGCCGATCTGTTTGAGAAAAACCTTGATGTAAAACAGAAGTTTATCTTAAGTGACAAATCAAAACTGACAGACCTGCTTGCAAAACAAACCAAGGGAGGGGATATCATTCTCTTTGCGAATGATGCACCAAACTTTATATGAAGCATATCTTTAATCTCACAGCTTTGATTATGGCACTACTTGTTGTACTGGTAGTTTATGATGCTACGCTGAGATACCTCTTTTCAGAGGGCTCAACTGCCCTGCAAGAGCTGCAGTGGCACTTTTTTGATGTAGTTATACTGCTGAGTATAGCTTATACTCTCAAGCATGGCGCTCATGTGCGGGTCGATATCTTCTACGATAAGTTTTCTCCAAAAACACAACTGCTTATCGATATCTTCAGCTCCATTTTTTTCATACTCCCTTTTGCTTTTTTGATCATCTACATCAGTTTAGATTTTGTGTCGATGAGTTTTGCACAAAATGAGGCTTCGTGTGACCCGGGAGGATTGCCATACCGTTGGATCGTAAAATCTCTGATCCCTTTATCGTTTACACTGCTGAGTCTGCAAACGTTGTATATCATCTATAACAGCATCAAAGAGTGGAGGCGTTTATGATAGCACTCATTATGTTTCTTGTAGCGCTTGCATTTTTACTTTTTGGAGTGCCTGTTGCCTTTGCATTTGGGGCTGTTGCTATGATCTTTGCTTTTTTTACGCCTGATGTGGGTTTTGAAGTGTTTAATATCTTGCCGTTTAGAATCTACGGGATTATGAGCAACTCTACCTTGATGGCTGTACCGCTGTTTATAATGATGGGGCTGATTTTAGAAAAGTCGGGGATGGCTGAGAAGCTTCTGATCTCTATCTCATCGCTCTTTAAAGGTGTGCGCGGCGGACTCGGTGTGGGTGTCGTACTTGTGGGTGCTATACTTGCCGCATCAACGGGAATCGTCTCGGCAAGTGTTGTGATGATGAGTGTGATAGCCTTGCCGTTGATGCTTAAAGCCGGATACGATAAAAGCCTGGCGAGCGGGACGATCGCTTCAAGCGGGACACTCGGGCAGATTATTCCGCCTTCGATCATACTTATCGTTCTGGGTGATGTTATGAGTGTAAGTGTCGGAGAGCTTTTTATGGGAGCCGTTTTACCGGGATTAGTACTGGTTTCGTTATATGTAGCGTATATACTGATCAGAGCTTTTGTCCAAAAAGAGTCTGCACCGCCTCTTGTAAGTGAAGAGATAACTTCGATCACGAAACTGGTCCTTGCGATTATTCCGCCGCTGCTTTTGATGGTAACGGTACTGGGAAGTATCTTTGCAGGGATAGCATCACCTACAGAATCGGCTGCTTTTGGAGTGCTCGGTGGACTGATCCTAGCAGGGATAAATAGAACTTTAAATAAAAAGATGATCAAATATGCACTTTTTGAGACGATGAAACTCAGCGGGATGATTTTCATGATCCTCATTGGTGCTACCGCTTTTTCGTTAGTGTTTAACGAACTCGGAGGGAGCGATCTGATACTGGAGTTTTTCTCTCATGATATCGGGGATGTATGGGTCTTTATTATCGTGGCGATGTTGAGTATCTTTATACTGGGATTTTTTATAGACTTTATAGAGATCTCTTTTATCATTGTGCCGATCTTAGTCCCTGTTATGCATGCTTTTGGGATCGATCCCGTTTGGTTTGCGATCCTTATCGCACTCAATCTGCAGGCATCGTTTTTAACACCTCCGTTTGGTCTAAGTTTGTTCTTTTTAAAAGGTGCGGCAAAAGAGAGCGTTACGACGATGCAGATCTATAAGGGGATCGTACCGTTTATAATTTTACAGTTTATAGCACTTTCATTGGTGATCCTCTTCCCCGATCTTGTGTTTGCATTTATATAAAGGAAAAAATAGATGGAAGATATTTTATATGCACCTTGGCGCGATGAATATGTGACAAATGAGAAGATAGAGGGGTGTGTCTTTTGTCATATCAGCTCCCATGAAAAAGATGATGAAAAGCTTCATGTAGTTTATCGTGATGAGCACTGCTTTATAGTGATGAACAGATACCCGTACACTCCGGGGCATTTTATGATCATCCCCCATATGCATACCGATAAACTCGAGGAGCTTGATCCAAAAGTTTGGCTCCATATCTCTGCATTGGCACAAAAAGGGGTACGTTTGCTCAAAGAGGGGTTGGGTGCCCATGGTGTGAACATAGGAATGAACCTGGGCAGAGCAGGCGGAGCAGGGATCGCCGAGCATATCCATATGCATCTGGTCCCACGCTGGGAGCGTGATACCAACTTCATCACGGCTATCGGAAACAATCGTGTTTATTCGACCGATTTTGAAAAGATCTATCAAAAGATCAAAAATTTATCACATCAGTATATATAAGTTAAAAAATTTAAAACTCTTTAATAGAAAGTCGCTATAATTCAATCGGACAAATATTTATAATTATATTAAGGAAAATTTATGCAAAGAAGAGAGTTTCTAAAAAGTTCTCTCGTGGCTTCAGCAGCTGTCTTGGGAAGCACTGCTTTATCTGCGGGCGAAACTACGCAACCGGTTGACAATAGAAAAGTATCAAAAATGGCTTTTCCTGAGAAAAAGCCACTTATCACTTACTCTGATAGACCACCACTTTTAGAATCGCCTAGAAGTGTTTTTACTCAAGGTTATACTCCAAATGATGAATTTTTTGTCAGATGGCACCTCCCTGAAATTCCACTACATAACGATCCTGACAACTATACTATTAAAGTAAACGGTTTAGTTGATAATGAATTAGAGATCTCGTTAAAAGAACTAAAAACAGAATTTGAACAAGTTGAAGTGAGTGCAGTACTCCAGTGTGGCGGTAACTCTCGTTCAGCATTCCACCCGATTGCAGGCGGTATCCAATGGGGTAGCGGTGCTATGGGATGTGCAAAATGGAAAGGTGTAAGACTTCGCGATATCTTAAATCGTGCAGGTATGAAGAAAGAGGCACACTTTATCGGCTTTAACGGTAAAGATAATGCAGCTTATTATGAAACACCAAACTTTGTTCGTGAGATCGAGACACATGAGCTTGACGATCACGTGATCATCGCTTATGAGATGAACGGCGAAGATTTGCCATATTTAAACGGTTATCCTGTACGTCTTGTAATGCCTGGGTACTACTCTGACAGCTGGGTTAAGATGTTAAGTGACATCACTGTAACAGATAAATACAAGTCACTTTTCTTTATGGATGTAGCGTATCGTGTACCTGATAACGAATGCGAATGTGAAGAGCCTGACAACAAGTTCAAACCTACGAAGCCTATTACACATATGAATGTAAAATCTGTTATCGGATACCCTGAAAACGGAATGAAGGTATACCATAATTCACATGTTGTGATCCGTGGTGTTGCTTTTGATGACGGTACAGGTATCAGAGACGTTATGATCTCTACAGATGAGGGTAAAACTTGGGAAAAAGCACTCCTTAAACAAGAAAACGGACGTTATGCTTATACAGAATTTAGATTCCCGTTCAAACCGACAAAATACGGTAATGTGAAGTTAATGGCAAAAGCGATCAATCGTTTAGGTCAAGAGCAGCCGCTTGCTAAAGATATCAAGTGGAACCACGGTGGATACAAATATAACGGTATCGACGAAGTAACAGTTGAAGTAGTATAGGTAGAGGGAAATTATGAAAAAATTATTATTATTAGCAGTTTTATCGGTAAGTTCACTTTTTGCGCAAGTAGAAGGTGATGTAGAGGTTCCATATATAGCATATGAGATCAAAATGGGTAAAGGGTTTGATTCTATTCAGGCAAATTGTTTGATGTGTCACTCTTTTGGGTATATCATCAATCAGGGGCCGCAGTCAAAAGAGTTTTGGCATAAAAAAGTGGACAAGATGATCACACACTTTAAAGCACCTATCACGGATGAAGATGCAAAAATTTGTACAGAATACCTTTTTGAACATTACGGTAACGGTAAGTTAAAATAAAAAAAAGAGAGTTTAAAGCTCTCTTTTTACTTCTTTTTAGATTTTAAGACAAAGAAAAAAATCCCCGCTATTACAACTAAAATCCCCACTCTTATAGTTAATGTTGTAAAATCTGTTGTATCGTTCATATTGCTCCTAAATTATTATAATTAACAACATTTTAACAAAATTTGATTTATAATGTATCAAATATTATTTAAGGAAGTAAGTATGAAAGTTTTGTTAAACGCAACAGCAGTTTTAGGTATGCTCATCATGATGGGATGTTCAAGCAGTTCTCAAGAGCTTCGCCCTTTAAACGGAGGATGTAACAATCCGAAATGTTCATGCCCGAAACCATGTCAATGTGGTCCGGACTGTAAATGTGGTCAAAATGGAAACTCCACCTCTATGGCTACAGAGAAGTAGCAGGTAGTATCGTTTTAGCACTTCTTCTGTTCTCCATTTTTGGTTCTGCAGGTTTATATCTCAATGGCATAGAGAGTTTACTTGTATCACGTTTATTTTTAGGTATCAGTATAGCGATGTTGATGATCCTGACAACTTCATTGGTTGGTGATTATTTTCAAGGGGAATCCCGTCATAAGTATATGGGACTGCAGAGTGCTTTTACCTCTATAGGTGGGATGGTTTTCTTAGTCGGCGGCGGTTTTTTAACCGATATTGGATGGCGATACTCGTTTGGAATTTATCTGATCGGTATAGTCTTTATCCCTTTAGTGGTATTTTTTTTGTTAGAACCCAGCGGGGAGCACAAAGAGGAGGAGGATAGCCCACATCTGAACTTGACCTCCATCTATATACTGGGGTTTTGTTTGATGTTGATATTTTATATATTACCGACACAGATGCCGTTTTTGATGATGAACCATTTTCAAGCAAGCGGAAGTTTAACAGGGGCTATCATCTCCACTGCATTTATAGCAAATGCCTTGGGTGCACTCAGTTTTGCAAAGTTCAAAAAAAAGTATGAATTTCAAACGATATACCTCATAGGGCTTGGTGTTATCGGAGTAGGGTTTATTCTGATAGGTTTAGTACAAAATGTATATCTCTTTTTTCTTACTTCTCCGATCATGGGGTTTGGCGGGGGACTTATGATGACAAACGTAATGGCTTGGATGCTCTCCCGATCACACCATAGCAAACGTGTAAAGTCCTCAGGTTATATGAGCAGTGCTCTATTTTTAGGACAGTTTTTTTCACCGATAGTATTTCATCCGTTGGTGAACTACTTTCATATACAGCACTTTTTTATAGTGGTTGGAGTTGTATTGTTCTTTATAGTGTTTTTTGTAGGTGGTTATAAAAAGTTAAATGTTTGATTGTTTAAAAAGGTGGATGGGGTAGAGGGATTCGAACCCCCGAATATCGGTACCAAAAACCGAGGCCTTACCGCTTGGCGATACCCCAATGTATTAATAATATTGCGAAAGTTGAGTTTGGTTGCGGAAGCTGGATTTGAACCAGCGACCTTCGGGTTATGAGCCCGACGAGCTACCGAACTGCTCTATTCCGCGGTGTTTCAAA
>JBEWQA010000015.1:0-3786 GCA_047689515.1 Candidatus Sulfurimonas kebritensis
ATAAGTGATCGATCCGCTGTCGTTCTCATATCTCAGTGTTTTATCCGCACCAAAAGTGATATCACTTGTATCATCAATGTAGTACTGAAACTTTCCGTTTACAGATTTAGCCCAATAATCCGAATCTTCCCAGTAACCGTCACTCTTTTTATAACTTGCTTGCACTCTTGCTGCAAAGTTTTCAGTTCCCAAATTATATGCAGCTACACTTCTTGAGTAACCGTATGAACCGTATTCGCTAAGAACAGAACCCTCATTTTTACCTTTTGGTCTTTTTGTTGTAATTACAACTGCACCGGCAAGAGCATCATTACCATACAGGTAAGAGGCTCCACCTTTGATCACTTTAATCGATTCAATATTATCTATATCTATATTTACACTTCCTGCACGCTCTTGAACAGGTACACCGTCAATTACGATTGCAACACCGGGCTTTTCCCCCATATAAACTTCAGTAGCGATCCCTCTGATATGGATCTTGTTAGAATCACCTTCATTTTTTCTAACTGTTACACCTGGAAGAGTATTTAACACATCTGCGATGTTCTCTGCATGAAAGGACTCAACTTCCTGTGTTTTCATTGTACTTGTTGCAGAGACCTCTGTCTTTTTTGTATCGAACTTATCATCGATTGTTGAAGACTCCACCTGTACAGTTCCCAAGTCATTCGCTGATAAATTGATAGCTAAAGCACAAACGGCAGACAAATATATATATTTCTTCATAAATTAAATTCCCCTTTTAATTAAATATTTTAAGAAATTTAACAAAGAAGTGTTACATTTGTATTAATTGAACAAATAATTTTTATTTTAAATATAATATAACTTTTTTTAATTTGTATTCATAATTATTTCAACTTTTTTGACATATGTTCATAATTTTAGTATTATTACAGCTCTTTACTAAAAGATTAGATTATTATTTTAATAAATATATTTTATAAAAGGACTAAAAATGACAAAAACTGCCTTTATGGACAAATACCCTGTGTTTTCTTATGAGCTTGCAAAGAGTGAAACAAACTATACTAGTGTGGATGAAATTATCGAATACTTCAAAACATTGGTACAACAACACCCTATTGCAACAGAGATCACTACATTTGATCACTATGCTCATACAAAGAGTTTAAATGATGGTGAGATTGCACCTGAGATCAAAGATGCAAAAAACTTTATTTTTTGTTTCGGAAAACAGCTGCCAAACACTAAGATGCTTGCAGTGCGCCCCAGAAGTATAGGAGTTAGTGAACTGGAGGAAAGTTTTAGTATAGATTTTTTACAAGTACCTAACGATCAGCTTCAAGAGCTTGTTGTACAATGGGTTTTAGGGCTTTCTAAGGGCGATTCTTAGTATGTCTTTTAAACCGCACCGCATGGCTACGCGGATTTTGTATCAGCTTTTGCTGATACTCTATCATCTTTAAAAACGGTCTTACAAAATTTTCCAGTTTTTGTCCCCCGATCGACTCTATCTTCCAACTATTTAAACTCTCCAGTACCACCTGTGTTGATTCTATCGTTGAGAGGTATGCCTCATCAGGCTGTTCTTTTATCTGATAACGGGATGTTTTTGCAGTGGTGAAACTCATATGTCTTAACTGATTGAGGTTTTTACTCAGGGTAAACATCTTTTTTGTACACGCCCATGTAGAGTCTATAATAAAGACAGCCAAAGGTTTTACAGAGTTTTTCAGATTCTCCTCAGTGATATTGAGCGCATCATCTGACGGAAACAGTATATAACTCTCATGTGTATCTATGATCTCGTTGATACGGCGATGTTCGCTAAAGTCTATCCCCACAAAGAGTTCTGAGTTCGGCAGAGACTGATGGGTAAAATGCCCCGTATTGTTTTTGACTTTTTTAAACTCTTTAGGGTGCATAAGTATCACAAACTTTGTCTCTGTATCGATCGATTCAAAATACTCACACATACAGGAGCTTTTAGGTCTGTAACACTTGTAACATTTTTCTCGATCGCCGTAATAGGTACATTTCATAAGTGCAATTATAGTAAAATAAACTTATGAATGATGATATATACGATCTTGTAGTAGTCGGTAGCGGTGCAGCGGGTTTGATAGGTGCCGTTGTGGCGGCACGTTCTGGCAAAAAAGTGCTCCTGCTTGAGAAGCTTTCAAAGATAGCTTCCAAACTCAAAGCAACGGGCGGCGGACGCTGTAACTTGACAAATACCCTCTCAAATGAGGAGTTTATGTCCCGCTTCGGTCGTCACGGCCGTTTTATGCAGGATGCCCTGAGTAACTTTGATCATAAAAAACTTGTAGAGTTTTTAGCCAGTATCGGGGTCGAGACCCATGCACCTGACGGTTTTCGCATCTTTCCGACATCTCACTCCTCACAAACTATCATCGATGCTTTTTCTAATGAACTCTCACGTTTAGGTGTAGAGGTGAGGTGTGAGCAAAAAGTTGAACGACTCCTGCTCGAAGGGGAGCATATCGCAAGTGTTAAAACCCAAGAGAGTATCTACAAAACACACAATGTGATCTTGGCAACCGGAGGTTTGGGGTATCCGACACTCGGTGCCGAAGGTGATGGATATACAATGGTGGAGGAGCTTGGACACAAAGTCACAGAACTCTCTCCCGCAATGATGCCGCTCAAAACAAAAGATCGCTGGCAGGCCGAATGCCGTGCAGACACGATCTCAAAAGTGGAGCTGCGCGTCGATCTTAAAAAACATAAAAAACTCCGTGCCAAAGGGGATCTTATCTTTACAAAAGAGGGGATCCGCGGTCCCGTTGTCCTGGACTTTGCCAGAGAAGTAACACCGCTTCTGAAAAAATACGCAGAGGTACCGATCCTCCTTAACCTTACAAAAGGGAAAAATGAAGAGCAGCTCCGCGAACATCTCAAAACAAAAGCAAAAGAGAACCCCGATCAGCCTATAGCAGCGTTGGTTCATTCCCTGCTCCCTCTACCCCTCTCAAAAGAGCTTTGCAAACTTGCAGAGATAGACCCCGAACAAAAATACAAAGCTGTAGAGGGGCAAAAACGGGATAAACTTATCAAACTCCTTGCCTGGACACCCATGACGGTAAACGGTCATGACGGTTTTAAGATGGCAATGATCACACGCGGCGGGATCAATCTCAAAGAGATCGATCCAAAAACGATGCAGAGCAAAAAAGTAAAAGGTTTATACTTCTGCGGCGAGATTATGGACCTTGACGGTCCTTGCGGCGGCTATAACTTACAGTGGAGTTTTGCCAGCGGTTATCTAGCTGGAAAACTTCAAAATCTCTAAATAAAAGAGATAGCAAGTATCAAAGTACATTGGCTTTATCTGTTGGGATAACTTCTGTGTTTTGGGATATTATTGACAAGCAAGGCAATCGCAAGTAAGATCGCAGCTCCCGTAAAAACAGGGTAGACAACATATAAAAAACCCAAGTCGTGAATCTGCTCACTCCCTAAAACTGCGATCAAAGCGGTAGCACCTCCGGGAGGGTGCAGGGTTAAACTCAGCTGCATCACCAATATTGAAGTGGCGACAGCAAAAGCAGCGGCAAAAAGCAGATGATCGTGAAACACTTTATAAGATATGACCCCTACAATTGCAGAGAGAACATGACCGCCTACAAGGTTGCGAGGTTGCGCCAAGGGTGAATGGATAGCACCATAGACCAAAACGGCACTGGCACCGAAAGAACCGATCACTAAGTGCAGGTCATTATCACCTAAAATGCCGTTATGAAATGCTACTATACTCAATATTCCCAGAAAAGAACCTATCCAAGACCAGATCATATT
>JBEWQA010000015.1:3886-34464 GCA_047689515.1 Candidatus Sulfurimonas kebritensis
TGCCACATCACTTGTGAGAGTCCAACTATAACAATCACTAAAACAAACGGCAGTTTATGACTTTTAAATATAAAAGGCTGAATATTGAAAAAAACTTGCAGAATTCCTCTTAGACCCAACCAAGAGCCCAAGTAAGCTTTAATCAGTAAAACTATTTGAAAGTTTGTCAAACCGCTTTGGGGGATATCTCCAAAATTGACATAAAAGAGGTATATACCGCTCAATACGGCTGCTATGAGAGCTTTTGGAACAAGAGCTCTTGTAAAATCTTTGAAGTAGGAACGCACCTCTTGATACTTTTGTGCGGACAATGTTTTCTGCATCCTCATTAAGATCAGATTATCGGTAAATAAAAAACCGCCATAGATCAAAACAGAGAAAAGGTGGATGAGTTTAACTGTAAGGTACAACATTATAGTTTAGATCCTTTATAGGCTATCTTCTCTAAAGTAGTATCGTTAAACATCTGTTCAATTAAAACTTTTGGTTGTGTCCACTGATCATGCAGTACACATTTGTCGTTACTGTCACAAAATCCAATACCTAAAATACATTGTTCTTCATGTAGCGGGTCATTGAAAACATCTAAGATGTCAGAAATTTTTATTTTTGATGCAGGTTTGTGAAGTTCATATCCGCCCTCACGTCCTCTTATAGACTTTATAAAACCGGCTTTGGCAAGTTCAGCCATAATTTTTGTCAAAAACTTATATGGAATCTCTAATCTTTCTGCGATCTCTTTAGCACTCAGCAAACATTCACCTTCTTGTTGTGTAAGGTAACTTAAGATTCTAATCGCATATTGTGTCGTATTGTGCAGTTGCATACCAGCCCTTCAATTTAAAAATCAAAGTCTATTCAAAAAAGTTTTAATTCTACCTTTAGGTAGTAATTAAAACAGGCATTTTAAATAACTGCTTGAAGCTGAAGACCCAAGGAGTTTAGTTCCGGATATATCAACGCCCATACGCTACTTACGATCCCCAGAGGAAAACTGGAGTTTATGGCGATCGATAAACTGGCTTGCAAAAGGAAATACAATCCACAGCTATCTCGGTGAACTCTCCCTAGCTTAGATCCTCAAAGTAACGTATAGATGCAAAAGCGTATGCGTTTGCATTCTCTACCTGTTTTATATGTTCTTTCGTGACGATGCCCCCTAAAGCAATCACTTTTATATCTGCTTTTTTCACTAATGCTTGCAGATCTTCGATCCCTTTTGGTTTCCCCTTATTCGGTGAAGCAAATATCGGACTGTATGTGACATAATCAGCCCCTAAATCTTGCGCTTTTTTAACTTCTTCATGTGTGTGGGTGCTGATTGTCACCTCAAGACCGAGACTCTTCGCTTTTTCGATCCGATCAAACTGTGTAGAGGTGAGGTGTACACCGTCAGCACCGAGCTCTTTTGCCAAGAGGTAGTCTTGATGTAAAAAAGTTTTTGTATTTTCCGCTGCCCTGCAAAGCTCCAAAAACCTTATTGCCCCTTTTTTATATTCGCTGTTTGATTTATCTCTATAAAGGGCAAAAGCGGGTCGGTACTTCCCTAAACTTTTAGACAAAGTACTTAGATCCGCAGTGATTAGGTATGATCTCATCTGCTTTGCTTTAACGCCTCAAAATCAACCACGGCTACATCCAAGTCCTCGGCATATCTCTGTGCAAGCAGCTCTGTATGTTTTTGCAGTCTATTAAGCAGATAAAGCTCGGACGGCTTGTATTTTGCACGTGACTCTTCAATATATCTAAGAAGAAAATCTACCGCTTCACTCTCATCTTCGATCTTGATACTCTCAACTATAGACGTTACCTCTTCATACTCTGCATCACCACATGTAGAGAGAAAATCATAACTCAGATCGATCGTCTTCATCGTCGGTACCGCTTTGGAGAAATTAAAATGGTTATACAGCATACACCCTAGAAAGTACTCGATATCCGAGGGTTCAAACTCAGAGTATTGGTACTCCTCCTCTGCATAGCGTTTATGCCAAATATCTAAAGCTTTTTCAATATTTTTGTCCATCTTCTTACCTACAGTTTTGTTTTTGTAATTATAAGGAAAATTTTTGTTAACTTTGACTAAACTCTTAAAATGATAGAAGCAAGTAATGCCAAAATGCAACAACTGATACTCCCCTCCACAAATAAAGCACTCGCACGGGTACTCCAAGAGCTCTCACCCCAAAAGTTTGCCGAGCTCTCCAAAGCAAAAGATCTCTCTTCGATCTTAGATACTCTATTTAAAAATTCGAGTAATGAACTGCAAAACCAGAAATTGCTTGAACTTCTTAAAAATAACCCCACCCTCAAAGAGTTGGGCAATATCAAAACAACGATCAAAGATCTATTGTTTACTTTGCAAAATACAAAACAGAATCTGCCGATCGAAAAACATCTGCAAAACATGCTCGAACATATAAAAAATATAGACGACAAAACACTCAAAACCAAACTGGAAAACTCCGGTGTTTTTCTTGAGTCAAAACTAAAACAGAACACCAAGGTGCAAGAGTTGATCGCAAACGACTTTAAAGCAGCCCTCTTAAAAACAAAAGCAGAAGTGCAAAATATCACAACTCCAAATCAAGCACAACTAAACAACCTTGTCGACAAACTTACCCTGCAGATCGATTATTATCAACTTGCCTCTCACCTCTCAAACGGCTCAGCTCTCTATATACCTTACGATTTTGATGCTCTCGAAGATGGGAACCTGCAGATCACAAAAGATCAAAATGAAACATATTTCTGCGATATCAATCTCACCCTCAAAGAGTATGGAGAGTTAGACATAAGGCTGGGACTTTTTGAGAAAAAATATCTCAATATCAATATAAATACACAAAACGAAGAGCTAAAAACACTTCTGCTCTCAGGTCTTAAAGAACTTAAACAACAACTAAGTGCAACGGGGCTTATCATAAAAGATATCCGCTTTTTAGATCCATCACAACACTATGCAGATCCTGATAGTGAACTTAAGCTCGGCTTTGAGGTAAAGATATGAAACCAAAAGCTGCCGCACTCAAATATGATGCAGAAAAAAACTCTGCACCTAAAGTTACCGCAAAAGGTGAGGGAAAAACTGCACAAAAGATCATAGAGATCGCAAAAGAAAACGACGTCCCGATCAAAGAGGATCAGGATCTCATCGAGCTGCTTAGCAAAGTGGAGCTTGATCAGGAAGTACCGTCAGAGATGTACAAAGCTGTCGCAGAGATTTTCAGTTTTATCTATAAACAAACCAAATAATACTACCCTTTTAAATAATTATATGCTACAATAGTTTTAAAAGATGGATAGGGTGATGTTAAAACAGCAAAATTCATGTGAAAATTTAGAAATATCGGATATAAAAGAGGTCCCTATCTCCCAAGAGGAGTATGAGCATATATTGGATCTGCAAAGGGATATACTCGGAATGATTGCAGACGGTGAAGAGGCTGAAATCACTTTAAATGCTTTATGCCGATTTGCAGAAAAACTGCTTGACAATGCAGTCGCTTCGATTATGCTTTTAGATCCGAATACATACAGACTGAATGTTTTATCCGCACCCTCCATCCCAGAAACTGCTCAAAAAGCTTTGGAGGGTCTCAGGCCCGAAGCCGGAGGCGGCTCTTGCGGCAATGCTGTTTTTCGTAACGAACCCCAATATGTCGTTAATGCTTTTGAAGATGAAAGATGGCATAACTTAAGGCAACTCGCTTACGATTTTAACCTTTGTTCATGCTGGTCCGTACCTGTTCGAGATGAGAACAATGAACCGTTAGCTACCTTTGCACTCTCATCCTTTGAACACCGTTCCCCCTCAAGTTTTCATAAAAAACTCTTAGAAACGGGAGCAAAACTTATAAGTATCGTCCTGAAAAACCTGCAAAAAGATCAAAAACTAAAACTCTTCTCTATAGCTGCTCAAAACGCTTCAGAGGGGTTACTGATTACAGATGAACACAATCGCATTATTGAAGTGAACCGGGCTTTTACGGAGATCTACAAATATGATGAAAAAGATGTCCTTGGAAAAGATCCCGCTTTCCTTGCCTCCCACAAACACTCAGAGCACTTTTATAAACAGATGTGGAAAAGTTTAAATGAAAAATCACGATGGGCAGGCGAGATCACAAACCTTAATGCCGAGGGGAAAGAGATCGTTCAATGGCTTAGTATCAGCGTTTTAGAACTTGCCCATAAAAAGAAGAGCTATCTCGGAATATTTACCGATCTCACAGAACTCAAAAGTGCACAACATACGATCGAAGAGATGGCATTTTTTGACGCCTTGACTAAACTAAAAAACAAGTCAAAGCTTGAGGGAATGCTCAGTGATCTTCAAAAACCTGTCACTCTCCTCTTGCTCAATATCAACAACTTCTCTTATATCAATACCGCTTACGGTTACGAGATCGGAGATGAGATCCTCCAAGATGTAGCGGAGGTTTTACGAAAAAACTTTGGTGCTCACGACACTTTTAGAATCAATGCCGACGAATTTGCACTTCTCTACCATACACCTATAGAGATCGAAAAAACAGTTCATGAGATCCAGGAACACTTTTACAGCTCCACACTCCTTGTCAGAGATATCACCTTTAACGTCTCCTTTACATACGGTGCTGCATGTGGTAAAGATGCACTGCTCAGAGATGCTGCGTATGCCCTCAAAAAAGCGAAAACGAACGGGAAAAACACCTTAGTGATAAACGATCACGAAGATATCGTAAACAAAAGCAAAAAAGAGAATTTTATCGACTCTAACCGTCTACTCTACTCTGCTTTGCTCGAAGACAGAGTGATCCCGTACTACCAAGGTATCCGTGATAATAAAACAGGGAAAATCAACAGATTTGAAGTGCTTGTACGGATCGAAGAGCTTGGAAAAGTAATCCCGCCAATTGTATTTTTAAAAGCGGCAAAACTCTCGGGATTACTCATAGAGATCACAAAAACCGTAGTGAAAAAAAGTTTTAAACAGATGGCGGACAATAGTTATACCTTCTCTATAAATATAACCGAAGACGATCTCAACCGAAACTATCTTGAAGAGTTTTTGCTTGAGAGTGCAAAGGAGTATTCTATCGATCCCAAAAGGGTCGTTTTAGAAGTTTTAGAGGGTGTGAGTGCTACGGGAAAAACCAACCATACAAACCAGCTAAAATCTCTAAAAGCACACGGTTTTAAAATAGCTATCGATGACTTTGGCTCGGAATATTCAAACTTTGAGCGAATTCTTGATATGGATATAGATTTTCTAAAAATCGATGCCAGATATATAAAAAAGATAGATAGTGACCATAAAAGCTATGAGATCACAAAAGCGATCAGCTTCTTTGCCAAGAATGCAAAGATACCTACCGTCGCTGAGTTTGTA
Source organism: Candidatus Sulfurimonas kebritensis (assembly GCA_047689515.1). Taxonomy (GTDB): domain Bacteria; phylum Campylobacterota; class Campylobacteria; order Campylobacterales; family Sulfurimonadaceae; genus Sulfurimonas; species Sulfurimonas kebritensis. Next base: position 9,261 of record JBEWQA010000015.1, read on the forward strand.
CACTCAAAAGAGGTACAGGAGAAGATTGAAGAACTAGGTATTGAGTTCTCTCAAGGGTATCTCTTTAGCGAGCCTACCCCTACACCCTAACTACTTCAGTTCACTCCATTGTGTACCGATGTTCAGCGAAGCTTTCAGAGGGATATTTAACTCATAAATATCCTCCATAATATTTTGAAATTTTGCACCCAGCTCATCGGCTGCATTCTCATCCACCTCAAAGATCAGCTCATCGTGGATCTGTAAAAGTATTTTCGCATTCAAGTTCTCTTTTTCAATCACTTTGACAATCTTATTCATTGCAAGTTTGATCAGATCGCTTGCACTTCCTTGAAATACACTGTTTACGCTTTCACGCTCAAATGCCGCCTTATACATCGGTGTTGCATTTTCATAGTCGAAGTATCTTCTGCGCCCTAAAAGCGTCTCTATATATCCATGCTCTTTTGATCTATCTACAATGGAGCGAAAATATGTTTTTACCGTAGGGAATGATGCAAAATACTTCTCAATGATCTCTTTTGCCTCTTTTGTCGTGATCCCTAAAGTCTCTGAGAGTTTTTTCTGTCCCATCCCGTAAAGAAGTCCGAAGTTGACAGTTTTTGCAATCGATCTTTTATCTTTTGCTTCCTCCTCTCCAAAAAGCACTACGGCAGTCTGAAGGTGAATATCTTTGTCGTGATTAAACGCATCGACAAGAACAGGATCTTGTGAGAAGTGCGCAAGTAGTCGGAGCTCTATCTGAGAGTAGTCGATCCCGATCAGTTTTTTCCCTTCAGGTGCTACAAATGCTTCACGGATTCTAGCCCCCAACGGTGTGCGCGTAGGTATATTTTGTAAATTAGGATTCTTAGAACTGAGTCTCCCCGTAGCCGTCCCAGTTTGTACAAACGAAGTATGGATCCGTGCATCTTCACTCTCACCCGCTAGTTTTAAAAGCGGTTCGATATATGTAGAGTAAAGTTTATACACCTCTCTGTATTCCAAAAGTTTCGGGATGATCTCATGGGCATCGATCAGAGAGCTGAGCACCTTTTCATTGGTAGAGTAACCAGTTTTGGTCTTTTTCCCTACAGGCAATCCCAGTGTCTCAAATAAAACAACACCAAGCTGTTTGGTAGAATTTATATTAAACTCACTTCCAGCCAGTTCATAGATCTCTTTTGTTAAGTTCTCAAGCGTTGCTTTCACTTCAGTTAAGAAGTTCTCTAAAAACTGTACATCAAGCTTGATGCCGTTTTCCTCCATAACTAAGAGTGTTTGTAGAAACGGGATCTCAACTTTAGTTGCATGATCGATAAGGTGACCTGCATTTTGCAGCTCTAACTTCTCTATAAAAAGGTTATAAAGCTTAAAGGTTATAAAAGCATCCTCAGCCGCATACTCACACGCTTTTTCTAGTTCAACCGAAGAGAAGTTATCCCCTTTTTTTACCGTGTCCTTAAATGAGATCATAGGATGATCGAGCAGTTTTTCCGAGAGTTTATCAAGTCCAAGAGCCGATTCAGGATTGATAAGCCACGCAAGGATCATACTGTCGCTATAGATCTCAAAACTCTCCCCTACAAACTTATTGATAAAGTGCAGATCGAACTTGATGTTGTGCCCCACTACTAAAGAGTTAAAGATCTTTTTTATGGCGAGTTTTGCATCCTCTTGATCTATCTGCTCACCCACACCGAGATAGAAGTGTCCAAACGGTACATAATACGCCTCCTCCTCATCAAAACAAAACGAGAAACCGACTAACTTATCACTCTTATAATCAAGTCCCGTAGTCTCAGTATCAAACGCTACCACTGTTCTCTCATCGAGCTGAGAGAGTACCCCCTCGAGTGTTTTTTTGTCAGTGATCAAAGTCGCTTTAAAGTCGATATCTGTTTTCTCCTCTTTAAGCTCCTCGTTCACCTTTTTTTGTACAGCTTCCTGCTGCTCTTCAGAGACCAGCTTTTTTGCATGAAGTGTACGAAGTACTGCATTTTGTTCATACTTGACAAGCTCATCGTAGATATTTAAAAACGGATTTTCAACATCCATCTTATACTCTTCAAAATTAAAATCATCCAGTGCATCATCACAAAGGGTTACAAGCTGTTTGGACATATAGGCCTGCTCACGCGAGGCGATCAGTTTTTTCTGCATAGCACCTTTGATCTCATCGATGTTTTCATACACCTTGTCTAAAGTCCCGTACTCTTTGAGAAGTTTTTCAGCTCCTACTTTTCCGATCCCTTTAACACCGGGAACATTATCGGCACTATCTCCCAAAATCGACTGATAATCTATAAATTGCTTTGGTGTCACTCCATACTTCTCATAACAGGCATCTTCATTGATGCTTTTTCGTTTGATCGCATCCACAAGCACCACTTTATCATCATCGATCAGCTGATAGAGATCTTTATCGTGTGAAACAACACGAACGATATACCCCTTCTCTTTTGCATACTTCACAACAGTTGCGATCATATCATCGGCTTCAAAACCGATTTTTCCAAGCGTCTTATAACCCATCTTATTGATCCACTCAATCGCTACAGGCAACTGCATAGTAAGTTCCGGCGGTGGAGCTTGGCGATTTGCTTTGTAGTTTTCGTCTATATCATTTCTAAAAGTGGGGCCTTTAGAATCAACTGCAAAGATCAGATAGTCACTATCATGATCTTTTTGTAAACTGGAGATAAAATTTGTAAAACCTGTTAAAAGCCCTGTAGGAAATCCCTCTTTGTTTTTCAGGTGTTGCGGGAGTGCATAAAAACTTCTAAAAAAAAATCCGAATGTATCTATAACCGTTACTACTTTTGCCATTAATCCTCTTCTTCTTCATCTATCACATCCAACATCTCATCGATGCAATCCTCTAATATCTAATGATCGTAACCTGCATCTCTTGCTTTACGAAGTGCGAAGTTGATTGACTGTTCCGAAAACGGTTTGTTTACAGGAAGGGCAGTTTTTACTATATGCAGAGCTACTGCATACTCTTTTACCTCATCGGGTGCTTGAGCCGGTGTATCTGCATAACGGATCATCTCCACAAACTCCTCTTCAAATCCCCAATGTTCAAATACTTCGGCAGTCACTTCCGCACATGTAACACCGACATACGATTTTTCAACCTGAGCGAGATTGTTTGACATCTCAACTTCCGACTGAAAACTTACATCCTCATCCTCTTTGATCACGTCACTTGCGATAAGGATCTTTCCCGTCTCTTGCAAAAAAGCTGCCAAATAAAGCTTTTCTGCTTTTGCTTTATCGATCTTTGAGTACCACTTCTCTATCAGCTTTGCCTGTAGTGCAGAGATCTCGGCAAAATCATCACTCGTGATCCCGTAAGGCTGCATATCGACATTAAGCAGCTTTCTTACTGCATTACCCAGAGCTACGTTTCTCGTCATAGTCATACCAAACAGCGATACCGCCTGCGCTGCACTTTTGATCTCTTTTCCAAAACCGTAAAGGGGAGAGTTCGCAGTCTTTAAGAGATTTGCTACAATCATCGGATCGTGTTCGATAATTTTTGCCAGCTCACCTATACCTGCTTCACTATCGTCATAAACTCGTTCAATCTCAGTGATTGTCTTTGATAAAGGAGGAAGTGATTTTATACTCTCTATAATAGAGCTTTTCATACAGATACCTTTTTTTGAATTTATTATAACCTATCTAGCTTTAATCTAGAACAATACTAATGACACTGTTGTACCGTTTTTAACGGATCTGCAATATAGTCATACCCGTTATAGATCGTAAAGATACCGTAAAGTATCACCGCTACACTTGATAGACTCATCATCATATTTCTAAAACTCGTCGCACTTGCCATTGAGGATAAAAATCCTAGCCCAAACATCGCCGGAATCGTACTCACTCCGAAGATAAACATCACAAGAGCTCCATAAAGAGGACTTGCCGTTGATGCTGCCGTAATAGCAAAAAAGTAAACAAATCCGCAAGGGAGCAGACCGTTTAACATCCCTAGGATAAAAAAACTGAAATTTGATTTTGAATTGAGTATGCTTTTAAAAGCATTTTTATAAAGTTTCGAAGATGAAAATGTATGCTCGATCACTGTTAAAAACTTGATCTTGCCCATCAAAGAGAGTCCTGCCAACACCATCACGACTCCGGCGAAAATCAAAAGTGCTCCGTTAGCCGTATTTGAAAAGGTAACAACACCGCCGAGTGAGCCGAAAACTGCTCCTAAAAGTGTATATGTAAATACCCGTCCCAAACTATACAAAAAGTGTGCTATACCCTTTGAAACCTTAGAACTTTGTGGTTCGATCTTGATACTTGAATAAGCAAGGACAATACCTCCGCACATCCCTATGCAATGCCCGAATGATCCTACAAATGCTATACTGATAATCGCTATTATGTTGACTGTATCCACTATTTATCCGTTAATATTTTTTTGATTTTCGGGTCAAGCATCGTCTCTCCGCGCAGTGTAAAAAGTCTCATCTGCTCATAATCTATTAAACCCTCTTGTTTCTTTTCATACGCACCGAACCCAAATCCCATCGGGGTTATCTCATCTCTTGAGTAGTATGCATATTTAGCGTCGACCCACGTATTGGTATCACGACTCATTACCCAGATCTTTACATCATCTTTAAACTCTTTATCTTCAAGCCAAAGGACAAAGTCTCCGTGATCGTGAAAAAACCATGTTTTTCCATCTTTTGCAACCACTTGCGATGCATAGTCAAGTTCATCTATAACCATCCCGCAATAGCTGTCTTGATATTTATGAAGTTCAATCTTCAGCGGAATCTGTTTCAGGTTCCCCTCTTTTATCACCACCATATGTTGTGTTTTGCCCAGAGAAAGAAAAACAAAAACGATAACGACAACAAAAAGTAAAACTATTAAAATCGGTGCTATTTTTTTCATAGTATGTATTATACTTGGATAATCTTAATAAGCTTTTTAGCCCTTAAAATATATTAGTTTAAATCCATGGTCTTATTCGCAGGTTATTATGCTATTATGAATAATATTAACAATCAGGAAAAAAAAGAATTGACATTTAAACAACTGGGTCTATCAGCGCCTTTACTAAAAGCGATACAAGAACAAGGCTATACAAAAGCCACACCGATTCAAGAACAAGCTATTCCGGTAGTACTCGAGAAAAAAGATATCTTAGCAGGTGCCCAGACGGGTACAGGAAAAACTGCAGGTTTTACACTTCCGTTACTAGAGCTTCTTTCACAATCTAAACCTAAAAAAGAGAAACGTCCTGTGCGTGCACTTATATTAACTCCGACACGTGAGTTGGCTGCACAAGTTGGCGAGAGTGTCTCCCTTTACGGAAAGCACCTCCCTTTTAGATCGACGGTTATTTTTGGCGGGGTAAAGATAAACCCTCAAATCACACAGCTGAAAAAAGGGGTAGATATTATCGTAGCGACTCCGGGACGGCTGCTTGATCATATATCTCAAGGCAATATAAAACTCTCAGAGATTGAGTATTTTATACTTGATGAAGCAGACAGAATGCTCGATATGGGATTTATCAACGATATCAAAAAGGTTATGAAACTCCTTCCGAAAAAACGTCAAAACATGCTCTTTTCGGCAACATACTCAAACGAGATAAAAAAGCTTTCTGAAAATCTACTCAACTCCCCTACCCTTATAGAGGTAGCGAGAAGAAACACATCAAGCGAGATCGTAAAACAATCAGTTTATCATGTAGATAAAGCCCGTAAAAGGGAACTTTTAACACATCTCATCAGTGATGGGGACTGGAAACAGGTCCTTGTTTTTACAAGAACAAAACACGGTGCGAACAAACTCTGTAAACAGCTCGAAAAAGACGAAATCCCGGCAGTAGCTATCCACGGAAACAAAAGCCAAAATGCAAGAACAAAAGCGTTAGCAGACTTTAAAAAAGGTGATGTGCAGGTCTTGGTAGCGACAGATATAGCTGCACGCGGGATTGACATCGATCAGCTTCCTCACGTAGTAAACTTTGAACTCCCGAATGTAAGTGAAGACTATGTGCACCGTATCGGGCGTACAGGGCGTGCCGGAAATGAGGGTGAAGCTGTTTCACTCGTATGTGTCGATGAAGATGAGTTTTTAAAAAATATTGAAAAACTGATCAAAAAAGAGATCCCGAAAGTGTGGTTAAAAGGTTTTAAACCCGATCCAACCATAAAAGCGGAACCTATCAATATGGGTGGCGGACGCGGTTCACGCGGCGGTTCCAAAAACCGTTCAAGACGAAGATAAAAAAGGTGGCTTAATCGCGCCTTTTTTTACCCTTTCCCAGATCGTCATATTTTAGAAACCTCTCCAAATCAGCCTGCAGCTCTTCATCCAAACTGTCCCAGACAGGTTTTTTCTCTGCATATCTCTTGAGATCCTCTTTTTTTGCTTTTTTCATATCGCGTATAAGATAGTGGTAACGCACCAGATCTTTTGTATAATCACTCACAAAAGGCCAGTTTTTTATGATCTGATAACTTCTCTCTTCGTGATCGGTAAAGCTCCACTCATGAAACTCCCAATCCTCATCATCTTTTTTGTAAGCGGTAAACGGTTTGCCCACATCATGCAAGACCGCAGCACCCAGCATCTTGAACTCACCGTGTTTTAAGACATTGTAAACCACCCGTAAAGTATGCACTAACACACCATGCTGATGCCATTTGTTTTGGGTAAAAAAGAGTGAATCTAAAAATGGTTTTGAAAACACGTTATTGTTTGTTTCATTCATATTAAAAACTCTCCTTTGCCATCGGATGACATACATCTACCGTATCTTTGAGGTCCTGCTTTTGTATATGGGTATAGACCTGTGTTGTCAGCAGCGATGCATGCCCTAAAAGCTCTTGAACAACCCGTACGTCCGCTCCACCCCGTATCAAAGAGGTGGCATAGGAGTGTCTGAGCACATGGGGAGATACGCCAAGGTATTTTTGCGTGATCTTAAACGCAGAGATACGGCTGAGCTTTCCCCCTTTGTAATTACACCATACATACTCTTTATCAAAACTAAGAGATTCAAGGTAGTCGTTGATCGCATCTTTTGCCACCTTTGCAAGTGGCACTATCCGCTCTTTTTGCCCTTTTGCATGGCGGATATAGAGCCACTCCCCCTCTATATCTCCCAAAGAGAGCTCCAAACACTCGCTGATGCGTGCACCGCTTGCATACAAAAAAAGGATCAAAGCATAATCCCTCTTTCCTATCCAACTGCTTCGATCGATCATTTTAAGTCCGTTTTGAATCGCTTCGTAGGAGAGGAACTTCGGTAAAAGTTTTGAGATCTTGGCTGACTTTATCTTTGCTTGCTCCTCTATAAAATCTTCTTTGTAACAAAAGTCGAAAAAAGCGTTGACTGATGAGAGTTTACGGTTAAGCGTACGTTTGTTTTTATACTCTGTAAGTACAGAGAGGATAGCAGCAGTATCAAGGGAGATGAGAGGCTTTTGCAACCTCTCCTCGATAGAGAGAAGATCGCTTTTGTACGCCTCTACACTTTTTTTGCTCAATGAGCGTGTAATGATGATATACTCTAAAAAAGCTTCGAGTTCCTTAGACATCACTTGAGCAGTATTTTTGTGTCATCGACATAAAAAACTTTATCGCCTACAAAAACGAAACCGTCACTAAAACTGCTCTCATACACTTTGTATGCAAAAGTTTTTTTATCTACTTCCAGGATATACTCCCCTTTTTCAAGGAGATAAAGTTTGTCATCCATACTTATCATACCGAGTATATGGGCAAAAGGGAGTTTGATCTTGTTGATCACCTGCAGATCCGGCGTGAGTGAAAGCACGTCTCCCTGCTTTGTAGCGATATAGATCGATTTACCGTCATCGGTGATACTTCTGACTTCATACTTTTGGCGAATCTCTTTTTGTGCTAAAGAGAGGATTTTCGAACCTGTCGCAGCTATAATCTTGTTTTCAATCATACTGAGATAGATCACGTTATTAAACTTCTCTTCCGATGAAACGATAACGGTTCTTAGACGCTTTTTCTCTTTAGTATTTACTATGACCACTTTACCGTCAAGTGTCGCAAAGATCACAAGATCGTTTAAAAAGTACGGAGTTACTATACGCATATCAACAGCAAGTGAACTTCCCCCCTGCTCTTTAAACAACAGTTCTTTGGAGTTCAGATCGTAAAGCGCCATATTGTTATTTGCAAATAAAACTGCAAGGGTTTCCCCTTGGACACTGGCACTTGCGATACTCTCTTTGAGATCGAAATATTTCGTGATATTCATGTCGTTTGTAGAGATTAAACTTAAATTACCGTCGATAGATGCTGAGAGTACCCAGCCGTCACTCTCGGCAATCAGCCTTTTATCTTCATCGATCTCGACATCCTTTATACCTTTGTGATCTAAAACGTGACGATCCTCTAAAAGAGCGACATTATAAGCACGATCGACAAGTTCCGAATCTATCCCCTCCTCTTTATCCCAATCATCAGTCACAAGTTTGGGTTCATACACCTCTTTGGTGCTACATCCGCTTAGAAAAAGGGCAACTGCAGTCGCAGATACAAGTAAAAATTTTTTCAAGACTATTTAACCCCGTAGTGCATTAAAGACTTGGCAACGTTTGCTAGAGGTGAAGTGGGCTTGATCATCGCTAAGTTTGCATGAGCTTCATCAATCTTGTTCTCATCCATCGCAATGATAGCTAGTTTTACTAAAGCAAGCTCTTGGTAGATCCCATCTTCATTTTTTGCATATTTTTCTAAAGATTCTTTATCGTTTTGCAATTCGGCTGCTTCATACTGAGCTAAATCTGCAATCAACAAGGCTTTAGAATCGTCAAGAGACTCTAACGCTTTTACATCTTGATCAGCGATCGCTTGAGAATATACCCATAGATCGTGAAGTTCCGGTGAGAGGGATTCTAACTTTGCAAGTTTTTGAGGGTTTGTCGCATCTTGCTGTAGTTCTGCCAATGCTTCGTTTGCAGCTTTAACCGTATTTTCTTTATTTACATTGTAACCGATATCTGCAGCTACGATCAATACTATTGCTGCAACCGCACCAATAAGCGGCTTTTTGTATTTTTTTACAAACTTCTCTGTAACAACGGCTTTTTCAAAAAACTTCTCCTCAGAGTTTAGTTCCTCTTTTACCATATCTATGTTGTCTTTTAAGCTCAAAATCATCCCTTTATTATTCGAAAGTGTAAAATATTATCGCATTGTTTGTTAAACTTTTATCAAACAAGTTCAAATAGATTAAGTTTTCTATGATAAAATTTAAGAAAATTATACATATTAGGAATTTTGATGCAAGTTGATGATAAACTATTAAGCAGACTGGAAAAACTCTCTTATCTAAAAGTGGATGAGGATAAACGTGCTGAGATTGTAGAGCAACTTTCTGAGATCGTTGGATTTGTAGACAACTTAGGTGAATTGGATACGGCAGGTGTTGATGCTACCTTTGCTATGAACGACAAGGCTACACCTCTTCGTGAAGATCAACCGCAGTGTGACACCCAGATCAATGACGATATCTTGCGCCATGCACCAAACAGCTCTGAACACTTCTTTATAGTGCCTAAAATTATCGAGTAAACTTATGATTAAAGTATATGGTATCAAAAATTGTGATAGCGTGAAAAAAGCACTCGCTTTTTTCAAAAAAAATGATCTCTCTTATGAATTGTTTGATTTTAAAACAGAAAAACTGCCGCCACAAAAGATCGATCAATGGCTGGAAAAAGCCACTATGAAAGAGTTGTTTAATTCGCGCAGCACTACCTATAGAAATTTAAAACTTAAAGAGTTAAACCTGGATGACGAGGGGAAAAGAGAGTGGCTCAAAAAAGAGTACCTTCTGATCAAAAGACCCGTTGTTGAAGTTGATGACAAACTTCTCGTGGGTTTTAATGAAGAAAATTATACAAGGAGTTTTCTATGAGTGATTCGTTACAAGAACCAAGTATGCAACAGGGTAAAAAGTTAGATATTAAAAAGCTATTAAAAAGTGTTATGGCGTTTAAATCATCAGATCTGCACCTCGTCGTAGGGAGTGAACCTCAGATCAGGATCGATAAAGAGCTGCGCGCGCTTAACCTCCCGGTACTAGAGCCTGAGGATGTTGAGGAGATGGCCTACTCTTTGATCGAAGATAAGCAGAAAAAAGATTTTGAAGAACATAATGAACTCGACTTCTCATTTGAGCTTAAAAATATCGGGCGTTTTCGTGCCAACTACTATAGAACGATCTACGGTATCGGTTGTGCTTTTCGTATGATTCCTATCGAAATTCCGACACTTGAAGAGTATGGCAACCCGCCGATCTTTAAGGAGCTTGTGAAAAAAGAGAAAGGGCTTATCTTGGTAACCGGGCCTACAGGTTCGGGTAAATCAACTACGCTTGCATCGATGCTCCACGAGATCAATATCAATGAAAGACGTCACATCATTACGATCGAAGATCCTGTTGAGTTCGTCCATACAAATATCAAATCACTCTTTTCACAAAGGGATGTAGGAAGCTCTACCAAATCATTTGCCACGGCACTCAAATATGCACTTCGTCAAGATCCCGACGTTATCCTGATCGGGGAGATGAGGGATGCTGAAACGATCGGTGCAGCACTCACAGCCGCTGAAACGGGTCACTTGGTTTTTGGAACGCTGCATACCAACTCAGCCCCTAGTATTATCAACCGTATTATCGATGTATTTGACGGTGAGGAGCAGGCTCAAGTGCGTGCACAACTTGCCTCATCACTTGTCGCGGTTATTTCACAAACACTTATTCCTAGAGTTGGTGGAGGAAAAGTTGCGACCCAGGAGATAATGATCTCTAACTCTGCTATCTCTAACCTTATCCGTGAAGATAAAGTACACCAGATCTACTCACAAATGCAGCTTAACCAAGGTGAATCAGCTATGACGACACAGACACAGCAGCTCCTTCTACTTTTACAGAAAAAAATTATATCTAAAGAGAATGCACTCAAAAACTCAAACAGACCGGATGAGTTGATGAAGGTTATCGCAAACCTCTAGTAAAATTTAGGAATCTTTCCTAAATTTTATCATCTTAAAACGCTCTCCCATCAAGTTGGGCATGATAAGCATTTTTACTTTTTCAAGTTCCTGTTTATAGATCTTCTCATCTGCATTTTTTTGCAGCATCTCTAAAAGTTCAAGTATACCCATATCTACAAGTGAAACCATCTGGGGAACACATTCTATAAACTCTACACCCGCCTCGGTGTACGCATCTTTTACATGTTCAAACGTAACATCATAAGTGATATCTGATGCCCCAAACAGTGCATCGCGGTCAAGTTTATCTTCAAAAAACGGAAACACTTCATGCTTTGCATAAATTCTCAGGGAAAAATCGGGACGGGCTTGCATCTCACCGTAGTCAAAACTGATAAACTCAAACTGTTCAGCTGAGTTAGCCATCTCTTTGGCAAACTCCTCATACCCGACTGCGATCTCACCTTTTTCTTTATGGTACTTCGCAGCTTTTTCACTTACCCACTCATCTTTTACATCAAAGTTGATCTTATGTCCATCGACACGGGCAGTGTCACCTTTAAAGTAAAGCTCACAAGGAAAGGCATCAAAGATCTCATTTGCAATGAAAAAAGCACTTTTACAATGAAGCTCTGAGAGAGACTTATAGTGTGTGAGCTTCACCACATCACCGAAAGATTCTTCAAAATATTTTCTCTGCTGCTCTTGCAGAGCATCAAAACGCTCAATGATTACAAACTCTAAACTCGATAACAACTCAGGTCTTAATGTATAAAGAAACTCACATACATCGGCAAGAAAATAACCGTGATGTGCTCCGATCTCACACACTACCCCATCAGGAGCCAAAAAACCTTCATCTACAAGTGATACTATATGTTTGGCAATCGTACCGCCGAAAAATTTACTTGTACTGACTGCCGTATAAAAGTCACCCTCTTTCCCTATACTCTTATATGTCGCATAGTAGCCTGTATCACCGTAGAGCCACTCACCCATATACTCGCTAAATTTCATCTACTCTCCGTTATTGACATACATCTCATAAAGTGTTAACAACTCTATCTGTTTATCTATCTCATACATCTTCGCATCTATCTTTTGGATCTCTAAAGAATTTTGCAGATTCTCTACATCATACTCCGTTTTATATCCTGCACTGTAGAGTGCTTTTGTATCATCTAAAAGCTTGCTGTAAAGCTCGATATTCTCTTGTGAAAGTGCAATTTTTTTATCAAAATTTTCTATATTGAGAAGGACCTGTTCAAACAGTTTTGCGAGTTCTTGCTTTTTATCCTCTTGAACAACTTTGGATTTAAGAAAATCGAGTTTAACCGATTCGATATCGTTAAACATATTGATATCCAGCGGCATAGAGACATCAAAACCGTAGTTGTAGTAATTGAGTTTATTAGTCGCTATTGGAAATCCTTCCCCCAAAAAGCGTTCACTTTCAGACCAAGTATATCCCGCTGTTAGGTTTACATTTGGAAGGTATTTTGCAATTGTGACGTTTTTATAGTAACGATCTTTTTCGATCTGTGATTTAACCTGCTTGAGCACAATATTATGTTTTAGAAATTCATCCTCATCAATAAGCTCCAAGTGGGGTATTGCTGCATTTTTATAATCAAGGTCACTCAGTACTTGAAACTGTGTCACTAGTTTCTGTTTTGAGTTTTCTATATCGATCAATGCCTGTTTTGCCACATTTCTTTGAATAATCGCATCATCTAAAAAACCGGAGTCTAAACGACCGCTGAGATACTCCTCTTTTTTCTGTTCAAGGTTAATATCCGCATTTTCGATCTGCAACTCTTGACGCTGCTCTTGCAGGTCAGCTTTTTTTAGCTGCATCAAGATAGAGATCGTATCTTTGATCATTTTTCGCTTGGCAACATCTATCGTATAATCGTTATACAATCTCATAGCATTAGCATATCTGATCCCATAATAGATCCCGCCGCTTTGAAATATGGGTTGGTTGATTTTTATCCCCATATCCTTACTTGTCAGTTCTTCACTCTTAGGCTTACTTCTCGAATAGGAGTAGTACAACTGAATAGGTGCTATCCAACTATCACGCAGTTTTGAACTCTCCTGATCATTTTTTTCATAATCATACTCAAACTGCTTCTTTTTCAGATCGGAAATGTAGGTATCGAGTGAAGCGTTATTTTCGTTTGAAGTCAAGCTAGAGCTTACTAACAGCAGACTTAAGAGCGTTAAAGCCTTCATCTATTTCCTCTTTTGTTATAGTTAACGGCGGTAAAAAACGCAAAGTATTTCGTCCGGCTTTAAGCACCATTACCCCTGCATCTTTTGCACCGCTTATCACTGCTGAAAGTGTATCAGCATCGCGTGTTCGCAGACCATACATCATTCCAAAACCGACTTTTTTCGTAAAGAGCTCCGTATTTTTTGCGTAAAAACTCTCCAAAGCCTCATTAAAATAGTTTGCAGTTGCCTCAAGTGCTCCACTTGCTTTTTGCTCATTTAAGATATCTACTACCTCACAAACCGCACGGGTACTTAAATAGTTTCCGCCGAATGTTGATCCGTGATCGCCGGCACCGAGTACACCTTTAAGCGAGGTCATAACGATCCCGACAGGCACTCCTCCGCCGACACCTTTTGCAAGAGTGATGATCTCAGGAGTTATCCCATACGCTTGAGATGCCGTAAATTCGCCTACACGGTATGCCCCAGTCTGCACCTCATCTACGATAAGGGGAATACTTTTAGACTTCAGCAGTTTTTCCAAAGCTTGCACCTTCTCTTTGTCCTGCGGCTCTACACCGCCCTCACCCTGAATAAGCTCAATCATTACACCCGCTGTATGATCGTCAAGCAAAGACTCGATTTCGTCTATGCCGTCGGCATATACAAAACCATCAGGGAACGGTCCGAAATAGTTGTGCATAGACTCTTGTCCGGTTGCTTTTACCGTAGTAATCGTACGTCCATGAAAAGAGTGGTTAAGTGTGATGATCTTATAACGCTTGATCTCACCGTCACGCTCGCCATGTTTTCTTGCGATCTTTATAGCACCTTCGTTTGCTTCTGCACCGCTGTTTGCAAAAAAACACTGCATATCGTATCCGCTAGCCTCGACAACTTTTTGTGCAGCTTGTGCTTGCGGCGCTATCTGATAAAGGTTTGAGATATGTGTGATTTGTGAAAGCTGTTCACACAAAGCTTTACTCACACGTTCATTGGCATGCCCCACAGAGACTACACCGATTCCCGATGTAAAGTCTATATATTTTTTCCCGTTCTCATCTTTTAGGGTTGCGTTCTTACCGCTTACAAAAGAGATGTCTGCACGCGCGTATGTGGGTAACACATACTTCTTGTCCACTTGTTTAATATCCATAAGTTTTTCCATATTTTTTCCAAAATTATAACTAAAAATCTCTTATAATCGAGACCATATTTTCCTGATAGACGGCACATTTACCCTCATAGGAGTGTCTAGATGACGTTAAATTATTGACTCCAGGCGTTCCGCTGTAGATCAATACGGTATCATCCCGAAGCGCTTCGCTCATTTTTGCTTTTAAAACAAGTTCGCCGTTATCGGAAGATAGTTTCACATCCTCACCCTCTTTTATTCCCACATTTGGATGAAGATAAACACAACTCTCCCGATCAAACTGTGAGTTTAAACTTTTTGAACTTTTCGGGGTGAGCAGGTGAAGTTTTCCCTCTTCACTCTCCTGAAGCACTTCAAGCTCATCTAAAAAAAGAAACTCGTCATCATCGGTATCAAAACCATCCTTGTAAGGTACATTTTCTCTCTCTTCAACCTCAAAAGCACCGTTTATTCTGAGCACTCCGAAACTTTTAAAGTGTTCGATATACTCCTGTTCTGATTTGAGTTCTACACCAAAATATTCACACAACCTTTTTGCAAGTTCATACTCGCTGATTCCGATCTCGCTCTTATACTGCTTGGGCATCGGTGAGATCGCATTGTGTCCGTACGATGTACGTATATCATTTTTCTCCAAAAACGTTTTTGCAGGGATAACCAAGTCTGCACGCCTTGATGTCTCGTTTTCATAGAGTCCGAAATAGACTACGTTCTTTGTTTGATAGATTGCGTTTTCAACTCGAGTACTATCGGGCATTTGTGCAAGGGGATTTGCCCCTTGAATAAACACCGTTTCAAACTCGTCAAACGGTGTATCTACACAAGATACTCTTTTTGCTTTTAAGTTAAAAGGTGTCTCGATACCCTCTTGGGAGTTCCCCAGATAAGCTACACCGCACCCCTCTTTGCCAAAGAGTCCCAGTGCGACGGCAAAAGCATCGATAGCACGCATAACATCTGCACCATCACGGTATTTTTGTATACCGACACCGCAAACGATTGCTACTTTTTGATTTTCCAGCATCTCTAAAACTGCACCTATGTCGCCAAGTGTGAGTCCCATAATATCTAAAGTAGCTTTGATACGGATCGATTGTGTCAACTCATAATAGTCTTCAAATTCGCTTGCATACTCCTCCAAAAACTCCTCGTCACATGAACCCTCTATATGCAAAAAGCGGGTAAGCAACATCGCAAAGTAGAGATCGGTGTGAGGTTTTAACTGCACATGATAATCAGCCATTTTAGCGATCTGTGTTTGTACGGGATCAATAACGATAATCTTTTTATCTTTTATCAAAGGTAATAGGTGCGATGATGTTACATGTGGGTTTCTCCCCCAGAAGATCACAACATCAGATTTTTCGATCTCTGAATAAGGCATATTTTTATTTGATCCACGCCCCTCTATGATCCCTGCTTCACCTGCACCGTCACATAAACTTCCCTCCGTCAAAACATTGCCGTGAGAAGCGAAGAAGTGTTCTGTGACACTCTGCATCAAACCGAAGTTTCCATGCCCTTTATAGCAAAGCAGTTCGTTTTTAGGTGTAGCCTCGATCAGCTCTTGAAGTTTCTCTACAGCTTCATCCATAGAGATGGTTTCACCTTTGTATGTCGCCTCAGTTATTCGCTCGTGATCTTCGTAATGGTTTAGATGCGGGCATAAAAACCCTTGGGTATGCCCATCTTTTACACCTTTTAATTGCCCCTCTTGATATTTAACTTCACAAGCATCATAACAATCAAGCGGACAAGCCGTATGATTTTTCATATTACTTCTCTTTCAATTCTATTTTTGCCAGTTTTGAAAACACTTTTGGTGCTTTAATGACAATTTGTACAAGGTATTTTGAGATATTTTTCTCATCTGCAATACTTAATACTCTCGCCGGTTTATACGATGTTTTTGTATCGTTTATATAAATTTCTTTATCTGCTAAATTTGAGAGTTCATCCTCTGTTACATAGATGCTCAGTAATGCTTTAGAGACATCCGCAACTTTTGCCAGTGAGACTCCGGGAGAGACAACCTGACCCGCTTTTACGTCGATCGAGTAAAGTACCAGACCTTTATCTCTAAGGTTCTTATCCGCAATCGTTTTTTCAAGCTGCTTCTGACGTAACTGTAGATCTGCGAGTTGAATTTTGAGGTTGTAGATCTCTTTTTTTGTAGCAAGAGCAGAGTTACGGCTTGCTATTAAATTATAAAACTCATTATCTTTTTCGATCTTGGATTTTATTTTTAAAGCTGCAATCTTTTCGTAATTTTGCTCTTTTTTTTCAAGAGAGAGATTTAAATTGTTAAGTACTTTCTTATTGATCTCTATAGTCTCTTTTATCAATGCTATCTTCTCTTTTACATCATGCAACTCATCTCTATCGAGTTTATCATCTATCTTAATATATACACCGTTTCCAAGTTTTTTTCCAAGCATATTCTCTTTTACATCCAGCACTTCTCCTGAAACGTTAGAGCTAATATTTCGGATCTCATACGGCTGAACTTTCGAATAATATACATCTGCAAAAAGCACACTACTTGCACATAACCATAATAAAAGAGATTTCATCTGTTTGTTGTCCTTTGTAAAAACTAAGCTAATTTTATCACGATAATGTTAATTCAAGCATATTTCATTTTTATTTTGGTACTATTAATCAATATTTAAATAATCGGGGTACTAGATGGCTTTTTTAGATAATGTTGACGCTGCTACAAATCTTGCAAAAAATAATGAGTTACAACTACTTGTATTTAGAGTCAGTGAGGAGGATGATTCCGCTTATTATGCGATCAATGTTTTTAAGACTCGTGAGGTTGTAGAATCTAAAAATCACTTTTTAACCCAGATTCCGGGTGCCCATCCTTTACTGGAGGGGACAATCATCCTGCGCGGTTTACAGATCCCTTTGCTTAATCTGCCTAAATGGCTGGGTATCGATCTCTCAAAAGAGGAAGTACAAAGGTCTGACATCCTCATTTGTGACTTTAATGGCATAATCATCGGTTTACGCATTATGTATGCTTACAGAGTTGTAAAGAAAAACTGGAATGAGATGCATGCACCCGATAGTTACAGACTCAAAGAGGAGGGGTTAGTGATCAACGACACCCGACTTGAAGACGGCAGCTTGTGTTTAATTTTAGACTACGAAAAACTTTTAGCCGATGTTATACCGCAAGCACTTGTAGATATCGATCAAGACACCGCTGCACTTCAAGAGCTCCAACTTCCTCGTAAACTGCTTGAGGGGACTGTACTTATCGCAGAGGACTCAAAAACAGCGCAAGGACATCTTATTAGAATTTTTGAGCAGGCAAAAATCCATATGCTTCTGTTTGATAACGGGAAAAAGCTTGTGGAACATATCGAATCCCTCGGTGAAGATGCAGCTGACAAAATAGCAGCTATCATTACCGATATTGAAATGCCTGAGATGTCGGGTTTTACTGTTGTAAAACTGCTTAAATCAAACTCCTTAACAAAATCGATTCCTATAATTGTTAACAGTTCCATGACAGGGGATAATAATAAACGTGAAGCTGAATCTTTAGGAGCTGACGGTTTTATCGACAAGACAAAAAGTCATAGTATCATCCCTCTTATCGCTGAATTGATAGAGGATAATTAATACTAAAAATTTTCGAGAAAAAGTATAAAGATGCAGAGAAGATTCTGCATCTTTCTAATCTCAGCTATTATTGAAATAGTGAAATTAATACACCGGCAGCTACTGCTGAACCGATAACACCCGCAACATTTGGACCCATTGCGTGCATTAGAAGCATGTTTGTACGGTCGTACTCCATACCAACTTTATTTGATACACGAGCTGCCATAGGAACAGCCGATACACCTGCTGAACCGATCAACGGATTGATCTTGTGTCCAGGGAAAAGATTCATAATTTTTGCCATAATGACACCTGCTGCAGTACCTACAGAGAATGCAATAATACCAAGTCCCATAATAAACATAGTCTCAGGTACTAAGAACTGATCAGCTGCAAGCTTAGAACCAACACCTAGACCTAAGAAGATAGTCGTGATGTTGATAAGTGCATTTTGAAGCGTATCGTTTAAACGCTCAACCACACCAGATTCTTTTAAGAAGTTACCGAACATAAATGCACCGATAAGCGGCGTTGATTCAGGTAATACTAAAATAGCAAGCATCAGCACAAGTACCGGGAATACCAGCTTCTCTAAACGAGACACGTGACGAAGTGTCGTCATCTTGATCTTACGCTCTTTTTCAGATGTCAGTGCTTTCATAATCGGAGGCTGGATAATAGGTACCATAGCCATATAACTATAAGAAGCAACGGCAATCGCACCTAAAAGTTCAGGTGAAAGTTTTGTCGCGATAAAGATCGATGTCGGACCATCCGCTCCACCGATGATAGAGATAGCTGAAGCTTGTTTGATAGTAAAATCAACAAGTCCCATATCTGCTAGAACTACGGCACCTACAAGTGTCCCGAAGATACCAAACTGCGCAGCACCGCCAAGTAGTGCCGTTTTAGGATTAGAGAGAAGCGGACCAAAGTCAGTCATCGCACCAACACCCATAAAGATGATGATCGGGAACATCTCGTTTGAAAGTCCCATATCGTAGATAACACCTAAAAATCCATGATCTCCTGCGATCCCCGCTACAGGGATATTGGCAAGTAAACCACCAAAAGCGATAGGTAGAAGAAGTAAAGGTTCAAACCCTTTAGCGATCGCTAACCAAAAGAGTAAAAATACCACTAAGATCATGATCACACGACCAAGACCTTTGTGAAAATCACTCATCTTCTCACCTGTTGCACTAAGCTCATCAGGATTAGGGCTTACAAGTGCAACAATACCGGTTGACTTTAAAAACCCTGTAACCATCTCACCAAAAGGTTTTGCCTCGTAAGTCTCCTCTTGGTGTGCTGAAGCTGCAGAAGAAGCCGCTGCATGTTCAGATGCCATTACGTTTGTAGCAAACGCAAAAAGCATCATTGCAGCCAAAAATTTCAATACTACATTTTTCATTGTTTATCCTAGCACTGCTACGACTTGGCCTTCAACTACTTTGTCATTTGTAGCAACATTGATAGATTTTATTACACCGCCGCGAGTAGCAACCACATCTATCTCCATTTTCATAGATTCGAGGATCATAATAACTTCACCCTCTTTTACACTTTGACCCGGGTTTGCAACGATTTTCCAAACATTACCAGGAACAAGTGCTTTAACCGGTTCACCTTCACCTGCAGCTGCTGCCGGAGCCGAAGTTGATGCTGCCGGAGCTGCACTCTCACCGTCAACTGCAGTTACTTGGATATCCGCATCACCCTCTGCTACTTGTACACTAAACTTTTGACCATCTACAACTACTGTATAGTTTCCACTCATCTCTTTATTACCTTCCTTACAATCTTCTTTCATCTCTGATATTTTTCTAACGTTTACTTCACCCTCACCTTTAAGGAAAGTGATACCTTTTTCTTGACAAGCTGCTGCGATAAAGATGTTCTCTTCAGTGATCTCTATCCCCTCTTCTTTAAGAACATTGATCCAGTTCTCTAAAGATTTTGCAGGATCAGCATCTGCCAAATCAAGTGCTTTTTCCGTAGTAGGCTCTAGTCCTAACTTTTCAGAAGCGATTTTTACAATTTCAGGATCCGGCTCAACAGGAGTTTTACCGAAATAACCAAGCACCATTTTTCCATACCCTGGAGCGATTGCTTTCCATGGTCCTTGCATTACATTGTTCAGTGCTTGTTGGAAATAAAATTGTGAAACAGGAGTTACCGATGTACCGTAACCACCTTTTTCAACAACCTCTTGCATAGCTGCGATAACATCAGGGAATTTATCCATAATGTTGTTGTCACGCATCATTTGAGTGTTTGCAGTAAGTGCACCACCCGGCATTGGTGAAAATGGAATAATAGGAGATACCATAGTCGCTTCAGGCGGTACAAAGTAGTCTTCTAAACACCCTTGAAGCTCTTTTTCATATGTTAAAATCTTACCGATATCTAAACCGCCAAGATCAAAGTCCATCCCTTTAGTAGCATGAAGCATAGTAAGCATATCAGGCTGACTTGTACCACCACTCACTGGAGATGCCGCTAAATCGATACCGTCAACACCGGCTTCAAGCGCTGC
The DNA here is from genome assembly GCA_047689515.1 of Candidatus Sulfurimonas kebritensis. Classification (GTDB taxonomy): domain Bacteria; phylum Campylobacterota; class Campylobacteria; order Campylobacterales; family Sulfurimonadaceae; genus Sulfurimonas; species Sulfurimonas kebritensis. The sequence goes on from JBEWQA010000015.1 coordinate 29,801, forward strand.
CATATAAGCTGCAACTGAAACACCTGCTGTTTCGTGTGTATGTAAACGGATGTGTGTATCATCAGGAAGAAGTTTTCTTGCCATTTGGATAGTTTCGAAAACTTTCTGCGGGTTTGATGTACCGGATGCATCTTTAAAACAGATACTGTCATAAGGGATACCGCTCTCTAGTATGTCACGAAGAGTTTTCTCATAGAACTCAACAGTGTGAGCACCGTGACATCCTGGTGGTAAGTCCATCATAGTTACAACCGCTTCATGTTTTAAACCATGCTCTTTAATTCTTTCAGCAGAGTATTTTAAATTCTCTACATCATTCAATGCATCAAAGTTACGGATAGTAGTAGCACCATGTTTTTTAAACATTTTTGCATGAAGATCGATAAGTTCTTTTGAACCTGTATCTAACATAACGGTATTCACACCGCGTGCTAGCGTCTGTAAGTTTGCATCAGGACCTACAATCTTACGGAATCTGTCCATCATCTCAAAAGCATCTTCTTGTAAATAGAAGTATAAAGATTGAAATCTTGCTCCACCACCAAATTCGTAGTGGGTAATTCCAGCTGTTTTTGCCGCTTCAACTGCTGGAAAGAAATCATCCATTAGAACACGACCACCGAAAACGGATTGAAAACCGTCTCTAAATGTTGTATCCATTATATCTATAAATTTTTTAGCCATTATAATCCTTACCCTTCTCTATGGTATTTTATAGCTGCCGTAATAGCTGCAATTATTTTACTGTTGTCTTGTTGCGACGTACCAGATGTACCTTCTGCATTCGCTTGTGGTTCAGGAAAAAATTTATGTATGATCGAAGACATAGCATTCATACAGAATATGAGTATTACTAAGAATGCAAATACTGTCCCCATACCGAGCATCATAAACTTTAATCCCTCTATTACGAGGTTCGTTTCCATAAAATTTACCTTTATCCATTATTTGTCCGCCATAGTATATTAAAAAGATGTTTAAATAAAGTTTTTAATTCCCCTTTAGTTTTAAAAAATACTTGAGGTGTTACTTTAAAGATCTTTTGCTAAACTTTCATAAATTAATATTAACAGATTTCAAAGGTAGTAAAAGATGATAGCAGGTATGTACGAACAAGAGATAGCAGCCTATATGACTTTCGGGCTTATCTTAAATTTTCTATTTTCTATTTTATTTGGTCTCTATCTGAGTAAAAACATCGGTATGCAGGAGATGGTGGAGTCCAAAGGGGATAAACAACAATCATTGTTGGTGAGTTTAAGCCTCTTTGTCCCTTATGCAAAGATGCTGATCACACTCTACAGAGTGGCAATATTACAGTTCTACTTTCTCAATAAAGGGCACACCCATAAAGAGTTTTGGATCTATATGACACACAACACAGAAAACTAATACTTAGAAAAACAGTTTAAAACCTCTGTAAATAATGGTATAATTAAAAACCAAAAGATGAGGAAATTTATGAATGATTTTAAACTAAAACTGATCCTTAGTATACTGAGTGGGATTTTATTTTCATTTATTTTTATCATCTTGACTTTTGCTCTGCCTCTCAAAGAAGATAAAGTAGCTGTACAAAAAAAGAAGCCTGAAGGGAAACTCGAAAAAATCGCTAAATCTTTAAGGGAAAGATAACTTTAGAACGAGTTTTTTACCTCTATGAGTCTAAGTGTATCGTATGCACGCTTTGGTTTCAACTTAATCGCACAGTATTTTAAAGCTTCTAAACAACTCACAAGATAATCTAAATCATCTTTTTTCATCAGCTCGTACAACAATACTTGGGCATCTTCTATACGAAGATTTCTAGCAACACCTAAATTTTTATGTGCCAACTCTCTAAAGGGTATGTAATCTAAAGCTTCTTTATTTGCTTGAGAATCTAGAAGTTTTGTTAAGTACTCTTCAAATTGTAAAACCGACTTGATGATCTGTTCTACATAGTCTTCTACCAACTGCTCTACTAACTCTTCATCAAGACCTAGTTCCTCCATAGCAACAGCAGGATCATATTTATAGTTTTCTATCTTTAAGTGTGAGAGTTCAAATACAAACAGTTCATGACACAGTATCTCTGCCTGTTCTGAAAGTATTTTAGGATCGATTTGTTGTATATTTGTAATATAATATTTAAGTTTTTCTAACATTAGGAGAAAGATAACATATTTTTATATAAGTTACACTTTATTAGTGAAGAAGAAAATTTTGAAGCGACAACGGGTGTTACTATTACACCCATCGCCCTAAATGTTAAAGTGCTTTTGAGATAATTCTGTTGAGTCTAGTTACAAAATCAGCAGTATCCGGCAACTCTTGTCCGTCAAAGAGTTTTGCCTGATCGAGTAATACATGAGATGCATCAGCGATCAGGTTTTGATCTGCAGAATCTTTTAGTTTTTGGATCAGTTCATGGTTCGGATTGATCTCAAGTATCGGTGCAGGTTCTTCTGCTTCACCACCTTGTCCCATCTGTTTCATCATCTGTGCCATCATATATGCAGGATCTTCCTTATCTGCTTTTATTGCAACTGCCGATTCAACAAGTTCAGTAGCTACCTCTACAGATTTTACCTCATCACCAAGGATGTCTTTGAGCTCTTTTGTAAAACCTTCATACTCTTTAGAGAGTTCCTCTTTTGCTTTTTTATCCTCTTCGCTCTCTTCAAACTTCGCATCAGCGGCATTTACAAGTTTGTACTCTTTATACTCTGTCACCATTGGGAAGATGATCGTATCTACCTCTTCGTTGAGTACAAGCACATCGATGTTGCGTGATTTGAACTTCTCAAGTACCGGAGATTTTTTCAGCATATCGAGTGAAGTTTTTCCTGTAATGTAATAGATCTCTTTTTTCTCTTCATCTACATTTTTTACAAACTCTTCGATCGTAGTCTGCTCGTCTGAGTTGAGTGTGTTAAATTTCAATAACTCTAAGATCTTCTCACGATTTGCAAAGTCGTTGTAAAGCCCCTCTTTGAGGACATTTCCAAACTCTTTATAGAAAGTATCATACTTCTCAGGTGCTTTTTTCATCATTTTAGAAAGCTCTGAAAGTACTTTTTTTACTGAAGCATTTCTGATTTTTGACATAACCGCATTGTTTTGCAAGATCTCACGAGAAACATTTAACGGCAGATCTTTAGAGTCAATCACACCGCGTAAAAATCTCATATATGTAGGCATAAGCTCTTTTTCATCATCTGTGATAAATACACGGTTGATATAGAGTTTGATACCCGGTTGGTAATCTACTCTGTAGATATCCATAGGCGCTTTGCTTGGGATATAAAAGAGTGTCGTGTACTCGATAGCACCTTCGGCTTTGTTGTGCATCCAGCTAAGCGGTTCCTCAGATGAGTGTGCGATAGTTTGGTAAAAATCTTTATACTCATCATCGCTTACTTCAGATTTTGCTATAGTCCAGAGTGCGTTTGCTTTATTGATCTGCTCATTTTTTACTTCAGTTTTCGCAGGCTCTGTTTCGTTGCCCTCATCATCTGTTTTTGCAGGGATCGTTTCCTCTTTATCCATAAAGATCGCAAACGGAATATGGTTAGAGTATTTTTTGATAAGTGATTCAAGTCTGAAAGTTTCAGTAAATTCTGTTTCATCATCGTTTAGGAAAAGTTTGATCTCTGTTCCGTGACCGTCTTTTTGAGTCTCTTCGATATCAAACTCGCCCGAACCGTTACTTACCCATTTGTAAGCTTTCTCTTCGCCTGCTTTTTTCGTAGTCACCTCAACTTTGTGTGCTACCATAAACGCTGCGTAAAAACCGACACCGAATTGTCCGATCAGCTGCGAGTCCTCTTTTTGATCACCGCTTAAAGACTCTAAGAACGCTTTCGTACCCGATTTTGCAATCGTACCGAGGTTGTTCATCAGGTCCTCTTCGTTCATACCGATACCGGTATCTATAATTGTTAAAGTTTTTTCATCTTTGTTTGGTAGCAGATCGATACGTGGTTGAAAATTGATAGATTTGTATGTATCATCTGTTAAATGGAGCATATTAAGTTTATCTAACGCATCTGAAGCATTAGAGATAAGCTCACGCAGGAAAATCTCTTTGTTAGAGTAGAGTGAGTGTATCATCAGGTTTAATATTTGGTTTGCTTCTGTTTGAAACTTATGTGTAGCCATTTTTTTCCTTTTTTTGAAATTGAATGTGATTTTAGCAAAAAAATGTAAATGTATGCAAATCGTATCAATTAACTTTAGTCATATCAACTAAACTTTTGTTAGTCTTTTAAAATCCACAAATAGCTAAACCAATACCACTTTTCACCATCTGCTTTAGCTGTACATGTATATTTCTCCCGTCTAGTTGTTAACTTCTCCTTTGCTTTTGTTTGAAAAGTAGTTTGATCAAGCCATTCAACTTCGATAGCCTCTCCGCTGGATAGAAAACAACTTATATTGAGATGTTTTTTTAGCTTGACTTGCAAAATGGGTGGATTTTGCGAAATATCTTCTTTTGTAGAGATTACAGGTAATGGCAGAGTATTGAGTTTTAAACGGAACCCTTTGTTGGTTGCATACCTTTGGGCCATAGGGTAACGGGGCACTCTATGTAGATTTTCCCTATTCAAAACACCTGAGGTTTGTGTAATACCTATATAACCGTTTTTTTCTAGATATTTTTCTATAACAGCATCATACTC
>JBEWQA010000016.1:0-34063 GCA_047689515.1 Candidatus Sulfurimonas kebritensis
CGAGCTTACAGATGATGAGATAAAGATAGTGGAAAGTGTATAAATGAAAACTATAGAAGGTATGTTTAACAAACTATTTATGCACATATACAAAAAGAATTCTGTAATAATTATTAGCTGGATAATTGCTTCTTTTCATTTAACGATTTTATATAGATATGAAAAATGTATAAATATCTATGATGAAAAAGATACAGTTTTTTTGATTTTTTGGTTAGCGTTAACAACTATTTTTCTATTTTATTTACCTATAATAATTTACTTTTATAAAAATAAGAACATAATAGGGCATGAAAGGATTCAAGAGGTTCAAGATGAAGATGGAGATGGATTTGGAAATGCATTTCCAGAAGTCTATATTTTACCTATCTACGTATTTATGGTTTTTTCATTATCTAAGCTGATTGTAGTTGTATATTATGCATGTATAAACTCATTTACCGAGATTTTTTTTGTTAAAATAACTATATTGCTTATTGTCTTTTTAAGTTCTTTGTGGGCTTGGTGTATGTTTAAAAAGACTTCAAATAAAAGTTGGACTTTTTGGATAACCGTTTTCGCAATAAGCTACGTATTTGTAAATATATATTGGGAATCAGTATTGCCATATATAGAATCATATATAAAAACACTTAATTGTATTGTTAAATCTGTTGTGAATTCATAAAGAAAGAAGGCAGAAGATAACGGGAGCTAAGCCCAAAATCCTCTACCGAGTTCTTTATCTCGTTACACCTCTCCCGAGGTGTGATGCATAGTACCATTTAGTAAAGATTATAGTGTTTAAGAAGATTCCCAGTCAAGCTGGGAATGACGGTTGGAAACCTAGAAATGACGGTGGAGTTAAACAAATAGATATTTACAGTAAAATATAGTATAATATTTACTATGAAATTAAAAAGGATTTTCTATGGTAAGTTATACACAAAATGAACTATTATCAATTACAGATTTTACAAAGTCTATTAGTAAAATACTTGGTGATATAAAAGAGCACACTTTAGAAAAAGTTGGAGTACTTAAAAACAATAAGCTAGAAGCCATAGTGATCTCTACAGATGAATATGAAAGATTGAAAAAGTTAGAGTCTATATTTGAGCTAATTGAGCATAAAGAAATATATGACACTATAGAGGACAGAAAATCAACTCCAAAGTCAGAGTATATATCTGTTGATGAGATGGCTAAAAAGTTTGGCATAAATACAAGTAGCTTATAAAATGTATGATCTAAAAACTCACCCAAAAGTAGAGGATGATTTAAAAGAGTTAGATCACTCATTACGTTTGAAAGTTTTCAAAAAACTAAAGCAAATTCAAGAGTCTCCCGAACTGGGACTTCCACTAGGAAATAAAAACAACATGGACCTTAGTGGTTTTAAAAAAGTATATGTGGCTAAAAAGAAAATAAGAATAGTATATGAAATAAAAGAAGATATATTATGCATATACACCATTGCTGTTGGTAAAAGAGATGACATGGAAGTTTATAAAAAAGCAGTTGATAGATTGTAGTCAGTCCCATATCTCGTCACACCTCTCCCGAGGTGTGACGCATAGTACTTAAGAAGATTCCCAGTCAAGCTGGGAATGACGGTGGGGCATGCTGGGAATGACGGTGGGGCATGCTGGGAATACGGCTAGAATAATATGAAGAGTATAATTTTATCTAGTAATACTTTTAGTTGTAATTGAAACACTCATAAAAATCTTAGTCAAAGTCATCAAAACTGATCTCAACTCCCAGTTCACCCCAGTACTCTGTTGTGTCTGCATCACTAGTGCCTTCTATCTCAGGCTGGATACCAAAAAGAAGTCTGTATTTTAAGGAGTCGTTGTATTTGTAGTAAAGTCCGTATTCCTGGCTAAGGGAAGGGACATCTATATCATACTGCGTCCCTGTATAAACATTTGTAAAAATATTATAGTTATCTACCATATTTGCTTCTAAAAATACACCCCAGTGTATACGGTTGACATCATCTCCGTCTTTAACATCAATGTAGCGATGTCCGATATGTGTCTCAAGGGAAACACGCTCATCAAAAAGCTCCATAGGAAACATCGCAATAGCCAAGTAGGCTCTGTTTGGAGAGCTTAAAAAGTTATGCCCAGTCGGTAAAACAGCCCCGGCCATAAGTGAAAATCCCGGTGTACCGTCTTTTTGAGGTTTTAAAAAGTTGTATTTCGGATAGAGTGCGAGATCCTTTGCAGTTGATTTTTTTTCACCGGTTTGTTCTTCGATCTGCATACCCAGTGCACTGGCCGTAACAAAAGAGAATTTATTCCCCCATTCCAACTCCATAATAAGTCCCTGCATCACCACATCAAACTCTGCACAGTTTGAGTACTCTGCCCAAGTATCGATCTTGATTTTTTCCAGTGCGAGGAGGTTTGGGCCGGCAAAAAGTGTCATTGCACCTAAAAGTGTTTTTGTTAAAAATTTTTTCATAAAGTATCCGTTTTATTTTTTAAGGCGAAATTTTAACAAATTTCCTCTAGGGCAGGCTTAAAGCTAGTTACAAAACTTCACTATAATTGCATCATCTTAAATAGAAAGAAAAACATTTGATCAGAACTTTTTTTTTCATATCTTTATTGATATTGAGCGGTTGTAGTGTTAAAAAAATAGAAAAAGACTCGAAGATGCTTGTATTTAAAAGCAAGCAGTTTCGTTTTGCAGATATCGCTTATGTCGGTGCTAATCAAGAGAGTTTGGCAATCGATCTCTATGTAGTGGGCAAAGCATTTAAAAAGATCACTATAGACGGTATGATCTGTATCGAAGGGGAAGGGTGTATGAGAAAGTCCTCATTTAACGAGGAGTACCTCTCTGGCGCTTACCCCGACGATTTGCTGAAAAATGTTTTTTTAGCCAAACCGATTTTCGGGGGCAAAAATCTGGAAAAAACCTCTAGCGGTTTTAAGCAAAAGATTCGAGGCAACGGTGTAGATATTATATATAAAATAGATGGACAAAGAGTCTATTTTAAAGATCGAATGAACAAAATACTAATAAAAATAAAGGATACTTAATGGCAAAATTTGTTGGCGCACATACAAGTGCAAGCGGCGGAGTTTACAATGCGATCACAAATGCACAAGAGATAGGGGCAAAAGCGTTTGCACTTTTTACAAAAAATCAAAAAAGATGGGAAGCGAAACCTTTCGATGCTAAAACACTTGATAAGTGGTTTGAAACTTTAGAAGCATCGGGAATTGAGCCAAAACATATACTTCCGCACGATTCATACCTTATTAACCTCGGGCACCCCGAAGAGGAGAAGCTTGAAAAAAGTCGTAAAGCGTTTATAGATGAACTGCAGCGTTGTGAGATCTTGGGGCTTGATCGTTTGAACTTTCATCCGGGTAGCCATCTAGTGAAACTCAAAGCAAAAGAGAAGCGTGATCCAGAGCTTGTCGAGAAGATCGAAAATGAGTGCCTTGATGTGATCGCAGAGTCGATCAACATAGCCCTTGATAAAACAAGCGGTGTAAAAGCGGTGATCGAAAACACTGCAGGGCAGGGGACAAACCTGGGGTATAAGTTTGAACATTTAGCTTATATTATCGATCGTGTTGAGGATAAGAGCCGCGTTGGTGTATGTATAGATACTTGTCATATGTTCACGGCAGGATACGACATCAGAACACGCGAAGCGTACGATAAAACATGGAATGAGTTTGATGAGATTGTAGGTTCAAAATATCTAAGCGGTATGCATATCAACGATTCTAAACCCCCTCTTGGAAGCCGTGTGGACAGACACCACTCTATCGGTCAAGGGGAGATCGGGCTTGATGCGTTTAAATTTATCATGAATGATGATCGTATGGATGATATCCCTCTTGTTTTGGAGACGATAGATGAGACGATCTGGAAAGATGAGATCGAACTGCTTTACTCTTTTGTAGATAAAGTTTAGTTTTAGTAAAATAGTTATACACAATTTTAAGGATTTTTTTGAAAATATTAACAAACTTTTTAAATACGGAGGATGTAGAGAAGAGCAGTATCTTTTTACATCTCAAATGTAGTGCCGATGAAGCAAAGGTACTGCGTTACATTTTAAAAAAATATGTAGAGGGGCAGGATGACGTACTCGTTTACCAGCTTCTACAAGACCTTTACCCTGACGATGGGTATGAAAATTTAGAAAATTTACAATGGGTCAAAAACCTTTTGGAACTCGGCTGGCTCCACCAACAAAGCTTTACTCCGATCAAGATCGCAGATGTGACACCTTTGGAGCTGCTAAACGGTGCAGTGGGGCTTAGCTCTTCATTTTTTAAACTGCTGCAAGACGGCTCGCTCGATCTTGACCTTCCGGAAATCAAACCCTATGCCGATCATCTGGAGTATCTCCAAGATCAGTTTTTTAGAATAGAGCTTTACCAAAAGATGAGCGTGATCCGTCAAAACGTGCATGAACACTCTGTCGGCATCGACCGACTTCTCAACAAACTCAACCTTTTAGAAAAGAGGATTGAAGAGCGTGTAGCACAAACATCGGAGACTTTGGTTTTAGACCGTTTCTTTAAACAAAAAAAGATGAACAACTACGAACAAGTGATCTTTATAGCACTGCTCCGTGAGGAGTATAGCGCTACAGATGCTTCTCTTAGGGAGATGAATACTTTGATCGACCTGATCTCTTTGGATGAGTATCAGCGGATCAAAAACCGCTCCCTTTTAGAAGACGGTTCGAACTTGATCGAGAACAGTATCATCGACTATGAGGAGATGCTTAACCCTTTTGGTGGGATCTCACGTGCTTTTTTTATAGTTGATGAGGTGTTGCAGGGTATCATCCATCCGCAAAAAACAAAAAAGGTAACACGCCTGAAACTGGGTGCTCTGATCGAAGAGCAGGATATCTTTGAGCTAGTGGAACCCGATACCTCTTTAGAGGATGTAGTGCTAAACAAACATACTCGGGAGACTTTAGAGAGTCTTATGAAGCAGGTAGATAAAAAAGTGATCTCCAGACTTGTCAAATGGGGGCTTAAAGAGAAAAAGTCGGGTATCGATGCCCGTATCATCTTTTATGGAGCTGCGGGAACGGGTAAAACGATGACGGCATACTCTTTGGCAAAATCACTTAAACGTCAAGTGCTTGCGTTTGACTGTTCAAAGATCCTCTCGATGTATGTAGGTGAGAGTGAAAAAAATGTACGTAAGATCTTCGATACGTTTTACGATCTCTCAACCAAAACAAAAACAGAGCCGATCCTTTTACTCAATGAAGCAGATCAGTTCTTGGGTGCAAGAAGCAGCGGCAACATAACAGGCTCCGATCAGATGCATAATCAGATGCAAAATATCTTTTTAGAGCAGATCGAGAACTTCAAAGGGATGCTGATCGCAACAACAAATCTGTTGGAAAATATCGATAAGGCTTTTTCAAGAAGATTTAACTATAAGATAGAGTTTAAAAAGCCCGATTTTGAACAAAGGGTACAGCTCTGGGAAAATATGCTTCCTGCAGAAGCTCCCTATGAAAACACTTTCGATAAAAAGAAGCTTGCCGAGTACTCACTTACAGGCGGGCAGATCAATCTGATCGTAAAAAACACCGCTTATAAAGTAGCGGTAAAAGATGACCCGATCTTTTTAATGAAAGATTTTACCGATGAGATCGAAAGAGAAAAAAGCGGCAGTTTCGACAGTGAAAAATCTATGGGATTTTTAAATAAGTAAAAATGACTAAAATTCTACTGCTTGAAGATGACAAGGTGCTGGCGGAGTCACTTATAGATCTTTTAGAGTTTGAGAAGTTTGCGATCACTCATGTTGATAACGGTGAAGCGGTTTTAGACTATACTTTTAAAGAGAAGTTTGGACTTTATCTTTTTGATGTCAATGTTGCAGATATTGATGGTTTTTCTTTAGTGAAAAGTTTGCGGGAGAGTGGGGATGAAACACCCGTTATATTTTTGACTGCTTTAAGTGATATTAACTCCCTTGCAAAGGGTTTTGATGTGGGTGCGAATGATTATATAAAAAAACCTTTTGAGTTTGATGAGCTTTTAATTAGAATCAATGCACTGCTAAAACGTCATTCAAAAGCTTTAGAGATGATCGAAGCGGGGGAGTTTTATTTTGATCTGGATGCCAAGGAACTCTACAAAAATCAGACCTTTATCCCCTTGTCTGCTTATGAGTTAAAACTTGTAGAGCTATTTTTTAACAATCTTAATAAAACTCTGCCTAAAGAGTTGTTATTGGATGAACTTTCTTACGATCGAGAGGTTGGTGATGGTTCGCTTCGTGTCTACATAAACAAACTGCGCAAGCTCGATCTGCCTATACAAACTATAAAAGGGGTCGGTTATCGTCTTGGCACGTCATGAAAAAAAGGCTTTTTTTAAGTTCTTTATCACCTATTTTGTCAGTGTCGCTTTACTGATACTCGCGGTTGGATTTTTCTATTTTCAGCAGATGAGTCTGCAGCTTATCAAAGCGGAACATTTTTCACTCATCGAGTATGCAAGACATATCAAGATCGAAGAGGATATAAGTGCATTTTCTAAGGAGTACCATCACCGCTACCTACCAAAAAATGAATACTTTGAGATTAGCAACTTTACCGAAACTGCGACAAAGTTTATAAAAAAGATTCCGCTTAAAAGTTCAGAAAATTACCTTGAAGTTGCCAAATCAAAACAATCATATGAAACAAAACTCTATGAGTTAAAAACAAAGATCATCTTTGTACAGAGCGCTTTGCTTTTGTTTTTTGCAAGTTTGAGTTTTTTACTCGCTCGAAGTGCTCTGCGACCATTGAAAAAAAGTTTTGAGATGATGGAAAATTTCACCAAAGACCTTATCCACGATCTGGGTACTCCCACGACTGCCATGAAGCTCAATCTCAAGATATTGCAAAACATAAATGAGTGCAAAGAGCACAAAGCGTTTGAGCGTCTAGAAAAAAGTGTCGCTACAGTTGCAGACTTGCACTTAAACTTGACAACACTTTTGGAGAATAAAACTTTTCAAATACAGGCAGTAGAGCTGTGTCACATAGTCGATGATCTTGTAGAGTTGCATAAGCACTCTTATCCCGATATATCGTTTGAGAACAGATGCGGATCATTTGAAATAAAAGCGAATGAAAATGCGATGAAACAAGTGTTGCAAAACCTTATATCAAACGGGTGTAAATACAACAAACAAAACGGTTATATAAAGATATACACGCAGGGGAAAAAGAGGTTTTGCATAGAAAATAGCGGTAATGCGATCGAAGATACAGCTAAGATTTTTCAACGCAAATATTCTACACATAACTCTAGCGGTTTGGGTTTGGATATCGTCAAACGCCTTTGTGATGCGATGGGAATCAAAGTAGAGGTCTCTACGATACATCAAGGGAACATATTTGTTTTAACGTTCCCTTAACGACAAAATTATACAATGATGCATCAAAACTTTAAGGTGCTATGCAATGAGATTATTTTTACTTTTGTCTCTTCTGGGAACCGTTTTTGCCCAAGGACAGATATTACGATTGCAAGATGCGATCGAGAGAACGCTGCAAAACCATCCCGATATGAAATCGTTTGCACTCAAGCAACAACAAGCAAACGCACAGTACGACAGCACATTTTCTGCATATTTACCACAAGTGAATACTCAAGGGAATTATAACGCGCTGCAAACATATGTTTTCCCCGCAAACGGTACTTTTAATACACTTGATGATGACGGATGGAGTGCAGGGGTGAGTCTGCATCAAAAAGTGTATGATTTTGAAAAAACAAGTTCGTTGGTAAAAATATCGGCGATCGAAGAAGATATTGCCAAGCTCTCCTTAGAAGATTTTAAGCGTTATTTGACAAGCAGGGTCAAAAGTCTCTATAAACTGATGATTGTTTACTCCAAGGCGATAGAGGTGAGAAAACGGGACCTGGAACTTAAACAAGCCTACCATAAACAATCTCTGGCACTTGTAAAACAAGGGCTAAAAACCTCTGCCGATGCGACCCGTTTTCTCTCTGCGGTGTATGTGGCTGAGGAAAATCTCGCCATTGCAAAGGCATCGTACGACAAAACAAAGCACACACTCTCACTCTATATGGGTACCACTTTAGATGAAAACTTGGAGCTTGAAAATCAACTGCTGCAAAAAAGTGCACCTGCTGTTTTCAGTCAAAAGAGCATCTTGGATGATAACTACCAGTTGGCTATTTATGAGAAAAATATTGCTAAAAGTATCATGGCTGAAAGAAGCACCTATGCAACACATTTCGGATCTATCGACTTGCAAGGCTCTTACACCCATGTCAATGCTCTCAACAGCTACGATGCAAAAGTGTTGGGAGTAAGTATAAACATACCGCTTTACAGTGGTGGCGGTGTAGATGCCGAAGTACAAAAAGCACGTTTGCAGATACAAGTGGATCGTCAAAACAAAGCTGCAAAAACATTAGCACTCAAAGAGGAGATAGAGACACTCTTGATTGATCTAAACAAGTATGAAAAAACGATAGAGGCAAGAAAACTGCAAAACAAAGCTGCCAAGCAAACACTGAAAGTTTTACAAGGGCGCTACATTGAGGGACTGGCAACATATATAGAAGTTTTAGATGCTACTACGCTTGAGTTAAGTTCACAACTTGGACTCCTTGAAGCATACTACCAAAGAGGTGCAATTATCGACAAACTCAATTATCTTAAAGGGAAGATGTAATGCAAAAATATTACAAGTTTATAGCGGGATTCGCAGTCGCTTTAGTGCTGGCTTTTGTTGTGTATAATAAGGTGTATATCCCTAAAACAAGCTATGAGATAACTCATGGTATGATCGGGGATCTCAATAAAACAGTGTTTGGAATAGGCGTTGTTGACTCGGAGCGGATCTACCTGATCTCTTCAGGTGTAAATGCAAAAATAGAGACGATCTATGTGGATGAGGGTGCTTTTGTAAAAAAAGGTGAACTCTTGATCAAGCTTGATAGTGTGGATTTGCCAGAAGTGCTTCAAGAGAGTAAGATGGGAGTGAAAAAAGCGTTTTTGGAACAACAGGCACTTGAGCAAGAACTGGAAAATATCAGGGTGCAAAAAAAGCTAAGCTTGCAGACATTCAAGCGCTATGAAAATCTCAAATCCCAAGCGTATATCTCCACTGCCGAGTATGATGCTGCAAAAGCGCAGCTAGATGGGCTTAAAGCGCAAGAGGCATCTTTGCTTGCACACATTGCAACTGCTAAAACATCTATAAAAAGTGCACAAAAAAAGGTGCAGGGGGTAGAGAAAAAATTGGCACTCTATAAAGTGTATGCCCCGGCATCTGGATACCTTGTCGAAAGTGATGTGCAAGTGGGGCAAAATGTTTTACCGGCGCAAACTATGATGAAGATCGTAGATCCTAAAGATGTATGGGTCAAGGCATTTATAGATGAAAAACTTAGCGGAGATATAAAAGTGGGTGCCAAAACAACTATCAGGATTCGAAGCGATTATGAAAAAAGTTATACAGGTTTCGTCAAAAGGATCGATCTGCAAAGTGATTCTGTGACACAAGAGCGGGAAGTATATGTAAGATTTGAAGAGGTACCGATCCCTTTTTATATTAATGAGCAAGCGGAAGTATCGATCACAGCTCAAAAATTTCACGACACGGTGATAATTCCTGCAAAAGCACTTGTTTATAAAGATCAAGATGTCGGAGTGTGGATTCAAAAAGATCAAAAGGCACACTTTCAAACACTCAAGCTCCATTTTATAGAGGATACAAAAGCTGCTGTTTCAGGAATCGACACACAAGCAAAAATCTTACTTGCTTCACCAAAAAATAAGACACTAAGTGAAGGGCTGCGTGTACACGAATGATAAATTTAGCGTATAAAGATATCTCCCACTCACTGGGAAAATTTATAGTAACTGCTATGGGTGTAGGGATGCTTCTTGGGATCGTACTTATCATGATCGGAGTGTATCGCGGGATGATTGTAGATGCCAAGGTGCTTCTTGACGATATCGGTGCGGATTTGTGGATCGTACAGGAGGGGACACTAGGACCTTTTGCAGAATCTTCACGGCTTCATGAAGATCTAAAAGATACCTTGCAGGTGATCGACGGTGTTGCAACAACGGCGGCACTTACTTTTCAAAACATACAGCTCCCCGCACAAGATAAAGAGGTCCGCGTAACTGCGGTAGGTTACGATCCGTTTGGGAGTTTTAACCCTATCGATCGAAGTAAATTGGTCAAAGGAAGAGATCTTAGAAAAAGCCATTATGAGATCGTAGTGAGTGAGAAGACAGGTTTTGGGCTTGAAGATACAATGGTGCTGGGGCGAAACAGCTACAAAGTAGTAGGGATCACTCAAGGAAGTGTGTCTTCGGGAGGGGACCCGCTTGTGTATATCTCTCTTAAAGATGCGCAAGAGTTGCAGTTTTCTTACACAAATCCCCGCGTCCGTAATGATAGAAACAGAGGCATTACAGGGAGTGAACTCCATAGCGTAAATGTTATAGTCGCAACTCTCAAAGAGGGCTACAGCGCTCAAAGGGTTGCAAAAGAGATAGAGCGTTTTAAGCACAAAACTGTTTATACAAATGATGAACAAACGAAGATATTGACAAAAAACCTTATTGAGCGTGCATCAAAGCAGATCGGACTTTTTACGATCATCTTGGTTGGGGTGTCTACGATCATTATCGCACTCATCATCTATACAATGACTTTAGAGAAGATCAAAGAGATCTCCATTATGAAGCTTATAGGTATTCCAAATAGTATCATTATAAAGATGATCGTACAAGAGACGTTAATGCTTGGATTTTTAGCGTTTATTTTTGGAAATATATTTTCTCATCTTATCTATGCGAAGTTTCCAAAGCGGGTTGTTTTGGAGATCCCTGATGCGTGGATGTTGTTTGTAGTGGTACTGGTAGCTTCGATCCTCTCTTCGTTTATAGGGGTCAAAAAAGTAATTAGTGCCGATCCTGCAGAGGCGATAGGTGGATAATATGCAAAATAAACAAAGTATAAAAGTTCAAAATCTTGTAAAACACTTTGGCAAAGATGAGAATCTTATTCGGGTGATTGAAGGGGCTGATTTTCAAGTCAACAAGGGGGAGTTAGTCGCTCTTATAGCACCAAGCGGAGCTGGGAAAACAACCCTTTTGATGATGATCGGTTGTGTTGAGGAACCAACAAGCGGAACTATCTGGCTTGGAGATGAAAAAGTATATGAGAATAAGTGGCTGACAAAAGAGACACGTAAAATAAGGCGTCAAAAGATAGGCTTTATCTTTCAGGCACACTATCTGATCCCTTTTTTAAATGTGATCGAAAATGTTACGCTTGTCTCGCAGGTCAATGGAGTATCTAAAGAGGAGGCAGAGCGGGAAGCGATGGAGCTTTTGGAGTATTTTGATATAAAAGAGAAGGCGTATTCGATCTCCTCTGAGCTCTCAGGCGGACAAAATCAAAGAGTCGCAATTGCCAGAGCGCTCGCAAATAAACCCGATATCATTTTAGCGGATGAACCCACAGCAGCACTCGATACAAGCCGATCGACAGATGTGGTGAAGATGCTCAAAAAAATAGCAATAGAGCAGAATGTGGCGGTAATTATGGTCACGCACGATGATGCAATGCTCCCTTTGTGTGACAGAATATTAAAAATAGAAGATAAAAAAGTGACCTCTCACAAAGTAAAATCATAATTTTTACGTTTTTTTAACATTGACTTGCTATGATCACAATCAATATAAATAAAGGTGTAGAGTGCATAATAGATTAGAACAGTTATTAGGTAAATTTGGAGGTTTTATTACAAAACATCCTTTTATAGTGATACTTTTTTCGTTGTTGGTGATCGCTTTTCCGATCTCCAACCTTCCAAAGATCACTATGGATACTTCAACAGAGGGATTTTTGCATGAAGATGATCCTATGCTTGTCAAATATGATGCTTTTAAAGAGCAGTTTGGACGAGACGAAAGAGTTTTAATAGCTATCGAAAACGATAAAGTATTCTCGATCCCGTTTTTAACAAAGCTCAAAAAACTTCATGAAGATTTAGAAGAGAATGTCCCATACCTTGATGAAGTGACTTCACTTGTAAATGTTAGAAATACAAGAGGTGAGGGTGATCAGCTGATCGTTGAAGACTTGCTTGAGAACTTCCCTAAAACACAAGCGGATGCGGACAAGATCAAAAAAATAGCACTTGAAAACGAGTTTTATAAAGACCTGTTACTCTCACGTGACGGTAAGATCACAACGATCATGATCGAAACCAAAGCTTTTATCTCTGATGAAAAAGAGAATATCGATGATATGTTCAGTGACTTTGACGTTGCACCGAGTGAGCCTGTGGTAAAAACAGCCTTAACAGATACGCAAAATGCGGAGATCGTGCGAAAAATAAGAGAGATCGTCAATAAATACTCAGATGATGATTTCAAGATCTATTATGCAGGGTCTGCTAGTGTGATGGATGCACTCAAGTCTATGATGAAAGAGGATATGCAGAAGTTCACACGAGTGACTATCGCTATTATTTTAGTATTTCTCTTTTTGATTTTTAAACGTGTAAGTGCTACTTTCTATCCGCTTATCGTAATCACTCTTTCACTGCTGACAACAGTTGGTTCGATGGCATATTTCGGTGTAGCGTTTAAACTCCCTACACAGATAGTTCCCTCACTTTTGATCGCTGTGAGTATCGGGGCGACGGTGCATGTCCTCTCAATATTTTTTGATAAGTTTAACCAATCAAAAGATAAAAAAGAAGCTATAGTTTTTACTCTGGAGCATTCAGGTCTTGCGATAGCAATGACAGGGGTTACAACTGCTATCGGGATCGCCTCTTTTGCAGGAAGTGAAGTGGCACCGATCGCTGATATGGGGCAGTTTGCTTCACTTGGAGTTTTGATCTCTTTATTTTTAACACTCACACT
The DNA here is from genome assembly GCA_047689515.1 of Candidatus Sulfurimonas kebritensis. GTDB lineage: Bacteria > Campylobacterota > Campylobacteria > Campylobacterales > Sulfurimonadaceae > Sulfurimonas > Sulfurimonas kebritensis. The sequence continues at coordinate 12,919 of JBEWQA010000016.1, forward strand.
TCTGCCTGCTCTTTTAATGATCACGCCGATGAAGCCAAAAGAGATTAAAGAGAACCATTGGCTTGACAATGTGATGAGACGTTTTGCTTACTTTCCGACGCACCATCCAAAGTCTGTCGTTGTTGTGAGTTTGTCTCTTGTGATCCTCTCGATCATATTAGCGACAAATATCCGTCTTTCACACTACCCGCTGGAGTGGTTTCCAAAAGATGATCCAAACTATGTAGGCACTCACTATATAGACAAAAATCTCAACGGCTCACTGACGATGGAGGTGGTGGTTGACACCAATGAGGAAAACGGTTGGCAGAGCCCGCTGAGATTGCAAAAGCTCGAAACACTCAACAAAGAGTTAGAGAAGTATGATGACGGCAAAGCGTATATAGGAAAGGTGGTATCGCTTGATACGATCGTAAAAGAGAGTAACAAAGCACTCCATGAAAACAAAGAAAGTTTTTATACTATCCCTTCCGATCAGGCTCTGGTATCGCAGGAGCTGCTGCTATTTGAAAACAGCGGAAGTGATGATCTAGAGGATGTCGTAGACTCTCAGTTTTCAAAACTGCGTGTAACTGTAAAAGTTCCATGGGTAGATTCTATAGACAGTGAGGATATGCTCTCTCATGTACAAAAAAGGTTTGATGCAACGTTTCAAGATGAGGATGTTACAGTAACGGGGATCATCCCTATACTGGTACATACGTTTACCCAAGCGATCCGATCATCTGTTGAGAGTTATATCATAGCTTTTACATTGATCGCTATTACCATGATGTTTATTATGGGGAATGCTAGACTTGGACTTATCTCTATGATACCAAACTTGACACCTGTAATCGTGGGGCTTAGTCTGATGTATATTTTCAAGATCCCGCTTGATATGTTTACACTGCTTATCGGTTCGATCGCAATTGGACTTGCGGTAGATGATACGATCCACTTTATGCATAACTTTAAGCGCTATTACTTAAATACGGGTGATGCAATAGTGGCCGTTGAAAAAACTTTTTATACAACTGGAAAAGCTTTAGTAATTACGACAATAGTCTTATCACTTGGATTTTTTGCTTATATGTTTGGAGAGATGGAGAGTGTACAAAACTTTGGATTTTTAACCGGTAGTGTTATTATTTTTGCATTGATTGCTGATCTTATGTTGGCACCGGCACTTATGGTACTTATCGCAAAAAGAGGATGGATAAAATGATAAAAAAATTAAGTTTATTGGCTCTTGTAGCCCTGGCAAGTGTTGCAAGTGCAGACGACAAAGCAAGAGCGATCGCTCAGGCCGTATATGACAGAGATGACGGGCAGACTATTATTCAAGATATGAAAATGGTGTTGATCGATAAAAACAACAACCAAAGGGTCAGGGAGATCAAAACTTTTGATAAGGATTTTGGGAAAGACAGCTACAAAATCATGTTCTTTAAAACTCCTGCGGATGTTAAGGATACTGCATTTTTAACATACGACTATGATGATGCAAGCAAAGATGATGATCAGTGGCTCTATCTTCCTGCACTCAGAAAAGTAAAAAGAATTCCGACTAGTGATAAAAGTTCAAGTTTTATGGGGAGTGATTTTTCTTACTACGATATGACAAAAAGAAGCGTAGACGATTATACATACAAGGTACTCAAACATATGAAAGTGCGCGGACACGATACTACTATGATAGAGTCTGTACCTGTTGATGAGAGTGTGACCGAAGAGTCAGGTTATGTGAAAACATACGGACTTGTTCGTGAAGATATAGATATGGTAGTACGTTCTATCGGGATTTTACAAAACGGTGACCAAAAATACCTCGATGTTACAAAGATGCATAAGCAAGATGGTGTCTGGGTGATCGATGAGATGGTTATGACGACTAAAGAGGGTAAAACCACAAAACACAAAACGATCCTGCAGTTTGATAATATCAAAGTAAATAAACCGATCGATGATGATGTGTTTACTACACGAAGACTGGAAAAGGGGCTGTAGTTGCTTCGTTATTTAGCCACTTTTTCCCTTTTACTCACTGCACTCTGGGCAGAGAATGCCGATGATCTGTTTATGGACGGGTTTGAGGAGGCGCCAGCCGCTGTTGTGATACAAGAACCTGCAAACGATACCTTCTCGCTTCAGGAGTACGGATTTGAGGGGGAGCTTACACAGCAAGCTGCATATAGCTACCACAATGAGGCCCCGCACGATAAACTCTCATCACTTAGAACCTCTTTTTTCCTTGAATACAATAAAGATCTGTGGCAGGACTTTAAACTGAAAATAAATGCAAACTCTTTTTACGACAGTTCTTACCTGTTAAAAGGAAGAGAGAAGTTTACCTCTGAGGAGTTAAACTCGTTAGAGAGTGAGGTGGAGCTTTTTGATGCTTACATCCAAGGTTCGATCACAGACGATCTCGACATCAAGATAGGACGTCAAGTAGTGGTATGGGGAAAAAGCGATACTATCCGTGTCGTAGATGTTTTAAACCCTTTGGATAACCGTCGTCCGGCAATGGTTGATATAGAAGACCTTCGTCTAAGTACTGCGATGGCGAAGTTTGACTACTATTATAAGAACTGGAGTATTACGCCTATCCTTGTACTAGAACAGCGTGAAGATAAGCTGCCTCCGTTTGGGGGTGATTTTAACCCTGCACCGATAAAGGTCACGACACCGAAAAAACCGAATGAACTCACTTATGCACTTAATATTTCAGGAGAGTTTACCGGCTTCGATCTCGATTTTTACTATGCAAATATTTACCCTAACTTTGAGTTTTATCCTCGAAACGATGTAGATATAACAAACAAGATCGATATGTACGGGGCAGCTGTGGCTTATGTATATGGATCATGGTTATTTAAAAGTGAATTGGCTTATAAACAAAACTACAAATACCTACAATTCGGTGATGAAAAGTTTGATCGACTCGATATGTTAGTGGGCTTGGAGTACAGCGGCATCTCCGAAACCACTGTTTCTCTCGATCTTTCAGAGTGTTACTATACAAAAAACCATGGGTTCTCCCAAAAGAACTATCAGGGTGCTTTGAGAATTAGCTCTGACTTTTACCATGAGCGTCTCCATGCAAACTATCTCTTAAGTTTACTCGGAGAGCAGTTTAATGACGGCGGTTACCAAAGAGCGTGGCTCGAATATGAAAACAGCGACAGTGTAAAAACAACACTTGGAATCGTTGACTATATCGGTGGTTCAACTTTTTTTGACAATATCAGCGATAACGATATGATTTTTGGGGAGATCTCCTACAGTTTTTAGGAGAATTTCCCAAAAAAGTATTACAAAAATACACACTTCGCTCTTCTAGCTCTTTTTTATGTTCCATATCGTGACATTTTCAATCTAATTTATATAATAAAACTTTTTTTTAATACTCTTTTTGATATAGTGCAGTAACTGTTTTTTCTAAGTTTTTGGATGCCTATGCTTTTGTGCACAATGGGTGTTTTTAGACGTTAGAAAACAAATAATAGAAAAAGGGTTACAACTAAAAAGGGTAACTTCTTATTTTAAAAGGTAGGTTATATGGAGCATATTAGTACTGCAAATCCGTACTTTGGGGTATTTGTACTTTTTGTTATTACATTCGGTGCTTTTATAGCAACGACGATTATTGCAAGACTCGCATCTCGTGCGTTAGCTGCAAAAGACACTGAAAAGATCAAACTATCGGTTTATGAATGTGGACCTGAGGTTACGAAACAGCCAAATAGAGTTTCACCTCAGTTTTATCTATTTGCACTTTTGTTTTTACTATTTGATGTTGAGATAGTATTTATGTTTCCTTGGGCAGTAGATTTTAAAGTACTTGGATGGTTTGGATTTGCTGAGATGATTATGTTCATCCTCTTATTAGCAATAGGTTTTGTATATGCATGGAAAAAAGGAGCGCTAGAATGGCACAACATAAAGTAAACTATACACAAGACGGTGGATTGCCGGTAGCACTTACATCGATCGACAAGGTTGTGAACTGGGGGCGTTCAAACTCTCTTTGGGCACTTACTTACGGTCTTGCTTGTTGTGGTATCGAGATGATGGCATCAGGTGCTTCACGTTTTGACTTTGACCGTTACGGAACAATCTTCCGTGCATCTCCTCGTCAGGCTGATGTTATGATCGTTGCAGGTACTCTTACAAAAAAACACGCTGAATTTATCAAGCGTCTTTATGATCAAATGACAGAGCCTAGATGGGTAATCTCTATGGGTTCATGTGCAAATACCGGTGGTATGTTTAACACATATGCAACGGTACAAGGGTGTGATCGTATCATCCCTGTTGATCTTTATCTTCCAGGTTGTGCACCTCGTCCTGAAACACTTCAGTACGGTGTGATGTTATTGCAACAAAAGATCCGTGAGCAAAAAGCGGGTAAAGCACAAAAAGCTAAAAGGTTAATGTAATGAGAGCATATACACCAAAAGATGATGTACAGGCAAAAGCGTATTACACAGACAGATATTATGTAGCGCCGCAGGTTCCTAAAACTCCGGTTGAGGACGATGCAGTGTTTGCAGCTGATTTAGCATCTATAAAAGCAAAGTTTGAAGTAAGCGAAGCGTATATTCAAGTTGAGCAAATGGTTGTTTATATTCAGCCACAAGATATTTACGGTGTACTTGAACTTCTAAGAGATGAACTTGAATATACTCAGCTTTCAGAACTCAGTGCGATTGATTGGCTGGCAAAAGACGGTACTTTTGAGATTTTTTATCAAATGCTTTCTATGACTAAGCGCAAGCGTATCCGTATTAAGTACTTTATTAAAGAGGGTGAAGCTGTTGATTCTGTTGAAAAGCTTTTCAGATCAGCTGACTGGTCTGAGCGTGAGATGTTTGATATGTTCGGTATCGAAGCGAACAATCACCCGTTTATGAAGCGTATCCTTATGCCTTACGACTGGCAAGGCTTCCCATTACGCAAAACATATCCGCTTGAGGGTGATGAGTTTGCTGCTTGGTATGAAGTTGATAAAATCTACGGAAAAGAAGCACGTGATGTTATCGGGCCTGAACTTCGTGATACTGCAAGAATCGACAGATACGATTCTGAACGTTTCGCACGTCTTGGTTTTGAAGTACCTAAGGGGACTGAGATCACTGACGATATGGAAAAAACAACTCAGGACTACCAAGAAGATGGTGGCGTATTCATGATCAAAAAATATACAAAAGAGTCATCAAAAATCATTGATGATCCTCAAAGATAGGGTGGTACAGATATGGCACAAGTAAAAAACAGATTAACACCGTTTTTTGAAAATATTACATTTGACAGAGACGATAATGAACTAGTCTTAAACTTCGGTCCACAGCACCCGTCTGCACACGGACAGTTAAGACTTATGCTTCACCTGCAACAAGAGCAAATCGTAAAAGCACATCCTGACATAGGATACCTTCACCGTGGTATGGAGAAGATGGCTGAAAATATGATCTATAACGAGTTTATGCCTACTACTGACCGTATGGATTATATCGCTTCATCTTCAAATAACTACGGTTTTGCACTTGCAGTTGAAAAACTGATAGGCCTCGAAGTTCCACGCCGTGCAAAAGTGATCCGTATGATGCTTTTAGAGATCAACCGTTTGATGTCTCACCTTTTTTGGTTAGCGACAACGGCGCTTGATATCGGGGCAATGACAGTATTTTTATATGCATTCCGTGAGAGAGAATATCTTATGGATATTATCGAAGGGTATTGTGGTGCTCGTTTAACACACGCTGCGATCCGTATCGGTGGTGTTCCTTTAGATATCCAAGATGATTTCTTGGCACAACTAAGAACTTTCTTAGACAAACTTCCTCAAGATATCAAAGATTATGAAGACCTATTAGATAGCAACCGTATCTGGAGAATGAGAATGGAAGATGTTGGAACAATTCCAACAGAGATGGCACTATCATGGGGTTGTACAGGTCCAATGCTAAGAGCTTCAGGTGTAGCATGGGATATCCGTAAAGAGGAACCGTATGAGCTTTACGATGAAGTAGAGTTTAACGTACCTTTCTCTGACAAGGGTGATAACTTTGCACGTTATAGAATCTATATGGAAGAGATGAGAGAATCTGCAAAGATCCTTTATCAGACAATCGAAATGTATGAAAGATGTGTTAAAGATGGACAAACTGAGCTAATGGCTCACGCGCCTAAATATATCTCAGCTCCAAAGCTGGACATCATGACGCAAAACTACTCGTTGATGCAGCATTTCGTACTTGTAACACAAGGTATGAGACCACCGGTTGGTGAAGTGTATGTAGCGACTGAATCTCCAAAAGGTGAGCTTGGTTACTACATCAACTCTCAAGGTGGACCGTATCCGTACAGACTAAAACTTCGTGCGCCGTCTTTCTGGCATACAGGGATCTTAACTGACCTATTACCGGGTCACTATATTCCGGATGTTGTTTCTATTATTGGTACAACAAATATCGTATTTGGTGAGGTAGATAGATAATGAAAAGATATGATCTAAGACATTTAAAAGATGATTTTGAACCTCGTATGAAAGAGATCCTTGGTGAAACTCATAAAGCGAGTGAAACACTGATTTTCTTATTTGAGATTGGTGATTTTTCACCTATTCAAAGAAGTGCGGATCTTGTAAAAGAGTGTGGTTGGGAGTTATATAACTCGCTAAAGTTCAACGAAGTTGACTGGACTATCGTTGTTAAAAAAGATTAGGGATTTAATTTGAGCAAAGTATATTTTTCTACTTGGAACGGTGAACTGGTAAACAATGTCGGTAAACCTCAAGAAGAGTGGGAAGAATCAGCTTATAATCTGCCGGCACAATATGATGATCACAGATCTTCTCGTGCATTCATTGGTTGGGACGGTGTTACACTGTTTGACGAGGATGTGGATGTTATCCGCCTCGCAATGGAGTATGCCGCTCAATACCAAGAGTACTCGGAAGCGTGTGGTCGTTGTGCACCAGGGCGTTGGGGTGGACGTATATTATACGATCAGCTTGACAAAATAGCTCGCGGCGAAGGTGAAATATCTGATTTGGACCACCTAAAAGAGATCGGTAAAAGTATGCAGATTACGTCTAAGTGTGAGATTGGTAAAACAGTTCCTAATCCTATCTTAGATTTGATGACACACTTTGAAGATACTTTTCTTGAGTGCATTAACGAAAAGAAACCGTCAAAACATTATGATGCAGATGCAAGTTATATTGCAAAAATTACAGCACCTTGTACAGATGCATGTCCTGCACACGTTGATATCCCAGGATATATCGAAGGTGTAAGAGATCTGCGTTTTGATGATTCTTTAGAAGCGACTCGTCAAACTATGCCACTTGCACATACGTGTGGTCGTGTATGTCCACACCCGTGTGAGGATGCATGTCGTAGAACAAACCTTGACGAGCCTATCTCAATTATGGCACTTAAACGTTTAGGTGCTGATTATGAGACTGATCACGGGTATGATTTCTTCCATCCTATGGAGAAGAAAGAACCTACGGGTAAGAAGATCGCTGTTATCGGTGCAGGTCCGGCTGGACTTACAACAGCATACTACACTGCTGCTGAGGGTATTGAAGTTGACTGTTATGAAGAGCTGCCGGTTCTTGGTGGTGAGGTAACTGTTGGTGTACCTGAGTACCGTATGCCGTGGGACAAGTACCAGGAAGATATCGAGTGTGTCCGTGATATGGGTGTAAACTTTATAACAAATCGTAAGATCACTGATGATGATATGCGTCAGTTTGAAAAAGATTACGATGCAGTTATGGTGGCAACCGGTACTCGTATATCGAAAAAAGTTCGTTGTGCCAACGAGCGTCCTGAGATCAAAGGGTACTGGGGTGCGATTGACTTTCTTGACTGGGTAAACCTTTATGAGAAGTTTGATATCAAAACACCAAAAGAGGTACAAGAGCAACAAATGCTTCCGACTGACCACGTAGATCTCACTGGTAAAACAGTTGTGTGTGTCGGTGGTGGTTTTACCTCTATGGACGTTGTGCGTTGTTCTATACGTGCAGGTGCTTCTCGTGTAATTATGGTATATCGTCGTGATGAGAAAACGATCATCCGTAACACTACCTATGAAGAGTATCACGAAGCTGTTGAAGAGGGCGTAGAGTTTATGTTCCACTCGGCAGTTGAAGAGATCTTTGACGAAAACGATGTACTTAAACAACTTAAACTTAACAAGTTTGAGCTAGTACCAGATCCAGACGGCGGACGCCCACAGCTTGTAAAAATTGAGGGTGCTGATGAGATTATCGATGCAGATTATCTGATTCCTGCCGTTTCGCAATCAGCTGATCTTGACCTGCTTCCAGAGGAGTGGGATATCGAGATGACATCTTGGGCTACGATAAAAACAAACGGTAAAGACTATATGACATCCCGCAAAGGTATCTTTGCATCAGGGGATTGTGAATATGGTCCGATGACTATCGTAAATGCAGTCGGTCAGGCTAAACGTGCAGCTTCTGTCATGGCAAGATATGTACAAAGCGGTGAGATCACTTTAACTGAAGAGGAGATCATGGAAGATCACCTTATGAAGTTAAAAGTGTATGACAAAAACGAGAAGATTACGGGTTGGATGCCTGGACTTCCTCGTGAAGCAGCGGAAGTGCTTGATGTAGATGTCAGAAAAGACAATAACCAAGAAGTAAACCTCGGTCTGACTCAAGATCAGGCTTTAACTGAAGCTGAACGTTGTATGCGTTGTTATTACATCGCTATGGTTCAGGCATAAGGAGGCACTATGAGTAAGACAATTAATTTTGAAATTGACGGTCAAGCGGTAAGTGCTGAGCAGGGTGAGACAATTTTACAAGCTGCACGTAAAGCGGGTGTATATATCCCGACTATGTGTTACATCTCTAAAACATCACCGTGTGCATCATGCCGTATCTGTTCAGTAGAGGTTGAGGGTGTTGACGGATTTATACTTTCATGTAACACGCCTCCAACAGAGGGTGCTAAGATCAAAACAAACTCTGAGGCTTTAGAGCAAGAGCGTGTAAACATTATGAAACTTTACGACGTAAACCACCCGCTTGAGTGTGGAGTGTGTGATAAGTCGGGCGAGTGTGATCTGCAAAATATGACGTTAGAGTTTAATGTCGATCAGCAAAATTTTACAGCACGTGAACAGCATAAAACTGTAAAGGATTGGGGGCTTATCTCTTACGATCCTGCTTTGTGTATCATGTGTGAGAAGTGTACACACGTTTGTAACGAATCAATCGGTGATGATGCGATCGATGTATATTTCGGTGGATACAGTTCAACTATTATCCCGAAAAACTCTGAGAAATTAGACTGTACATTTTGTGGTGAGTGTATCGCAGTATGTCCGGTTGGAGCTCTTGTAAGCAGTGACTTTAAATACAAAGCCAACGCGTGGGAATTAAACCGTATCCCATCAACGTGTGCACACTGTTCAGCGGGATGTTCTTTAGAGTATGAAGTGCGTCACAGCGGTATTAACGGTGCGGAAACGATCCATAGAGTGAAAAATAATTTTGAGTTTACATCACTTTGTGGAGCCGGTCGTTTTGGATTTGACTTTCAAAATGAACAAAAAAGCGATGCGGTAGCGTTCAATAGAGCGATCGAAGCACTGAAAAATGCTTCAGCTATCCGTTTTAGTTCAATGATCACAAACGAAGAGGCATATATCCTGCAACAACTCAAAGAGAGACTGGGTGTAAAACTTTTCAATGAGGATGCAAGACAATATGCAGAGTTTATGAAAGCATATGCTTCTGTGAGCGGAAAGATGCACCACAGCGGTTCCCTTGATGCGATCAAGCAATCTGAAGCTGCTATCGTAATCGGAAGCAGAATTGCGACTGACAATCCTGGTGTGAGATATGCACTCACAACAGCATCTCGTCATAATGGTGCGAAGATTGTGTATGCACACCCTATGGAAGATGCACTGCTTCAAAATACTGTAACTCAGTTTATGAAGTATGAAGTTGGAACAGAAGAGGGTGTACTCGCACTAATCGCCGATGAACTTTTAAGTGGTGTAGATGTTGATGAAGATACAAAAGCGTTTTTAGACGAGCTTGATCACGGTAACTTGTCAGCTGAGAGCAATGTCGGTGACGATGAACTGAAATTTATGACAAAATCTTTTGCCCGTGCAAAGAAAAAGGTACTTGTTATCGGAAGCGATCTGTTAGCTCACGCGCGTGCTGAAAACATAGCTAAACTTGCAGCAACGATTGAAAAATATACAGAGTTCTCTTTGGTAGTAGTACCATCGGAAGTTAATACAATGGGTGCAAGTATGATTTGTGATCTTGATGTTGATGAAACAGCTGCAAATGTAGTGGGTTACAACGCAGAGGGTGACTTTACTATCTCATCTTTAGCTGAAGCAGACTTAGCAGTTCCTGCGTTAAATCAGCAAGAGGGGACAGTTGTAAGTATCGACAACAGAGTATTACCGTTAAACGTAGCTCTTGGTTTTGAAGGGTATACACTTAACGACCTTGCTAACGCTTTAGGATCTGAAGCGAAACATACGATCGACTATACAAAAGAGTTGGCAAATGTAGCAGGCTTTAAAGCGATTGAGTTTGATCAACTAGAAAATTTCCTGACACCTCTTGGTGAGGACATCAGAGGATATCTCCTTGATGAAGTGGAAGTTGAGGCTACGGGTAAACTTGAAGATGTAGAGGAGCTGCCTGAATATAACGGTACGGTTATCTACAACTCTAACCCTGTTTTACAGTTTAACAACTATACAAACAAAGCTGCACAGCTGCCAAAAGATAACACATTAAGAGGATCGCAGCAGTTTGCTACAGCTGCTAGAATCTCTGACGGTGACACGGTAACGATCACGGTTGGCTCAAATAGTGTAACAAGAACTTTCAAACTCGATACTGAGTTAAAAGGGACTGTCGCACTCAATCCGACATTTGATCAAGTTGAGGGCACTAGTGCTTATAGATTTGCAAAATCCAAAATTGAAAGAGTGGTATCATGAGTAAAATCAGTATAAATATTGATGGTCGTGAGATTGAGACGCAAGAGGGTGAGTATATACTCAATGCTGCTCGTGCGAACGATATTTTCATACCGGCTATTTGTTATTTAACAAGATGTTCACCAACTCTAGCATGTCGTATTTGTCTTGTTGAAGCTGACGGGAAACAGGTGTATGCTTGTAACGCAAAAGCTAAAGACGGGATGAATATCACAACTACGACGGAGAACATTGAAAAAGAGCGCCGTGCTATTATGGAGGTTTACGATGTAAACCACCCTCTACAGTGTGGTGTATGTGATCAATCAGGTGAGTGTGAACTTCAAAACTATACTTTAGAGCTTGAAGTTGACTCTCAAAACTATGCGATCAAAGACGTAGACCGAAGTGCTCACGACTGGGGACACTTACACTACGATCCGGGGCTTTGTATAGTTTGTGAACGTTGTGTGACTGCTTGTAAAGATATGATCGGTGACAACTCACTGAAAACTATCAAAAGAGGTGCAGATGCAATTGAGGCTGAGTACAAAGAGAGTATGCCAAAAGATGCATACGCTATGTGGAACAAACTTAACAAGTCGGTTATCGGTTTAACAAACGGTACTGAAGATGATCTCGATTGTACATCTTGTGGTGAGTGTGCGGCAGTTTGTCCGGTTGGAGCATTGGTTGATACACACTTTATCTACAAGTCAAATGCTTGGGAGCTTAAACAGATCCCTGCAACGTGTGGACATTGTTCGGCAGGATGTCAGATCACTTACGATGTGAAACATACTGACCTGCATGATGATACACAAAAGATCTACCGTGTTATGAATGAGTGGAACTATGTATCTCTTTGTGGTGCGGGTCGTTACGGTTTTGATTATCAAAATGCTGAAGCTGTAAAAGATGAGACTGCATTTACAAATGCAATTGAAGCGTTTAAAAAAGCGGATACGATCAAGTTTACTTCTACTATCACAAATGAAGAGGCATATCTCCTTCAATCTATGAAAGAGAAGTTCGGATATAAACTCATCAATGATGAAGCAAAAGCGTTCCAAACATTCTTAAAAGATTACTCTGAAATCAGCGGAAAATCACTTTACGGCGGAGATCTGAAAGTGACTATGGATTCTAATTTTATAGTTTCAGTAGGTTCTGCACTAAAAACTGACAATCCAAATGCAAGATATGCACTTAACAACTCTATGACGGTAAACAAAGGGGCCGGACTTTACTTCCACCCTGTAAAAGATCCTGTTATCGAGGGGCTTGGAAAGTCTATTATGACAGTTGAGCATGCTCCGCTTCAAGAGGAGATTGCACTTTACTTAATTCTTGATCTATTTGGTGATAAAGAGGCATTGCCTGCTGATATTACTGAGTACTTGGCATCATTCCACTCTGAAAAAACTGTAACGGTTACAGAGACTGTTAAAGAGAAAGTTGTTGAAAAAGTTATCGAGAAAAAAGTTAATGAAGAGACAGGTGAAGAGGAAGAGGTTGAAGTAGAGAAGTCTAAGATGGTGCCGAAAAAAGTTGAAAAAGAGGTAGTTGTCGATGACAACAAACTTCTTGAACTTCTTGGGGCCGATGACAAATTTATGGAGACTTTGGAGAAAAACCTTAAGAAAAAAGAGACTTTTGCACTTATGGTTGGACCGGATCTTTATAACCATCCAAACTCTAAAAACTGTGCGAGACTTGTAGCGCTTATCGAGAAGTACTCTAAATTTGAAGTAACAATGATACCGACACTTACAAACACTTTAGGTGTAAGTATGATTTGTGATTTAGACGACAGTGCAGGTTCATACACTATCGGTTATAACGCAGAGGGAGACTTTACACTTTCAGCTTTAGGCGACGGTGACCTTGATATGCCGGCAATGAATCAGCAGGAGGGGACACTGACATCGATCGACAAACGTGTGAACCCTACAAATGCTGCAGTGGCATATAACGGATATGAGCTTAACGATATCGCAAATGCACTGGAACTGAACCCTGAAAAAACTGTTGCAAATGTAATTGACTATACAGTAAGTCTTCCGACAGCTAAAGGTTTCAAGGCGCAAGAGTTTGATAACTTACCAAACCATTATGAAAATGACGGTACGGAAGTTAGAGGTTATGTGTTGGAAAATGTAGCAGTAAAACCAAGTGGCGATGAAAGTGTTGTTAAATTCAGTGAGGACAAGCTAGAAGGTAGTATAATCTATCTCGCAAATCCTGTAAGACAATTTAACGCTTTTACAAACAAAGCGACAGAAACAGATGAAGTGAGCGGCGTATATATGTCAGAGGAGTTCTTATCAAACTCCGACTTTAATGAGGGTGACACTGTAAAAGTGAAAACTGACAAAGCTGAACTGACAGCTAAAGTTGTTAGTGACAACAAAATTGCGGGATCGATAGTGGTTCTTCCGACTTTTGATCCAAAATTAAATTCAGAGGCTTTATTTGACGGTTACCGTTTCAGTTTAGCTTCGATAGAAAGGGTGTAGTGTATGGATAGTGCATATTTAATAGAAACAATTATTAAAGTTGTTGTAGTTTTACTGGTCTTTTCAGCATTAGCTGGTATCGGTACATACTTTGAAAGAAAGATACTTGCATTTATGCAACGCCGTCTTGGACCTGTAAATGTTGGTCCTTACGGTCTTTTACAAGTTGCAGCGGACGGTATTAAACTTTTTACAAAAGAGGATATTATCCCGACAGGTGTTGTTGCAAAAATCTTTAAGATAGCACCTGTTATTACGGCTGCAACAGCGTTTATGGCTGCAGCTGCTATCCCTTTCTTACCGTCTTTTTCGGTTTTTGGATATGAAGTACATCCGATCATCTCTGATATCAACATCGGTATCCTGTATATCCTTGGTATTATGGCAGTTGGACTTTACGGTCCGCTACTTGGTGGTATGGCTTCGGCAAATAAATACTCACTTATCTCTGCTGCTCGTACAGCTGCCGTATTTATCTCGTATGAGGTTGTAACAGGGTTATCGATCTTAGCTCCGATCATGATGGTTGGTTCTTTATCTTTGATCGATTTTAACGAATACCAAGCCGGCGGTATCTCTGAATGGATCGTATGGAGTCAGCCAGTTGCGTTTGTACTGTTTTGGATTGCTGCGTTTGCTGAAACCGGTCGTACACCGTTTCACCTTATCGCAAACGATCACGAGATTATTGACGGTTTCGGTACTGAGTACTCTGGTATGAGATGGGGTCTTTTCTTCATCGGTGAGTACGCGAACATGTTCTTTATCTCTTTTGTTATCCCTCTAATTTTCTTAGGTGGGTATGGAGACGGTAGTGTACTTGGTGCATTAGGTTTACTTGCTAAAGTTGCTTTCTTTTTCTTCTTCTTCTTGTGGACTAGAGCTGCATGGCCGGATGTAAGACCGGATCAACTTATGTGGTTATGTTGGAAAGTGCTTATGCCGATCGCTGTGATCAATGTTGTGATCACTGGTTTTGTGATGATGTTTTAAGGGGGATATGGGATGAATATGGAACCATTTAACGATAGAAATGTAGCTGATAACGGTTACTTTTTAGTAGATATTGAAGAGTATCCCAAAACACCGTGGGAGAAGTTCAAACGTGTAACAAAAAGAACTTTTAAAGGGGAGCTTTTTGTAGGTCTTTGGGTAGTGCTTCGTGAGATGTTTAAAGCTGATATCCACACTATACAGTACCCTGAAGAGAAGATGCCTATCGGTCCAAGATACCGTGCAGTACATGAGATGAAACGTCTTTGGGAGAGTGATGCTGAAAGATGTATCGGGTGCGGTCTTTGTGAAAAGATCTGTATCTCTAACTGTATCCGTATGGAAACTAGATACGATGAGAATCAGAGAAAAGAGGTTGGTGAGTACAGCATCAACTTAGGGCGTTGTATCTTCTGCGGATATTGTGCAGAGGTTTGTCCGGAGCTTGCTATTACTCACGGCGGCGAGTATGAAAATGCAAGTGATCAAAGAGAGCACTTTATCCTTTATGATGATATGTTGACACCGCTTGATACTATGAAAGCAAAAGCGCAACAAGAGTTTGAAGGTTTCGGTGCTATCACACCACATGAAGATGAGCGTGTTAAGAAAACACCTCTGGCATATTAAGGAGTTTGAAGTATGTTTGAAGCAATAGCATTTTACTTATTTGCATTTTTAACAATTGCGATGTTCTTTATCACTGTAACAACATCACATGCGTTATATGCATTAACTGCATTGGCTGCAGGAATGATTTTTATATCGGCATTTTTCTTTATCCTTGGTGCTGATTTCTTAGGTGCGATACAGATTATCGTCTACACAGGTGCCGTGATGGCTCTTTACGCTTTTGGGATGATGTTCTTTGATACAACCCGTGAAGTAAAAGAGAAACAAGGGAACAAGTATATCGTGGTTGGTATGGCGACACTTGCTGCTATCTTAGTAGTAGCTATCTTTGCCGCTCCAATCGTATCTGACAACATGATGGCATTTGCTCCGCAACTGCAAGATGTTGGAAATACACAACAAGTTGGTGTAGTTCTTTTTACAAAATACCTGATCCCGTTTGAAGTAGCGGCTGTTATGTTACTTGTTGCAATGATCGCAGGTATTATCCTCGCTGGTAAGAAAATGGATCTTTCACTTACACTTATGAGTGCTGATGAGATCCTTGAACTTGAAGAAAAAAATAAAAAGGTGCTTTCATGATGGAAATAGGTTTAAATCACTATCTTGTTCTATCTACAATTTTATTCGCTATCGGTTTAGTGGGTGTAATGAAAAGAAAGAACCTTTTACTGCTGTTTTTCGCAACGGAAATTTTACTTAATGCTGTAAATATAGCTTTTGCTGCGATTTCACACTATTACGGTGACCTGACAGGTCAAATGTTTGCATTTTTTGTTATTGCTATCGCTGCATCTGAAGTTGCAGTTGGACTTGGTTTGCTGATCGTTTGGCATAAACGTCACAACAATGTTGACCTTGACACTATGGCAACTATGAGGGGATAAGATGGAAAAATATTTATATATTGCACTTTTTGCACCATTAGTAAGTTCTTTGTTTTCGGCGTTATTTACGGCGACTCCAAAGAAAACGTTTACGGGGATTGTTGGAAGTTTCCTGATCTTCGTATCGTTTGTTAGTAGTTCTATCCTCTTAGCGTATATACTTGGAGGTGGTGAGCCGGTTCATGTAGAGATGATGACTTGGATGGCTGCGGGTGATCTTTATATCCCGTTTGGTTTTATCGTCGATCAGGTCTCTGTTACTATGATGATGGTTGTAACACTTGTTTCAACTATCGTTCATGTTTACTCGATCGGGTATATGGATCACGATAAAGGGTTTAACAGATTCTTCGCTTGGTTATCAGCATTCGTTTTCTCGATGATGGTTCTTGTGATGAGTGACAACTTTGCCGGACTATTTATCGGTTGGGAAGGTGTTGGTCTTTGTTCATGGGGTCTAATTGGATTCTGGTATCACAAAGAGATCGCAACTTGGGCAGCAAACGAAGCGTTCATTATGAACCGTATCGCTGACCTTGGTATGCTTATCGGTATCTTCTTAATTTATTGGAACACTGGTTCACTTCAATACCACGAAGCGTTTGCAGGTATGGCTACACTTGATACAGCTACACTTGTATGGATCGGTATCTTTTTATTTATCGGTGCGATGGGTAAATCTGCACAGTTTCCACTGCATACGTGGCTTGCTGATGCGATGGAGGGTCCAACTCCGGTTTCTGCACTTATTCACGCGGCGACAATGGTTACAGCCGGTGTTTACTTAGTTATCCGTGCAAATGAGCTGTATGACATGATCCCGAGTGTTGGATTGTTTATCGCGTCTCTTGGTGCTTTTGTTGCGATCTTCGCAGCATCAATGGCACTTGTAAACCGTGATATGAAAAGAATCATCGCATACTCTACACTTTCTCAGTTAGGGTATATGTTCGCAGCAGCTGGACTTGGTGCATACTGGGTGGCACTTTTTCACCTTATGGCGCACGCATTCTTCAAAGCACTATTATTCTTAGGTGCCGGTAACGTAATGCACGCAATGCATGATGAACTTGATCCGTTTAAAATGGGTGGATTAAAAAAAGTTATGAAGTGGACGTTTATCATGATGACGTTAGCTTCAGTAGCGTTAGCTGGTATCTTCCCACTTGCTGGATTCTTCTCAAAAGATCTGATCTTAGAAGCAGCGTTTGTTGAACATCATTATATTATCTATTCAGTGTTATTAATCACTGCAGGTTTAACGGCGTTTTATTCATTTAGACTTGTTGCGCTTATCTTCCATGGTGAAGAGCGTTATAAGCTTTTTGGTATCCATCCGCACGAAGCGTACAAGTTTATGCTTGTAGCGATGAGTCCGTTATTGCTTTTAGCTGTTATCGCAGGTTCACTTAAACTCTCATACTTTGAGATGGTTACAGGACTTTTACCGGCTATCGAGTACCATATCCATCACCCTGCAATCTACTGGGGAATGACTATCGGTACACAACTGTTTGTGATTTTGGCAGTACTCTTTGCATATAAAAAATACGCATCATGGAAAAGTGTTCCAGACGGTACAAGTAAAATGGAAAACAGACTTTGTTACAAAGTTTTATTTAACCAGTACTATATCCCGTATGCGTATGAGAAATATTTAGTACAGCCGTATAGAGAGATATCTGAGATCTTTTGGAAAAAAATCGATCTTAAGATCGTTGATGCAACAGTTGACGGTATCGCAGGTATCCTTTACGGAACAGGTGAAAACACTAGAGGTATGCAGAGTGGAAATCTTTCTACGATGTTAAAATGGATGGTAGCAGGTACTTTGGGACTGTTATCTTTAGCTGTGGTTTTTGGTTTAGCAGTTAGATATTCTGATGAGATAGTAGCTATCTTGTCAGGTTTAGGAGTAATGTAAGATGGTAGATCACATTTTATCAATTTTAATTTTCTTTCCAGCCTTAGCGGGTATTTTAGGATTTATGATCCAAAAAGACAGTATCCGTGCATATGGTGTGAGTGTAGCTGTTGTTGAGTTTGCACTCTCACTATGGCTTTGGTTTGCTTTTGACGGTAGTGTATCTGGTATGCAGTTTATGGAGCATCTTCCATTAGTTCCGGCATACGGTATCAACTACACATTAGGTGTTGATGGAATTTCACTATTTATTATCATCCTGGCATCGTTCTTTACAATGATCGGTATCGCATCTCTGACTGAGACGCCAAATGTGAAAAATATGATCATCACGCTTCTGTTCTTACAGATGACAATGATTGGTGTATTTGCCGCATTAGACGCTATTGTATTTTATGTGTTCTGGGAGCTTTCACTTGTACCAATGGTTTATATCATCGGTGCATGGGGTGGTCCGCTTCGTATATACGCATCTATTAAGTTCTTCCTGTATACATTTGCAGGTTCACTTGTTATGCTTGTTGGTATGCTTTTTATGGCATTTTTCTACTACCAAGCGACTGGTACATGGTCTTTTGCGTTGTTAGACTGGTATAGACTTATTTTACCTGAGACGTTCCAGTTATGGTTATTTGCAGCGTTCTTTATCGGTTTTGCGATCAAAGTTCCGATGTTTCCATTCCATACTTGGTTACCATACGCACACGGTCAGGCACCAACTATCGGTTCTGTGATCCTTGCTGCGATCTTATTGAAGATGGGTACATATGCATTTATCCGTTTCTCATTACCGCTATTTCCTGATGCTTCGGCGTTTTTCATGGTACCTATTGCTGTAATTGCGATCATTATGATCATCTACACTGCAATGGTTGCATATGCTCAAGAGGATGTGAAACAAGTTGTTGCTTACTCTTCGATCTCACACATGGGTGTTATCATCCTTGGTACGTTCGCGTTAAATGTTGAGGGGATCTCAGGTTCAATCTTTTTAATGATTGGTCACGGTGTTGTATCGGGTGCGCTGTTCTTGCTTGTAGGTGTTATCTATGACAGACGTCATACAAAACTTATGAGTGAATTCGGCGGTCTTGGAAATGTTATGCCGAGATATGCGACTATCTTTGGAATTATGTTGATGGCTTCAGTGGGTATGCCGCTTACGATTAACTTTGTAGGGGAGTTCTTATCACTACTCGGTTTCTATCAGCAGTCTCATATCTTAACACTTTTAGCAGGTACTGCAATTATCGTCGGAGCTATCTATATGCTCTCAGCGTATAAAAAAATGTTCTTTGGTGATGTTACGAAAGAGGAAAATAAAGATCTTCCTGATGTAAACAAACGTGAACTCCTTGCGCTTATTCCGTTGTCTGTTATCACGATCTGGTTAGGTGTATATCCAAAACCTATCTTGGAGCCAATCGATAACTCAACAAAAGCTATCGTACAGTTGATGCACTCTAAAGCACAAACTGAACTGGCAAAAGAGAGAATTCCAAACCTAGAAACAAGTAAAGAGGTAGCTGTTACGCAGCAAACCTCTTCTAAGGAGGTACATTAATGTTGTCACCAATTAATATCCCGGTAGAGTCATTAAATCTGATGACTCTTACACCAATGTTGATACCTATCGTTGGTGCTTTACTTATTTTAATAGTCGATCTATTTAAAGGTGGTCTTCATAAAAGTTTATATGTAGTACTCTCTTTACTATTTTTAGGAATGGATTTTACGGCACTTGTTGACTCAAGTGAAATTTTTGAGCAAAGCGGTATCACATTAGGTGTGTTTGATCTGATGCTGATCGATGGACTTGCGATCCTTTCTCAGTTTATCATTGTAATCGCATCTATGCTGTTTATCCCGCTGGCATTAACACATAAGCGTTTCCATGAGTTCTCATACCCTGAGTTCTTTGCGCTGTTTTTATTTATGATCGGTGGATTCCAGTTTATGGTTTCATCTGATAACTTGATCCTTATCTTTGTAGGTTTAGAGACATCATCGTTAGCACTCTATACAATGATCGCTATGCACAACCGTGACAGATCGTTTGAGGCGGCAGTTAAGTACTTCACTATGGGTGCACTTGCAGCTGGTCTTTACAGCTTCGGTGCGATGATCTTTTACGCTCTTACAGGTTCAGTTGAGATCAACAAAATAGCATTAGTGCTTGCTAACAACGGTTATGCAGATATCGGTTATGTACTTGTTGCAGTGACATTTATGCTTGCTTCTTTTGGTTTTAAACTTTCACTTGTACCATTTCATACATGGGCACCGGACGTTTATGAAGGTTCTTCTGCAGCACTTACGGGGTATATGTCAATTGTACCAAAACTAGCGGCATTTGTAGTTGCGATGAGACTTTTTGAGTTCTTAGTACATAGTAATATTACGTGGATAGAGGTAGTACTATATATCTTTGTTGTTGTAACAATGACTATCTCAAACCTTTGGGCACTTGTACAAACAGATGTAAAACGTATGCTTGCATACTCTTCGATCTCTCATGCAGGTTTTGTAATGGCTGCAATACTAATCGGGACTACTCAAGCAAACTCGGCACTCTTTTTATACTGGGTACTTTTTAGTTTTACTAACCTTGGGTCATTCTCTATGCTTTGGATCTCAAGACAGAAAAAACTGCCGAATCACCAAGCTTCGGATCACCCGTATGAAAAATTTGCAGGTATGATCAAAACAGCACCGATTGCATCTATGATCATGGCACTGTTTATGTTGAGTTTAGCGGGGATTCCTCCGTTTGCACTATTTTGGGGTAAACTCTATATGATTAGTTCTGCTGTAACAAGCGGTTATACGATCTTAGCACTTATTATGGCGCTTAACTCTGCTATTGCAGGTTACTACTACTTAAAACTGATCGTTTATATGTTTATGAAAGATCCGGTAATAGAAGACGGCGGGCATGTATATGTTGCAAACTCTACAAAAGCACTCAAAACTATCATCGGTATTGCAGTGATGGGAACAATCTTTGCTTTTATAGCGATAAACCCACTTTTAGAGTTTATTACGGCATTTGTATATAATAGTGGTTACTAAGATATAAAAACTACATAAAAAGGGGAAGAGAATTGATAAAAAAGATACTCTTAGCCCTCACTCCCATTCTATCTTTTGCACTTGAGGTTACGATCGACAGTGCAAAAGATGACTTCAATAGATACGCT
>JBEWQA010000056.1:0-7932 GCA_047689515.1 Candidatus Sulfurimonas kebritensis
GTTTTACTAGATGAACCTATGCAAATTCATGTTATAATAGGTGGAATTATAAGTATGGTGGCGGTATTTTTTATCAATAAACGATAAATTATAAGTATATTCTATTTATAATATAAGTTTAACGAAACTTTTTATAAAATGTATAATAATTTTAATTTTAAGAGGTGCGAGATGAAGAAGGTTTTAGTATTAGGAGGAGGATTTGCCGGAGTTGATGCAGCAGCCCATCTTAGAAAAAAAGGGTACAGCGTTACCCTTGTCAGTGATAGGGATTATTTCTATATCTATCCCACTTCGATATGGGTCCCGACTCACAAAGCGGAGTTTGAAGATGTCTCTCTCAAGCTGTCAGCTTTACAAAAAGCACATGGTTTTGAACTGCTTATAGACGGTGTAGAAAAGATCGCCTACAAACAAAACAAAGTCACTTTGCAAAGCGGCAAAGTTCTCGATGATTATGATTACCTTATCGTAGCTATGGGTGCTTCGAAAATGAAACCAAAAGGGGTGGAAAACACCCTCTCTATATGCGGCGCACCTGAACAATCCTTAGCGCTCAGAGACAAACTCGATCAACTTGTTGAAAAAGGGAGCGGAAAAATTGCCATGGGCTTTGGAGGCAACCCGAAAGACACTTCAGCTGTGCGCGGAGGACCTGGATTTGAGCTGATTTTCAATGTGCACAATATGCTCAAGTCAAAAGGGATCCGTGACAATTTTGAGCTCACATTTTTTGCACCTATGGCTGAACCCGGCAAACGTATGGGACCTAAAGCACTCGATACGATGGACATGTTCTTTAAAAGACTGGGTATCAAAAAACACTTTGGAAAAAAGATCAACACTTTTGAAAAAGACGGGATAGTATTTGAGGATGAAAGCAAACTTGATGCCGATCTTATTATGTTTATCCCTGCCGGTGACGGGCATGATGTAGTAAAAGCCTCTGATCTGCCGCAAAGCGATGCCGGTTTTGTTAAAACTGATGACTACTCTTGTGTCCTCGATGAAAACGGTGAGATGACAAATGTTTACGCTATCGGTGACGTTGCCTCTTTAGAGGGGTATGACTGGCGCGCAAAACAGGGACATATCGCTGAAGTGATGGCAAAAAATGCCGCACACAACATCCACCAAAGAGATAACGGCGGTTTTGACTTTAAAGGGTATCACGACCACTTAAATATCTTATGTGTTATGGATAGCGGTGACGGTGCTGCATTTGTTTACAGAGATCAAAAACGTGCCATTATGTTCCCTATGCCTTTTATCGGGCACTGGCTTAAAAAAGGTTGGGGATTTTATTGTAAATATTCTAAACTCGGGCGTATCCCGAGAATACCGGGGATGTAGGACTACTCCTGCTCCTCGAGTCTGCGCTTGAGCTTCATCTTTCTTTTTGCAAGCTCCCGCATATCTTCGGTCGTATCACTCTCATCCATGATCTCAACCCCTAAAATCGTTTCGACACAATCCTCCAACGTTACAATCCCCTCTGTCTGATCGTAATTATCACGCACTAAAAACATATGATCTTTTTTCGAGATAAATAGATCGAGTGCTTTTGAAACAGGGATATTCTCATTGATTGCAAATATATCTTTTTTGATTGTTTTGATAGTCACTTCATCGTCTTGCAGAGCTTGTTGGAAGATCTTTTTCGTTAACACTAAGCCGGTAACTTCTTCAATAGAGTTTTGAAATACCGGGATACGGGAAAATTTAAAGATAGCCGGCTGCGTCTCCATCACCTCTTTGATCGACATATTTTCATCTAAAGCAAACACAACACTTCTAGGTGTGAGGACTTCGGAGACTTTGATATCATGAAGCTTGAGAATATTTTCAATAACATCCGATTCTTTCTCATCGATCACACCCTCATCTTCACTCATAAGCATACTCTCCAAGAGTTCCTCTTTTGTCATAGAGTGAGCATCCTGCCCTTTAGAGATCTTATTTGTTACCGAAAGCGTAAAGATGATAATAGGGTATGTTATCCATATAAAAGCGCGTATAAAGTATGCGGCTGCCGGTGCTAACTGCTTCCAGTAGATCGCCCCTATCGTTTTAGGGATAATCTCTGAGAAAAACAGGATCGCAAACGTTAACACAACCGAAACATATACCACGGCATCATTGCCGAAAAGTTTTGCCGCCTGTGCTCCAACCGCTGCAGCTCCTAAAGTATTTGCTATAGTATTTAGTATCAAAATTGAAGCGATAGATTTGTTGATATTCTCTTTTTGAATACGCAAGAGGTTTCCTACATTCGGTTTTTCCTTCTCCATCACTGCTACATAAGAGAGGCTGATTGATAACAATACAGACTCCAGTACGGAACATAAAAAAGATATTCCAACCGATAAAAGGAAAAATAGTATCAATAGATCCAAGTGATTACTCCTTTACAGTAAAATATAGGTCGCTAAACCTAAAAAGCTAAAAAATCCAACTACATCGGTTACGGTGGTCAGGATCACCGTACTTCCGATCGCAGGATCAACTTTTAACATTCTCAGCCCCAGAGGGACAACTGCTCCAAAGAGACCGGCTATAAAGAGGTTGATGATCATACTCAGACCTATAACGACCCCTAACATACGAATATCAAACCATAGCCATGCAATCAGTCCCATTGCAACTGCAAATACTAAACCGTTTAACATGGAGATATAGATCTCTTTTTTGAGTATCCTCCATGCATCACTGCTTGAGATATCTCCAAGAGCTAACTGGCGTACCACGACCGTTAGTGTTTGTGTACCTGCATTACCGCCCATGGAGGCAACAATAGGCATCAAAATAGCGAGTGCCACAAGTGACTCCAGCGTTTGTGAAAAAATTCCAATCACCAGCGAAGCCGCAATAGCCGTTACCAGATTTACACCCAGCCACGCTGCACGTTTTTTTCCGGCTTTAAGGACATCTTCATCCTCTTCGGCATCATCATCAACACCGGCTAAGTGATACATCTGCTCCGTTGCGTGTTCATTAATAATATCATAGATATCATCAGAGGTAATACGCCCTAGAAGTTTACCGTCACCGTTTAAGATAGGCATAACCAAAAGATCATACTCTTCAAAATAGTGCACGACCTCTTTAATATGCTCTTTATCTCTGGCAATAATCGGATCGAAAGACTCTTCGGAGCTCTCTATATTCTCTTTAATAGTTTTAGAAAAATCAAAAATAAGCAGATCGTCCAAACCGACTGCATAAAGTAGTTTATCCCTACGATCTACCACAAACAGGTTTTGTACATTTTCAAGTTCATGCTCTTTACGAAGTTTTGCAAACCTTTTGATCACATCCTGAACAACTTCATCTTCATACGAGGTAAAAACTTCGAGCTGCATATGAGCACCGGCTTCATCATCGTCGTAGCTCTGCAGCCTCTCAATCTCCTCTTTGTTCTCCTCATCAAGATTTTTAAAAACCTCTGCAGCAACTGCTTCATTGACCTCTTCAAGTTCTTGCAAAAACTCCACTTGATCATCAGTTTCAAGTTCATTAACCGCATGTAAAAGCTCATCAACACTTAAGTTCTCTACAACATCATCAAAACATCTGTCAGGCAGAGCGAGTGCTACATCCCCGACTATATCTTTCGGGACAAGTTTAATGGCATCTTTAAACTCGTCATCACCTAACTCTTTTAGTAATTTTGCTATCTCTGAGGGGTGCAGGTCTACACCCTCTTCTGTATTTAAATAATTTTTTAATTCTTCCATTGATCTAATTATAGCTAAGTAATATTATCTTTCATCGTATTGCGTAAGTTTATTGTATCTGATGATCCCTGCTATATCGTCTACATATAACTTTCCGCGTTCAGAATACTTCTCTAAGCCTTTGATGATCTCATAAACATCATCGCTTTTATAGTTAAGTCTACGCATTTTTTCATACTGTTTCCCTCGTGAAAGCGTCAAATAGTACCCTTTTATGGAGTCTTCGATAGAGTCATACTTTTTAATCCAAATAGTCCTGTTATTATCCCGTTTGCCCATTGCAGCGATACGCTTCTCTTTTTTACTGATGCTCCACATCCCAAACAAATTGTTAGCCCGTTGAAAAAAGCGTGAAGTCCCCCATCCGCTCTCCATAGCGGCTTGGGCTATTGCTATACTTTTAGGTTGCGGCTTGAGGGCCATTAAAAGTTCTTGATCGCTTGTAACCCGATAGTACTTTTTCAGATCCTCTACCTTTTCTTTTTTCTTTGAGTTCTCAAGTGCCTGACGGATCTCTTCATAAGTTTTATATTTTTGTGCGTAGACCTTCTCTACTGCAGGGACTACAAGTGCATAAAACTTTTTCTTCTTTTGCGTGACACTCTCTGCATCCAGTTCGTTGAAAAGAAATAAAAATATTAATAATACGGCTCTCATCGTAACAACTTAGTACAATCTAAACAGATAGCCGTCTGTATCTTTTGTCTTATCGTATCTGTAACTGCCGTCAAGCTCCACAACCACTCGATAATAGTCTTTATGCGTTCCAACTTTGATCTGTGTCACATTTTCACCCTTGACCTTTTTGAAATAGCTTCTTATATCGGTCACTCTTTTAAAGTCACATACAATTCTATGGGGATTGACCAACAAAAATGAGCGTAAAAGTTTATCTTTTGTCTCTATTTTAAATATATTTTTATCGATCTTAAACTTTACAAAACCGAGTGAGCCAATCTCTTTAAAATTCACTTCTTTTTTTGGTTCGCTCTTTTTTGTTTTAGCCGTCTGGTAGCTTTGTGTTACAAAAATAGGAAGGTGCCAATCTATACTATTTTTTAACTCTACGGTTTTCTGCTGGATACTGCCGTCAAGATTTTTATAACTTACAGTCACACTCTCGATGGTTCTTGCAGTAGAGGGAAGTTTGAGACTTGCCCGTTTCAAGGGTGTCTCTTGTGTATATTTGTTTGAAGTAAGCGGTATATCCGTAGAGTCGATCGGGAAAAACGGATTTTCTCTTGCAAAACTGCCAGAGACCAATATAAAAAGAATTAAAAAGTACCTATACATCCTCGTGCGCCTATTTTTTATATATATTATATCACAAAAAGGGCAAGAAGTCTTTTATTGCGCAGATATCTCTTTGAGTTCAAAATATTCCCGCTGCAGTTCAGCATTCTCTTTTTTGAGTCTCACCACTTCACTATCAAGGGAGTGTTCATAGTCCTGAAGATTAAGCAGTACCTCTACGGAGTTTGTCCCATAGAGGATGACACCCAGATAGATACCGAAGGTTATGACAACAAAAACGAGTATAAAAAACTTTTGAAGAGAGAGTCCCAGATATTTTTGAACAACATTTTGCTCGGTATCTATCTCCTCAAAAAGCTCCTCTTGATTCATTTTAACTCTTAGTTAAAAAGTGTAGCGCCTAAGTACTCGCCGTAGAAAACCTCTTTTTCTATCTCTAACAGGCGGTTATACTTTGCAGTTCTTTCACCGCGTGCAGTAGAACCTGTTTTGATCTCACCACAGTTTAGTGCAACTGCGAAATCTGCGATAAATGCATCTTCACTCTCACCTGAACGGTGACTCATTACACATTTGTAGCCGTTTCTCTGAGCCAAACGAACAGTAAGCATAGTCTCACTTACAGATCCGATTTGATTTGGTTTGATAAGGATAGAATTCGCGATACCTTTTTGGATACCCTCGTTTAAGATATTTGCATTTGTTACAAAAAGATCATCGCCAACAAGCTGTACTTTATCACCTAACTTTTCAGTAAGGATTTTCCAACCATCCCAGTCATCTTCACCTAAGCCATCTTCGATAGAAACGATTGGGTATTTTGCACAAAGATCTTCATAGTAAGCTACTAACTCTGCAGCAGTTACCGTTCTGTTTTCAGACTCTAGTCTGTATCCGCCATCTACTACAAGTTCACTTGAAGCCACGTCAAGAGCGATAGCGATCTGCTCACCGGCTTTGTAACCCGCTTTTTCTATCGCTTCCATGATAACTTGGATAGGCTCTTCGTTTGAGCTAAGATCCGGTGCAAAACCACCTTCATCACCGAGTGCAGTGTTGTGGTTTTTATCTTTTAGAATTTTTTTAAGGTTATGATACACTTCAGCAGATGCTCTGAGTGAGTCTTCAAAATTTTCAAAACCAACAGGCATGATCATATACTCTTGAAAATCAACAGAGTTATCAGCATGGCTTCCACCGTTGATGATGTTTAGCATCGGTACAGGCATAACCATAGCGTTTGCACCGCCTAAGTAACGGTAAAGAGGAACATTTAAACTTGTTGCTGCTGCACGAGCTACAGCCATAGAGACACCAAGTACTGCATTTGCACCGAGGTTGGAGTAGTTTTCAGTGCCGTCGATCTCTTTCATCGTAGCATCTACGATAGCTTGGTTGTACGGGCTCATACCGATTAATGCATCAGAGATCTGAGTATTTACATTCTCCACTGCCTGAAGAACACCTTTACCCATATAACGATCACCGCCGTCACGAAGCTCTAAAGCCTCACGTTTCCCTGTACTTGCACCACTTGGTACGATTGCGCTTTCAACAGTTCCGTCGCTTAGTCTCACTGTAGCTTTTACAGTTGGATTACCGCGAGAATCCATCACTTCTATTGCACTTACATCATCTATAAACATATATCTGCCTTTGTAATAATAATTGTTGATGCAATTTTAGCAAAATTTGGTTAAAAACTAGTTTATGTTATGCGTCACTTTCGGCAGCTTCAGCTATCTCAGATGTATCCATAGTCATTAATGAACTCATTCCCATAGCTACCCTGATCTTCTCTTCGATCTCTTGTGCAAGCTCAGGCTCCTCTTTGAACTTCAGTTTTACGTTTTCACGACCCTGTCCGAGTTTAGTCTCATTATACGAAAACCATGCACCGCTTTTATCGATAATATCGAGTTTTACTCCGTAGTCTACAAGTTCACCCTCTTTTGAGATCCCCTCGCCAAACATGATATCAAACTCCGCTTGTCTAAACGGAGGTGCAACTTTGTTTTTAATCACTTTCGCTTTAACACGGTTACCTATTTGACTGTCACCCTGCTTGAGTGAAGCGATACGGCGTACGTCAATTCTTACCGATGCATAAAACTTCAGAGCATTACCACCCGTAGTTGTCTCAGGTGAACCATACCCCATCATACCAATCTTCATACGGATTTGGTTGATAAAGATCACTGTACAGTTCATTTTACTAAGAACCGATGTCAGTTTTCTCAGAGCTTTTGACATAAGTCTCGCCTGAACACCCACCTGTTGATCGTTCATCTCACCTTCAAGCTCCACTTTAGGTGTTAAAGCTGCAACAGAATCGACTACGATAAGATCTACCGCACCGCTTCTAGCAACAGTTTCAACTATATCTAAAGCCTGCTCACCGTAATCTGGCTGCGATACCAAAAGGTTGTCGATATCTACACCGAGATTTTTTGCATATATAACATCCAAAGCATGCTCAGCATCTATAAAAGCACAAACTCCGCCTTTTTTTTGACACTCTGCAGTTACTTGCAGGGCAAGTGTAGTTTTTCCTGAACTCTCAGGACCGTACACCTCAATAACTCTCCCCTGCGGCACACCGTTAATACCAAGAGCCAGGTCAAGTCCTAGAGAACCCGTAGAGATCGATTGAACAGGTTCGATCTCTTTGTCCCCTAAACGCATTAAAGCACCTTTACCAAATGCTTTATCTATCTGTTTTATAGCTAAATCGAGTGATTTTTCTTTGTTTGCATCCATCTTCTACTCGCTTTTGTAAATTTTGGGAAATTATATATAAATTTTATTATTTTGTATACAAATATGACAAATTGCAATATTTTAAACTCAAAAATCTTTTTTGATAATTATTATTCATTTGACTTATCTTTTTTATTGATGTACTATATAGTAATTTTTTCATCAAGGAGATACCATGAAC
>JBEWQA010000057.1:0-7755 GCA_047689515.1 Candidatus Sulfurimonas kebritensis
GAATGCTTACGATGACACACTTCGTGTTAGAAACGCTTACTTTCTTTATAAAAATTCTACCTTTTTAGGGACAGATGTTCCATGGACATTTAGTCTCGGTCGCCGTCCATCAACAAACGGACATATCATTAACCTAAGAGATGATGATCATGCAGCGTCACCTCAGGGACACTCTATCAATGTTGAGTTTGACGGATTGAGTTCAATGTTTAAACTCTCTAAGCTTACCGGCGTAAGAGGAATGTATATCAAATTTTGTGCAGGTCGTGGTGGTACAAATGCTGCACCTAAATTCTTTTCTATGGAACAAAATGGTACTGTAGTTCCAAATGCACCATACGCTACAACCGAAGGTGATCTTGCAGATATTGATCTTGCTGGATTTATCTTTAGAGCTTATAGTGATGGACAATACACTGTTGATACACAATTCTATTATGCAAATAATTTAATCGATGCGAATATGGTTACACCTACAACTATGGACGGTATGAAAACAGTCGGTGGTTTATACAGTGCTACTGCAAGTTTTATGGTAAATGGTATTGGTGATGGAATCAACGACTTTTTAGATGAAACTACATTTTTTGTAAGTGGTGCTGTCAGTAAAACTGATCCGAAAAGTGATTCTAGAATGCTATATGCTGAGAACAACCTTGACGGAAGCACAAATGTAGCAGGAGAATCAAAAACAGGTTATTCAATTTATACAGGGGTACAATTTCCTTCACTTATCTCATACGATGGGAGATGGGGTCTTGAGTATAACCATGGTACTAAATACTGGAGAAGTATCACATACTCTGAAGATACAAACATAGGTTCAAAAGTTGCCGCTCGCGGTGATGCATATGAAGCTTATTTTACAGAGTATTTAGTGGAAGATATTTTATCTATGCAAATTCGCTATACATATATAGATTATAAATTTACAGGAAGTAATGGTTTCTTTGGAGACACAACAGGGGCTTCAATGAAAATCAGTGATATTCCTGCTAGTAATCCAATGGCAGCTAATATTGTTGATAAAGCACAAGATATCCGTTTTTATCTAAGATATAAATATTAATAGATTATCGGGTCAAGCCCGATAATGACAAGGAAGTCATTCCCAGCTTGACTGGGAATCTACTCTATACTAAGCACGTAACTCCGTAAGCTTCTCTTTAACAGCTGCAACATGCCCTTTGACACGCACTTTTTCCCAAACAGCTTGTACAACACCCTCCGGATCGATAATCAATGTTGAACGTACGATCCCCATATATTCACGACCGTAATTTTTCTTAAGTTGCCAAACACCATACTCCTGCATCATATCTGTTGATTCGTCACTCAGCAGTGTAATCCCAAGCTCTTTTTTCTCGATAAAGTTACGGTGACGTTTTGTTGAGTCTGCACTTACACCTAAAATCATTGCATCAAGATCGTTAAAATCGGGAAGTGCTTCTGTAAATTCACACGCCTCAGTCGTACAACCCGGAGTGGAGTCTTTTGGGTAAAAATAAAGTACTACCCACTTCCCTTTAAGATCACGTGAACAGATCTCCACGTCATCTTGATTCGGTAAACAAAACTCCGGTGCTTTTTGACCAACTTCTATCATTTTTTCTCCTTAAAATTTTTATATAAATAGCGAAATATATACCCAAATTCCAGTAAAAGAGGTAAATATGATCCCGATAAAACTTTTAATAGCCATAAGTTTATGGGTATTTGACATAGCTCCCGGTATCTCATCATGTTTAAACCATTTGTTGGCTTTAATTATTGTCATTGTCCAGTATACAAATGTCGCTACAGCTATCGCTACATGCAGTACTAAAACAAAAAGTGCATAGGAGTAACTCACCTCTGCATCAGTGACAAAACTGTCGAAACCGCCGCCGATCCTTACACCATACTCAAAGTATAAAACCACGATCACAGAAACAACGTAGATCAAGTTTTGTGCAAATGCATGTACTTTATAAGAGCCTTTTTTTGCAAACATGATAGCGCCGTAAATAAGCAGTGGCAACACAGCGACAATGAGGGTTACAATATCCATAAATATCGGTGCACGTGTACCTAAAAAACCATCTGAGAACATATATTCCATTTTAAACCTTTTTGAGTTTGTAGTATACTAAAGAGATTATTATAACTAAAATAAGAATTAGAAAAGTTATCTCCCTTAAGTACTCTTTTATAAGTGCTTGATTCTCCCCGATAAAATAACCCAGAAGTATCAACACCATCGACCATAATCCTGCTCCAAAAGCGGTATAAAAAGAAAATTTTGCCAGATCCATTTTTGCCAGCCCTGCAGGGATTGAGATCAGCTGTCTGATCCCTGGAATCAACCTTCCCGTAAATGTCGATACCGATCCATGGTTTTGAAAAAAAACATCCATCTTTTCCAAAGCTTCATGCGATATAAAAAAATATTTTCCATACTTTTGCAAAAATTTTCTTCCAACAAAATAAGCCAAGTAGTAGTTTATAAATGCTCCAAACAATGATCCAGCCGTAGCACTAAAAGCGATCAATGTTAAACTCATCTTCCCCTGTGAAGCTAAATAGCCTGCAGGGACTAAAATGATCTCACTTGGAAACGGGATAAAGCTCGACTCAATCCCCATCAACACAAATATCCCGACATAACCAAACTCAAAGATCTGATCGACTAAAAACTGCGCTAACTCTTTAAGCATCTGCAACCTCTTCCAACACTTTTATCATCTGTGCAGCTACATCTTTTTGATTATAGGTAAGGAGCTTTTGGCTTTTTTGCTCAAGGTCTGCATCTTTGAGTGCATGAAGCAGTTTTGAGTGAAGCTCGTCCGATTCGCGTTCACACCAGCCAAACCCGTTATCGACGATAAACTTCGCGTTGTAGTACTGATGATCCCCTGCTGCATAAGGATAGGGGATGTAAAAAGCCGGACAGCCGTTGGAGCTTAGCTCCCAAAGTGTAGAAGCCCCTGCACGGCTCACTGCAAAATCTGCTCGTGAAATAAGCTCAGGCAGCTCTTTTGTAAAACCGTACAGCTCTACGTCATCGATCCCAAGCTTCTCGTACTCATCCTGCACCCTTTTTAGATCTGCTTCACCTGCTTGATGGATGATCTGTATCCCTTGTTTTTTAAGTTTCCAGGCCAGTTTAAGTGCCAGGTCGTTAATGGTTTTTGCCCCGTGGCTTCCGCCTAAAAAGATGATAGTTTTTAGCTCTTTTCTTATACGGGCAGTTTTAAACAAAAGCTCTTTAACCGGGTAACCTTGGATAGCCGAATCACTCTCATACGCCGAGACAAAACTTTTTGCAAACGGACGAAGCAGTTCGTTGAGTCTTCCCACCTTAGCATTTTGTTCATGGATAAACAGAGGTTTAAAAAGCGAAAGCGTTGCAAACGAAGCCGGTGCGGCAGAAAAACCACCGACACTGTATGTCGCTTCTATGTGGTGTTGCTTCAATATCTTTCTAGCTCTCAAAAAGGCTTTAAAAACTCTATAAAGTGCTTTAACTTTTCCAAAACCTTTTTGATTTACTACTCCGGTCGTTTCTAAAAAATAGACATGGGAAAAGTGACTGTGTTCCCCGAAATATTTTTGGTCTTGTCCTTTTGTTGAGCCGACAAAGATCACTTCATGACCGTCATTGACAGCAGCTTCCACAAGAGCTTCGGCCACCATAAGATGTCCCCCTGTTCCACCGCCTGTTATACAAATCTTCATATTTACCTCTTTTGTATCTCTTTAACTCATATCCGCTTTTTTTGAGCCCATCAGTACCATCCCAACAGAGATGGCAGCTCCAAGCATCGCCGAGCCGCCGTAAGAGAGAAACGGTACGGAGATCCCTTTAATAGGAGTAATACCACTGATCCCGTAAGCATTAACGATAAACTCAAAAGAGAGTACTAAACCTATCCCGATACTAAAGAGATAGATAGTACTGTCTTTAGTACGGTTTGCCACTTTAAAAATACGCTGTAACATCCACATAAAGATGAAAACTACAAACAGTATTCCGACAAATCCAAACTCTTCGGCAATCCCCGCAAGTACAAAGTCGGTATGCACTTCCGATAAAAATCCAAGCTTAAATGTTCCGTTACCAAGCCCCACTCCAAAAAATCCGCCGTTATGGATAGCATTGAGCGAGTGTCCGATCTGATACGGTTCCACCTCAACAGGCACACGCAACTTCTCCGCTACAAACTCAGGCATTATCTCCAATACCGAGTTCTGTGCAAGTGCCCACCACGATTTTATACGTGCTATACGGTGCTCGGCAGTGAGTATAAAGATGATCACCGAGACAAATATACCGCCGAGTATCGTCAAGAAAAAGCGGAAACTGCTCCCTGCAAAGATCAGCATAAAAAGGAGTGTCCCGCCAAGCACTACAACCTGACCGAGATCTTTTTGCAAAAATGCGATAATAAACATCGCTGCGACAAAAACTACAGCATAGGGTAAAAAGCGGCGAAACTCACTTTTGATCCCCATATCGTTATGATGGCCCAGTTTCCGGGAAAAACTCCACGCTAAAAAGTAGACAAAACCAACCTTGAAAAACTCTACGGGTGCCAAAGAAAATCCCGCTACCTTGATCCATCTCTTTGCCCCACCCACTTCAGAGACAATACTCTCAGGCAAGAAAGGCATCGCAATCATAACCATTAAAGAACCCAAAAAAAGCGTAAACCCCAAGGGTTTGAGATGTTTATCGGGATCTCCAAGTGAGAGGATATAGATCAAAACAAGCGCTAAAAAACCAAAAACACTCTGGCGGATAGCAAAGTGGAACTGATTTGTATTGAAAAGGAGTACCGTATACTCAGTGAGTGTGTACGAGATCACGATACTTACTGCTATTAAGATAGCTACGAGGGTAAAAAGTTTTCTATCCGCCATTATCTCTGCTACTTGATTTTATTGATCTTGAGTACAAATTCCACTTCGGGCTTTGAGAGGTGCAGCTCTTTTGCAATCGTTTCAATAGCTACCCCTTGCTTGTATAAAGAGATGATCTTCTCATCATCATTAGCATGGATCGAAGTTGGAATAGAGATCTGTTTTACACCGCTTTCAAGCTGTGCTATACGATGTTCAGTCCTAGACTCTATCATCTCAATATTTGACTGCAGCTGTTTCAGGGTAACCGATAAAGGCTGTACCATATCATAAACACTGCGCTCGATCTCTTGATAGATCTCCTCGTCACTCATCCCCTTAGGTTTTGATTCAAATGTAGACTCAGCTTGAGAAAGTTTCTTTTTGAGATAGTAGAGTTCACGGTTGAGATCTTCTACAACCGAAGCAACTGAACGGATGTTCTTTGAGTAGGTTGTATCTTTGTTGTAAACATAATACAAAAGGTACAAAATGATGAGCGCCATTACGATAATGACATACTCTAACTGAAAACTGATCTCTGGTAAATTCAACGCTTTTTCTCTCTTAACTCTCTAATTTGCACCCGCTCACGTGCAGTCATATACGATGCCCAATCTTTTTCGTCTCTCTCGTGGATACGGGTAAACTTTGCCAACTTTTCACTCTCTGCTTTAAAAAACACCCCTACGTCACGTTTTGGGTGTACAGGCATCTCTACTCGACCATAGTAAAGTTTGCCCGGCTCTAATACCGACTCTTTTAGTTTAAAATGCTCAAACCCTATTGACTCGATCTCTGCTTCGTTTACAAGCGGTACACGTTTTGATGTTTCGTTTTTCAAAAATGCCTCTAACGCGTCTACTTTTCTATGCAGCTCCACAAGAAGATTTAAAAGTACGGGGTCACTCTCAGAGGTCTCCCCTCTTGCTTTGGCGAGCTTAAGCCACTGAGAAATCGGGTCATCATCACTCTCACTGAGACTTTGGTATTCGCGCTCAAAACTCTCCATATCAAGCTCGGCTTCACTAAAAAGAATATCTACGGGTGCCGGTACTAAACGTGGTTCACTCATGCAAAGGTCCTATCTAAAACTATAAAAATAAAAAAAGCTATCCCAAGATAACCGTTGACAGTGAAAAAAGCTTTGTCGATCTGTGTAAAATCTTTACGCACGAGCTTCTGCTCATACGCAAGAACAAAACCGCTTCCGACTGCAGCGGCTACAGCAAAAACACCAAGATCTGCAGCCCACACAAAAAGGAGCCAAAACAGTACTGCCAAACCGTGAAAGATAGCAGAGATAAAAAGGGTTGATTCTGCGCCGTATTTTGAAGGGATAGAATGCAGCCCCTGCATTACGTCAAACTCCATATCCTGCAATGAATAGAGTAGATCAAAACCAGCCACCCAGAAGATAACCCCCAAAGAGAGTAGAACTGACCATAAAGGGATCTCGGCACTTACCGCTATAACTCCCGCAATAGGTGCAAGTCCCAGCGATACACCCAAGATGATATGCGCCATCGATGAAAAGCGTTTAAAGTAGGAGTATGAAGCCAGAACTGCCAAGATCGGTATGGAGAGTTTAAATGCCAAAGGGTTGATCAGATACGCTATGACGATAAAAGCGAGCGCGTTGACTCCGATAAAGATAAGTATTGAACTCGCGTCGAGTCTGCCGTCTACATTTGGACGGTTTGCCGTTCGAGGGTTATCCGCATCTATATCGCGATCAGCGTAACGGTTGACTCCCATCGCAAAGTTTCTGGCAGTAACGGCGGCGAAAGCGCCTAAAAATAAAAGCCCAAAACCAAACCAACCGTTTGCCGCTACAACCATCGCTATAAAAATAAACGGTAATGAAAAGATGGAGTGCTCAAACATTACAAGTTCGTTAAAATCTTTCAGTTTCTGCTTTAAATTTTGCAAACCCTCATCCCTTTTGTAAATTTAAACCATTTTATCCAAACTTGGTTTAAAATGGTATAATTTCACAATGATTAAACTAGCTATTATAGGACCTACTGCATCGGGAAAAAGTGATCTTGCACTTTCGATCGCACAAAAGATAGATGCCTACATACTCTCGATCGATTCACTCAGTATCTACAAGGAGATCGATATCGTCTCGGCAAAACCCTCGGCTGATGAGCTTGCCTTAGTGCCCCATTTTGGGATAAACGAACTCTATCCCGATGAGTACTTTAGTGTAGAGATACTGATAAAAACCTATGAAGAGCTCAAAAAAAAGTGTGAAGAAGAGAACAAAAACCTTGTGATCGTAGGTGGTACTTCCTTTTACCTCAAGTCACTGCTTGACGGGCTTTCAAAACTTCCGGAGATCTCAAAAGAGGTTCAGGAAACAGTAGAAGGAAAACTTGAGGATCTCACAAACTGTTATGAGTTTCTGACCAAAATCGATCCAAAGTATATGGAGAATATAGATAAAAACGACCGCTACAGGATCGAAAAAGCACTCCTTATTTACCAAGCATCCAACCTCAGCCCGAGTGAATGGTTTGCAAAAAATCCGCCGCAGCCGATCATTCAAAACCTGAAAATTTTCAATATTGATGTAGATCGGGATATTTTACGCGAACGTATAAAAATCCGTACAAAAAAGATGACTGATATGGGGTTAGTTGATGAAGTAGCTTATCTGGAGCAAAAGTATACACGCACACCAAACGCTATGGGTGCTATCGGTATAGTGGAGGTGTTAGAGTATCTCGATGGAAAAGTCACAAAAGATGAGATGGTAAGTCTGATCGCTACGCACACGGCACAGCTTGCAAAAAGACAGCAGACATTTAACCGTACACAGTTCAAAGATATAACTAGTGCAAAACTAGAAGATCTAAAGGATATTAT
>JBEWQA010000058.1:0-7725 GCA_047689515.1 Candidatus Sulfurimonas kebritensis
TTTGATCGCTTGGAAGCGTTACAATCGCTTTAACATTTTCACCCTCATCGTTTTTAACAATCTCGACATGGGAGATGATAGCGGGGCTCATAGCACGTGCAAGGAAGAGTTCAGGGATGTTCGTATACTCGATACAATCGATATTTTCACCGATAAGCTCTTCACTCACTGCATTGATACGCACCCCTTTTACACCGACTGTAGCACCTACTGCATCTACTTGCGGGTGTGTAGAATAGATCGCAATTTTTGCACGTTCACCCGGGATACGAGCCGATTTTTCGATCACTACGCTGCCATCTTCGATCTCAGGTACCTCGAGCTCTAACAGTGCTTCTAAAAACTTTGGAGATGTACGGGAAAGCTCTATATAGATACCGCTCTCTTTATCCATGTTTACACGGCGCACTACAGCTTTTAAAACATCACCAACTTTAAATACTTCCCCTTTGATACGGCTCTTCATAGGAAGCACAGCACGGATCTCATCCACTTCGATATAAGTTGCGTTGTTACTATCTACACGAGTTACACGCCCGTTTACAATAGTGCCTATTTTTGACTTATATTTAGTGAAAACATCATCCTCAACCATTCTTTGCACATGGTATTCGATCTCACGGTGCAGTTGTGAAGCTGCAGTTCTTCCGTACTCTTCGAGATCATGCTCCTCTTGAAGTTCATCACCGAGTTCTACTTGGTCATCATACTCTCTGGCATCAGAGATCGCCATATATGCAGGTGCCTGCTCTTCATCTTGGAGTCTCTCATCATCATCTGCAACAACAGTGATCGTCTGTAAAATTTTTAAACTTCTCGTATCCTCATCGATCTGCGCTTCAAAAGCGTAGTTTGGGTTGATAACCCTTTTAGCAGTTTGTACAAAAGCTGCTTTTAAAGCTTCTACTACCTTATCGAGTTCTAAACCTTTTTCATGTGCGATAGCTTCTGCGATATCTAATATTTTTTCCATACCTGTACCCTTTTGGTCTTCTAAGAAATCTGACAATGACAATTTTGTAATATCTGGGGATCTCTTATTTGAAAGTAAAACAAATTATACCAAAGCTGTTATAAAAACATCTTTAAAAGCACTTAATTAGATTTTTATTACAATTAAAGTATAATTCACAACTTTTTTATAATAAGGACATTTTATGGATTTAAAGCTTGTTAGAGCGGAGCTTGACGCAAAACCGAAAAAAATAGACCTAAGCAAGATCGAGTCACGTGTTGAAAAAGAGGGAAGCGTGATCATCTACTTCGACAGAGAAAACTCTCACAAAGATCTATTAGAACTTCAGGACCATTTTGAAGCACAAGGCAAAAGTTTTTATATGACTGAGGTGAAACACGCACTCGGTGACAACGACTATATGTACCAAGTACATATCATCGCATAATCTAAAGAGCAATTAATGGGTAAAAAGCTATTTATTGAAACTCTCGGTTGTGCGATGAACACCCGCGATTCGGAGCATATGATCGCACAACTTAAAGAGCGTGAGGGGTATGCGACGACAGAAGATCTCAAAGATGCCGACCTCATTTTAATAAATACCTGTTCAGTTCGTGAAAAGCCGGTTCAAAAACTTTTCTCGGAACTGGGTGCTTTTAACAAAAAGAAAAAAGAGGGTGCTAAGATCGGAGTTTGCGGCTGTACAGCTTCACACCTCGGCGATGAGATCATCAAACGCGCCCCTTATGTTAATTTTGTTTTAGGGGCGAGAAACGTCTCTAAGATCTCAGAAGTACTCCATAAAGACAAAGCTGTTGAGACAGACATCAACTATGATGAGAGTGAATTTGCTTTTGATGACTTTCGCTCATCACCTTATAAAGCCTACATCAACATCTCGATCGGATGTGACAAAAAGTGTACCTTCTGTATAGTACCAAAAACTCGCGGTGAAGAGATCTCTATCCCCGATAACCTGATCGTAAACGAAGCAAAAAAAGCGGTCGCAACTGGGGCCAAAGAGATCTTTTTACTCGGTCAAAATGTAAACAACTACGGTAGAAGGTTTTCCGATGCCGAGCATGAGAAAGTAAACTTCACAGAGCTTTTACGTAGACTCTCTGCTATTGAAGGTTTAGAGCGTATCCGATTCACCTCGCCACACCCTTTTCATATGGATGATGAGTTTATCGAGGAGTTTGCTTCAAACCCTAAGATCTGCAAATCTATGCATATGCCGCTGCAATCGGGTTCTACAAAAGTGCTCAAAGATATGAAACGCGGCTATACAAAAGAGTGGTTTTTAAACCGTGTTGAGAAACTTCGCAAAGAGTGTCCTGAAGTAAGTATCTCAACGGACATCATCGTTGCGTTTCCGGGTGAGAGCGAAGAGGATTTTGCAGATACTCTCGATGTGATGAAAAAAGTAAAATTTGATCAGATTTTTTCATTTAAATATTCTCCCCGTCCACATACCGAAGCGGAGCACTTTACAGATACGATCGATGATGAGATCGGCTCGGCACGTCTGACACAGCTGCAGTCGCTTCAAGCTGAGATTCTGGATGAAAATGCACAAAAGCATATGGGAAAAACATACAGAGTTTATTTTGAAGAGCTCAGCAAAAACAACCATGTCTCTGGACGAACTAATACAAACCTGGTTGTAAAAGTACCCGGTTCCGAAGAGCTTCTCGGTGAGTTTAAAGATGTAAAAATAACTCAGATCGGACGTACAATCTGTACAGGGGAGATCGTTGCGTAAAAAAATACTACGCTCTCTAGCACTACTGTTTGTGCCCCTGCTTGGATCGTTACTGATCCGTTTTTTATACTACACAAACAAAAAAGTTTTCCACTCCCCCGAATCGATCACAGACGAACCTGTTATTTTTGCCTGCTGGCACGGGGAACTTCTGATGCTCCCATATCTCTACTCACACTACAGAAAAACTCCCCATGCAAAAGTGCTTATCTCTCCCCACTTTGACGGTGAACTGATCTCAAAAACTATCAGGTATTTCGGCCTTGGTACTCTGGCGGGCTCAAGTGATAAAAACCCTGCAAAAGTTCTTATTCAGGCGATCAAAACACTGAGAGAGGGGTATGATATAGGGATCACCCCCGACGGCCCTAAAGGACCCCGCCATGAAGTAGCCGACGGACTCATTGTTATGGCTCAAAAAGCAAAGGCCAAGATCGTTCTTGTTGAGATCAAACCGACAAAGTATTGGCAGTTTAATTCCTGGGACCGCTTTACTGTTCCGCAACCTTTTGGTACAATACATTACTACTCTACAAAAGAGTTGGATATATCAGGTATGGAACTTGAAGCTGCAAGGGCTTATTTGAAAGAGGGTTTACTCAAACATGAACTTTAAAAACTTTTTTATCTTTATAACTGTTTTTCTCCTTGCTTTTATGGTTTTATTTTTTACAACTAATCCCTCATACGAAAAATCACTCGAGGCAAAATATCACTACGAAATGGGTGATTACACAAAAGCATATAACCTTGCGAAAGAAGCTTTTTCAGAAGATGTGTATAACCGTATGGCATCTACTATCATGGCGCAATCAAGAACATCGATGAAGTACGAAAAGTATATAAAAGAGTCAAAAGAGTATCTCAGGGTGATTAACGAGATCATAGCTCAGGACAACATCGATGAGGCGCAGCGCTCAAAGATAAAACTTATGAGTGAGATCATGGTTGAGAGTTACGTAAAACTAGCTCCAAGCGTCATCACAGATAAAACACTTGTACAAGAGGCATCG
This sequence comes from Candidatus Sulfurimonas kebritensis, assembly GCA_047689515.1. Classification (GTDB taxonomy): domain Bacteria; phylum Campylobacterota; class Campylobacteria; order Campylobacterales; family Sulfurimonadaceae; genus Sulfurimonas; species Sulfurimonas kebritensis. Next base: position 3,737 of record JBEWQA010000058.1, read on the forward strand.
AGGTATCATGAACAGTTTGAAAAGATCCTTGACAAAGTTAAATAGCCACTATAAAGAGAAGTTTCTAGAGCATCTCAAAAGCTATCGGGGTTATTCCGATCTCACCGTCAAGACCTATAAAGAGACCCTCGATGAAGCCCTTGAACTTATAGAGATCGTAGATGAAGAGAAACATCTCCTTTTTAATCTCACCCCTTACCGTATCCATATCGCAGATCTTAAAAACAAAACTATCAGTAAAAAGCTCAGTGCCGTTCGCAGTTTTAGTGAGTACCTCAACGAAATAGGGATCAAAACGATCCTCAAAGCAGACGAGAGCGTCAAAGTAGCAAAAACACTGCCGAAACCTGTCGCTCATAAACATATTATAGAAGCGCTTAAAGAAGCTAATTTGCAGGAACGTTTCCTTGTCACACTTATATATACTATGGGGTTGCGTATCTCTGAGGTCAGCTCTTTACAATTAGCCGATATACACCCCGAATGGATCAGGGTAACGGGGAAAGGCTCAAAACAAAGAGATATACCTCTCATCGAGACAACTCGAAAGCTTTTACAGGAGTATAAGGATACTTTTGTACCAAAAAATTTCCTTTTTGAAAAAGGTGGCGAAAAATTAAGCGAAAATAGTCTAAGATATATGATCAATAAAGTTTTTGCTAGAATATCACTAAAAGTCACGCCCCATCAGCTTCGCCATTCATACGCGAGCTCATTACTCAACGGGGGCGCACCTATCGTAGATGTGAGTGAACTTTTGGGTCATTCATCGATGGCAACGACGCAGATATATACAAAATTAGGTAGTGCATTGAAACAACAAAACTATAACAAAGCACATCCGTTATGTGGGGTTAAATAATAGTGCTGGGTAAAATACTAGAGTCTTTATATGTAAAAGTGTTTATCAACATTATTCTCCATAAATCGGGGACAACTATCTATGTTGAGCACCACTCAAAAGCAAAAGAGATCTCGAGTTTTGAAGAGAGTTTTAACTCCAACCATTTTACAGAAGAGATCTATCAGTTTATCATCGATCAGATCAAAGAATCACCATACTACTACATCTCTTTTTTAGATCCCTCACTTGAGCAAGGAGCTCTCCCAACTTGCGATAAAAACAAACTCGCTTTTTATCAAGATCTTTCAACCTCGGAGTACAAGTGTATAGACAAATCATGGAGCATATACACCTCAAAAACAGACCTCTATGCCTTAGAAAAAAAATATTCTGACATAGGGATAGACTTTGTATTTTCACCCTATAGTGTTTTAACAAGCTTTTTTCATGACAAGATAGATAAAAACCTCGCTATGTTTGTACTTGTTGAAGAGGGCTCACTCTCAGTAGCTATTTTTGAAAACTCTGAACTTCTCTTTGCTGAATACCTCGATATGGGAGCCGATCTGGAGTCTGAGAAGATGGTTTTAGAAGAGGATGACGATAAAGATCTTGAACTCGACCTTGATGATGAGGGGATCATTTTAGATGATCTTGATGTGGATGATGCCCTTGATGATTTTTCCGATATCGAAGATCTTGATTCTCTTGAAGATATTGACGAGTTTTCTGAAGGCAAAGATCTTGAAGAGGAGCTCAAAGAGAATGAACTTCAAGAACAGATGGAAAGTGAAGAACATTCACAAGAGAGTGAAGAGGGACATTTTAATGAAGACTATCAACGTTTTTCACTGCTTCAAAACAGCATAAACCACTTTTACAAAGATCCTAAATATGAAGGAAAGTTTATCGAAAATATCTATATCGCTGATGGTGTACAGGTAAACTCCGATCTAAAACGCTATCTTGAAGAGGAGATGTTTCTCAATGTTTATATAAGGAGTACGGATCTTGCTTCAGAGGTTTGTGAACTTGCTAAAAAGGAGCTTGGTGTATGAGATATAGCTATATAAAACCAAGAGCAAAAACACCTTTTACGCAAGAGCTGAAACTTCTAGTCACGTTTTTTTCGATCACACTTATCATGCTCTTTTCAACATTTATCTTTTTGGTATTTAAGGAGTATAACTATCAAAGTGATAAACTTGAAACCATAGAAGCTCGCATAGCTCTGCAAAAAGATATAGAAAATATGAAAAACCAGATCGCCTATATCGAAAAACAAAAAGATCTCTCTGAAGAGGTATTTACAAAAAACTCTGTTTTAAAAGACTCGATCACAAACCTCTTTGATCTAGTCCCTGAACGTATCACTCTCTCTAAGGCAAAACTCTTAAAAAATGGGCTTGTACTTTACGGAGTCACTCCAAATAAAGATGTATACAACTTTATGCTCCAAGCACCGCTACGCTCGATATTTCACAAAACCTATAGTAGTTTTTATCCTGCAGGTAACGGGTGGTTGCGATTTGTATCGACAAACTATATCGATCTAGATGAGGAGTTTACAGATGAAAATTAATATCCCTCGTCATTACCTCTATATCGCTTTTATCTCTATAGTACTTTTGATCTTTGTGCTCATCTTCTCTTTTGTGGTTATGATCCCCAAAGGTAAAGAGTATCGTATCCAACGTATAGAGTATAAAAAAGAGTATCAAGAGTATCAGAAATATCAAGATTTTTACGATGAGACACTGAGCCATCTCAAAGAGTTGCAGAGCAAAAACAGACATATCATCCAAGCTTTTGACACACCTTTTGATCCGACAAGGTTTGAAAAAACGCATAATACATACTTCTCAAAACTTAGTGTTTCTAAAATAGATAGAGCTAAGGATGAGGAAGGCTTTGCAGTATATGAGGTCAATACCAGCTCAAAAATCAGCTCACCTACAAACTTTTATGACTTTTTAGATGCGGTAAATAAAAGTGACTGGATCATCAATGTAGACTTTCCGATCACTTTTTCAAGAGAGTCTGAGATGATCAACTCCTCTTTTACAATGCGAGTCTATTGTAACAACGACGACACTAACGCAACCAGCTCTTCATCTTCTGCCAAATAGGCTCGAAGCTTCACGGGTACTTTTAAAACTCTAAAGCGTTCCTTGAGCTCTTTTGGTATCTGTATACCCGTTTTATACGGAGCAATAAAACAATAGGTATCTGTCTGACTTACAAGATATTTACGACCTATGACGTTCTCCTGCTCCTCTAAAAGTGCTCGTTTCTCAGAAGCTGTGATCATATGCCCCTGTGTTTTGAGGTATCGATCTACTGTAAACTGTTTCGCTCTTTGATCATCATATTGAAAATAGTGAAGCTCTTTTAAATGGCTGATGGGATACTCTTTGATCAGCCGCTCTTTATCTGCTGTCATATACTCAAAACTTTTTTTGATCCCTTTAGCATAGTTTTCTAAAAGGGGCTGTGCATAGTTATGTCGAAAATAGTTTCTTTTATACGTTTGGTCCTCATTGCTTTCATCTTCAAAATATAAAATCTCCTTAGCATTGAGATATGCTAAGAGCTCTTTTTTCTCCATATCTAACAATGGTCTGACAAGTTTATAGTTCTCCCGTGATTCTATCTCCTGCATCCCTGAGAGTTCAACGGCTCCAGAGCCTTTGCAAAACTGCATTAAAAACCACTCGAGGCGATCCCCTAAATGGTGTGCAGTTAAAAGGTTTTCATAGCCGTTTCTCTCTATAAGCGTTTCAAAAAAATCGTAACGGATTGTACGCGCTTGAGCTTCAAAATTTTTCTCTATCTTTGGTGCTGTTTTGACAAAACAGGTCAAACCATGTAGCTGTGCAAGCTCACGTGCATACGCTACTTCATCTTTACTCTGTTTACGAACTCCATAGTCAACAATGGCGATATCAAAAGTGATCTGATTTTCTAAAAGTATATGTAGGAGTGCAGTAGAATCCCCTCCAGCAGAAAATGCTAAAAGGTTTTTGGAGTTTTTAAGTAACTCTATGAGTTCTTTATTTAGCATTGTCCACTGTAGCTGTTAAAATATTACCTGCGATATCTGTGATCTTCGCTTTGTAAAGTTTCCCAAACTCGATCTCCGCAT
>JBEWQA010000017.1:0-26517 GCA_047689515.1 Candidatus Sulfurimonas kebritensis
TCGATCTCTTGTTCAGACAATAGCTCCCTTACCTCTTTATAGCTTAGCCACTTTCCATAACGTCCGAGTGAGTTCTGCCATATCCTAAAACCGCAGCTGGCATCCTCTCGAAGCTCAAAAAACTCCCCGTCTTCACTGCTCCAGTGTGCATTTGTGCAAGCATAGATCTTTACTTTTTTTCCGTTTACCTCTTTGTCACGTACCTCAATCTCACCATCATCACAATAAGGACACTTTCCTAAGACCATCTTATCACTCCATAGTTTGATGAAATAATTGTATACTTTTTAAGTCCTAACCTCTTTTTTTATTGCATATTGTCATATCATATACTCTCATCATCATTCTCAAAAATTTGTCGAGCTTTGAAGTAGATCACAAACATATATATAACACCCATTCCGAAATGGTCATGTTCATAACTCACATCAAGATAGTAATAATCATAATACAAATATCCGGGGACCATCAAAAGTGTAACGATCGCCAATAGATCAGAAAGGAGATAAAGGCGCTCATCAAGCATATAAAAAAGGACAAAAAGATACCCTAACAGCGCAGGGATCATATGGCCGCTCATAAGCCAGTATAGGGAGCCTGTAATCAATACCAGTATATTTATAAATATTCTACTTGGAGTAAACATAAAAAAAACCTCCAGTTTCTTTATCTATAGTTTATCTAAAATATAAATATTTTGTTAATAATTTATTATGATTAGACAATCTTTTGTTAAAATAGCAGGATGCAAAAAAGATCAAATGAGATAGAACTGCTCGGAAACTTCAATAAACGCTTTGAGGATGAATTTTATAAATATGCCAGATCCTTAGAGTTTAAAAAAGGGAGCTCTGCTTTTCATGCCGACGACCTTTTGAAAAAATTTTACATAGTAGTCGACGGGCGTATAAAAACTTACCAGATCAACTTTGAAAACAATAAAGAGCAAACTATCTTTATCTATAAACGGGGAGATATGTTTGATGCGATCTCTTTGCTTGACAATAAAGTACACGATGTAATGTATGAGGTGCTGGAGGATTGTAAAGTCTTGGAACTGCCCTCAGAGCGTGTACGTTACTGGCTTGAAAACGATCCCACTTTCAGCAAAAAGTTTTTCCCTTACCTCGCTGCACAGATGAGACACACGGAAGAGCTGAGTACAGACATCGCACTCTACACTACACAGGATCGACTTATCAACCTTCTGGTAGACAACCTCAATCCGGAGAAGCATTTCAAATATCAACTGCTCCGTAACCTCTCCAACTCCGAGATCGCAAAACTTCTCGGGACTGTACGCCATGTAATAGAGAGAGCACTTAAACAACTTAAAGCCGACAATATCATTGAAACCAGCCGCAAAAATATTACAATCAAAAACTTTCAAAAACTTCTCGACAAAACATCCAATTTACTCACCATTAAAAAATAAGTTTTACAATTGACTCGGACAAACACTACTTTATCAAGGAGTTTATTATGAAAAGATTACCGTTATTATTTATTTTAGGTGCACTATTTTCTGCAACACTCAGTGCAGGAACGCTCTTTGTCAACGATCCGTACAAGGATGAGATCACAAAAATGCGCGAATATATGAATTCGCTTGTCGATTCCCATATGAATGCCGCTGCGATCTCAAACTATAATTACCCGAGAACAAATATACAAAATAAAAACGATGAGATCATTATAGACTTTGACCTTGCAGGTGTCGATAAAAAAGATATCAACCTTTCGATTGATGATCACAATATCCTAAAACTTGAGGGCTCAAAAAAACAAAAGATTGAAGAAAAGGACAAAGAGGGAAAATATATCCGCAAAGAGATCTTCTTTGGAAGTTTTCAAAAAGTTATTCAGTTGCCTGAAAATATAGACTCACAAAAACTCAAAACTACTTACAAAAATGGGATATTACACATCACGATCCCTAAAAAAGCGGTAAAAAAACCGAAAGTAAAAATGATCCCTATAAACTAAGTTTTTTAGGATAAAATTCGCTTTATGAATAGTTACGAAGAAAAATTTAGTAAAGCGATAGAAAATACATTTTTTTATAAGCTCTCTGAAGAGGATCAAGACTTCATTCGAAACCAAGCGTATGAACTCAAGTTTTCCCATCAGGAGCTAAAACAGATCATAGATATTTCACGCGATCTTGAACTCTGGGATGAGGGGAGTATCCGTGGTATATTCCCCGAACATCAACAAAAAAAAGTAGTCTTTTCAAGACTGCGAACAGCTTACGAACACCTACGCAACAAACCAAACTCTTATAAAGATTTTGAACTCAAAAATATCCCGCAAGAACAGAGGTTCACTTTTACAGCAAAACCGAAAGAGGGTTTTGGTCTCGGGCTTTGTCCCGTAGCGAGTGAAAAAACACGCTGCTGCAACCTACTCACTCTCGATGCGGTTGAATCTTGCGGTTTTGATTGCTCCTACTGTTCGATCCAGAGTTTTTATAACCAAAATAACGTTACTTTCGACAGTAATTTTCATGAGAAACTTAAAAATCTGAACCTCGATCCAAACAAAACATACCATATAGGGACAGGACAAAGTTCAGACTCTTTGATGTGGGGAAACCGCGAAGGCTTACTTGATTCCCTTTTTGAATTTGCCCGTAATAATCCAAATGTGATTTTGGAGTTTAAAACAAAGTCAGACAATATCTCCTACTTTTTGGAAAACAATGTGCCTAAAAATATCTTATGTACATGGAGTTTAAATACCCAAACCATTATAGACAACGAAGAGCATCTGACAGCTTCACTTGAAAAAAGGATCAATGCTGCTAGAAAAGTAGCTGACAAAGGGGTAAAAGTCGGTTTTCACTTCCACCCGATTGTAGAGTATGAAGGTTACCTTGATGACTACGGAGCTGTCTACAAACAACTCCAAAAGCTATTCACACCCGATGAAGTGGCACTAGTTAGTTTTGGAACACTCACCTTTATAAAACCGGTGATCAAACAACTCCGTTCACGCGATTTTAGAACAAAGATCACCCAGATACCGCATGAGGATGCAAGCGGTAAAACATCATACCCTTATAAGACAAAAGTGGAGATGTTCAAACATGCCTATGAAAGTTTCGGATCTTGGCAAAAAGGGGAAGATAAAGTATTTTTCTATCTCTGTATGGAACCGCACGAACTTTGGGCGGACACCTTTGGATATCAATATGCAACAAACAATGACTTTGAACACGCAATGTTAGGAGCTTATTGCAAAAAAGTTGGACAGGAGTACCTGATCTAGTCTAGTATATAGACCTGCTCCACTTTTCCGCGAGCTTTGATAACTTGCACCCTGTCACCAACTTTGTACCCTTTCCCTTTAACTACTGTTACAATATCTTGACCATCATCTAACTTAATGATCAATTCGGATGCATTCGCTCTTCCTACTTCGCTCCCTACGTATGCACCGCCTAGACCGCCGGCAAGTGTAGTAAGTGTAGTACCTCTACCGCCTCCCACAGTCGTACCCAAAACAGCACCGACAAGTGCACCGATGAACGTTCCGCTTCCATCATCACTTATAACTACTGCGCGCACACTTTGGACAGTCCCCAGTTCATAGTTTTTGATCTGATTATAACTTTTTCCGTCATATTCCGGACCCTGGTTCTTTGCACACCCGGTCATCACCATACAAGTAATTAACGATGTATATAAAATGCTCTTCATTTTTTTAAATACCCCAACTCTTTTTTATCTACTACTATATCTAAGACTCTGCAGAGTGCTTCTTTTTTGGAAGAAGCATAGCTTTTTATCGTATTAGTAGGATTTAGATTATTTAACCCGCCATACTCTCTTTGAATCAGATAATCTCCAAAGAGTGTTTGATATACATTGACCTTGTAATAATAGGTCCTCTCGTTTGAATTTTTTAATAGTAACATATAAACGCTTTAGCAATATATATTCCTTTTATACATCAATATATCTTGATATATAAAAATAAATCCGCTATACTTTCTCAAATTTTCTCAAAGGGTATATATGTTACTCGCTTCGATCATATTTTTAACCACTCTGGTTTTTGTTATCTGGCAGCCAAAAGGTTTACAGATAGGCACTACTGCTGTTATCGGTGCTATCATCGCTTTACTCGTCGGAGTTGTCAGCTTTGATGATGTTAAAATAGTTTTTGATATTATCTGGGATGCCACCTTGGCATTTATCGGGATCATTATCCTCTCTATGGTACTTGACGAGATAGGCTTCTTTGAATGGGCAGCGCTCAAGATGGCCAAACTCTCCGGCGGCAGCGGAACAAAAATCTTTTTTTACTCGATCATTTTAGGGGCGATCGTTTCAGCACTTTTTGCAAATGACGGAGCTGCATTGATCCTTACACCAATCCTCCTTGCAAAGATGCGGATACTGCAACTCAATACAAAAACAATTTTAGCTTTTTTATTAGCAGGCGGCTTTATCAGTGACAGTGCATCTTTACCTTTTGTTTTTTCAAACCTTACAAATATCGTAACGGCAAACTATTTTGACATAGGTTTTAGAGAGTTCATGCTCAATATGGCTCTTCCATATTTTGTAAGCGTCCTGGCTTCAATGGTTGTACTTTATATATTGCTTAGAAAAGATATACCTAAACAGGTCGATATCGATCTGTTAAAAGATCCAAACGATGTGCTAAAAAGCAAAACCCTCTTTCGTTTTAGCTGGTTTTTTCTAGCCTTGCTTCTTAGCGGATACTTTATAGGGGACAACTACAATATTCCGGTATCGGTTTTTGCTCTTGGCGGAGGGATAATATTTTTACTCATTGCAACAATTATGAAAACAGTAGAGCCTACACATATCATTAAAGAAGCTCCCTGGCAGGTTGTATGGTTCTCACTTGGACTTTATGTCGTTGTGTACGGACTGAAAAATCAAGGACTGACAATAGAAATCGCCCAACTTCTTCATTATCTAAACACTCAATCTCAAATGGTTGCCGTTGTAGGGACCGGCTTTATCTCTGCAATTCTCTCGGCAGTTATGAACAATATGCCGACAATTATGGTGATGGATATAGCGCTGGAGGGGATCAAAAATGATGCCATGATCTATGCAAACATTATAGGTTGTAACTTGGGACCGAAGATGACACCGTTTGGCTCACTGGCAACTCTGCTATGGCTTCACTCTTTAGAGAAAAAAGGGGTACAAATAAGCTTCTGGTCCTATGCAAGATTTGGACTTATCGTTACACCCCCTGTTTTACTTGTTGTACTTTTATCACTTGTTTAAAGCAAAAAAGGGGTATAATTCCTAAAATCAAAAAGACGGAAATACCCTATGCAGATAAACCAACATTTAGAACTTGGAAAACTCAACACTCTTCGGGTCGACAGACTCACACCCCACGGTATATTTTTAATGGCAGAAGATGGCAAAGATGTGCTACTTCCTCAAGCATACGTCACAGAAGATATGCTTGAGGATTCTTTAATCGAAGTATTTTTATATACAGATTCTGAGGATAGACTCATAGCTACTACACTCAAACCTAAGGCTATGTTAGACCAATTCGCACTTTTAGAAGTTGTAGATCGAGCAAAATTCGGAGCATTTTTGGACTGGGGACTGCCTAAAGATCTTCTCTGCCCGACAAAGCTACAAAAGACTCCGTTTGCTGTTGGCGAGAAACGCTTTGTCAGAGTAGTGTATGATGAAAAAACTCACAGACTTGTCGCCTCTGAAAAACTGGGTGACTTTTTCAATAAAAAGCCCAAAGGTCTCTACCCCAAACAACAGGTTGCAATTATTCCTATACAAAAGACACCTCTGGGTTATAAATGTATAGTTGAGGACGAATATGAGGGTTTAATTTACCATAATGAGATCTTTGAAAACATTACACTGGGTGAGAGCAAAACTGCCTATATCAAGACTATTCGCTCCGATGGGAATATTGATCTGAGCCTTAGAGCACCGGGAAGTAAAAAGAATCCTGCCGGAGCTGATAAAGTGTATGAACTTTTAAAACAAAACGGCGGTATAATGCCGTACAACTATAAAAGTGATGCCGAACAGATCAAAAATGTGTTTTCTATGAGTAAAAAAGAGTTTAAACGCTCACTTACAAAACTACAAGATGATAATAAAATCGTGGTAAAAGATACGGGAATCTATATACCTTCTAAGTGAATCAGGCTTAGAAGGGTATACAAGGAGAATCGTAAGTAAATTATAACTCTAAATTGTTACAATAGTGTTAACAGATATCAAATAAACAGGGGAAAAAGTATATGAAAAAGTGTAATTCACTTCAAGAAGTAAGAAATGAGATTGATATTATCGATCAACAACTTGTAGAGCTGATCTCCCAAAGAAGTCACCTAATCCGTCAAGCTGCAACTTTTAAAAATACAATAGAGGAAGTAAAGGCTGAAGATCGCATTGATGACATTATGCAACGTGTACGTAAAAAAGCAATAGATCTAAATATCAATCCAAATATGATCAGTGATCTGTTTAAAATAATGATTAATGAGATGGTAGAAACGGAGATAGCGGAGTTTAGAAACTCTGGAAAGTTTTAAAAAGTAGCATAAAAAGCTACTTTTTATTTGTATCTGTAAGTGATACGCCCTTTATCAAGTGAATAAGGTGTAAGTTCAAGTTTTACTTTATCACCCGGAAGAATTTTGATGTAGTGCATACGCATCTTCCCTGCGATGTGACATAAAATAATATGTCCGTTTTCTAGTTCAACACGAAAAGTTGCGTTAGGCAATGCTTCAACAATCTTGCCATCAACCTCAATAACATCTGCTTTAGCCATTTTTAGTCCTTTTGTAGTGTAAATTCCTTTGACGAGAAAACATTTAAAGAAATGTTTAGCCGGAAAAGAATTTACTCTGTTATTCTTCTCTATGCAAGAGATAATATTTCAGCTTTACCGCCAACAACTGCGACAGTATGCTCATAGTGTGAACCGCGTAAACCGTCGGCACTAACAACATCCCAACCGTTATCTAAAATGATAGGTTTAGAGTCTTTTTGACATATCATAGGTTCTAAACAAAAAACCATTCCATTTTTTATCTTTGGACCCGCTTTTGGGTTTTTTCCCTCTAGATAGTTCGGAATTTCTGGTTCCTCATGAGGCTTTTTCCCTATTCCATGTCCACAAAACTGCTTTAACGGTACAAAACCTCTCTCTAAGATAAATTGTTCCATCAAATAAGAGAGCTCTTTAAAACGCATCCCGTCTCTGATATTATCAATAGCATGATAGAGTGTATCTTTTGCACAAGCGATTAGTTGCTCATCCTCTTTTGTAATCTCTCCAACACCCACACTTATTGCAGCATCACCGAACCAACCGTCAAGATTAGTTCCCACATCATAGCCAATCACATCACCCTCTTGGAGCTTATAATCAGTTGGAATTCCGTGGATAATTACTTCATTGAGTGAACAGCATACGGAGTTAGGAAAGCCGTATAAACCTTTAAAAGATGGAGTAGCGCCATGACTGCGTATATAGTCTTCACCCATAGCATCGAGTTCTTTCAGACTCATACCTACTTTTGTGTTTTTTCGGAGGAGTTCAAGAGTACCGCCAACAATTTTGTTGGCAGCTCTCAGCTTTTCGATCTCTTGTGGTTTTCTTAGTGCAATAGCCATTTTTATAGACCAGTTGCGCTTAAAGTTTCGTACTTGCTCGAGTAGATCTGAGCTTCTATTTTTCTCATTGTGTCAAGTGCAACTTGAACAACGATTAAAACAGCAGTACCACCGAAGAAAAACGGTACACCCATCCCTTTAATGATCATAAACGGAAGTGTAGCCACTAAACCAAGATATAAAGCACCTGTAATAGTTAGTCTACTAGCAGTCTCATTTAAAAACTCTTTCGTAGCTGCACCTGTACGGATACCAGGGATAAAACCACCTTGGCGTTTGAGGTTATCTGAAATATCTTTTGCATTAAACGTGATCGATGCATAAAAGAATGCAAAGAAGATAACAAATACAAAAGTTAAAAAGTTAAAAAAGTAACTGTTAGGGTTTAAAAAGTCTGCTATCGCTTGAACCGTAGGATTAGTACTGCTTGAGAGTACCGTCATAGGGAACATCAAAATTGCCGAAGCAAAGATAACAGGGATAACACCCGATAAGTTTACCTTAATAGGGATATAGTTCATAACACGTTTGTTTTGGTTTTGCATCATTGTCTTTTTTGCATATGTAACAGGGACACGACGCTCACCAAGTTCAACGTAGATAATCACTCCAACAGTAATTAAAATCAGAGCTAAGATACCAAGTACCGTTAAGAAACTCATTGCACCGGTATTTACCATAGTCACAGTTTGACCTATAGCACTTGGGATCGCCGAAACGATTCCTGCGAAGATGATTAAAGATATACCGTTACCAATACCACTTTGAGTGATCTGCTCACCGATCCACATAAGTAACATAGTCCCTGCCAACATAGAGATAGCAGAAAGAACTACAAACGTAGTATGATCAGCTAAGATCGCACTGTTACCGCTTGGGCCAGTTAAACTTTGAAGTCCGACACTCACACCGATAGCTTGAATAATTGTAATAACTATAGTTGCATAACGGATAATCTGCATATACTTCACCATACCGTCACGCTCTTTTTTCATCTGCCCTAAAGTAGGGAAAGTAGCAGCGAGAAGTTCCATGATAATTGAAGCGGTGATGTAAGGCATAATCCCAAGTGAGATAATAGATAATCTCTCAACAGCGTTACCGCTGAACATGTTAAATAAGCCTAATGCGTCTGATTGGTGAGAGTCAAAGAATGAAGCGATAACAGCAGTATCTACGCCCGGTACCGGCACATATGCCAGCAGGCGGTAGATAAATAAAAACCCAATAGTAATAAGTATCTTATTTACTAGACTTTTATTCACGACTAGTTACCTGTAGTTGTAACGTTTTCGTCTTTAATTTTCGATGCTAAATCTTTTGCTGAAGCACCTACTAGTTTAACTTTTTTCACAGAGTTAGACATCTTGTGAACACCGCGGATAGACTCTACAGTGATCTCATCTAACTCAGCTACTGCTTTGATTTTTTCTACGTTTACAACGTATGGTTTTTCTATTTTAGAAGTAAAACCGATTTTTGGTAAACGTTTTGCAAGTGGTTGTTGACCACCCTCAAAGTTTCTTTTTCTTTTATATCCGGTACGAGACTTTTGACCTTTTTGACCACGAGTCGAAGTCTTACCCATACCTGAACCTTGACCGCGTCCCACTCTCTTGCGAGAATGAGTTGATCCTGCAGCAGGTGTTAAGTTTTCTATACTCATCTTCTTATCCTTTTAATCTACTAAGTGCTTCAACAGTAGCACGAACTAGTGTGTTTGGATTGTTAGAACCGATAGATTTTGTAAGGATATCTTGGATCCCTGCAAGCTCTAATACTGGACGAGTTGCCCCACCAGCGATAACACCAGTACCTTCTGATGCTGGTTTAAGTAGTACGCGAGAAGCGTTATACTTATGTTCGATATCGTGAGCGATAGTAGTCCCTTTGATACTTACAGTAGTTAAGTTTTTAAAAGCGTTATCAACAGCTTTACGGATAGCATCAGGAACCTCTTTTGCTTTTCCCGCACCAAAACCTACAGTACCATTTTTATCACCAACAACAACTAAAGCAGTAAAACGAAAACGTCTACCACCTTTAACAACCTTAGTAACACGGCCAATATTTACAATTGATTCTTCAAAATCATCTCTATTGATTTCCATCATAGCCCCTAAAACTTAATTTCGTTAGCACGAAGTGCTTCACCAAATGCAGCAATTACGCCGTGGTATTGGTAACCGTTACGATCAAATACAATTTCTGTAAGACCAGCCTCTTTGAGTTTTGCAGCAAAAGCTTCAGCAGTTGCAGCAGCACCCTCTTTGTTTGCTTTAGCAGAGATTGCTTTTGAGTTTAATCCGCAAAGAGTTGTCCCAGTTGCATCATCAATCGCTTGTACACTTAAGTAACGGTTTGATCTAAATACAGAAACACGAGGAAGTGTAGCACTACCAGATATTTTTGCACGGATACGACGCTTACGTTTTAAACGGTTCGCAAGTTTGCTTTTTAATATTTTAGCGTTCATCTATCTTCCTCCCTTATTTCTTAGCAGTTTTACCGGCTTTACGCACGATATGCTCTTCCATATATTTAACACCTTTACCTTTGTACGGCTCTGGTGGACGGAAACTTCTAATCTCAGCAGCAGCTTGACCAAGAAGTTGTTTGTCGTGAGACTTTAAAGTAATTACGTTTTTCTCAACAGAAGCTTCAAGACCTTCAGCTAACGGATAATCGATATCGTGAGAGAAACCAAGTTGTAAGTTAAGAGTTTTACCTTTAACAGCAGCTCTGTAACCAACACCGTTGATCTCAAGTTTTTTCTCATAACCTGTAGTTAAACCAGTTACGATGTTTTGTGCTAAAGCTCTGTAAGTTCCCCAGAAAGCTCTATCAGCAGCAGAGTCAGATAAATTTTTGAAAGTTAAAACATTGCCTTCAATTTCAAAAGTTACATTCCCTTTTGTGTCGAGATCAACACTCTTATTACCTTTAGTAAAAGTGATAACATTTCCATTTGCAGCAACTTTAATATCGTTTGCAAATTCTACAGGTGCTTTACCAATTCTTGACATGCTATTCTCCTCCTACCAAACTGTACACATAACTTCACCACCAATACCAAACTCGAAAGCTTTGTCATTTGGTAGTACGCCACGTGATGTACTTACTATAATAGTTCCGTAACCGTTTTTAAAACGTTTAATATCATCTTTACCTTTGTAGATACGACGACCTGGTTTAGATACACGTTTTAATTCATTGATTACACTTTTCTCGTTATCATCATACTTTAATGCAACTTTGATGCTCTTTTTAGCACCATCTTCAATTACATTAGCAGATTCAAGATAACCTTTTTCTACTAAGATGTTAGCTACAGCTTCAACACTTTTAGAGTGTACTAAAGTAGTTGTAGCTAATCTTCTCATACCAGCATTACGGATACGTGTTAACGCATCAGATACTAAATCATTAATTGCCATTTTATTTTTCCTTTGCTTGCATTTAGCAGTATCAAGGATAGGCTGATGCCTACCAGCTTGACTTTCTAACGCCTGGGATCATTCCCTCATTTGCCATTTTTCTGAAACAGATACGACAGATACCAAAATCACGGATAACAGAGTGTGGACGACCACAAATCTGACATCTTGTATATGCACGTACTTTAAATTTCGGAGTACGTTTCGCTTTTGCGATCATAGACTTCTTAGCCATTAGTTGCTCCCTTTAGTAAAAGGCATTCCCATTTTCTCTAATAGAGTAAATGCTGCCTTGTCATCTTTCGCAGTTGTAACTACAGTGATGTTCATACCATGGATTTGCATGATAGAATCATAACTGATTTCCGGGAAGATAAGTTGCTCTTGAAGACCGAAGTTATAGTTACCGCGACCGTCAAAACCGTTTCTTGGAACACCACGGAAATCTTTCACACGTGGAAGTGCGATAGATACTAAGCGATCAAAGAAGTTATACATATTTTCACCACGAAGTGTTACACGAACACCAACTGGCATACCTTCACGAACTTTGAAACCTGCAACAGATTTCTTAGCGATTACAGTAGAAGCTTTTTGACCAGCGATAGTTGTGATAGTATCTTCAATGTTTTGGATAAGTTTGTTATCTTTCATTGCAAAACCTGCACCTACAGAGATAACAACTTTTTCCAATCCTGGAATATCCATAACATTTTTGATATCTAACGCAGACTGTAACTCTGGTTTTAAAGCTAAATATTTTTCTTTTAAACGAGCCATCTAATTATGCCTCCACTTTACGTACATTTGAAACATCTATAGGCATCTCTTTATTGATATGACCACCTTTAGTGTTCTCTTCAGTTGGTTTAATAGCCTTTTTAGCTACTTTACAACCCTCTACGATTACTTTGTTTCTTTTTGGTAATACAGCTAAAACAGCTCCCTGTTTTCCTTTGTCATCACCAGCGATGATCTCTACAGTATCACCTTTTTTGAAATTAAACTTTGCCATTAAACAACCTCCGGAGCAAGAGATACGATTTTCATAAATCCAGCATAACGAACTTCACGACTGATTGGTCCGAAGATACGAGTACCGATAGGCTCTCTCTTGTCATCAAGTATAACAGCTGCATTGTCATCGAAACGGATAAGTGAACCGTTTTCTCTTTGAATCTCTTTGTGAGTTCTAACGATTACAGCTTTAACAACTTTACCTTTTTTAACTTTAGCAGTTGGAATCGCTTTTTTTACAGAAGCAACGATAACGTCACCTACAGTTGCATAACGACGTTTAGAACCGCCAAGAACCTTAATACACATAATCTCTTTAGCACCTGTATTATCAGCTACGTTTAAACGAGTAAAACCTTGGATCATTACTCTGCTCCTTTTACAACCGATTTAAGTCTAAAAGATTTAGTCTTAGAAAGTGGACGACATTCGATTGCAACAACCTCGTCTCCAACTTTTGCCTCATTACGCTCATCATGTACTAAGTACTTTTTGAAACGTCTCATAACTTTATGGTAACGAGGATGCATTACACGACGCTCTACTAAAACAGTTACTGTTTTGTCGCCAGCAATTTTCACAACATTACCTTGAATTTCACGCTTATGTGTCATCGCTCGTCCCCTAGTTTTCTACTGCAGTTAATGCAGTATTGATTCTTGCAATATCTTTTTTAGCAGCTTTAAGCTCGCTAGTGTTTTGTAATTGCATCATTTTTTGTTTAATTTTTAGAGTAAACAGCTCAGTCTTCTTCTCTTTAAGCATAGCTTGAAGATCAGCTGCACTTTTACCTGTTAAATCAGAATATTTCATTGCTCATCTCCGCAGTAACTATTTTTGTTTTAAATGGTAATTTGTGCATTGCTAAAGCTAAAGCTTCACGAGCGATATCTTCCGGTACACCACCCATTTCAAAGATTATACGACCCGGTTTAACGTTCATAACCCATTGATCAACTGGACCTTTACCTTTACCCATACGTACTTCTAAAGGACGTTTTGTTAAAGGTTTGTCAGGGAATACACGAATCCAAATCTTACCATTTCTTTTAATGTGACGCGTAGCAGAGATACGAGCCGCTTCAATCTGACGAGAGTTGATACGACCAGCTTCTACTGCTTTAAAACCGATGTCACCAAAAGCTAATTTGTAACCTGAACGAGCGTAACCACGGTTACGACCTTTCATCATTTTACGATATTTTGTTCTTTTTGGCATTAACATGATCTATTCCGCCTTTTCACTATTTTCACGACGTGGTTTTCTTCCGCGACGCTCTTTTTTCTCTTCTTTAGCTTCCGCTGGGATACCTTTAGTTAGTACCTCACCTTTGAAGATCCATACTTTGATACCGATGATACCGTATGTCGTATGTGCTTCAGCGAAACCATAGTCGATTTTTGCACGAAGTGTATGTAAAGGAACACGTCCCTCTAAGTACCACTCTGTACGAGCCATCTCAGCACCGCCAAGACGTCCGGCAACAGCAACTTTGATACCTTTAGCACCACTTCTTTGTGCATTTTGCATAACTTTTTTCATAGCACGTCTAAACGCAACACGACGCTCTAATTGAGTCGCAACGTTTTCAGCTACAAGTTGTGCAGATGTTTGAACTTTTTTCTCTTCTTTGATGTTTACAGAAACAGCTTTTCCGATAAGACCCTGAAGAGTTGTTTTAAGTTTCTCAATATCAGCACCTTTTTTCCCGATAATGATACCAGGACGAGCAGCGATGATAGTTACACGTAATCTTTTAACTGTTCTTTCTATAATGATGTTAGATACACCAGCATAGTAAAGTTCTTTCTTTAAAAATGTTCTGATCTTGTGATCTTCACCTAAACTTGCAGGAGCAGTTTTGAAGTTAGGAAACCAACGACTCTCCCAGTTACGGTTGATACCAAGACGTAAACCAATAGGATTAACTTTTTGACCCATACTATTTACCCTCTACTTCTACTAAGATATGTGCTGTTGGTTTTCTAATACCTGAAGCCATACCACGAGCACGTGGACGGAAACGTTTAAGTACCGGACCATTGTCAACACGACAAGATGTGATAACACAATCTTCAGCTTCGTTACCGCTGTTAGCTACTGCAGATGCAACAACTTTAGAGATAATTTTCGCTGCTTTGTTAGGAGTAAACTCTAAAGCCGCCATAGCTTCTTCAGCGTTCATACCCTGAATCTCTCTAGCAATTAGACGAGATTTAGTAGGTGATACACGGATGAATTTTAATAATGCTCTAGCCATGATTACCCCTTCTTCTGAACAGAGCCTTTGTGGCCCTTGAATGTACGAGTTGGTGCGAATTCACCAAGTTTATAACCAATGTGATTCTCTGTAACATATACAGGAACAAATTGGCGACCATTATGCACATTTAATGTTAAACCAACAAAATCAGGAAGAACCATAGATCTTCTTGACCAAGTCTTAATAGGTTTTTTGTTGCCAGCAGCTTTAGCCGCTTCAACTTTTTTCATTAAATGGTCATCTACGAATGGACCTTTTTTAACTGAACGAGCCATTAACCTACCCTTTTTGCATTTGGTTTACGACGAGTGATGATTAATTTATCACTTGCTTTTTTACGACGAGTTTTAGCACCCTTCGTTGGTTTACCCCAAGGAGTAACTGGGTGACGACCTGAATTCGTTTTACCTTCACCACCACCATGCGGGTGATCAATAGGGTTCATTGCAGAACCACGAGTTTGAGGACGGATACCCATGTGACGAGTACGACCAGCTTTTGCAAATACAATGTTTGTATACTCTTCGTTACCAACTACACCAACAGTTGCCATACACTCACCAAGAACAAGTCTCATTTCAGATGAAGGCATACGTAGTGATACATATTTACCGTCACGACCCATAATTTGAGCAGAAGTTCCAGCTGAACGAACCATTTGTCCACCTTTTCCAACTTTTAACTCAACGTTGTGTACTAATGTACCAACCGGGATGTTTTTCAATTTCATAGCGTTTCCGGCTTTTACATCTAAACCAGATTCAGCCGCTTGAATTTTGTCACCTACTTTTAAACCTTTTGGTTGTAGGATATATCTTTTTTCACCATCAGCGTAAGTCACAAGAGCGATACGACAGTTTCTGTACGGATCGTATTCGATAGTACTTACAGTACCTTCGATGTTAAGCTTGTTTCTTTTAAAGTCGATGATACGGTAAAGCTTTTTCGCACCAGCTTGTTTGTGGCGAGAAGTGATACGACCATTGTTGTTACGACCAGAATGAGTCGGTAACTTTTTTAATAATGAACGAACACTAGCTTTAGCTGTAATATCTAAACTATCTAAGTTTGTATAAAAACGACGAGATGGAGTTATCGGTCTATAAGTCTTCATTGCCATATTACACCGCCAAACTTTCGATTTGTGCACCTTCTGGTAAAGTTACATAAAACTTTTTGAAGTCGTTTTGTTTACCAGCTACACCACGGAAACGTTTCACTTTTCCGCTTTGATTTAAAGAGTTGATTTTTGAAGGGATGATCCCGAAGTACTCTCTAAACACCTCTTTAAGACCTGTTTTAGTCATACGAGGAGATGTTTGAACAACGATCACACCGTCCTCTTGAAGTCCTAAAGTCTTTTCTGTATATAGTATAGATTTAATATCTGTAATATCTGCCATTACTTAGCCTCACTTACAAGATTTTCCCATACAGCTTTTTCTATCACGATTGAGCGATAGTTTGCAGCTAAGTATGCGTTTAACTCATTAGATTCGACTACATAAGTAGATTGAATATTTTCAAATGCTAAAAATGTTTTCTCATCTAAAAGTTCTTTTACAAATAATGTATCTCTTTGGTTTAATGCCTTGAACATTGCATTTGCATCTTTCGTTTTTCCAGACTCTACAGAGATACTGTCTACTACGAAAAGAGTACCGTTTTGTGCATGCTCATTTAAAGCATAATTTAAAGCAAGTTTTTTCTGCTTTTTATTCACTTTTTGATCGTAGTTACGATTGTTTTGTGGACCAAATACAATACCACCACCAGCATAGTGAGGAGCTCTGATCGAACCTTGACGAGCACGACCGCCACCTTTTTGAGCAAATGGTTTTTTACCACCACCGCTTACTTGGCTTCTAGTTTTAACTGAAGCAGTGTTCGCACGCATTGCAGCTTGAGCAGACTTTACATAAAGGTATAAGTTATGAGGATTGATACCAGAGAAAGACTCAGGTAATGCAATCTCAGAAGCTTTTTCCATTTTTTCATTTAAAACGATTGCTGCGCTCATTATTTAACCACCTTTACACGACCTAAAGTACCGTTAGCTCCTGAAACTGAACCTAAAACCGCGATGATTTTGTTTTCAGCATCGTAAGAAACGATCTCATTTTTTACACTATTTTGTGTATTTCCGTATTGTCCAGGCATTTTCTTACCCTTCATAACACGACCTGGCCATTCAGCATTACCGATAGAACCTGTTCTACGACCAAATCTGTGACCGTGAGATGCAGGACCACCGTTAAAGTTCCAACGCTTTACTCCACCTTGGAAACCACGACCTTTAGTAGTGAAAGTTGCTTTTACAACTGCTGCTTCTGATAGTGGTGCTAAATCTAAATCACCAGCTTCAGTGTTAGCCACTTCTAAAGTAACGAAACGGTTATACTCAGATGAAAGGTTGAACTTTTTCTGTTGACCTTCAATTGCTTTATTCATTTTTTTACCGTTGGCATAAGCTACTAACGCTGTACCTTCATTCACTTCGCAAACTTTTGCATCTAGAACTCTTAATAGAGTAACAGGTTTTGCGGGAACAGTGATAGTACGGCTCATACCGATTTTTTCAACAATATATTCCACTTGTTACTCCTTATTTGTCCATAGAGCGAACTTCAACGTCCACTTCCGGTGCAAGATCTAGTTTCATTAATGAATCAACAGTCTCTGGCGTAGCAGATACGATGTCGATCATTCTTGCGTGCATACGAATTTCAAATTGCTCACGAGATTTTTTGTTAACGTGAACAGACTTTAAAACTGTATATTTACGAACTTTTGTTGGTAAAGGTATTGGACCACGGATAACCGCACCAGTACGCTTAACAGCCTCAACGATTGACGCTACAGATCTATCTAAAACACGATGATCGTAAGCTTTCAACTTCAAACGAATTTTTTCCATAATTTTCCTTACTAAAGAACTCGTTAGCTCAACGGCTAACCATTTAAGGGAGCGAAATTATACTCAAATCAGTTCTAAAGTTCAAGGTTTTTGGGGCTAAAAAGTGAAAAATAAAGAAATTTATTTCCTTTTAATAAGGAAATGATAAAATTCCTCTATCAAAAATTGGGATAAAAAATGGAAATTTTACTTGAAGAGTTTTATAAAATCGATCTGCATCTAGACAAATTTCATGACAGAAAGATACAACTCGATGATAAATCTTACCAAATTAGCGGAATTACAAAAAGCGGAAAAACACAACTTGTAAAATCATATCTCCTCTCCCACAAAAAAAATAGCTACCTCTATATAGACTGTAATGACATCAGAATAGATATAGAGAAACTCAACGATCTGCTCAATAAGTTTTGCCAAGACAATCATATAGAGATTTTAGTTTTTGACAACTATAAAGAGGAGTTCCGTTTCCCAAATGTTTCCCAGCTCATTATTACTAATCAGTTGAAACTTGATATTCCCGAACTAGAACACATTGATCTTTATCCACTTGATTATGAAGAGTTTTTGGCTTACGAGCACAAATACGACTCCTCTGCTCTTAATCACTTTTTTCAACTCGGCGGACTCGCTGTGATGCATAAGATATATGCCGATGAAAGAAACAGTTATCTCCAAGCAGTATTTCAAAACGCTTTAGATGATATGGAATTTGACATCTTAACACTCTGTGCAAAATTCAATTCCCAAAAACTTTCAGCCTTTACCATATATGAAAGGCTCAAAGCAAAAAGAAAAGTCTCAAAAGACAAACTTTACAAATCGTTTGAAAGTTTAGTAGAGAAAAAATATATCCACCAATTAGAAAAGTTTAATCATGCCAGAGCAACAAAAAAACTTTATCTGTGTGACACCTCTTTAAAGTCAGCCCTAAGCATAGAGAAAAACTTTGGCCGCTTATTTGAAAACATGGTTTTCCTCGAACTGCTCAAAAAAGCAAAAAAAGCTTTTTATTACGATGAGATAGATTTTTACCTTCCCCAACAAGATGAGATCATACTTTGTAAACCTTTTGTCGATGAGAGAAGGCTCTTTAAAAAGCTAGAAAGTATAGAGGCATTTATATTTACCCATTCTATCCGCAAGATCACGGTGATCACAATGACGAAAGAGGGTTCAGTCGCCCACCCCTTGTCAAAAGTCAATATAGTCCCTTTTGATGTTTGGGCGCTGGGTGATTAAGAGTTAAAAGCTTCACGAAAAGCTTTTGCTCCATCTTTACTTGATTCGATCTCGTCATTACAATTTTTAAATGAAAAACGCAGTTTACTTTGTTCAATCGTCGTGATATCTTTGATCTCATTGACGTTGATCAGATACGACCTGTGTATACGAAAAAAATTGTACGGAGCCAGTTTCTTCTCAATATCGGAAATTTTTTGCGTAAGATAGGAGAATCCACTCTTTGAACGAAGCGTCACCTCTGAGAGATCCGCTTTTACATAATAGATCTCTTCGGGTTTGAGCAAAAGATAGTTTTCACCCGTCTTTGTCATAAAGAGCACTTCGTCTGTCTGTTTTGACTCTGTAACACGCTCTATATTTTTTTGCACCTGCTCAGTGCTAAAAGGTTTGACAAGATACCCCACTGCTCCTATATCGTATGCTTTAAGGGCATGCTCCTCATAAGCACTTTGGTAGATGATCGCCACCTTTGGACTCAAGTATCGAAGCTCATAACCGAGTTCCAAACCGTTGCTTCCCGGCATGTTGATATCTAAAAACACAAGTTCAAAACGCTCCTGTTGAAACACCTCTAATGCATCTTGAGCATTTTCTGCCTCATACAGATCAGAGTAGCCCAGTGTTGTTAACATCCGTTTTAGACGCTCTCTTGCCAGCTCCTCATCATCAACTATCAGTATTTTCATAACATTTTCCTAACAAAATTTTAAATTCACTCTTTTTTGGATCGACTATCATCAGCTCCCCTCTACAGAGAAGCTCCAAGCGTTGTTTGAGATTGTTAAGTCCTACACCAAAGACCCTGCTTGTTATCGGTTTGCCGTCGTTGGAAACAACAATAGAGTTTTCATCCTGATCGAAAGTTATCTTGATGTGCAGAGGTTTTGCATCGTATCCGTGTTTAATAGCGTTTTCCACCAGCAGCTGCAAAGAGAACTTCGGAATGCTCCACTTTGGAATATTGGAAGCTATATCAAGATGTAACTGCTCCGAAAAACGGATATTTTCGAGTTCAAGGTACCCCTGGATATTTTTCAACTCATCCGCCAATGGGATCAATGCTTTTTCATTCATACTGCTTCTTAAAAACGTGGACATTTTCAGTATAGCATTCTCAGCTTTGTTTTTATCTTGATGGATAAGTTCCGCTATCGAATTGAGCGCGTTAAATATAAAGTGGGGATTGAGTTGTGTTTCAAGGGATCGCAGTCTGCTTTGTACATACTCATAATCTCTGCGCTCTTTTTGATTTCTGATATTTACAAAGCTGTAGATGACCAAACCCATCACATAGGTTAACACCCCCACAATAAAAGCGATACTGTAAAGTTGTTCCGCTATGACATCCAAAAGTTCTATACTTAATATTTTCGATAAAACTACAGCGCTCAAAAATCCAAAAAATCCACTCAAAAATGAAAATAAGGCAGCTACAACATTCCAGTATCGCTGTTCTAAAGAGGGAAGCACTTTTTTATTCATAAAAGTGATAAAGATCAAAGAGTAGAAGCTGATGAGAAAGCCGATAAGCGCGCCAAAAACAAGCCCCGAGATATACCCCCGATCCAAGATCTGATACACAAGCATCGACAACAGTGACGCAAACACTACCCCTGTTACAAGAATAAGGAGCCAATCTTTTGGTTTAATGTTGAGCTCATACATCCAAAAGCCTTGCAAGATTTCTCACACCCATCATCACTCCCGGCCAGCCCTGAGCGGCAAAAGTGGTATCACCCACCCGGTACAATCCTTTGATCGCAGTATCGTTTGAGGGAAGCTTTGTTATATAGTTTTTCATCAAGATTGCATTTCCCCCCACTTGTGTTCTGTTTATATAACGTTTATATGTCATAGGCGTTGCACTGAAACTATCCAGTACACTCTCTTTGTCGATCTCTAAAGCCGACATCAGCTCTTCAAAGATCTCGTTTTGCAGAGTTTTCTTTTTTTGTTTGTAGTTATCATACCATATTCTATAGTCTGTATGAAGCGAAGCGGTTACACTTACAAGCCCTTTTTCAAAGTCATCGCTAAAAGAGACAAACAGAGCATTTGAGAGACTATTGGAAAAACATTTCTCTTTTATCAGCTGGTAGTGTTTCATAAACTTTCTATCTGTTTTGAGTGTCATATAAAACACAAAAGTACTTTGGTAATTATCAAGTGTTTTGTACCTGCTCAACTCTTTTTTTATACTCTGATCATCAAAAAGTACATCACTTTGATAAACGGTGGAGTTAAGTATCACACTCTTTGCCAAGAACTCTCCCCTGTCTGTATGGAGCTGATAATCTTGCTCCCTTTTTTCGATCAACTTCACTTCCGTCTTTTTATGTACCTCAGATACCCCCTCACTCAACTCTTTAAAAAGTTTTTGAAATCCCCCTACTACATGATAGTTTTTGTTGAAAGTATAAGCCAGCGCTACCGCTGCGGTAAAAAAGTTTATCTCTTTAAGTTTTGCCTGGGTTACTATAAACACCTGTGCTTCTAAAAACTCTATATAGTCACTCTCAGGCTCTTTATAATACTCCTTGATAAAATCCAAAGCATCTCTAAAGAGATATTTTCGAAATTTCCATCCTAAAGGGAGAAACGAGAGTAAGGAAAAATATTTTGCAAAAAGATTTTTATTTGAATAGCGGTAGTTTTTTACCTTATGAAACTCTCTGTTTATCTCAAAAACAAGCTTCCAAAACTGCTCATTTTTTTTGTGTGGATAGTTTTTATCCACTTCACTGACAAAGCGGTCCAATTCCCTGTATCTTTTGGTGATTTTTCCGTTGTGAAGCACACACATCCCAACTTCCTCTTCTGTAAGAGCGGGTGTGATCCCTATCTGATCAAATATCTCTTTAACCACATGCCCCTCTTCGTAGCCGGCAAGTGTCGTAGCCCCCGTGCTATATAAAAAACCTTTGTGATGAAATGTCCCGCTGCAGCCTCCAAGGTTGCTGTCTTTTTCAAACATTACAACCCTGTATCCTTTTTTACTCAGCAGTGCAGCTATCGAACTGCCCCCGATTCCGGAACCCACTACAGCAAAGTCAAACATTACGCCTCTTTTAAGTTTTCATAAATATTGGTGATACACTTCACAAAATAGGGATGATCGTTAGGTGCTTTTGCAACTCTGTAATCTTCAAAGCCCAACTCATCTGCGATCTCTTTATACTCAACATCAAGCTCAAACTCCGTTTCAGAATTATCGATCGTAAAAGCGATTGGATAAATAATAACCTTTTTTTTCTTCAAAGTTTTTAGTTTCTCGTCAAGGTAAGGCTTGATCCACTCCAAGGGACCAAGTCTCGACTGATATGCCAGATGTGTTTTGTGAAAATGTATATTGTTGGCAATAAGCGCTTTTCTTGCATAATATACATTTCTTTTTATATGTTCCTGGTACAAGTCGCCCTGTTGTATGATCTTTTTCGGAAGTCCGTGTGCCGAGAATACAAGCTCAAACTCTGAGGGGTCTTCCCCTTTTAAACTCTCATCTATCCTCTCAACTATAGCTTTATTATAATAAGCATCATTATAGTAAAAATCTACTTTTTTCACATCTGCTTTTATCCCGTTTCTCTTCAGCTCTTTTTCCAAGTCATCATAGCTTGAGAGAGTTGTCGTTGATGAGAAGTGTGGATACAAAGGGATAACATAGAGCTCTTCAATACCTTGGAGGTTCTCAAGTACATCTTTTGCAAAGGGCGGAGTATAACGCATAACCATATGGATCGAAGCATCATGAATGCTTTTTCGAAGCTTTTTGATCAAGCGATCTGTATACCCAACAAGCGGAGACTTGCCGCCTAGTGCTTCATAGTTGCTTTTTGCCTCATCTTTTCTTTTAAAGGTGATCAGTTTTGCTATAAGGTAACGTATAGGCTTTGGAGCGGCTATGATCCTTTTGTCGTTAAACATATTGTTTAAAAAAACTTCAACCTCATCAAGGTTGTTTGGTCCGCCCATATTTAAAAGCAAGATTGCCTTTTTCATAAAATCCCCTTTTTTATTTTGATTTTATGATCTATGACAATCTTTTTGTATAGTTTTTTTGTCGCTTTATCCCAGCAGATGCTCCAGCGACTCTTTTATAGTCGGGTATTTAAAAACATATCCGCTCTCAAGAAGTGCTTTTGGATGGATCTCTTTTGAACCGGTAAATACCGTTGCAGCCTCGCCGTAGATAATTTTGAGTACAAATTCAGGCAAAGGGATAAGTGTCGGGCGGTGCAGTACACTCCCCAAAGTTTTTGTATACTCGTAATTGGAAACAGGATTAGGAGCAACTACATTATAAACACCTTCGAGTTGTTTCTCGGCTAAATGTTGGTAGATATTTGTCAGATCATCTATATCTACCCAACTCATTACAGTTTTTCCATCACCGACAATACCTGCTATTCCCAGTTTAAAAGGTGTCAACATCTGTTTTAAAGCGCCACCCTCTTTCCCAAGGACTATCCCAAACCTCACAATAGCTGTAGGTTTGTTGCAAGTAAGTGCTGCAGCTTCCCACTCTTGTGTCAGCTGCCCCAAAAAGTCCTCTGCATACCCTTCAAAGTTCTCATCATACACACCATTATCGGGGTATGCACCTATGGCAGAAGTTGATATAAAATAGTTCACATCGCTTTCATTGATAGCTGCGACAAGTTTTTTGGTCGTTTGAACCCTGCTGCTGATAAGGATCTTTTTATACTCAGGGCTCCATCTTTTAATGATTGGTGCACCGGCAAGATTGATCACAAGCTCAACATCCTGAAGTTTTTGGACTATATCCTCTTTGGTATCGTTTCTGTTGATATGCACGTTATCGGGAAAAGTATTTTGCAATGCTCTTCCTACGAAACCGCTTGCACCTGTAATTGCTACTTTCATAATACACCTCCAAATCTATAACTATATCATACACTATTACCTTAGAAGTTGATACTCTTTTTTTGTCAACTAATGTTTAAAAACCTCGATCGCCTGTTTTGCAGCTATTTTGTGGTTTACTATCGGTTTTGGATAGTTGGAGATCTCTGCTTGAAGCAAATAACTTTCATCATGCAGGCATTTTGCAGGGAGTTCTGAAAGCTCCGGAAGATATCTTTGTATATATATCCCCTCTTTGTCAAACTTTTTACTTTGCAGGTAGGGGTTAAAAACACGGAAGTAAGGTTGAGGATCGACACCGGTTCCTGCACTCCACTGCCAAGAAAGAACATTGCTGGCTTTATCATAGTCCAAAAGATGCTTGGCAAAAAAGCTCTCGCCCCACCGCCAAGGGAGCAAAAGATCTTTTGTCAAAAACGAAGCAACCACCATACGCACACGGTTATGCATATATCCACTAGTAAGTAGCTCTCTTATCCCTGCATCTACGATCGGAACACCCGTTCTTGCCGTAGTGAAGCGTGCAAATTTTTCCTCATCGGCGATACCGTTAAAATTGTATTTGAAATTGTTGTTTTCAAGATAAGGAAAATGAAATAGCAGGTAGGCGTAAAACTCGCGAAATATGAGTTGACGGATAAACTCATCGCTCCCCTCAAGTCCAACGAGCTCCCTTACAATTGTTCTCACACCAATCAAACCAAAACGCAAAGCTGTACTCAAATTGGAAGTTGCATCTACTGCGAGATAATCCCTATTTTGTTTATACTCCGCGAGTTTCGTTTTAAAACACTCCAACTCTGCATAAGGATCACTTAACGCAACTTGCTGTCTAACAAATCCCATCTCTTCTAGACTGGGTACAGATGCATAATCGGCTTTTAACAATTGCATATCTCCGACTTTTTCTCTACTGAGATCGATAGTCTGCAATCGTTTAGAGGCCTCCTTACAAAAAGGGGTAAAGAGAAGATAGGGCGAGTTGTCTTTTTTAAGAATCTCTTTTGGTTTAAAAAGATACGTTTCATTCAGGTAACGAAAATGGAGTTTCAAGGAGATTTTTAGATCACGCTCTTTTGCATAGGTGTCATAATCACCCGAAGCTACGACCTCATCAAACTCATAACTTTTTAAAAGTTTTTCGAAAACACTCTGAGGTGTATCGTAAAAGATCTTCAGATCTAGCCCCAGAGTTTTCAGCTTTCCTTTAAGATCCATTACACTATCGTATATCAGGCTGACACGTCTGTCTTGAGGCTCCAGCTTATCTAAAATATTTTTGTCAAATATAAAGATCGGCAACACCTCTGCGTCATATGAGAGGAGCTTGTTGTCCTCTATACGAAGATCACGCCGAAACCACAAAACCCTTTTCATTTTCCACCTCTTATGTCACTTCTAAGTGCAAGCTCTTTCGGGTAAGGATCTAAAAAGTTTTGCTCAAGCAGATAATCTACTTTATACTTTTTTGCATAGAGTTTAAGGGTTGAGATCGGGACAATCACAGGGATAATTTTCACTGCATAATCCTCTATCTGTTCATGCAGTAATTTTTTCTCATCCGAGTCTAAAAAATTTTTTACAAATCCGGTCATATGTTCTAAAACATTTCTTGTCTTTTTAATTGTACTTTTTTGGGCAATCGCTTCCTTATAAAGAGACTCATAGTTTTGCAGCACCTTCTGAAAATCTTTTTTTTCATGGTTTGCCACTACTCGACCAAGCTCCCGATAGAGCTTTTCATCTTTGGACTGCAACAGAAACTTCGCATCCTGATGAAACTTTACAAGACCTCTCATCTGTGCGTCCTCTTTAAAATCTTCAAACGCTTTGTATGCAAATACCTGCATCATAAAATTTTCTCGCAACCAGGGATCGTTAAGCCTCCCCTCCTCTTCGATCGGAAAATGTTTATATCTATCCATACAGATCTTTGCAAAAACACCGTCTGTTTTCCCCTCTATAAAGCCATTTTCCAGATATACTTTAGAACTTTTCATCCCGCAAGTCGGGGATTTTGATTTGAGTATTATCGCATCCACTTTATGAGCTTGTATCTTCTCAAACTCCTGCTTTGCAGTGTTGTGAACGATCTGTGTCACATCAGTATGTGCTGTGTTTGATATAAGCAGTAACCCTTCATCTTTTTTCACCATTCTTATCGATTCCCTCGGAGAACCAAAAGCTAAATCTTCAGGACAAAACGGTACATAATCAGCATACTTACTCAACTGTTTTACAATAAAATCATCTTTTTTATGCCCGCCGTCAAAACGTACTTTTTCACCTAGTAAACAAGCTGAAACTGCTATCTTCATATCGCTCTCCTTGTATTTTGACAACTTTATAATAAAGAAAAGTATTTTTGTACCTCTATTTTGTCAATTTATTTTTTAAAACACCTCTGACGATAAAAATATGCTAAAATATTACAAAATTAAAAAAGGGTATTGTGTAATTATGTTTTTTTCAAATAACAATGAAGACAGAGCAAAGGTTCAAGAACTACAGAAAAAAATAGAAGCACTTGAGAGTGAGCTCAGTTTCTATAAGGAGATCGCAGACTTTTCTCTTTATGAGATGGTTGTTGCATTAGACAGTACAGGGCAGTATGTTTTTGAGAACCAAAATGCATCTTCAATGATCAAAGAGCATGATCAGCTTGCAAAAGAGTTGCAAAAAAACAATGATATAGTAGAGCTGAACGACTGTACGGGAAAAGTTGTATCCAAGACAATGAGCAATCGTGATGCAACTCTGTATGTTGTCAAGAAAACAGATATGCGTGATACTCGCGACAGTAATATTTTAACGCTCCATCAAAAAGCTATCAATACCGCTTTAACAGATACCCAAAAAACATTTTCACAAATGCTCGATGAGTTGAAAGTGATGAAATCCGAAGCGGTAAATATTGCCGATGAATCTAAAGACGGACTCTCTTTAATCAACCAGTCCTCTTCGGCTATGGATACATTAACACAACATATGGAGAATAATCTCAGCGGAATGAACTCCTTAAACGAAAGAAGCCGTGAGATCTCGACGGTTATCACACTTATCCAGGATATCGCTGATCAAACAAATCTCCTTGC
>JBEWQA010000017.1:26617-33022 GCA_047689515.1 Candidatus Sulfurimonas kebritensis
CAAATCTCCTTGCTGAAGAGTGCGGCGGAGATAAAGTATTGTGCTCCAAAGAGATTATCGAAGAGCGCATCCATAAAATAGAACATGCAAGTGAAGATGTATTTAAATACCTTGATCAGCTTGTGGAGGAGCGTGCGAAAGAGATGATGCACAAAGCTGCAAGTGAACTATTCAAGTAAAAAGGGGAATGCAATGGCTGATAAAAAAACAAATATTGTCATAATTGATGATGAAACAGAGATCTTAACTATGTTAGAGAGATTTCTCTCACGAAATAAAAACTATAAGGTAAGAACTTTTTCAAACCCGGTCAACGCTATCTCTGCTCTTTCGCAAGATACAGATATTATACTGCTTGATATTATGATGCCTCAGATGAGCGGTCTCGAAGCACTTCCAAAACTGTTGGAAAAAGCACCCGATGTAAAAGTGTTGATGATGACGGCATACTCTACACTTGATAAAGTACTCAATGCTCACAGATACGGTGCTACTGACTATATTATGAAACCTTTTCCTTCTCTAGAAGCACTGGGAGATAAAATCGAAGAGGTTTTAAAAAAGTAGTTCAATGGCATTTACAGAGGTTTCAATTCTTTTTGTTGAGGATGAAGATAATCCGAGAGAACTGATCCGCTACTTTTTAGAGCAGCTCTCTTTTGCAGCTGTCTATGTTGCCAGTAACGGGGAAGAGGGGCTTGAGAAGTACCTCGAATACAAACCGGATCTTGTCTTAACAGATTTCAATATGCCTATTATGGATGGTCTTGAGATGTCTGAAAGGATCAAGTCTATCACTCCGGATGTCCCTATTCTTCTCATAACAAGACGTTTTGAAAAAGAGGTCACTGAAGATGCAGTAGATATAGGGATCGAGGGCTATTTGTTTAAACCGATCAATTTAAACAGGTTAGAGAAACTTCTTGACAAATATGCACAAAGAGTCCTGCTGAAAAAAGAGCTTACTAACAATATGAAACTTCTTAAAGAGTACAAAGGTGCTATCGATGTTAGTGCCGCGGTAACAAAAACAGATATCAAAGGGACCATCACTTATGCCAATGATACCTTCTGTAAAATGTCCGGATACACTAAAGAGGAGCTTTTAGGCCGAAAGCACAGCATAGTCAAGCACCCGGATACACCACAATCTACCTATAAAGAGATATGGGAGACCATTACAGATAAACGGGTATGGAAAGGGCGCATAAAAAATCGCAAGAAAAATGGTGACACTTATTACGAATACTCCGTAATTGTTCCAATTGCCAACGAAGATGATGAAATCGTTGAGTTTATCGCTCTTCGTCAAGATATTACAGACCTTTATCACCAAGAGAAACATCTGAAAAAACGTGTGCAAGAAGAGGTCAATAAAAACTTGGAACTTCACAAACAGCAAGAGGAGGAGAACTTACGTGAAGCGAAGTTCTCTACGATCGGGAAAATGGCTGCAGGGATCACTCATGAGATCAACACCCCTCTTACCTACATTCGCGGCAACCTCGAATTGATGATCCAAGATATACAATCTATAGATGACTCCGTACAACAAAAAGAGTACCTTTTAGATGACAGCCAGACACTGCTTGAGGGTATCCACCGTATAGCAAGTATTGTAGACTCTATGCGGGAAGTTGCGGCACAAAGCAGAGAAACAGCGAAACCCCATAATGTATATGCGTCCCTAATCACCGCTTTAACACTCTCATATAACAAAGCAAAACAGATCAGTGAGATACATCTGCAAAACGAGATCTTTACTATCGGAATGGATAAAGATAAGTTTCAGTATATGGCCAAGATCCAAAAACAAAGAATTGAGCAGGTATTTGTCATCATCATCAATAACGCCTTGGATGTACTCAAAAAAGTGGAAGATTTCAACGATCGACTCCTTGAGATCTCCATAGAGGATGAGCAGGAGTATATAGTTGTCCATTTTCAGGACAATGGCGGAGGAATCGATGAGAAAGTACTGGCTACAATATTTGATCCTTTTGAAAGTACAAAAGAGGAAGGTGGCATGGGGATCGGTCTCAATGTAGCGAAGAGGATCATCGATGACCATTGCGGAAAGATCATCCCCTCAAACCATGGAAATGGTGCCCTTTTTTCACTCTATCTTCCAAAAAAAGGTTTACAACTCATATGCTCTGTGGAATAGATGAAGCGGGTCGCGGCTGTTGTGCCGGAGACCTTGTTATCGCCGGCGCTCTTTTTGATGAACAAGAGATTCAGATCGAAGGTCTGAATGACTCAAAAAAGATCAATGAGAAAAAACGCGAAAAGCTCTATGATGCAGTTTGCCAATTATCAAAGTACCATATTGTCGTGAAATCTCCGCAAGAGGTTGATAATAAAGGGATCTCCGTATGTATGCATGAAGCGCTGCAAGAGATCATCGATCATCTTGATGCAACGGAGTACCTTTTTGACGGCAATACAACTTTTGGGATAAAGAACCTGCAGACCATGATCAAAGCAGACGGAAAGATTCCGCAAGTAAGTGCCGCTTCGATCCTTGCAAAAGTAACACATGACCGCAATATCATTGCCGATAGCAAAAAATACCCCCTGTATCAATTTGAAAAACACAAAGGATATGCTACTGCAAAACATATAGAACTTATAAAAAAACACGGCTACTCCCCTATCCATAGAACAAGTTATAGGATCAAAGCTCTAGAACCAACTCTCTTTAATTTTTCTTAAAACAATATAAAGTTTAAGCATTATTTAATATTTTTACACTTACAATGGTTTACTATTATAATAATTACTAATAAAGGGGATTATAATGGGTGAGCATATTTTAAGTAATGACGACTTTTTAGTATCGCAAACAGATGAGAAAGGGATCATCTTGTTTGCTAACGATGATTTCTGCAAAGTTGCCGAATACAGCCTTGATGAGCTGATAGGGCAACCTCACAATATTGTAAGACATGAGGATATGCCAAAAGCAGCCTTCAAAGATCTCTGGAACACTGTCCGACAAAACAAAATCTGGCATGGTTATGTAAAAAACAAAACTAAAAGCGGTGGTTATTATTGGGTATATGCGACCGTGTATCCTCTCTATGATGCAATAAAAAAACAACTCACCTACCTCTCCTGCAGAAGAAAACCTTCAAGCACAGAGATTGATCAAGCACAACATCTATATAAGAATATGGTGTAAGATTGGTTATGGAGAAAAGATATATACTTACAGCCCTACTCTTCGTTGTTTTGATAAGCTCTTTTTACATTACTGAGATGACAATTGTACACACTCTGCTAACTCTTGTAGTTGCAGGGAGTGTATTTTATACCTACTACTCTTCCATCCACCAACAAGTAAGCGATGATATACATCAAAAACATCTAGAGTTTATTGAAATGTTGGAGTTTAAAAGAAACTGTATTGAACAACACGAAGAACCCTCTCATGATCTGCAAAAAAGCTTTAATCAACTGGTAGAGAGTTGTGAAACAATGGCTATAAACGACACCAAAGTTGCCGGAGAGATGGTACTTATAACCGATAAAGTTGCTAAAGGTCACTACTCTTGCAGAATAACTAGTGACAGTAGCACACCCTATGTACACGTACTGAGAAATAGTTTAAACAAGATGTTGGACATATCTGAAGAAAATTTAGATAATGCCATCTCTACACTAAAAGAGTTCTCTGAAGGCAATTTTGAAGCTCGCAGTGTCGTGAATGTAGAAGCAAAAATGGCAGAGATGCTCCATAATATCAACTCGTTAGGAGAAGCTCTAAACACTATGCAGGAGCAAAATGAAGCCTCGAAGCACCAGATCGTAGAAGCTTCCTCGACATTGAACAATACCATAGAGGAGATCACCACGACAACTATCGTAGACTTTAGAAAGATGATTAACAATATAGTCTCCCGTATCCATGAGATCTCCGAGGATGAGAACACTATGGTGCAACAACTGCAAACTTTGGTAGAAAACGCAAACGAAACCAAAGCTATATTAACAACCATAGGGGATATAGCAGACCAAACGAATCTCCTTGCGCTTAACGCAGCAATCGAAGCTGCTCGCGCAGGTGATCACGGACGCGGTTTTGCCGTTGTTGCCGATGAAGTAAGGAAGCTGGCCGAACGTACACAAGCCAGTTTAACAGAGTCTTCTGCAACGACTAATATCTTGATACAATCGATCACAGAAACCTCAGAGCACCTTAACCGTAATGCTCAAAAAGTCAATAATATATCTGATGATGTGAGTAAAGTAACGAATAAGATGGATGAGATTGTCTCTACACTCGAAGAGTTAACTAACTGATAGAAGTTCAAAAAACTGAGAAGAGTGTTCAAAGAGTATCTACAATAACATCAGACAATCAGTTAAACTGTCTCTTCCATCTTTTTTAGGTATGTCACCATATGCTCAAAATCTTCACCTAGTTCATTACGTAAGAGATTTATATTATTATCAATAAATTCAGGTGAAAATTTAACTTGTGATAGCGGAACTTTTGTACTAAAAGACACCCCTAACTGATCAAAACTAAAATCAAAATCTATAATCTCCTCTTGTTGTGAAAGGTCAATAGCATGAGTAATTGCCTGCATATTGATTCTCATTACAAAAAGCTGCATCTCTTGTTCTGATAAAGTAGTGAGGGAATCAGCCAAACCGTTAATTATATAATCATATATAACTCGAGAAAGTACAATTTGTTTTTTAGTTGTTACTGAAAGTATTTCCATTAGATCACTTTATTAAAATTTTTGTTTATTGCTCTTTAAAATTCTAACATATAAATGTCTCTAACAATTATACTATATATTTTTGATTGGTATTAAATTATTGAGAGTACCTATTTTAGGTAAGTGGTGCGGACGAGAGGACTTGAAGCTTCAATCCACTTTTTCAGGGATAAGTTCGGGAATTATCTGTGAAGCAAAAAATGAGTTTACTTTTAGACGAAGCGGTGCTTTACTATGTTCACTTTCAATATAACCCATTTTTG
Source organism: Candidatus Sulfurimonas kebritensis (assembly GCA_047689515.1). Classification (GTDB taxonomy): domain Bacteria; phylum Campylobacterota; class Campylobacteria; order Campylobacterales; family Sulfurimonadaceae; genus Sulfurimonas; species Sulfurimonas kebritensis. The sequence continues at coordinate 31,614 of JBEWQA010000017.1, forward strand.
TGAGTGCACTTACAAGTTTTGTTGCAGTACTTACACTTTTACCAATTACTGAGGGTACATATTTTCTCTCAAGCTCACCATTTAACAATAAATGAGAGAACAACAGTTCAGAGTATTTTGGTAAAGGCTCTTGTTTGTAAAACATCCCCTCTTGTGAAAATCTTACAAACTTTCTAATTTTTTCGTTAAGCTGGTCAAGTCGCAAACCGTTATCCATGAACTCGATTTGATCTAATGCTATTTCAAGCATATATTTCAGATACCCTTCAAGCCCTCTGAGTGATAATTCACCTCTGCCATCAGTTGCACCTTGTTGCTTCATATCTGCGTAAGACAAGTAATGTTGATACTCTTTAACATCCCTAGCAAGACCTCTTGAAATATTCCAGAGCCCATATCCTTCAAGTTTCATACTCCAAAACATTGCATCTAAATGCAATCTTGACACCCTCCCGTTTCCATCTAAAAAAGGGTGAAGATAGACTAAACGATGATGAGAACTGAGTGCTGCTAGTAGTTTTATAGCTTTTGTAGAGCTGTTAAATACCGAGGTATATTCTTTTTCATAGTAATTAAAAACTGTACCTATCAGATCGCTTGAGGGTGCGATATGGTTTCCCACTTGCACATCTCTTGTCCGAAATTCACCAGGGATCATCAGGGTCACCTCGCCCTCTTGTTCAAGGTTTGTAAACTTTTCCATCCCCTCAGCAGAGTAAAATACCCGATGAATTTCTTTTATAAAATTTCTATCAATTACACTATGTTCTAAGGAATAATTCTCAACAAACTTTTGTGTTTTTATATGGGCAACCGAAAGTTCTTGAAGTGCTTTTTGTTTTGAATCTTCAGAGAACTGTTTGAGCATAGCTTTTTCAATATCTATAGGGTGTGTACTTTCGGCTTCAATCCTGTTTGAATAATAACTATTAGTGATCCGCAAGACATCTCGAAAAGCATTGACAACATGTTGATTGTATCCACTTGCGATCTTGGCACTTTCAATGCAAACCTTCTCTGCAAGTTCTAACAATTCTGGTTTTATTTGCCCTTTTAGATCATAAGGCATAATTGGAGATATTAACATTTTATCCATCCTTGATGTTATTATATCTCTTTTTAGTATTTTATTGCAAATTTTACGAGATAAATTACGAGAAAAAAATCATCAATAATTCCTATATTTAGGAATATATAGAATATTATTTAATTTTAATATTTATTTTTTTACGAGATATATTACGATATAAATTCATGAGCAAAATTGAGAGTTGTAGTAAAAAAGTAGTAAAAAGTTGTTTTTGTTAGTTTCTTAAAGTAAAGCTAAAATCTCTTGGGAGTTCGTAAATAAGGGATGGTGCGGACGAGAGGACTTGAACCTCCACACCTTGCGGCACCAGATCCTAAGT